>NZ_NHRF01000001.1:0-598210 GCF_002204305.1 Microbacterium sp. AISO3 | reverse complement strand
GGTTCCACACAGCCTCGCGACCCTGCGGCATCCGTGCGTTTCGGTCGTCATGAGCCCGCTGGTCACGTCCTCGTCCATATCAGCGACACGCACCTGCTGGCGGGTGGTGCTGCGCTCGGCGGGCGCTGCCGGGCTCTCGGTCACCGGTCCCGTGACGGCGACCGCGACGGAAGCGACCGTGCCCGAAGCGACCGCGGCGGAAGCGACCGCGCCTGAAGCGACCGTGACGCCAGCGACCGTACCTGAAGCGACCGTGACGCCAGCGACCGAAGCTTCGGCGACGGTAGTGACCGCGGCGACGGTGACCGGGCCGACGGCGACGGTGATGGCGCGGCCGATACCGGCCGGGGAGGCGACAACGGCTACAGCCGGGCGTCCGGACGCCACGGGCACAGGGGCGCTCGGGAGCACCGCGGGGTTCGGGAGCACCGCGGGGTTCACGGCCGCGCGGGAGGCTGCGGACACGTTCGAGAAGCCGCACGGCCCGCGAGCCGAAGCGCTGGTCACGCCGTCGTCGACGGCTGCGACGAGCCAGGGCGGCGCAGCCTCCGCACCTGCATCCGCACCAGCATCCGCACTGCTGCCGCACCCCGCGTCCGCACCGGCGGCTCCCCTGCCGCCCCCGGCGACGATCGCATCGGCGTCGCCCGCGCCGAGCAGCGCGCCGGCCACGCCGCCCCTCGCGCCCCAGCTGCGCGGCCCCGTCCTCTCCCTCGTGGCGGCCGAGCCGGGCCGGCACACGATGGTGCTGCGGGTATCGCCCGAAAGCCTCGGGCCGATCACCGTCACGGCGCACATCTCCGGGTCGTCCGTCACCGTCGAGCTGACCTCCGGCACGGCGGCGGCACACGACGCGATCCGGGCGGTCCTCGGAGATCTGCGCCGCGAGCTCGCCGTGCTCGCGCCGTTCTCGTCCGTGAGCCTGACCCCGGGTGACGATCCGTCACGGGCGTCGACGCTTCCGCCTCCGGCCCAGCACGCCGGAGGAGCAGGCGGGACGGCCGGCCAGACCTCGGACGGCGGCGCGTCCGACCGAACGCCGCAGCAGACCCCCGACGACCCGGGTCGCGGCGGGCGTCCCGGTCATGCGCCCGCTGTTCCCGCCGAACTCCCGCACGACCCAGCCCGCCCCGCGCCCCTCGAGGCCGGTCGCATCGACCTCTACGCCTGAATCGGAGAATCACCATGACCAGCGTTCCGCCCGTCGGCGTCGTGGGTGCCACGCCCGCGGCATCCGCCCCTCCCGCGCCGAAGCAGACCCTCGATTCCGAGGTCTTCCTGCAGCTGCTCGTCGCGCAGATGAAGAACCAGGACCCGAGCTCTCCGCTCGACACCAACGAGATGATGGCGCAGACGACGCAGCTCGCCATGATGGAACAGCTCGTCGCGCTCACCACGACCTCGTCGGAGCACTTCGCCCTCACGATGCGCCAGACCGCCGCCGCGCTCGTCGGCCAGCAGGCCTCGTACGTCGACGCCGACGGCACGACTCGCAGCGGTCGCGTGACGCAGGTGTCGTTCGAGAAGGGCGTGCCGCTCGTGACGATCGGCGGCACGGCGGTTCCGCTCGACGTCGTCTCGGGCATCGCGGTGTCGGATGCCGCGCCGCCCGCGGCATCCGCATCCTGAACCACGGCCACTCCGGCAACCCCCACCACCACGCCAGCCCCACACCGAAGGACACTCCATGCTCCGCTCGCTCTACGCCGGCATCTCCGGCCTCCGCTCGCACCAGACCATGCTCGATGTCACGGGCAACAACATCGCCAACGTCAACACCGTCGGGTTCAAGGCGGGCTCGGTGCAGTTCCAGGACACGCTGTCGCAGATCGTCCAGAACTCCCGTGCCGCGCAGGCCGGAGCCGGCGGCACGAACGCCGCTCAGGTCGGCCTCGGCACCCAGGTCGCGGCGGTCCGCACGAACTTCACGCAGGGATCGCAGCAGGCCACCGGCGTGCCCACCGACCTCATGATCGCGGGCGACGGCTTCTTCGTCGTCCGCAACGGCGCCGAGACGCTGTA
The DNA here is from genome assembly GCF_002204305.1 of Microbacterium sp. AISO3. Classification (NCBI taxonomy): domain Bacteria; kingdom Bacillati; phylum Actinomycetota; class Actinomycetes; order Micrococcales; family Microbacteriaceae; genus Microbacterium; species Microbacterium sp. AISO3. The sequence continues at coordinate 596,188 of NZ_NHRF01000001.1, read as the reverse complement.
CACGCGCAACGGCTCGTTCGGCTTCGACTCCGCGGGTCGACTGACCACGAAGGACGGCGCGCTCGTGCAGGGCTGGAGCGCCGTCGACGGTGTCGTGCCGACGGGCGGACCGGTCGGCAACATCGCGCTTCCGGTGGGCGCCACCTCGCCCGGGCGCGCGACGACGACCGCCGCGGTGACGGGCAACCTGCCCTCGGGTTCCGCGGTCGGTGAGAAGCTCGTCCGCGACGTCACCGTCTACGACGCTCAGGGCGAGTCCCGCCAGCTCGCACTCACCTTCACCCGAACCGCGGGCGGCTGGGACGTCACCGACGGCACCGCGACGACGCAGCTCGCCTTCACCGACGGACGCCTGACGACGACGCCCGCGACGATCACCTCGGGTGGGGTCGCGGTCGACCTCTCGGCCATCACCGGCTACGCCGACCTCAGCACCGTCAAGCTCGGCGGTCAGGACGGGCGCGCGCCCGGAAGCCTCGTGTCGTACACGCTGTCGGCCGACGGCAGCCTCGTCGGCGCCTTCAGCAACGGAGCGACATCGGTGCTCGCTCAGATCGCCCTCGCATCCTTCGACAATCCCGAGGGGCTCGAGAAGGCCGGGTCGTCGCAGTACCGCGCCGGCGCCAACTCGGGCGCGGCCGACGTCGGCACGGCGGGCACCGACGACCGCGGCGGGCTCGTCAGCGGGGCGCTGGAGATGTCGAACGTCGACCTCTCGCAGGAGTTCACGAACCTCATCGTCGCGCAGCGCGGATTCCAGGCGAACGCCCGCATCATCACCACGAGCGACGAGGTGCTGCAGGAGCTGACCAACCTCAAGCGCTGAGCGCGGGCGCGGCCCGCAACTCCTCAGATTTCCTGCGGGTTCGGCCTCGCGGCCCGCGCGGCACCGAGCGCGCCGGTTTCTGTGGAGCTGCGCGCGCGGCCGGTCAGGGCCACAGCGGGTGCGCTCGCGCAGCTGCGTTACGAAGCGCAGCGGCGTCGAGCGGCGTCACCGTCTCGGGGATGCCGCGGGCCGGCCACTCGACGCCGACCTCGAACGTCGGCACCGGGGGTGTCGGCCAGACCCAGAACTCGCGCGCCCAGCTGTCGGCGTGACCCTGCGGCCGACCGAGCCCCTCGAGAACCGGCCCCTCGACCTGCGCGTCGGTCACGTCGCCGCGCGCCCACGGCGAATCGTCCTGCGTCGTGATCGTCCGCCCGTCGGCGAAGCGGACGCCCCAGCGCAGGCCCGTCGGATCGAACCGGTCATCGAGCTGCCCCCGGCCGTGCGCACGATCGAGGTACCCCCAGATCCGTTGCCGCGCGAGCCGGCCGGTCTCGGCCACGCGCACTGCCAGCCGCAGCACGACACCCTCGCGGTACACCCGCACGAGTTCCAGCGACACGACCGTGTCGGGCGAGCGGCCCACCTCTCGGTCGAGCGCCACGATCACGGGGGCGACGTGCCAGGGCGGCCCCATCCATGCCGGCATGTCGAGGGGCGGGTGGTCGTCGTCGGGGATCTCCCGCGGCTCGACGGGGCGGAAGAACGGGGGCTGCGGCGACGACGCTGACACGGGCGCAACGCTAACCGACCGCCGCGTCCTGCCGACAGTCCCCTCGGAGCCGTCGTACCCGCGACAGCTCGTTCCCCCGCGCGCCGACCGACGAGAAGGGCGACATGATCGTTCTGACACGACTGAACCGTCACCGGTTCGCCGTGAACCCCGACCTCGTCGAACGCATCCAGGCGAGCCCCGACACGACCCTCACGCTGGTCGATGGGGCGACGTTCGTGGTTGCCGAGACGATGGATGCCGTCATCCAGAGCATCGTCGAGTTCCGCGCCCGCGTGCTCGCGACGGCCCTCGGCCATGCCGCGGCATCCGCCACCGCGCCCGCATCGGCCACCGCACCGGCCATCGCACCGGAGGGCGAGCGCTGATGGACCCGTCACTCCTCATCGGCATCCTGCTGGCGTTCGGCGGCCTGTGGGCGATGATCCAGCTCGAGGGTGCCAGCCTCAACGCCCTGCTGCTGCCTGCGCCCATGGTGCTGGTCTTCGGCGCGACGATCGCGATCGGCATCGCTGGCGGCACGCTGCGGGATGCCGCGGGGGCGGTGCGCGCCCTGCCGCGGGCCTTCGTCGGCATCAAGGGATCGACCGAGGCGCTCATCGACACCGTCGTGGGCTACGCCGAGAAGGCACGCGCCGAGGGTCTGCTCGCCCTCGAGAGCGCCGTGGCCGACGAGAAGGATCCGCTGCTGCGCCACGCCCTGCAGAGCATCGCCGACGGAACGGATGCCGAAGACCTGCGGGTCGTGCTCGAGGACCGCGTCGCCACCGTCGCCGCGGAGCGCCGCACGGCCTCGCGCTTCTACTCCGCCCTCGGCGGGTACGCCCCGACGGTCGGCATCGTCGGCACGGTCGTCTCGCTCACCCACGTGCTCGAGTACCTCGACAAGCCCGACCAGCTCGGGCCCCTCATCGCCGCCGCGTTCGTCGCGACCCTGTGGGGCCTGCTGTCGGCGAACTTCATCTGGCTGCCGATCGGCACGCGGCTGCAGCGCCTCGCCGAGATCGAGGTCGACCGCATGACGCTCGTGACCGAGGGGATGCTCGCCGTCCAGGCGGGCAACCCGCCGATGCTCGTCGCCGAGCGGCTGCGGGCTCTCGCACCCGAGACCAAGCCCGGGCGTGGTCGGGCGAAGGCGGCGGCCGACGAGCCAGCGGACGCCGGGGTATGAGCGCGCCGCGTCGCCGCCGCGTCATGGAGTCCTCGCACGAGGGCCCCGACGAGCGCTGGATGGCGTCGTACCTCGACATGATCACGGTGATGATGTGCATGTTCATCGTCATGTTCGCGATGTCCAACGTCGACCAGGAGAAGTTCGAGCAGCTGCGCGCCTCGCTCGCGACCGGGTTCGGTTCGGAGATCTCCGACACCCGCGACGTCTCGGAGGGCGTCGTCGTACCACCCGAGCTGGTCGAGGAGGAGGGCGAGGGGTTCGTCGAGACGCCGACCGCTCCGACTCCGGCCGAGCAGGAGTACAGCTCGCTCGACGACCTGCGCTCACGCCTCGAGGGCGCTCTCGCCGAGCAGGGCCTGGGCGACGCCGCGACCTTCACGATCGACGACCGGGGCCTCACGATCGGTCTCGTCAGCGCCGAGACGTTCTTCGACACCAACAGCACCGACCTGAGCGACCGCGCCCGGGCCGTGCTCGACGCCGCGGGAGCCGTGCTCGCCGCCGACGCGCACCTCATCTCGGTCGAGGGCCACGCCGACGCCCGCCCCGCCATCGCGCCCTTCGCCGACAACTGGGAGCTCTCCACCGCGCGGGCCAACGGCGTGCTCGGCTACCTCGTCGATGCACGCGGGGTCGCGCGCGAGCGCATCAGCTCCGTGGGGTTCGGCTCGTCGCGACCGCTCGCCGAGGGATCGAGCGCCGAGGCCCTCGCGCAGAACCGCCGCGTCGACATCGTTGTGCTCTCGGACGCCGACGCCCAGGTGCGAGGCGAGCTCCCCGCGCTCGCCGCCGACGACGGCTGACTCCCCGGCACGACCTTCACCTGGCAGAACGCGTCCCCTCGCTCGGGCTGAGTGGGCGCAGACTGCCAACCCGACCCAACCCGCGGTGCCTCAGGGTCTCACTTGGCAGAACTTGCCCCATCCCGAACTCTGACTGGGCACAGACTGCCAACCCACCTCAGAGCCCGCGCCCACCCCAGGCCTCACCTGGCAGACCTCGCCCCATCCCCAGCCCCGACTGGGCACAAGCTGCCAACCCAACCCAAGCCGAGGCGCCTCGGGGTCTCACTTGGCAGACCTCGCCCCATCCCCAGCCCCGACTGGGCACAAGCTGCCAACCCGCGCCAACCCGCGGTGCCTCGGGGGCTCACTTGGCAGACCTCGCCCCATCCCCAGCCCCGACTGGGCGCAGACTGCCAACCCAACTCAGAGCCCGCGCCCACCCCAGCCCTCACCTGGCGGATTTCGCCCCATCCCCAGCCCCGACTGGGCACAAGCTGCCAACCCGAGCCAACCCGCGCCAACCCGCGCCAACCCGCGGTGCCTCGAGGTCTCACTTGGCAGACCCCGCCCCATCCCGAACTCTGACTGGGTACAAGCTGCCAACCCAACTCAGAGCCCGCGCCCGCGCCCACCCCCGCCCCCACCCAGCGAAGCGCGGGGCTAACCAGACGCGCGACGCGACCGATAGTCCCCGCCGTGCAGACCGTGCCGACCGCCCCGAGCGTGCGAACCGAGGATGCCGCAACCGCGGCCCCGGAACGCTACGACTTCGGGCGACCCGCGGCGCTGTCCCGCGAGCACACGCGCGCCCTGGCGGGGGCCTTCGACGCCTTCGCGCGCCAGTGGGCGATGCTCCTCGCCGCGAAGGCGCGGGTGCGAGCGCACATCGCCCTCGAACGCGTGAGCCTCGAGACCTACGACGAGTACGTCGCCACGGTCCCGCCGACGACGACGCTCGTGCTGTGCTCCGACGCGAGCTCGGACGATCGCGCGGTCATCGAGTTCCCGCTGCCGTCGGCGCTGTCGTGGATCGTGAAGATGCTCGGCGGGGACGGCTCGCAGCGGCCCGAGGCCCGCGCCCTCACGGCGATCGAGCAGGCGCTCATCCGGTCGCTCATGGATGAGACCCTCGGCCACCTCCGCACCGCCCTCGGATCCCTCCTGCCTCGCGAGCTGAGCGTCGGCGCGGTGCAGTACAACGCGGCCTTCGCCCAGGTCGTCGGCGGCCAGGACCTCGTCGTCGTGGCCCGGTTCTCGATGCGCCTGGCCGACCGCACCGAGACGGCGACGATCGCCCTCCCCGCCGCGACGCTGCTCGAGCGCCTGTCCGACAGCGCCTCGGCGCCGCGCGCCACGAACGACCCGGGGCTCGTCCGCCGGCACATCGAGCAGACGCCCGTCGAGGTGACGCTGCGACTCGCACCGCGCGCCGTCCGCCCCGCCGAAGTGCTCGACCTCGCCGTCGGCGACGTCATCTCGCTCGCGCACGCCGCCGACCGTCCCCTCGATCTCGCCGTCGACGAGCACGTCGTCGCATCCGCCGCCGTGGGGTCGCACGGCGCACGCCTCGCGTGCGTCGTGACGGCATCCGATCTCTCCCCCGCGCTGTCCGAGGAGTCGCCATGACCAGCACCACCACCCACGAGGCCGCAGCCGCGGCGGCGTTCGCCGACCGCCTGCCGACCGCGTCGCGCATCACCGCCCGCCCCGGGACGAGCGCGGGCGAGACCGGCGACGCGGTCATCGTCTCGTCGGTCGGCGACACGAGCGCGGCCCTCGCGGTCGTGGTGCTCGACGAGTCGGCTCTCGTCGGCGCGGACGCCGGCCTGCCGCTGTCCGAACGACTCCGAGACGCGCTCGACGCCGCGGCGACGGCGTTCGGGCCGAGCGTGCTCGGCGAGGCGAGCATCGGCGACGCCTCGTCGCTGTTCGCCCACCCCGCCGCGCAGGTGTTCGACCTCGTCGACGAGGATGCCCGGGTCATCGGGCGTCTCGCGGTCCGCGTGTCGCATCCCGCCGCCGCCTCGCCGCGCCGCCTGCAGCGCATCGCGGGCGTCGAGATGGAGCTGACCGTCGAGGTCGGCCGCACGCGCATGACCGTCCGCGACGTGCTCGACCTCGAGCCGGGCCGCATCATCGAGCTCGACCGCTCAGCCGGCGCCCCCGCCGACGTGAAGCTCAACGGACGGCTCATCGCCCACGGCGAGATCGTCGTCGTCGACCAGGACTACGCGGTTCGTATCACGCGCATCATCGAGAACGCGGAGGCCTGACATCGACGATCTGCTGCTCGCGCTGCGCGTCGTCGTCTCCCTCGGCGTCGTGCTCGCGATCGTGTGGGTGCTGCAGCGTCGCTTCTCGCGCGGCAGCGCCGCGGGGTCGCGCACGAGCCGTGCGCGCGGCCCCAGACCGGCGCGCTCGGATGCCGTCGCCGACATCACCGTCGTCGCCAAGCGCGGCATCGGGCCGAAGGCCCAGGTCGCCGTGGTCGAGATCGACGGGGCCCGTTACGTGCTCGGCATCACCGAGGGCGGGGTGTCGATGCTCGACCGGATCGACCCGTCGCCCGACACCACGACGGGGCACCCCGCGACGGCGGATGCTGCACACGGCGTCGGCACGGGCCGCCCGGCTCTCCGGGATGTCGCGGGCGACGAGCCTCTCGCACCGCCCGTGCCCCTGCTCCGCGCGCAGGCCCGCGCCGAACGCACTGCACGCACCGCCCGCACCACCCGCCCGGCGACCATGACCGCGCGCGATGCCGCACAGGTGCTGCGCCGGGCCCTGGGCGCGTGATCTCCGGCGGCGCGCTCGGGGCGCTCGTGCTCGTCGCCGCCTCGACACCCCCGCCGAACGGCGGCATCTCGGTCGACATCAACGGCATCGACGGCACGCCCTCGTCGTCGGTGCTGACGCTCATCGGCATCACTCTGCTGTCGGTCGCCCCGGCGCTGCTGCTGATGATGTCGTCGTTCACGAAGATCTTCGTCGTGCTGGCGATGACCCGCAACGCGCTCTCCCTGCCCACGATCCCGCCCAATCAGGTGCTCGCGGGCCTCGCCCTGTTCCTGACCCTGTTCGTGATGTGGCCGGTGCTGACCGAGATCAACACGGTCGCCGTTCAGCCCTACGTCGACGGCTCCCTGACGTTCACCGACGCGGTCGGCGTCGGTGCCGACCCGTTGCGCACCTGGATGCTGTCGTTCACGCGCGAAGAGGACCTCGCGCTGATGACCCGGTTCGCGGGGGCCGAGAATCCCCAGGATCCGGCGAGCGTCCCCATGATCACCCTCATTCCCGCGTTCATGATCTCCGAACTGCGCGCGGCCTTCATCATCGGCTTCGTCATCTTCGTGCCGTTCCTCGTGATCGACCTCGTCGTCGCGGCGGCGCTGATGTCGATGGGCATGATGATGCTCCCGCCGGTGATGATCTCGCTGCCCTTCAAGATCCTGCTGTTCGTGCTCGTCGACGGGTGGGGGCTCATCCTCCGCACCCTCATGGAGAGCTACGGAGCGGGCGGATGAACGGGGGCACGCGTGAACCCTGAAGCGGTCCTCGACATCGGCATGGAGGGCGTCGTGCTCGCCGCGAAGCTGGCCGCCCCGCTGCTGATCACGGCACTCGTGGTCGGCTTCGCCATCTCGCTCCTGCAATCGATCACGCAGATCCAGGAGGTCACGCTCTCGTTCGTGCCGAAGGCCGTCGCCGTCGCGATCGCCCTCGTCGTGTGCGGGCACTGGATGATCGCGGAGGCGATCGCCTTCACCCACACCATGTTCGACCGCATCCCGCACCTGCTCTCGGGCGGTTGAGATGCAGCTGCTGCTGGACTTCGCCTGGATCGAGGCCACGGGACTGGCCGCGGTCCGCACGACCGCCTTCGTCTTCACGGCCCCGCCGTTCTCGTACGGCGCCTTCCCCGCCCGCATCAAGGCGATGGTCGCGATCGGCGTCGCCCTCGCCCTCAGCGGCACGGTGGCGCCGGGCTACCAGAGCCTCGACACCGGCGCGTTCTTCCTCGCCCTGACCGCTCAGGTCGTCACGGGGGCGCTGCTCGGGTTCCTCGTGATGACGTGCTTCGCGGTCGTGCAGTCGGCCGGCGGCCTGATCGACGTCTTCGGCGGCTTCCAGCTCGCGCAGGCCTTCGATCCGCAGATGAACGTCAACGGCGCCCAGTTCACGCGCCTGTTCCAGATGATCGCCCTCGCCCTGCTCTTCGCGAGCAACGGCTACCAGCTCATCCTCGCGGGGCTCGCCCGGAGCTTCACGGCGATCCCCGTCGATGGGGTGCTCGACCTCGCCCGCCCGGTCGAGCTGCTGGTCGACACCGCGTCGCAGCTGCTCGTCGCCGCGCTGCAGATCGCCGGTCCCCTGCTGCTCGTCCTCTTCCTCGCCGACATCGCGCTCGGGCTCGTCAGCCGCGTCGCCCCCGCCCTCAACGCGTTCGCGCTCGGCTTCCCGCTGAAGATCATCCTGACGTTCCTCCTCGCCGGCAGCGTCATCCTCGCCCTGCCCGCCGTCGTCGGGGCCCTCACCGACCAGGCGACGGGCCTGCTGATCGGCGGAACCCGATGAACGGCGGCGCGTCATGAGCAGCGACAGCGGGGAACGCACCGAGCAGGCCAGCCGCCGGCAGCTGCGCGAGGCCCACCGCAAGGGCAAGCTCTCGCGCAGCCAGGACCTGTCCGCCTGGCTCGCGATCGGCACCGTCGCACTGGTCCTCCCCGCCATGATCGGGGCGGGTGCGGATGCCGGGGCGGCGCAGTTCGTCGAGATCGCCGCCGTCATCCGCAACCCCGACCCCGAGCACGCCGTCGCCGTCCTGTCGTCGGCGCTCGGCGGCATCCCGGCCATCCTGGGCACGGCACTGCTCGCCGTCGCGATCGTCGCGATCGTCGGGTCGGTCGCCCAGGGCGGCGTCCATCTGCGCGGCGTTCCGGCGCGGTTCGAGCAGTTCAACGTGCTGAACGGCGTCAAGCGGCTGTTCGGCCTGCAGGCGCTCTGGGAAGGCGCGAAGGCGCTGCTCAAGACCGCCGCGATCGGCCTCGCCCTGTGGTTCGTCGTCGCCGGGCTCATGCCCGTTCTCACGATGAGCGGCGCCCACCCGATCACCCGGCTGCTCGAGATCGCCTCGAACGTCGTGACCGCGCTGCTCATCACCGCCGTCGCCGTCGGCGTCCTGCTGGCCGCGGTCGACGTCCTCGTCGTCATGCGCCGCAACCGCAAGCACACCCGCGTCACGAAGAAGGAAGCGCGCGACGAGCACAAGAACTCCGAGGGCGACCCGCTCATCCGCAGCCAGCGCCGCGCCCGGCAGATGGCGATGAGCCGAAACCGCATGATCGCCGCCGTCGGAGATGCGGATGTCGTGCTCGTGAACCCCACGCACATCGCCGTCGCGCTCCGCTACGAGCCCGGCAAGTCGGCGCCGCGGGTCGTCGCGAAGGGGCAGGGCCTCATCGCCGAACGCATCCGCGACCGGGCGCACGAGGCCGGCGTCCCGCTCGTGCGCGACATCCCGCTCGCCCGTGCCCTGCACGGCGCCTGCCAGCTCGGCCAGGAGATCCCCGGCGATCTCTACACCGCCGTCGCGCGCGTGCTGGTCTTCGTCGACGGGCTCAAGCGCCGCGGCGCGGCACGCGGCGTCCACACCGTTCCCGAGAGGAAGGCACCCCGATGAACATCCTGAGAAGGTCGCTGGTGCCGATGGGGGTCGTCGGCATCATCATGCTGCTGATCGTGCCGGTGCCGCCGCCGATCCTCGACGTCCTCATCATCACCAACATCCTGTTCGCTCTGCTCATCCTGCTGACGGCGATGTTCGTGAAGCGGCCGCTCGATTTCGCGGTCTTCCCCTCGCTGCTGCTGGTGGCGACGCTGTTCCGGCTCGGCCTGAACGTCGCCTCGACGAAGCTCGTGCTGGGCGAGGCGCACGCGGGACAGGTCATCGACGCGTTCGCCGCGATCGCCGTCGGCGGATCGCTCGTCATCGGCATCGTGGTCTTCCTGATCCTCATCGTCATCCAGTTCGTCGTCGTGACGAAGGGCGCCGAGCGCGTCGCCGAGGTCGGCGCCCGCTTCACCCTCGATGCCATGCCCGGCAAGCAGATGGCGATCGACGCCGACCTCAACGCCGGCCTCATCAGCGATGCCGAAGCGCGGCGCAGGCGCGCCGAGATCGCCGCGGAGGCGGACTTCTACGGCGCGATGGACGGCGCCTCGAAGTTCGTCAAGGGCGACGCGATCGCCGGCCTCGTGATCATCATCATCAACCTCGTCGGCGGCGTCGCGATCGGCATGCTCTCGAAGGGCATGGAGGCGGGCGAGGCCCTCAACACCTACGCCCTCCTCACGATCGGCGACGGCCTCGTCACGCAGATCCCCGCGCTGCTCATGGCGGTCGCGACGGGCATGATCGTCACGCGCTCGGGAGCGGAATCCGACATGGGATCGGCCGCCGCGGCGCAGCTGACGCAGTCGCGCAACGCCCTGTCGATCGCGGGTGGCGCGGCGATCGTGATGTCGTTCATCCCCGGCATGCCGATGCTGCCGTTCCTCGTCATCGGCGCCACCCTGCTCCTCATCGCGCAGCGGGTCGGCCGACGCGAGCAGACGCAGGCTGCCGAGGACGCCCCGGCCGTCGATCCGCGCGGCGCCGTCGACACCCCCGAGGAACTGGCCGAGCGGATGCGGGTGCATGCGCTCGAGATCCTGCTCGCTCCCGACATCGTCGACCTCGTCACCGGCGGCCCCGACGACCTGCTCGGACGCGTGCGGGCGCTGCGACGCAAGACCGCTCTCGAGCTCGGACTCATCGTTCCGCCCGTCCGCACGCGCGACAGCATCGAGCTGCCGCCCTCGACCTACGTCATCCGGGTCGCCGGCATCGAGGCGGGCCGGGGCGTCGCACCCCGGGCCTCGCTCCTCGCCCTGGGCTCGGGGCTGGAGACCCTGCCCGGGCGGGCGTCGCCCGACCCCGTGTTCGGCATCGACGGCAAGTGGGTTCCGCTCGAGATGCGGCACAGCGCGGAACTTGCGGGAGCGACGGTCGTCGACCGCGCGAGCGTCATCATCACGCACCTCTCCTCGGTCATCCAGGCTCACGCCGCGCGGCTTCTCAGCCGCGAGGACGTCCGCCAGCTCACCGAGACGCTGCGGCAGTCGAGCCCCGCAGCGGTCGAGGAGCTCACACCGGCGCTGCTATCGCTGGCCGAGGTGCAGCGCGTGCTGCAGGGTCTGCTCGCCGAACGCATCCCGATCAACGACCTGACCCGGATCTACGAGGCGCTCGCGCTGCGCGCCAAGACGACGACCGAACCCGACGCCCTGATCGAGGCCGCACGTCTCGCGCTCGGGCCCGCCGTGGCGACGCGCTTCGCCGAGCAGGGGCGGCTGCGCATCGTGATGATCGACCCGCTGCTCGAGCAGTCGATGCTCGAAGCGATGCGGCCGAGCGAGGACGGCCCGCACATCGCGCTCGACCCGCACCGGCTCGAGGCGGTCGTCGCGTCGACGCGCGCGGCGCTGGAGGCGGCGGGCCCCGGACCCGAGCCGGTGCTCGTGTGCGCCCCGTCGCTGCGCTCGGCCGTGCGGCGCCTCATCTCGTCGCAGACCGACGGGCTGCCGGTGCTGTCGTACACGGAGGCGACGGCCGGGGGCCTCGCGATCGACACGGTAGGCGTGGTCCGGGACAGCATCGGCGACGCGCACGCCATCGCGACCGCATGAGACTCGCGTCGAGCGCGAGGCGCGCGGACGGCGTCCGGAAAGTAGGGTGATCGAGTGCTGGTGTTGACGAGACGGGTCGGTGAGAAGGTGCTCATCGGCGACGATATCGAGCTCACGGTGCTCGAGGTCAAGGGCGACAGCATCCGGCTCGGCATCGACGCACCGCGGTCGACCCGCATCCAGCGCGCCGAGATCGTCGCCGCCGTCGAGAACGAGAACGTCTCGGCGGCCCGCACATCCGCAGACGAGCAGCAGGCCCTCCTGAACGCACTCGTCCGCCGCCAGGGCGAGGCCCCGACGGCGGACTGAGCGGAATCTCGACGGCGGGTCAGCCCGCGAGCGCGCCCGAGATCTCGTCGATGTTCTGCTGCATCCAGCCGACGTAGTCGACACCGTCGGGCATCAGCTCGGTGAACTCCAGCACGGGGATGTTCAGCTCGTCGGCGAGCTTCGTGATCTCCGTCGTCTCGGCGCCGCCCGTCTGGGCGTTGACGATCACGATCCGGACGTCGCCCGAGCGCAGGATCTGCTGCGCCTCGAGGAGCGTCGCGGGAGGCACGTCCTGCCCCTCCTCGACGGCCTCGCTGAACGCTGCCGGAGTCGCGTTCTCGAGGCCGGCGGCCGCTGCGAGGTACAGCGGAACCGGCTCGGTCACGAAGATCTTCTCGCCCTGGTGCGCCGCGGAGATCGTCTCGAGCGACGTCTCGAGGCCGTTGATCCGCTCGATGAGCGCCTGGGCGTTCGCCTCGAAGGTCTCGGCCTGGGCCGCATCCAGCTCGCCGAGCTCGTGCGCGATGTCTTCGACGAGGTGCGCGATCGTGTGCGGGTCGTACCAGACGTGCTCGTTGAAGCCCTCGATGTGGTCATGACCCTCGTGATCGTGGTCGTGACCGTCGCCGTCATCCGAGGCGTGATCGTCGCCGTCATCCGAGGCGTGGTCGTCGTGGCCCTCGGCGCCCGGGAAGTCGTGCGAGAACTCGACCGCCGTGAGCACGGGGGCCGTGCTGCCGCTCGCCTCGACCAGTGCGTCGAGGAACGAGTCGTAGCCGCCGCCGTTCTCGATGACGAGGTCGGCCTGCGACACCGTCAGCTGATCGCGCGCCGAGGCCTCGTACGAGTGCGGATCCTGCGCGAGCGAGGTCACGATCGAGGTCACCTCGACCGCGTCGCCGCCGACCTCGGCGGCCAGCGAGCCGTATACGTTCGTCGAGGCGACGACGCTGATCTTGCCGTCGTCCGAACCGCTCGCGGCCGGCGACGAGGTGCCGGCACAGCCGGCGAGGGCGAGGGATGCCGCTGCCACGAGCGCGGCGGCAGGGAGGAATCGACGGGTCATGCCGTCGATTGTACGTTACTGATAATCGTTCTCTTGACCGCCGGAGCGGGAGATCAGCGGATTCCCACGTAGAAGCGCGATTCGTCACTGCGGTGAAGGGCCAGGTACCGCTCGAACGGCTGCCCCTCGGCGTCCCAAGCGATCGACTCGATCGACAGCACCGGCTGCCCCGGGGCGAGCTCGAGGAGCGCGGCGTCCGCCGGGTCGGGGACGACCGCGCTGAGCCAGCGATCGGCGCCGCTCGGCTGCACCCCGAAGTTGCGCCGGAGATGCTCGTAGAGCGACCGGTTCTCGAGGTTGGCGCGCGCGAGCGTGGGAAACCGGTCGTGGGGCAGCACCGTGTCGACGAGCAGCCAGGGCGTCTCGTCGACACGCCGCAGGCGACGCAGCCGAACCACGGGTGCCCCGACAGGGATGCGCAGAGCCTCGGCGTCCGCCGCGTCCGCCGTGCCGACGGCGAAGTCGAGCACGCGGGTCGTCACCACTCGACCCGTTCCGGCGAGATCGTCCGACGACCCCGCCATCGACCCGACGAATCGCAGGTCGGGCCGCGCCGGCGCGACGAACGATCCGCGCGCGCGGACCTTGTAGATCAGCCCGGCGCGCACCATGTCGGCGAGGGCTTCCCGGACGACCGTGCGGGAGACCCCGAAGCGGTCGATGAGCTCCGACTCGGACGGCAGCGCCTGATCGGGCCGCCACCGTCCCGACTCGATCTCACCCCGCAGTGCGAGCGACAGCTGCTGCCACAACGGGAGATCGGACGAGCGGTCGAGCGTCGTCGCTGCGGTCATGGGAGCCTCCTCGATCGGGCCGTCACGGCGAGCGTATCGGCGCCGTGTTGACACTCGGCGGCCCGCTCCCTATCTTAGTCATCACCAACTTGTCATGACAGGTTGGTTGTTACGAGTTTGCAGCCCGCACGCCCTCGTGACATCGGCACCTCGCAACGATGCGACACCAGGAGGCACAACGATGACGTTCCCGACCACCCGCCGTCTGCTCGCCGCAGCGGCCGCGACAGCGATCTCCGCTCTCGTCCTCGCCGGCTGCGCCGGCAGCCCGACCGACACCACCGCTGCCGGCGGAGAACCCCAGGGCCTGAAGGTGGCCCTCTCGAACGGGTTCGTCAACGGCTGGCGCCTGACCCTCATCGACAAGTTCGAGACGGAGACCGCGAAGCTCAAGGAGAGCGGCGTCGTCTCCGACTACAGCGTCGTCAACGCCCCGGGCGAGAACAGCGCGACCGAGCAGGCATCGCAGATCCGCAGCCTCATGCTGCAGAACCCCGACGTGCTCATGGTCATCCCGGCTTCGTCGACCGCGCTCGTCCCCGTCGTCGAGGAGGCATGCGCCGCCGGCATCACGGTCGTGATCGTCGACGCCGACATGGACACCAGCTGCGGCATCGTCGTGCGCAACGACTACGGGCAGTGGGGCGCCGACTCGCTCCAGCCCGCACTCGACGCGATCGGGGGCACGGGCGACATCATCCTCAACCGCGGCGTGATCGGCTCGCAGCCCGACGAGGCGTTCTACGCCCGCCAGCAGGAGATCCTCGCCGACTACCCCGACGTGAAGGTCGCGGCCGAGGTGAACGGCTTCTGCGACGCCGCGACGGCGCAGAAGGAGATCGTCGCGATCCTCGGCTCGATGCCCCCGATCGCCGCCGTTCCCGGATGCATCGGCGGCATGGGCGTCGTGCAGGCGTTCCAGTCGGCCGGTCGAGACATCCCGGTCGTCGTATTCGACACCGACGGCAAGTCGCTGTCGTTCTGGAAGGAGAGCGGCATCGACAACGGTTCGTTCGCCGCGCTGACCGATCCCGGACAGATCGTCGCCGCGCTCTACGCCGCCATCGCGAAGCTGCGCGGCGACGAGGTGCCCGACGAGGTCGTCCTGCCGCTCGTGCAGGTCACGCAGGAGAACCTCGACTACTGGGTCGAGACCCTCGGCACCGACGAGTACGCCGCGAACGCCTGGGACGAGGAGACCACCGACGCCGCGATCGCGGCTCTGCTGGCCGGCGACGACGTCGCCGTGCCCGCGCTGCCCTGACGCCCGGTGACACCGTGGCCGACCAGCTCGAACCAGGAGACCCGATGACAACCCTGTCGCACACCCCCGCGACCACCCCCTCGGACGTGGCGCTCGTCACGGCCGAGGCGGTCGCCAAACGATACGGAAACACGACGGCACTGGCCGGGATCGACATCTCGGTCGCCGCCGGCGAGATCCTGGGCCTGGTCGGCCACAACGGCGCCGGCAAGAGCACCCTCATGCGTGTGCTCGCCGGACGCGAGCAGGCCGACGCCGGCAGCATCCGCTGGCGGACGGGCGGCGCGACCGCGAAGCGCGGCACCGAGCAGCCCGGCGTCCGGATGATCTACCAGGAGCTCGCCCTCTGCCCCGACCTCACCGTCGCCGAGAACATCGCGCTCTCGGACGCCGGCACCCGCGGGGCAGGCTGGAACCGTCGCGCCGAGCGGCGCGTGTCACGGAAGCTCGACGAGATCTTCCCCGGACACGGTGTCTCGGTACTGCGGCGGGCCGGCGACCTCACGATGGCGCAGCGGCAGATGGTCGAGATCGTGCGCGCTCTGTGCACGCCGTCGCTGTCGCTGCTGATCCTCGACGAGCCGACCGAATCGCTCAGTATCAACGCGACCCGCCAGCTCTACGCGGCGCTCCGCCGCCTCGCCGACGAGGGCGTCGGAATGGTCCTCATCTCGCACCGGATGCAGGAGGTGCTGGCCCACGCCGACCGCATCGCCGTCATGAAGGACGGCCGCGTCGTCGAGGTCGTCGCGGCGAGGGATACCGACGAGGACGCGCTGCTGGCGGCCATGGGCGGCGAGGTCCACGCCGACACGGCGACGGTGCGCCGGGTGAGCGCCGCGAGCGCTCCGCCGGAGATCGACGCGCGGGGCGCCGTCGCCCGCATCGACGGCGGCGACGTGCCGTTCTCGGTCTCCCCCGGCGAGATCGTCGGCCTCGCCGGGCTCGCCGGCCACGGCCAGGACGAGCTGCTGCACCGCCTCTGGAGCAACGCCCGCGGCGTCCGCGTCGTGCGCGGCCGCGCCTACGTGCCCGGTGACCGGCAGACCAGCGGCATCTTCTCGCTCTGGAACGTCGCCGACAACCTCACCGTCTCCGCCACCCGTCATCTCGCGACGGCGGGAATCGTTGCGCCCGCGCGGCGACGACGGCTCGCCGAGGAATGGGTGCAACGCCTGAACATCAAGGGCGGTGCCCGGGCCCCGATCACGTCGCTGTCGGGCGGGAACCAGCAGAAGGTCATCGTCGCGCGGGCGTTCGCGACCGACGCCCCTCTCGTCCTGCTGGACGACCCCTTCCGGGGCGTCGATGTGACGACGAAGAACGAGCTGTACGCCCTCATGCGCATCGAGGCGGCACGCGGCCGCTCGATCGTCTGGTACTCCACCGAGAACGGCGAGATGGCTCACTGCGACCGCGTCTACGTCTTCCGCTCCGGACGCGTCGTGAGCGAGCTCTCCGGCGACGACATCACCGACGAGCGCATCATCGCCGACTCCTTCGGAGTCGACGCCGAGACAGTCCAGGAGGACCGATGACCACCGACGTGCTCGCCCCGCCCACCGCCCCGCAGCGCCTGCGCGCCTCGGCCGTCAACGGGTCGCCCGCGCTCCTCGCCCTCGTCGCGCTCATCGCGATCTTCGCACTGACCGCGGCTCTGCAGCCCGGAATCCTCAGCGTGCCCGGTCTCACCCTGATGCTCATGTCGTCGGTCCCGCTCGTGCTCGCCGCCCAAGCCCAGATGATCATGATGGCCGTCGGTGACATCGACCTGAGCGTCGGATACCTCGTCGGGCTCATCACGGTGATCGCCGCGACGCTCCTGCGGGAGACCCCCGCGCTCGCGATCGCCATGATCGCCGGCATCCTCGCCGTCTACGCCCTCCTCGCGTGGGTGGTGCAGCGCCGCGGGGTGCCCTCGATCATCCTGACGCTGGGCATGTCGTTCGTGTGGCTGGGCATCGGCCTGCAGATCCGGCCGACCCCCGGCGGCCAGACCCCCGACTGGCTCTCGGCCCTGTCGACCTGGCGGCCGACCTGGTTCCCGGCGCCCCTCATCTTCATCGCCGCGGCGACGGCGCTGGGCTGGTGGATCACCCGACGCTCGCTCGCGGGGGCACGCATGCGCGCGCTCGGCTCGCAGGCCGCGACGCTCGAGAAGACGGGCGCCTCGCTCGTCGCGACCCGGGCGACCGCGTACGTCGCGGCAGCCGCGCTGCTCGTCGTCTCGGGCCTGCTGCTCGCCTCGCAGACCTGGTCGGGCGACATCAACGCCGCCGGCGAGTACACCCTCATGACGATCGCCGCGGTGATCCTCGGCGGCGGCACGTTCTCGGGCGGCCGGGCGCTGCCGATCGGGACGACGCTCGGCGCGATCACCCTCGGCCTCATCACCGTGCTGCTCAGCCTCATCAACCTTCCGTCCGCCCTGCAATCGGCCGCACAAGGCGTCATCGTCATCGCCGTGCTCGCGGGCCGCATGATCACCGAGAGGATCGCGCGATGACCTCCGCTTCCATCCCGCTCCCGGCGCTCCGCCGCGGACCCGCCTGGCCCGCCTGGGGCTGGTCGCTTCTCGGCGTGCTCGCCGTGTGGGCGGTCATCATCGCCGTGCGGCCCGGATCTCCCCTCGACCCGATGGCCCAGGCCCTCTCGCTCGCGCCGTTCCTCGTGCTCGTCGCCCTCGGGCAGATGCTCGTCATCACCCTCGGCCCGGGCAACATCGACGTCTCGGTCGGCACCGTCATCTCGATGGCCTCGTACGTCTCGGTCGGCGTGGGCGCGACAGCGGGGCCCGTGATCGGGCTCGCCGCCGGCGCCGGCTCCGGGCTCGCCGCCGGCGCGGTCAGCGTCGCCGCGATCCTCCTCCTGCGGGTGCCGCCGATCATCGCGACCCTGGCGACGAGCCTCATCGTCACCTCCGCGACGCTTCTGCTGGCGGATGCCGCTCGCGGCGGCGCCGACGCGGGCCTGCGAGCCTTCGTCACGGCCAAGGCGTTCGGCATCCCCGTCATCGCGCTCGTCGTCGCGGCCATGACCGTGATCGTCTGGCTCGCCCTGACGCGGACCCGTGTCGGTGTGGCCGTCATCGCGGTGGGCCAGAGCGTTCGTGCGGCCGAGCGGGCGGGCCTGCCGGTGGCGGGCGTGACCGTCACCACCTACCTCGTGTCGGCGGGCCTCGCCGGACTCGTCGGGGGCCTGCTCGCAGCCTTCATCTCCCCGAGCACCGTGCTCGGCAGCTCGTACATGCTCGACTCGATCGCCGTCGTCGTGATCGGCGGCACCCTCATCTCGGGAGGCCGCCCCGTGCCGGCCGGCGCCTGGACCGGCGCCCTGTTCTTCGTGCTGCTGTCGGGACTGCTCAACCTCGTGGGGTGGTCGGTCGGCGCCCAGAACGTCCTCAAGGGCGTGCTCGTCGTCCTCGTGGTCGTGATCGCGTCCGCCGCGACCGGAACCGGCCGCAGCTCCCTGCGCCGACTCCGCGCGAACCTGCAGCGCCCCACCCCTGCCCCCTCGGCCCGACGCGCCGACACCGACCCCACCCCGAAGAACAAGGAGAACATCCATGGCTGACCTCGACGACCTGCGTGAGGGAACCGACTACTCCGGCCCCGCCGCGGCCGGCACCGGCTACCCCATCAAGGGCCAAGCAGGCCAGGACTGGGGGATGCGCGCGCGGATGTCGCGCGTGTTCGACCCCCGCGACGGCAAGACCGTGATGCTCGCGTTCGATCACGGCTACTTCCAGGGGCCGACGTCGGGACTCGAGCGGCTCGATCGCTCGATCCTCCCGCTGGTCCCCCAGGCCGATGCCCTGATGTGCACGCGCGGCGCCCTGCGCACGACCATCCCGCCGCACTCCGCGAAGGGCATCGTGCTCCGCGCCTCGGGCGGACCGAGCGTGCTCAAGGAGCTCTCCGACGAGGAGGTCGCCGTCTCGATCGACGACGCCGTGCGACTGGATGCCGCGGCGCTCGCGGTGCAGGTCTTCATCGGCGGCGACAACGAGACGAAGTCGGTGCGCAACATGACGACCCTCGTCGACGCGGGCCAGGCCACCGGCATCCCGGTCCTGGCCGTCACCGCGGTCGGCCGCGACATGGTGCGCGACGCCCGCTACTTCCGGCTCGCGACGCGAATCAGCGCCGAGCTCGGCGCCGCGTTCGTGAAGACGTACTACGTCGAGGAGGGCTTCGA
This sequence comes from Microbacterium sp. AISO3, assembly GCF_002204305.1. Taxonomy (NCBI): domain Bacteria; kingdom Bacillati; phylum Actinomycetota; class Actinomycetes; order Micrococcales; family Microbacteriaceae; genus Microbacterium; species Microbacterium sp. AISO3. The sequence goes on along the minus strand of NZ_NHRF01000001.1, from coordinate 577,348 downwards.
GACGATCACGAGCGCGTGCCCCGTCCCGATCGTCATCGCCGGCGGCAAGAAGGTCGAGGAGCGCGAGGCCCTGCGGGTCGCATCGCGCGCCATGGCCGAGGGCGCGGCGGGCGTCGACATGGGACGCAACGTCTTCCAGTCGGAGCACCCGGCCGCCATGCTCGCGGCCGTCCGCGGCGTCGTGCACGACGGCCTCAGCGCCGACGACGCCTTCGATCTCTTCCAGACCCTCTCCCACTGAACCCTCTCGGGGCGCCCACGGGCGCCCCGAGACCAGAAGGATGCAGCATGCCCTCGCTTCGTACCCATGCCGAGCCGACCTCGGCCGACGTCGTCGTCATCGGCGCCGGGATCAACGGCCTCGCCATCGCCCGTGAGGCCGCCGGCCGCGGCCTCCACGTCGTCGTCATCGATCGTGACGACATCGCCGCCCGCACGTCGGCGATCTCGACCCGTCTCATCCACGGCGGCCTGAAGTACCTCGAGCGCGTGGAGATCCCGCTCGTGCTCGAGTCGATCCGCGAGCGCAACATCCTGCTGCGCACGGCGCCGCATCTCGTGCGCCCGTACCCCATGCTCATCCCCTTCTCGCGGGGCGCCTCGCGGCCCGGATGGCTGCTGTCGTGCGGGCTGCTGCTGCACGACATCCTGTCGCTGGGCAAGAAGCTGCCGCGCAACCGCATCGTCTTCTCGCGGCGACTCGCCCGCGAGTGGCCCTCGGTGGCCGCGGGCGGCGTGAAGTGGGGCGGCCTCTTCCAGGACGCGCACGTGCCGGTGACCGAGCGCTTCGGCATCGAGCTCGCCATCGATGCGGCCAACCACGGCGCGACCGTGCTCACCCACACCCCCGTCACCGACCTGATCCGCGAGAACGGACGCATCGCCGGCGTCCGGTACCTCGACCGCGAGGACGGACGCGAGCGGACGCTGCGCGCCCCCGTTGTCGTCAACTGCGCCGGCCCCTGGGTCGACGCGGTGCTCGATCTGCAGGGCGACCACCCCCGCCGGATCGGGCCGACGAAGGGAAGCCACCTCGTCGTCGACGCCTTCCCCGGCGCGCCCGACACGTGCATCTTCTTCGAGTCGCCCGACGACGGCCGGCCCATGTTCGTGCTGCCGTGGTGGGACGGCAAGTACATGATCGGCACCACCGACCTGCCCTACGACGGGTCGATCGACGAGATCATCGTCGACGACGACGAGGTCGACTACCTGCTCCGGGCCGTTAACGACCTCATCCCGGCGGCAGGGCTGCGCCGCGACGCCGTGCTCTGGTCGTTCTCGGGGGTGCGCCCCCTCCCCTACGTCGCCGATCTCAGCGACCCGGCCTCGGTCAGCCGCGACAGCGAGATCGTCGTGCACACGGGCGAGGCCGCGGGGCTCCTCACCGTCATCGGCGGCAAGTACACGACCCACCGTGCCCTCGGCGAGCAGGCGCTGCGGCGCATCGAGACGGCACTCGGCCTCGGCCGTCGCCGCTCCGCGACCCGGACGGCCCGGTTCCCCGGCGCACCCGCGGGCGATCACGGACGCTTCGTCGCCGACAGCGTCGCCCGCAGCGTCCTTCCCGAGCGCAGCGCCCGCCGTCTCGCCGACCTGTACGGAACCCTCAGCCGCCCGATCGAGATGCTCGCGGCATCCGATCCGTCGCTGGCAGAGGTCATCGACGACGACAGCGGCGCGATCGCGGCGGAGGTCGTGTACGCCGTCCGCGAGGAAGGCGCCCACACGCTCGAGGACGTCCTGATCCGCCGCACCGCGATCGCGCTGAACAGCGACGTGGGCCTCGGCTGCGCGCCCCGCGCGGCAGACGTGCTCGTCGCGCACGGCGACTGGAGCGCCGAGCGCGCGGATGCCGAGCTGGCGCGATACCGTGAAGCCGCTCGGCGCTTCGCACCCCGAACCCTGCGCCCGGCACCCGCTCAGCCGACGGCCGCCTGAGCGAGAAACGAGGATCGATGAAGATCTGCGTCATCGGCATCGACGTGGGCCTCACGTCTGCCAAAGCAGCGGCGTTCGACGACGCCGGGCGGGAGATCCGCACGGTCTCGGCGCCGAACCCCCGCGTCGCGGTCTCGCGCGAGCGGCAGGAGATCGCGATGGACACGCTGTGGGACGTCGTGGCCGACGTCCTGCGCGACCTGACCGCGTGGCTCGCGGCCGACGGATGGACCGTCTCGGCCGTCGGCGCGACCGGTCACGGCAACGGCCTGTACCTCGTCGACGAGCAGCTGCGGCCGGTGCGGCCCGCCATCGCCTCGACCGACAGCCGGGCCGAGCACGTCGTCGCGGCGCTCGACCCCGCGGCGGTCGAGCGGATGCGGCTGCTCACCGGGTCGCTTCCGTGGGCCGCGCAGCCCGGCGTGCTCCTGCGGTGGCTGCACGATAACGAGCCCGAGTCGCTCGACCGGGCCCGCTGGGCGCTGACCTGCAAGGACTGGATCGCCGCGTGCCTCACCGGCGTCGCGAGCGCCGACACATCCGACTCGTCGGGGTGCGGGCTGGTCAACCTGCGGGCGCGGGAGTACGAGCCCGAGGTCTTCGACATGCTCGGCCTGCCCCGCGAGCTCCAGCGCATCCTGCCGCCCCTGCACGCGAGCGACGAGGTCGTCGGGACGATCAGCGCCGAGGCCGCCGCGCGCTCCGGCCTGATCGCGGGCACCCCCGTCGTCGCCGGGTGCATGGACTGCGTCGCGAGCCCGCTGGGGGCGGGCTCCACCGACCTCGGCGACGTGACGGTGATCGTGGGAACGTGGGCGATCAACGCTGTCGTCGTGCCGACGGATGCCGTCCCCCCGCGCGTCACCATCAACGCGCTGCTCCCCGATCCCCGCCTCATGCTGGCCATGGAGGTCGCACCGACGTCCGCGGCGAGCATCGAATGGGCGTCCGGACTGCTCGGCGCGCGCGCCACTCTTCCGCTGACGCCGCGCGATCTGCTCGAGGCCGCGCACGGCACACCCCCGCTGGCCGACGGGCTGCTCTTCCTGCCGTTCATCCACGGCGCACCCGAGCACCTCGGTGCCTCCGGAACGTTCGTCGGGATCAAGGGCAGCCACGGCTACCCGCATGTCGCCCGCGCGGTCGCCGAGGGCATCACGCAGTACCACCGCGTGCAGATCGAGAAGGTCGTCGCGACGGGCGCTGTCGTCACCGACGCCCCGTGGACACTCGCCGGCGGCGGGGCGAAGAACCCGCAGTGGGCGCAGATGTTCGCCGACGTCATCGGGCACGCGATGCGCCGGCAGCTCGGCACCGAGCTGGGCGCCCGGGGCGTCGCCTCGCTCGCGGCACGCGGTGTCGGCGTCGACATGACCCCGTGGGGCGTCGAGCCCGACCCCGCGCTGGTCGTTCAGCCGGGCATCTGCCGCACGGCGTACCAGCAGCAGGCCGCCCGCTTCGATCGCGTCATCTCGTCGATGACGAGCGTCTGGGAGGCCTACGCATGACCCCGTCACCGGAGGTGTCGGCCGCGCTCGACGACATCGTGCGCGTCAGCCGCGCGCTCGGCGGCGATCCCTCCTTCGTCCTCCACGGCGGCGGGAACACCTCGATCACCGCGCGGGGCGAGGACGTCACGGGCGAACCCGTGGACCTCGTCCTCGTCAAGGGCAGCGGGTGGGACCTCGCCACGATCGAGCCCGCGGGGTTCGCGCCGCTGCGCCGCGAACGGCTCGAAGCCCTGCTGCGCCTGCCGCACCTCGACGACCCGACGATGGTGAACGAGCTGCGCCAGGCCTCCCTCGACGCGTCGGCGCCGACGGCCTCGATCGAGGCGCTGCTGCACGCGCACCTCCCCGGACGCGTCGCACTCCACTCCCACGCCGATGCGATCGTCGCCGTGACCGATCGCGACGTGTCCGACGTTGAGATCGCGTCGGCGCTCGGCCCGCGGGTCGCCGTTCTGCCCTACGTGATGCCCGGATTCCCGCTCGCCCGCCTCGTGGCCGACACCGACCTGAGCGGTGTCGACGCGCTCGTGCTGCGCAACCACGGCCTGTTCACCTTCGGCGACGACCCCGACGCGGTGCTCGCGCGCCATCGCGAGATCGTCGCCCGCGCGGCCGAGGTCTCGGGGATCGTCGCCCCCGAGACGAATGCCGGTGAAACGGGTGCCGGTGAGGGCGGCATCCCGTCTCGGGGCACCATCGAGGCCATCGCGAATCTGCGCGCCGACATCGCGCGGGCCGCGGGCCGGCCCCTGCTGCTGCGGCAGAGCCGATCGCACCGTGCCGCCGCGTTCGCTGCGCGCCCCGACGTCAGCGCGGCCACGACCCGCGGAACCGCGACCCCCGAGCACGTCATCTACACGAAGCGTCATCCGCTCGTCGGGCGCGATGTCGCCGCCTACGCGAGCGCCTACCGGGCCTACGTCGAGCGCCATCGGCAGCGCCAGACGGGGCCGGTGACTCCCCTCGACCCCGCTCCCCGCGTCGTGCTCGACCCGGAGCTCGGGATGCTGACGGCGGGCGACACCGTGCGGGATGTCGGCGTCGCGGCCGATATCGCGGAGCACACGATCGCCGTCATCCAAGCCGCCGACGCGATCGGCGGCTACCGATCGCTCGACGAGGCGCAGAGCTTCGACATCGAGTACTGGTCTCTCGAGCAGGCCAAGCTCGCGGGCCGCCGCCGTGCGCCGCTCGCGGGCGAGGTCGCCATCGTGACGGGCGCCGCCTCGGGCATCGGCCGGGCCGTCGCCGAGCGACTCCTCGCCGATGGCGCCGCCGTCGTCGGGGTCGACCTCGACCCGGCCGTGCGGCACGCCTTCGCCGGTGACATCTGGCGCGGTGTCGTCGGCGACGTCGCCGACCCGGCGGTCATCGAGCGCACCCTCGACGAGGCGGTCCGCACCTACGGCGGCGTCGACATGCTCGTCGTCGCCGCGGGGATCTTCCCCCGCAGTCAGTCCATCGCCGACCTCGACGACGCGACGTGGGAGCGCGCCCTGCGCGTCAACGCCACCGCCCCGCTCCGCCTGATGCGCGCGGCTCATCCTCACCTCGCGCTCTCGCCGCGGGGCGGGCGGGTCGTGCTCGTCTCGACGAAGAACGTCGCCGCCCCGGGACCGGGCGTCGCCGCCTATTCGGCGAGCAAGACGGCGGCGGCACAGCTCGCACGGGTCGCCGCCCTCGAGTGGGCCGCCGACGGCATCCGCGTGAACCAGGTCGAGCCGGATGCGGTCTTCGACACCGCGATCTGGACGCCCGAGCTGCTCGCGCAACGAGCTGCCAGCTACGGGCTGTCCATCGAGGAGTACCGCACGCGGAACCTCCTGCGCATCGAGGTCACGAGCGCCATGGTGGCCGAGGCCGTCGCCGTGTTCTGCGAGCAGCTGCCGGCGACGACCGGCGCGCACCTCAGCGTCGACGGAGGGAACGACCGGGTGATCTGACGGCCGCAGGAAGCGCGCGCGATTTCGGGCGACCGAACGATTCGCTCGCCCGAAATGCTGTCAATCAGGGCTTTTCGTCATTCTCGAGGGCCGGCGACTGGCAAGCTCGAGAGCGGCCGATCTCCGTTCGACGGCGCCCGGGACGATCGCCCGCCATCCCGTCATCCCGCTTCGAGGAGGAGCCATGTCGCCCTGGGCGCTGTTCATCCTGGCCGTCGGCGTCTCCGCCGATGCGTTCGCCGTGGCCCTCGGAAAAGGTCTGCAGCTGCGCGCCCACGTCGTGCGCGGCGCCCTCCTCATCGCCGGCGCCTTCGGTCTCGCGCAGGCCGTCATGCCACTGATCGGCTGGCTGCTCGGCAGCACCTTCGCGGAGGCGATCGCGCCGTTCGACCACTGGATCGCCTTCGGCCTGCTCGCCGCCATCGGCGCGAAGATGCTGTGGGAGGCGTTCCGCCCCGACGATGACGACGCGGATGCGGCATCTGGCCTGTCCGCCCGCGAGATCGTGCTGCTCGCCCTCGCGACGAGCATCGACGCCCTCGCGGTCGGGCTGTCGTTCGCCTTCCTCGACGTGCCGCTGTGGATCGCGGTCGTCTCGATCGGCCTCGTCACGTTCGCCCTGTCGTTCGTCGCCGTGCTGATCGGCCACCGCATCGGCACGCGCTGGCGCAAGCCCGCCGAGATCATCGGCGGCATCGTGCTCATCGGCATCGGCACGCAGATCCTCATCGAGCACCTGGTCGCCGGCTGATCCCGCCGTGCTGTCCGCGCTCGCGAACCTCGGAGGATCGCGCCGATCTCGGACGCATGGGCGCGAACAGTCCGAGCTTCGCGACATGCTCCGAAGAACGGATGCCGCGGATGCCGCGGCTCAGCCGGCGCGCTTCGACTTCGCATAGGCGACGACCGCGTTCGCGTGGCCGTGCCCCAACCCGTGCTCGGTCTTGAGCGACTCGACGACCTGCATGTGCGTGGATCCCGACGCGAGCTGGTCGGCCGCGATGTCGAGCCAGTGCTGGACCGGCAGTCCGTAGGTCTTCTCGATGCTCGGGAAGTACGACGCGGGCCCCTTCTCACTCATGCGCCGAGGCTACTCCCCCGCCCGCCGCCGAGACCATACCGTCGCGGCGAGAACGTACCGCGCACGGTACGACCTCACGGCGACGGTGCGTTCTCGAGAGCGATCAGCTCAGTCGAGCAGCAGCGCGGGCTCCTCCAAGACGGATGCCACGTCGGCGATGAACCGGCTCATGCCGTCGCCGTCCACGACGCGATGGTCGAACGAGCCCGACACCGTCGTGACGAAGCGAGGACGCACCTCGCCGTCGACGACCCACGGCTTCTGCCGGATCGTGCCCATCGCGACGATGCCCGACTCGCCGGGGTTGATGATCGGGGTGCCGGCATCCATGCCGAACACGCCGATGTTGGTGATCGTGATTGTGCCGCCCTGCTGCTCGGCCGGGGCGGTCTTGCCCTCGCGCGCGGTGAGGGTCAGCTTCTCGAGTGCGCGGGCGAGACCGCGCATGTTCAAGTCCTGCGCATCCTTGATGTTCGGGACGAGCAGGCCGCGCGGCGTCGCCGCCGCGATGCCGAGGTTGACGTAGTGGCGCACCCGGATCTCCGCGCCGTTGTCGGTCTCGACCCAGGCGGCGTTCACCATCGGGGTGCGGCGGACCGCCCACACGACCGCGCGCGCCATGATCAGCAGCGGCGAGACCTTGATGTCGGCGAAGTCGGGCGAGGCCTTCATCCGCTTGACGAGCTCCATCGTGCGCGTCGCGTCGACGTCGGTCCACACCGACACGTGCGGCGCGGTGTGGGCGGAGTCGACCATGTGCTTGGCCGTGACCTTCCGCACGCCCTTGACGGGGATCGTCTCCTCGCGGTCGTCGGCGGGTCCGGCCGACACGACGGCCGGCGGCACGGGGATCGTCTGCTCGCGCACCTCGGGTCGGGCGGGCGTCTGAAGGTTCCGGAAGACGGATGCCTGCGACGCGTGGTTCACGACATCCTCGCGCGTCACCTCACCCGCGGCGCCCGTCGGCGTGACCGAGGCGAGGTCGACGCCGAGGTCGCGCGCCAGCTTGCGGATCGGCGGCTTCGCCACGACGCCCACGGCCGCGCGAACGGGCGGCTCGGCGGGCTTGCGGCGGCGCGACTGCACCTGTCCGGCCCCGCCGTATCCGACGAGCACCGAGCCGCTCTCCTCCGACGCGTCGCCGGCGGCGGCCGGCTTCTCGGCGGGCTTCTGACCGTGCTCGGAGTTGCCGCTCGCGGCATCCGCTTCCGCCGCGGCACCGGCGATGGTGATGATCGCGGCCCCCACCTCGACCGTCGTCCCCTCGTCGACGAGCAGCTCGCCGACCGTGCCCGAGAACGGCGACGGCAGCTCGACGAGCGACTTCGCGGTCTCGATCTCGACGAGGACGTCGTTGACGGCGACCTCGTCGCCCGCGGCGACGCGCCACTGCACGATCTCGGCCTCGGTGAGGCCTTCGCCGACGTCCGGCAGGTGGAAGGTCTGGGTGCTCATGAGGGAATCCTCTCGCAGGCGCGTCGGATGGTCAGTAGGCGAGGGCGCGATCGACGGCCTCGAGGATGCGGTCGGCGTCGGGCAGGTACGCGCCCTCGAGCTTCGCCGCGGGGAACGGGACGTCGAAGCCCGACACCCGCAGCACGGGAGCCTCGAGCGAGAAGAACGCCTGCTCTGTCACCGTCGCCGCGATCTCGGAGCCCAGCGACGTGAAGCCGGGGGCCTCCTGGCCGTAGACCATGCGCCCGGTGCGGCGCACCGACTCGACGATCGGGCCGTAGTCGACCGGCGACAGCGACCGCAGGTCGACGACCTCGCACGAGACGCCCTCGCTCTCGGCGAGCGCGGCGGCCTGCAGCAGCACCGTCACCATCGCGCCGTGTCCGACGAGCGTGACGTCGGTGCCGCGGCGGACGATACGCGAGGCGTGAAGCGGCAGGGCACGTGCGGCGAGGTCGACCTCGCCCTTGGTCCAATAGCGCGACTTCGGCTCGAGGAACACGATGGGGTCGTTCGAGGCGATCGCGTCCTGGATCATCCAGTAGGCGTCGTTCGGCGTCGACGGCGAGACGACCCGCAGGCCGGCGGTGTGCGTGAAGTACGCCTCGGGGCTCTCCTGGTGGTGCTCGACCGCGCCGATGTGCCCGCCGTAAGGGATCCGGATGACGACGGGGAACGACATCCGTCCCTCGTGCCGGTTCGTCAGCTTCGCGAGCTGCGTGGTGATCTGATCGAAAGCGGGGAAGACGAATCCGTCGAACTGGATCTCGCACACCGGGCGGAAGCCGGCCATCGCGAGTCCGATCGCGGTGCCGACGATGCCCGACTCGGCGAGGGGCGTGTCGAGCACGCGCCGGTCGCCGAACTCGGCTTGCAGCCCCTCGGTGACGCGGAACACGCCGCCGAGACGGCCGATGTCCTCACCCACCATGAGGACATGGTCGTCCTGCCGCATCGCAGCGCGCATGCCCGCGTTGAGAGCCTTGCTGAACGGCAGCGTCTCGATGCTCATGCGCGTCCCTCCTCGAAGGATGCCTCGTAGTCGGCGAGCCACTTCCGCTGCCGGTCGACGAGCGGATGCTGCTCGCTGTAGACGTGCGCGAACATGCTGTCGGCCGCGGGGGCGGTGAGCTGGTTCGTGCGGACCCGGACGTCGTCGGCGTAGGCCGCGGCCGCGGCATCCACGTCGTCGAAGAAGGATGCCGACGCACCGCGGCCTTCGAGATAGGCGCGCATCCGTGCGATCGGGTCGCGCTGCGCCCAGAAAGCCTCTTCGTCGCTCGTGCGGTACTTCGTGGGGTCGTCGCTCGTCGTGTGCGCGCCCATGCGGTACGTCAGCGCCTCGATCGCACGGGGCCCCTCGCCGGAACGGGCCTCGTCGAGCGCGAGCTTGGTGACGGCATAGCTGGCGAGCACGTCGTTGCCGTCGACGCGGACCGACGGCATCCCGTAGCCGGCGCCGCGGCGCACGAGCGGGACCTTGGACTGCGTCGAGACGGGCACCGAGATCGCCCAGTGGTTGTTCTGCAGGAAGAAGACCTGCGGGGTGTTGTAGCTCGTGGCGAAGACCATCGCCTCGTGCACGTCGCCCTGGCTCGACGCGCCGTCGCCGTAGTAGACGATGACCGCTTCGTCGCGCTCGGGGTCGCCGGTGCCGGTGCGGCCGTCGAAGACCATGCCCATGCCGTAGCCCGAGGCGTGCAGCGTCTGCGAGCCGAGCACGAGCGTGTAGATGTGGGTGTTGCCGTTGCGCGGGTCGGTCGGGTCCCACCCGCCGTGCGTGAGACCGCGCATGAGTCGGATGATGTCGATCGGGTCGACGCCGCGGATCGTGCACACGACGTGCTCGCGGTATGACGGGAAGAGGTGGTCCTGGGGCCGGGCCGCTCGCGCGGATCCGACCTGCGCGGCCTCCTGCCCGAAGGACGGCGGCCACAGCGCGAGCTGCCCCTGACGCTGCAGGTTCGTCGCCTGGCGGTCGAAGGCCCGCACCGTCACCATGTCGCGGTAGAACGTCTCGAGCTCGGCGTCGCCGAGCGCCTCGATCACCGGAAGATAGCGTTCGGCTTCGGGCGACGGGTCGAGTGAGCCGTCGGCCGCGAGGACGCGGACGAGAGCGGGATCGAGTTCTGCGTCGGTCACCCTCCCACGCTAACGCCCCCGGTATGGCCCCATCTGCATGCGGTCGACAACGGATGCCGCGATTCGCGGTGGGTGCGGCACAAGCCGGGTGGGGTGGCCGTGGGGGTGTTGGTGCGTGCGGGGCCCGGATGCAAGGGATCGTGGCCGACACCCCGGCCGGGCGGCATCCGCACCGGGGTGTCATGACAGATGTCTTGCATCCGGGATGCTGCGCTGCGACCGGGACGATCGCGGGATGGGAGGATCAGCGGATGACGTCGTCGTTCGAGATCGTGACCCGCGCTGCGGTGCCGGCCGACGCGCTGTTCGACGCCTCGCGTGACATCGGGGCGCACGTCGCTTCGATGCGCGGCACCGGCGAGCGCGCGATCGGTGGTGTGACCAGCGGGCTGATCGGATTGGACGAGACGGTGACGTGGCGCGCGTGGCACTTCGGCATCCCGCTCCGGATGACATCGCGGATCACCGCGCTCGAACGACCCCACCGCTTCGTCGACGAGCAGATGACCGGGCCGTTCCGCCTCTTCCGGCACGAGCACCTCTACGTCGAACGCGACGCGACGACGATCATGACGGACCGGGTGACCCTCGCCTCGCCCGTCTTCGGCCGGGTCGCCGAACGCCTCGTGCTCGTGCCCTATCTGCGCCGTCTCCTCATCCGCCGGGCCGCGCGCCTGGTGGCCTCCGTCTCCCGCTGATCCGGCTCGTTTCGCCGCGATCGCCGCGTCGTCAAGCGGGCCCCTTTGCAAGGGTTTCTGGCCGACACCCCGCCGCGACGGCATCCATCACGGGATGTCGGCGCCGATCCCTTGCATCCACGCACGCGGCAGATCCGCCCTGCACCGCTCAGCGGGCGAGGTCGACCACGGCGGCACCGAAGGCGTCGAGCCGCAGGGTTTCGCCGTCGAGGCGCGCTCCGAACGACAGGAGAAGGATGCCGCGACCGCCGACCGCCACCTCGCACTGCCGCCCCGCGGGGTTGAGCGCGACGAGAAGCGAGCCGCCCCGCCGATAGACGAATGGGTAGCCCGTAACCTCCACCGCCGTGTGCGACCGCGCCGAGAGCCGCGGGTCGCTGCGGCGCAGCGCGATGGCCTCGCGCACGAAATGCAGGAGGGATGCCGGGTCTTCCAGCTGCTGCGCGACCGTCGGAGCGTCCGGGGCGGCGTCCACCGGCAGGTATCGCGACTCGTGCGCCCGCTGACCGAGGACCTCGTCGGCTCCCCAGGCCATAGGCGTACGCGATCCCGCCCGCTCGTAGGTCGGGCCGAGCGATGATCCCTCGAGGGGGCCGACGCCCGGCAGGTAGCGCATGCCGATCTCGTCGCCGTAGTAGATCGAGGGCATCGCCGGCCAGGTCAGCACCAGGAGGAGCGCAGCGCGGGCCTGCACGGCGTCGCGACCGCCACTGACCAGACGCGTGAAGTCGTGGTTCGCCGTCGGCAGCCCGACGATCCCGCGACTGCCGGCGGCCTCGATGGCGTCACGCGCCTCGGACCAGGCGTCGACGAAGTCTGCGGCGTCGCCCCGGCCGGCGGCATCGGCCCACGCGTCGCGCGCGGGCCACGCCTCGTGCACGGTGCCCGAGCCGTTCTCGAACAGCGACTTCAGCGGCATCCCGTCGAACTCGCCGCCGAACTGCAGAAAGAAGTCGACGTCGAATCCGGCGGGCACCGCTCGCGCCGGGTCGCCCCACTCCGAGATCAGGATGCGGCCGGGGTGCGTCCGGTCGAGGCGCCGGTGCACGTCGCGCCACAGGTTCGCGGTCTCGACGTGTCCGGGGTCGTCCTTCACGAGCGAGGCGGCCATGTCGACCCGGAAGCCCGCCACCCCGCGGTCGTACCATCGGCGGATGATGTCGACGAGGGCGTCCCGGTTGCGCAACGGCCCGGGCGCGTCGACGGCCTGACGCCACGGCTCGTCCGGGTGGGGCCGCGCGTAACCGAAGTTCAGCGCGGGCTGGAAGTCGAAGAAGTTCGGCTTGTAGAACCCGCGGCCACCCCACGGCACCGGAACGAACCCGTCGGCGGAGACGGGGCTGAAGACGTACCGGTCGCCGGCCGGGTCGCCCGCGGCGCCCGCCGACAGGGCCTCGTCGAACCAGGCATGCTCGTCCGAGGTGTGGCCGGCCACGAGGTCGAGCACGATGCCGATGCCGCGCCGCTCCGCTTCCGCGAGCAGCCGGTCCATCGCCGCGTCACCGCCGTAACGGTCGGCCACGCGGTCGAAGTCCGCGACGTCGTATCCCGCGTCGCCGAACGGCGAGACGAACACGGGGTTGAGCCACACCGCGTCGACGCCGAGCCAGGCGAGGTAGTCCAGTCGGGCCGTGACGCCGTCGAGGTCGCCCATGCCGTCGCCGTCGGCGTCGGCGAAGCTCTGCGGATAGGCCTGATACAGCACGATGCGGTCGAGGCGGTCTGCCAGGGAGACGAGGGTCATGGTGCAGCTCCTTCGCGGCGTCCCTGACGACGTCCTCGACGTCAGGCTTGATGTAACCGGTTACACCGGGCTAGAGTCCCAATGTATCCGGTTACATCGCCGGATCACAGCGCGAACCCGCGCCCGACGCCCGACACGACGAAGTGAGGTGGCCCCGTGGCATCCGACTCCCCCTCCACCCGCCCGACCATCCGCGACATCGCTCGTGAGGCCGGGGTCTCGGTCGCGACCGTCTCCCGTGTCACGCACGACGACCCGCGTGTCGTGGCCGACACCAAGCGACGCGTCCAGGATGCGATCGACAGGCTGGGCTATCGACCCTCGGCCCTCGGCCGCGCCCTGTCGTATCAGCGCACGAACACCCTCGGCATCGTGCTGCCCGGACTCGGCGGGCCGTACTTCGCCCAGCTCATCGAGGGCGCGGAGTCGGTGGCGGTCGAGCGCGGCGTCGTCATCAACGTCGTCGGAACCCACCTGCGGCCCGATGCGGTGGGCGCCGTCCGCCAGCTCGCCGAGCGTACCGACGGCCTCATCATCGCCGGCGGCACCCTGCCGTCCGACGAGGTCGCCGCGCTCGCACGCTCCGGCCGCGTGATCGTCGTCGCCGGAGAGGCCGACGAGGCGGCGACCGTCGTGACTGACGGGCGCGCCGCCGCCGCCGAGCTCACCGGTCATCTCGCCGACGTGCACGGCTTCCGCCGCATGCGTTTCGTCGGCGAGCCCTCGGGGTCGCCCGACACCGCGTGGCGCTACCAGGGCTTCCGCGAGGCCCTCGATCAGCGCGGACTCGCCGAGGCGGGCGAGCCCGTGCGCCTCGGCCTCGACGTGCGCAGCGGCGCCGTCGCCGCTCGGATGCTGCACGACGCCGCTGACCTGCCCGACGCGCTCGTCTGCGCGAACGACGAGCTCGCGATCGGCATGCTCGCGACGCTGCCGGGGCTCGGGCACCGCATCCCCGCGGATGTCGCGGTCACGGGCTTCGACGACCAGGCCCTCGCCGGCATCGCCTCCCCGCGCCTGACGACGGTGCATCAGCCGATCGCCGAGCTCGGCGCTCGCGCCGCCGCGGGAGCCCTCGGCGACGACATCCGCTCGCACACCGTCCTGGAGACCCGCCTGGTCATCCGGGAGTCGTGCGGCTGCTCGCCGGAGGGGACGCCGGACTGAGAACACGACCGGTCGACGAGCGACCGGTCTCGCAGAGGAACGAGGAGGTTCCGATGAGAAGACGCAGAACACTGGCGGCGGGAGCGCTCGCCCTGACCGCTCTGCTCACGACGTCCGCGTGCGCGAACGTGGGCCTCGAGCCCGCTCCCGAGGCGCCGCCCGGGTTCATCGACGAACTGCGGATGCCGTCGGAGGCCGGCGGCTCGGTCCAGGGGCTGCTCAACTACAACTGGCTCTCGCCCAACGCGACCGTTCAGACGTGGCTCTTCGAACCGCTCATGATCCGCGACCGGTTCACGTGCGAGGCCGTGCCGTGGCTCGCCACCGACTACGAATGGGAACGGCCGGACCGCCTCGTGCTCACCCTGCGCGAGAACGTGCAGTGGAGCGACGGCGAGCCCTTCACCGCCGCCGACGTCGTGTACACCTTCATGGCCGGCAAGGAGTTCCCCGCCGCCGACAAGTCGGGCTTGTGGGGCGACTTCTTCGGTGCGCCCGCCGAGAGGGTCACGGCGACCGACGACCACACCGTCGTGTTCGAGTTCGCCGGCCCCGCGGTGCCGAAGACCGACGCGATCCTGCAGAACACCAAGATCCTCCCGCAGCACATCTACGCCGAGCACGGCGACCCGACGCTCTTCGTCGACGAGCAGGGGGTGGGCACCGGGCCCTTCACCCCCGAGTCCTACAACGGGCGCCGCCTCGTTCTCGAGCGCAACGAGAACTACTGGAACGCCGACCAGGTGCGCGTCCAGCGCCTGTCGCTCGAGGGCCAGTACGACGCGAACTCCGGCGCACTGAAGCTGCGCAGCGGCGCGCTCGACCTCTACCGCGGCGATATCCCGAACCCCAACCGCTCGGTCGTCGCCCCCGACCCCGACAACGCCCACTTCTTCTATCCGCCCGACGCCATCACGGCCCTCGTGCTCAACAACGAGCGCCCGGTGCTGAACGACCCGAGCTTCCGCGAGGCGTTCGCCTATGCCCTCGACCGCGAGGCGCTGAGCCAGCGCGCGAGCTTCGGGATCATGGAGCCGGCGAGCCAGACGATGCTGCTGCTGCCCTTCCAGGAGCAGGCCGTTCCCGAGCAGTGGCGCGGCAAGGAGTTCATCCCCTACGACCCCGAGCGCGCGAACGAGATGCTGGATGCCGCCGGCTACGAACGCGGTCCCGACGGGCGCCGCGTCGACCAGAACGGCGAGCCGCTGTCGTTCGTCTTCAGCGTGCAGGCCGGCTGGATGGACGTCATCGCCATGGCGGACGTCGTCGCCCGCAACGCCGCCGAGGTCGGCGTCTCCGTGCGCATGGTCACGACTGATCCCAACGCGATCGAGGGGATGCAGAAGGCCGGTGACTTCGACATGACGATCGACTTCATCAGCGGCGGATGCCAGCGGGCGCGCGATCTCGGGGCGAAGCTGCAGGCCTCGCAGATCTCGACCGAGCAGGAGCTGCTCCTCAACCGGGCACGCTACGTCAATCCCGAGATCGACGCCCTCATCGCCGAATGGACCACCACCACCGACGAGAGCCGCACCGCCGAGATCGAGGGTCGGATCATCGACATCTTCATGACCGAGTTCCCCTACATCGCGCTGCAGTACGCCCCGAACCGGCTGATCTACCGCACGAACAACGCCGTCGGGTGGCCGAGCGACGACAACCCCTATCCGGTCGACCAGCTCATCCGCGTCCTGCCGAACCTGCGCCCGCCGGGCGAGGCGGATGCCGGCGAGTCGGATGCCGGCGGGGAGGGCTGAGCCGTGGCCTACTACGCCCGCAAGACCGGCTACTTCCTTCTGACCCTCTGGGCGGCGGTCACGCTGAACTTCATCATCCCGCGCCTGCAGCCCGGCGACCCGGCCGAGATCATGGTCCGTCAGCTCAATGGCCAGGGGGAGATCGATCCGGCCCAGGTCGCCGCCGTGAAGGCGATGCTCGGGTACTCGAATGACAACGTGTTCGTCGCCTACGTCGACTACCTGCGTCAGCTGGCATCCTTCGACCTCGGCACATCGTTCACGTACTTCCCCTACCCGGTCGCCGACGTCATCGGGCAAGCGCTGCCGTGGACGCTCGTCCTCGTGGGAATCACCCAGATCCTCTCGTTCGTCCTCGGCACGCTGTTCGGCGCGATCGCCGCGTGGCGACGCAACAGCCGTTTCGACGCGACGATCTCGGTCGGCTCGACGTTCGTCGGCAACCTGCAGTCGGTGTGGATCGGCCTCATCATCCTGTTCGTCTTCGCCTACACGCTCGGCTGGTTCCCGGCATCCGGCGGCTACGGATACACGACCCCGGGACTCACCCCGATCCATGTCGCCGACGTGATCTCGCACGGGTTCCTCCCCGCGCTG
Source organism: Microbacterium sp. AISO3 (assembly GCF_002204305.1). Lineage (NCBI taxonomy): Bacteria > Bacillati > Actinomycetota > Actinomycetes > Micrococcales > Microbacteriaceae > Microbacterium > Microbacterium sp. AISO3. The sequence continues at coordinate 561,309 of NZ_NHRF01000001.1, read as the reverse complement.
ACGCTCATGGTGACGGCGCCGATCGGCTTCATCCTGTCGATGCGGAACACGATGGTGCAGGTGCTCGGCGAGGACTACATCCGCCTGGCCGCGGCCGCAGGGCTCAGAGAGCGCACGGTCGCCCTCGGCTACGCCGCACGAAACGCGCTGCTCCCCGTCATCACCGGGTTCGCCCTGTCGCTCGGCGTGCTCATGGGCGGCTCGATCCTCATCGAAACCGTCTTCGACTACCCCGGCATGGGCCGGCTCATGGGCGAGGCGACCTCGAACCGCGACTTCCCCCTCATGCAGGCGATCCTGCTGGCGACGATCGTCATCGTGCTGACGGCGAACTTCATCGTCGACCTGCTCTACCCCCTCATCGATCCGCGGGCCCGCCGGGCCAGAGCGTGAAAGGCAGGTGACAGACGATGTCCGATGAGACCCCCCTCCCCCAGCCGGCCTCGATGCCGCAACCGGCGCGCACCGAACCGACGCGCACCGAGCCCGTCCGGACCTTCCGGCGGCGCGTGACCGACGAGGAGGCGTCGACGAAGGAGGTCGTGGCGGTCGTCCGCCCCGCCCGGTGGTACGCCGTCATCTGGTCGAGCCGGAAGGCGCGCGTGGGCATCGTGATGCTCGCGGTGTTCCTGCTCGTCGCGGTGTTCGCCGATCTGCTGTCGCCCTATCGGCCCAACGATGCGACCTTCACGCCGTCGCAGGACCCGAGCTGGGCCCACTGGATGGGCACGAACACGCTCGGCTACGACATCTGGACCCAGCTCGTGCACGGCACCCGCCTCTCGTTCGCGATCGGGGTGCTCGGCGGACTCGCCACGATCGTCATCGCGATCGTCGTGGGGCTTCTCGCCGGATACCGCGAGGGCGGCCTGCTCGACGACATCCTGTCGTTCCTGACCAACCTGGCGCTGGTGATTCCGGTGCTGCCGCTGATGATGGTGATCGTCGCCTACAGCGAGACGCGCGGTCTCGGTCTGCTCGTCTTCGTGATCGCCATCACCAGCTGGGCCGGCGCATCGCGCGAGATGCGGTCGCTGATCATCTCGATGCGCAACCGCGACTACGTCACCGCAGCGCGGTTCGGCGGCGACGGGATGCTGCGCATCGTGTTCCGGGAGATCATGCCCAACATGTCGTCGCTGATCGTCTCGGGGTTCATCGGCGCCGCGACCGCTGCGATCGCCGCCGAGGCCGGCTTGTCGTTCATGGGCTTCGGCGACCCGAACACCGTCAGCTGGGGCCAGATGCTCGCCCAGGCCAACGCGAACGGCGCGCTTGTGCAGGGACTGTGGGTCTGGCTGGTCGCGCCCGGCATCATGCTGGCGCTGCTCATGACGTCGCTGACGTTCGTGAACTTCGGCGTCGACATGCTCAGCAACCCCCACCTTCGCGAAGAGGAGAAGTCATGAGCCCGGCATCCGATCCGAGCACGGCGCCCGTGCTCGAGGTGTCCGACCTGTCTGTGCAGTACCGACCCAAGCTCGGCGCGACGCTCGACGCGGTCAAGCGCGTGTCGCTGCGCGTCGCCCCCGGAGAGTTCGTCGGGCTCGCGGGCGAGTCGGGCTCGGGCAAGACGACGTTCGCCCAGGCGGTGCTGCGGCTGCTGCGGAGCCCCGGGCACATCACCGGCGGCTCGATCCGGTGGGGCGACCGCGACGTCACGGCACTCGGTGACGACGACCTGCGCCCCCTGCGCTGGTCGTACGTGTCGACGGTGTTCCAGTCGAGCATGAACTCGCTCAACCCGGTCGTCCGCGTTCGCAAGATGTTCGAGGACATCCTCGCCGAGCACACCGGTGCGAGCACGGCGGCCGCACGCGAACGCGCAGAAGAGCTCTTCGACCTCGTGAGCGTCGACGCGCGGTTCCTCGACATGTACCCGCACGAGCTGTCGGGCGGCATGAAGCAGCGCGTGAACCTGGCGCTCGCCCTCGCACTGAAGCCGAAGCTCGTGCTCTTCGACGAGCCCACCACAGGGCTCGACGTCGTCGTGCAGAAGTCCATCCTCGACAAGATCCGCGAGCTGCAGGAGCGCGAGCGATTCGGCGCGATCCTCATCACCCACGACATGGGCACGCTCCTCGACTTCGCCGACCGCGTCGCGGTCATGTACGAGGGCGAAGTCGTCGAGGACATGAGCGCGCAGGATGCCGTGACCACGGGGCCGCGGCATCCATACTCCGTCCATCTCGTCGGGTCGTACGCCGAGCTGCTCGGCGAAGACGTCGCCGGTTATACCGGGGCCGAGCTCGAGGCGCCCGTCGAGGTGTCGCAGGAAGCGCCGGTCGAGCACGCCCCCGTCATCGAGGTCGAGAACCTGCACCGCCGGTTCTCGAAGCGGCAGGGCTTGCGGACCGAGCACGTGGATGCCGTGAAAGACGTCTCGTTCACACTCCGCGAGGGCGAGGTGACGGCGCTCGTCGGCCAGTCGGGATCGGGCAAGTCAACGATCGCCCGCATCCTGACCCGCATCGACGATCCGACCTCGGGCGCCGTGCGCTACTACGGCCAGCGCGACGGCGAGCCGCACGACATCACCGCCTTGCACGGCCGGCTCGCCCGCGAGTACCGCCGCAACGTGCAGTACGTGTTTCAGGATCCGTATGCCGCCCTCAACCCCACGCTGACCGTCGGGTACTCGCTGTCGCGGCCCCTCGCGAACTTCCTGCACGTCGGGCGCCGCGAAGCCGTCGAGCGCTCGGCCAGCCTGCTCGAGCAGGTCGGGCTGACTCCGGCGGGTCGGTATCTCGGGCGGCTGCCGCACGAGCTCTCGGGCGGCCAGCGCCAGCGCGTCGTCATCGCCCGCGCCCTCGCGGCCGAGCCCCGGCTCGTCGTCGCGGATGAGCCGATCGCGAGTCTCGACGTGTCGATCCGCGCCGAGATCCTCGAGGTGCTGCAGTCGCTCGTCGCCGATCACGGCGTCGGGATGCTCTACATCACACACGACCTGCTGTCGGCGAAGAGCCTCGCCAATCACGCGCTCGTGCTGCGGAACGGCGAGCTCATCGAGTCGGGCCCGGCCGATCGCGTCATCGACGACCCGCAGGCCGAGTACACCCGACAACTGCTCGATGCCATCCCCAACCCGTTCGAGAGAAGGACCGCCGCGTGACCGACACCGAGCTTCCCGAGACCTACCTGCCGGAGAGTGCGCTGCCGGATGGCGTGCTGCCGGATGGCGTGCTGCCGGATGACATCCGGGAGCTGACCGAGCGGGAGGTCGACGCGTCGATCCGGTGGCTGTGGGCGCACGCGACCGGCGACCTCGACAGCCCGGGCTGCGGGCTCGTGCTCGACCGCGACGACCTGCCGGGCGTGGCGACGGTCGCGGCGACCGGCTTCGCCCTCGCGGCATGGTGCGTCGGCGTCGAGCGGGGCATCCTCGGCCGCCGTGACGTGCGTGACCGGGTCGCCGCGACCCTGCGCACGCTCGAGGAGTCGGTGCCGCATCGCGGTGGCTTCCTCGCGCACTTCGTGGATGCGGCGACCGCTGAACGGCAGGGGCGATCGGAGTACTCCACGATCGACACGACGCTCGCTCTGTGCGGTGCCGCGGTCGCGGCATCCTTCTTCGCGGCCGACGGCGACGCCGGACGGGAGATCGGCGAGCGCACCGAGCGCCTGCTGCGCCGCATCGACTGGCCGTGGATCATCGACGACGCAGGCAACCGGGCGGTCGTCCGGATGGCGTGGGTCGCCGACCGCGAGGACGACTACGCCGACGGCGCCGATGAGGCCGGCTTCGTGAGCGCCTGGTCGATGACCGCCGAGCAGCTGCCGATGTACCTCCTCGCGGCGGGGCACGAGCGAGTGTCGACCGAGCTCGCGCGTGACCTGTGGCGGGGGTTCGACAAGCCGGTGGGGTCGTACGGCGGGCACGAGTGCGTGCATGAACCGGCGGGAACCCTTTTCACCTACCACTTCCCGCTCGCGTTCTATCCGTTCCAGCGGGTGCGCGATCTCGACGGGCGCGACTGGTGGGCGAACGCGCGCGAGGCGTCGCTGGCCTCGCGCGCGTGGTGCGCCGACCAGGCCGGACGGTGGAAGACGTTCGCGAGCGGACTCTGGGGACCGGCAGCCGGCCTCGGCCCGGGCGGGTACGTCGTCAACGGCGCACGCCCGGCGCTGCGCGAGCCCCATGCCGACGGCACCGTGCCGCCCGTGTCTCTCTTCGGGGCGCTGCCGCTCGCTCCCGCGGAGGTGGCTCCGGCGCTTCGCGTGCTGCGAGATGAGCATCCTGGCGCATGGAACGAGTGGGGCGCGACCGACGGGGTCAACCTCGAGGGCGACGAGCCCTGGTACGCCGAGCCGCGCTACGGGCTCAACAAGGGAGCGACGGCGCTGCTGGGTGCCGCAGCCCTCGGCTCGACCCTCGTGTGGGATGCGTTCTCTCGGCATCCCTGGATCGCCCGCGGCGCCGACAAGCTGGGCTTCACCCCGGCTTGACGGACGCTCCGGCTCTCGGCCAGGGGGGTGTCTCGCCAGGCCAGCGGTCGAGGGCTGCACGCCCAGCGCTGACCTGGCACCTCACGCCCCCACAACCCCGGGATATGGGCGCGTACTGCCAACCCGCAGGCGAGAGCTGCGGGCCCAGCGCTGACCTGGCACCTCACGCCCCCACAACCCCGGGATATGGGCGCGTACTGCCAACCCGCAGGTCAAGGACCCGTGGCGGCGAGCGCGGGCGGTTCCGTCGGACGCCGTCCCCGGCGCAGCGCCGTGCCGCGATGCAAGGTGTTGTGACCGACGCCCCGCGACAGCGGCATCCATCACGGGGGGTCGCAGCCGATCCCTTGCATCCGCGCATCCACGCACGCGCCCGCTGGCGGGGCGGGTGGGATGCTGGTCGCATGAGCCTGCCGCACCGCGATGAGTGGAATGCCGACCCGCGAGGCTTCCGCCGATTCGAGAGGACCGTGCGCGTGGGGTCGGGGGATGCCGCGTGGCGGCGGGCCCGGACCGACCTCTTGGCGTGGCGGGTGAAGACACGCAGCGGATTCCGGGTGGTCCCCGATGTGCCGGCCGTCGTCGGTGGGCGGCACTGGCTCGAGATCGGCCGCGGCCCCCTGACGCTGCGCGAGCCGGTCGAGGTCGTCGCCTTCGTCGACGAGTCCGACCGGGTGGGCTACGTCTACCTCGCGCTGCCGGGCCATCCGCTCGAGGGAGAGGAGACGTTCCTCGTCACCCGGCGCGGCGACGACGTGCTTTTCACGCTGCGATCGCTCTCGCGGCCGGCGCCCCTGTGGTTCTGGCGGCTCGCTTATCCGGCGGTCCGCATCGTGCAGGTCATCGTGCGAACGCGCTATCTGAGTGCTCTTCGGCGCGGAGACCGCACCGCGCGCTAACGACCCGCGAGCCGCGATGCGAGGGATCGTGGCCGACACCCCGGGCGGACGGCATCCTCACCGGCGTGTCGAGCCCGACGCATTGCATCGCGGCACGCGCACCGTCGGCTCCGAGAACCCCGCTCGCGCGCCGGTCAGCCGACGACGGATGCCGCGGCCGCGACGATCCGCTCGATCGATTCCTCTTCGCCGACCGAGATGCGCACACCGTCGCCGGCGAACGCCCGCACGATCAGGCCGGCCGCGTCGAAGGCCTCGGCGATCTCGAGGGCCCGCTCACCCGCGGGCAGCCACACGAAGTTGCCCTGCGCGTTCGGGATGTCCCACCCGGCATCGCGCAACCGGTCGGCGAGTGCGTCACGTCGCACGGCGATGTGACGCACTCGCTCGAGCAGTTCGTCCTCGGCGTCGAGGCTCGCAAGCGCGGCTTCCTCCGCCTGGGCTGTGACCGAGAGGGGGATGCCGGTGCTGCGGGCCGCATCGAGAATGCGGTGGTCGCCGATGGCGTACCCGACGCGCAGTCCGGCGAGTCCGTAGGCCTTCGAGAACGTCCGCAGGATCACGACGTTGGCGTGCCCCGCGGCGAGCACGGCGGCGCCCGTCACGGCATCCGGGTCGGTCACGAACTCGGCGTAGGCCTCGTCGAGGACGATGAGGACGTCGGAGCGGACCCGCGCCACGAACGCGTCGAACGCCGCCTGGCTCACGACGGGACCGGTGGGGTTGTTCGGGCTGCAGACGATGATCATCCGCGTGCGGTCGGTGACGGCATCCGCCATCGCGTCGAGGTCGTGGCCGGCGTCGGCCGTCAGCGGCACCGCGACGGCGGTCGCGCCCGCGACAGCCGCGAGCCCGGGATAAGCCTCGAACGATCGCCAGGCGAACATGATCTCGTCACCCGGACCGCTGGTCGCCGATGCGAGCTGGTACAGGATCGACACCGAACCCGCCGCGACGTGCACGCCATCGGGGGCGACCGCGTATCGATCCGCGAGCCGCGCGCGCAACCGGCCGGCCGAGGCGTCGGGGTAGCGGTTGAAGGTCGTCGCCGCGCGCACGGCCTCGACGACGCCGGGCAGCGGGTCGAACGGGTTCTCGTTGCTCGACAGCTTGAAGGCGTCGGCGGAGGCCTGACGCCCCTGGCGGTATGCGGGCAGCGCCGCGATCTCGGGTCGGATGCGCACGGGCAGGTCGGTCACGATGCGAGTCTACGGATGCCGCCGCCTCCACCGGATGACGGATCGGAGGCCCCGTGGGAGACTGACGGCACTATGAGCCTCATCATCCGACTGATCGTCAACGCCTTCGCGGTGTGGATCGTGACGCTGATCCCGGCGCTGGAGGTGTCGGTCGTGGCGTTCCCGCCGGGCGGCGACCTGCAGCTCGTCCTCACGCTGCTGCTGATCGCCCTCATCTTCGGACTCGTCAACGCGATCGTCGGCACCGTGCTGAAGGTGCTCGCGTTCCCGCTGTACATCCTGACCCTCGGCCTGATCTCATTCGTCATCAACGGCTTCCTGCTGTGGCTCACCGGGTGGGTCACCTCGGGTTGGGACTGGGGCCTGCGCATCGGCGGCTTCTGGCTCGCGGTGCTCGCGGCCATCGTGATCGCACTGATCAACTGGGTCGCCGGCATCCTGTTCCGCCCCCGTCGCGACCGAGACCGCGACCGCCGCTGACACACGAGCAGACATACGCGCGCACCATCAGTCGGGCCTCCGCACGCGGTAGGTCGTGACCTCGGCCGGCTCGTCGCCCCCGAAGGCCGCGATGCGCTCGTGGACGTCATCGACGCGGGGGTCGTCCGAGACGTCGGCGAGCGCGGCGGTGTCGCCGTAGGCGTCGATCGAGTGGGCACCGAGCGCGACGTCCGCGATGCCGGGTGGTGGGTCGGCGACCCGTTCGACGACGATGCTGCCCGCCGCGCCCGCACGATCGGGGTGGCCGCCGGACTGCAGCGCCGGGACGAGATCGTCGGTGTGGCGCACCGTGACCTGGAGCGTGGCCTCGCCGGGATCGGCCTGCACGGGAGAGCCGAACGTCACGTTGCCCACGACGCGGAAGGGCCCGTCGACCGCGAGGCGTGACGTGATCGCGCCGCCCTGCGAGTACCCGACGGCGAGCACGGCGTCTCCCGGCCGCGCGCCTGCGGCGCGGAGGGCGCTCACCACCGATTCGTACGACGCCGAGCTGCGGCCCGCGTAGAGCTGCACGTTCGACGACATGTCGAAGGGCTCGCGGCCGCCGAATCCGAGCGGCGATCGGGTTCCCGCGACGTAGACGGCGAAACGGCGCTCGCCTCCCGCGAGGGTGTAGCCCTCGACGCGAACCTGATCGCCCTCGCGCGGGATGCGTTCCGCGAGCGCGGCGAGTGTGCCCGGCGCCGCCGCGCCCGCCTCGCGAACCGCTGACCGCGTGACCTCGACGACCTGCGGCGGCGCGGACCCGCCGCGATCGGGGGTCGCACGCCCCAGCCCCAGGGCGCCGAGAGCGGTCAGCGCGAGACCGCCCGCCGCGACGGCGGCTCCCCCGAGCAGGCCCAGTGGAACGGCGGCTCCGCCGATCTGACGCTGGAGCTCGCCGTGCCGCAGCAGCGGCCAGGTCGTCAGCAGCAGGTCGGCGCGCGCAGCGGCCGTCGGTGAACGGTCGCGGGCCGCGAAGATCCGGCGGTCGAGCAGATCCGTCGCGCGACGGTCGCCACCCTCGGCAGCCCGCCGTGCGGCTTCGAGCTCGACGATGTCGTAGACGTCTGCGGCATCCCGCAGTCTTCCGGCGAGAGCCGAGGCGTCGGCGGTGAGCGCGTCGAGGAGCTGGGTGAGGTCAGCGGCGAAGGCCGCTGCGGGCCACGCGGTCGCATCGTGCGCGGCGAGCTCGCGAGCGGCCGTCTCGAACATCGACCTCAGCACGTCGCATTCCGTCGACAGGCCGAGGAGCGCGGATGCCGCGAGGCGGAGCTGTTCCGTATCGACCGCGATGATCCCGCCGTCGCGGATGTCGAGGGAGTCGTCGCTCACGGGCCTCCCGCCACGAGCCGGGTCTGCACCCGGTGCAGTTCGTCGTCGAGGCGGTCGATGCGCATCGCCGCGTCATCCGATCGCTCACGCCACGCGGCGAGCCGCTCGCGGTACTCGCGCGCGGCGCGGGCGCGCCAGGCCGTGTCGTGCTCGAGCTCGGCCGCGCGGCGCCGGATCGCGTCCACCTCGGCGCGCAGGGCGGTCAGGCGCGGGCGCAGCGCCGCGATCATCTCGAGCGTCAGCACCGGGGCGGCATCGAGTGGCGTGGCGTTCGAAACGAGCGGCTCGGGCGGAGGCATGCCCCTCACGATGCCGGTGCGGGGAGCCGCACGGACCGCCCTCGTCCCCGCTGGGGGACGACGAACGTCGGCGATACATCTGTGCAGGAAAGGCCGCATCCTCCACAATGGGACGGTGACCCGACGCGCCGAGCCCTTCCGCGTCATGTTCGTCTGCACCGGGAATATCTGCCGCTCCCCCATGGCCGACGTGGTCTTCCGCTGGTTCATCGACCAGTCCGGGCTCGGCGACCGCGTCGTGTCGGCGAGCTCGGGAACGGGTGACTGGCACGTCGGCGAGCCCGCCGACGGACGCACGCTCGAGGCGCTCGAACGCCGCGGATACGACGGGCGGGGGCACCGGGCCCGTCGCTTCACGCTGACGGATTTCGACCGATCCGACCTCATCGTCGCGCTCGACCGTTCGCACGAGCGCGTGCTGTCGAACTGGGCGCGTACGACGGCCGACACCGACAAGCTCGGCCTCCTCATGTCGTTCGACGCGCACGCCGGCGGCGACCTCGATGTGCCCGACCCGTACTACGGCGACGCCGGAATGTTCGACGAGGTGCTCGCTATGATCGAGAGCGCGAGCCGGGCGCTCTTCCGGCAGCTCGAACCCGCGATCCGCACCACGTCCTGAGCGCCCGTTCACACTGAATGGAGCCTCGTGACCTCTCTGCCCCCGCAGCCCCTGAGCCCGCTCGACGGCCGATACGCCGCCGCCGTCGGATCCCTCGCCGACTACCTCTCCGAAGCCGGTCTGAACCGCGCACGCGTCGAGGTGGAGGTCGAATGGATCATCGCCCTGACCGACCGGAGCCTGTTCGGCAGCTCGCCCCTCGCGGATGAGCAGAAGACGCGGCTGCGCGGCCTGTACCGCGACTTCGGTCAGGCGGAGATCGACTGGCTCGCCGCCAAGGAGGCCGTCACCCGCCATGACGTGAAGGCCGTCGAGTACCTCGTCCGCGACCGGCTGTCGGCCCTCGGCCTCGACGCGATCGCCGAGCTGACGCACTTCGCGTGCACGAGCGAGGACATCAACTCGGCCTCGTACGCGCTCACCGTCAAGCGCGCCGTCGAGAACGTCTGGCTGCCGAAGCTGCACGCCGTCATCGGCGCCCTCGGCGACCTCGCCCGAGAGCACCGAGATGCCCCGATGCTCTCGCGCACCCACGGCCAGCCCGCCACCCCGTCGACGATGGGCAAGGAGATCGCCGTGTTCGCCTGGCGCCTCGCCCGCGTCGCGAAGCAGATCGAGGGCGGCGAGTACCTCGCGAAGTTCTCGGGGGCGACCGGCACCTGGTCCGCGCATCTCGCGGCAGAGCCCGACGTCGACTGGCCCGAGCTCTCGCGCTCGTTCATCGAGGGCCTCGGCATCGACTTCAACGTCCTGACCACCCAGATCGAGTCGCACGACTGGCAGGTCGAGCTCTACGACCGGGTGCGGCACGCCGGCGGCATCCTGCACAACCTCGCGACCGATGTCTGGACCTACATCTCGCTCGGCTTCTTCGCGCAGATCCCCGTCGCCGGCGCGACCGGGTCGTCGACGATGCCGCACAAGATCAACCCCATCCGGTTCGAGAACGCCGAGGCGAACCTCGAGATCTCCGGAGGCCTGTTCGCCACGCTCGCGCAGACGCTCGTCACGAGCCGCATGCAGCGCGACCTGACCGACTCGACGACGCAGCGCAACATCGGCGTCGCCTTCGGGCACTCGCTGCTGGCGCTCGACAACCTGCAGCGCGGGCTCACCGAGATCTCCCTCTCGCGCGACGTGCTGCTGGCCGACCTCGACGCCAACTGGGAGGTGCTGGCCGAGGCGATCCAGACCGTCGTCCGCGCCGAGATCGCCGCCGGCCGCTCGCAGATCACCGACCCATATGCGCTGCTCAAGGACCTGACCCGCGGTCGCCGTGTCGGCGGACCGGAGCTCGCCGAGTTCGTGCGCGGCCTCGACATCGGCGATGCCGCCAAAGAGCGCCTGCTCGCCCTGACCCCCGCGACCTACGCGGGCCTCGCCGACGACTTGGTCTCACGCCTCGGCTGACGCCGAAAACGCACCGCCCCGCCGAGAACGCTCGGGGGGCGGTGCGTTTTGGTGTGAACGGTACGCGCTCGGCGGTCGCTCAGCTCCGAGGCGACGGGCCGGATGCCGGGTCGTCGGGAGTCTCGGACTGGTCGGGGTACAGAACCGGGCGGTCGACACGCTTGCTCACCTGCGCGGGATCGACGGCGAGCATCAGCAGTGCGATGATCACGAGCGTCGCGATGAAGGCGATGCCGGCGACGACGAGGGCCACGACGACGGCACGCTCGACCGACTCGCGCGGGATCGACTGGAACGCCCCCATCGACACGAGGGTGATGACACCCGAGAAGATCGCCGCGACGAACGCGAGGCCCAGCAGCTGGACCGGGCGCATGATCTCGCGGCGGGTGGGGTGTTCGCCGCTCACGATGCGACCTCCGGATCGGACGAGGGGGATGACGGAACGGATGCCGCGGGCACGATCTCTTCGCGCCGCGGCGAGAAGCCGGCGATTCCGAGGAACACGGCGACGATCGCGGCGTAGCCGCCGAACAGTCCCACCCCGATGGTGATGCCGGTGAGCGTGAAGGCGCCGGCCTCCTCGATGACGTAGTCGAGACGGTAGGCCGGGTTCACCAGCAGCAGGCCCGCCACGAGCAGCAGGGTGATCGCGCCGATGAGCACCTCGTCGCGGGCGGCCGGGGCACCGGAGCGTCGCCCGCGGATGCCGCCGACCAGCTCGATGAGGCCCGTGACGGCGGCCCAGGAGATGACGACGGCGAAGAACCCGATCGGCGTCCGCAGCGGCGGGATGCCGGCGAGGATCGCGGCGATGAGGGTGAGTGCCCCGAGCGCGATCGGCAGCCCGCGGCGGCCCGCGGGACTCGTCAGCCAGGCTCCGACGAAGAAGATGATCGCGGTCGCTGTCGCGAAGCCGCTAAATACCGACATCCCGACGGAGGCGGAGTGATCGGGCGAGAAGGTGATCATCACGGCGGCGACGGCCGCGAAAAGGGCGCGCGCGAGCTGGACATGCCGCACCTCGAAGGTGCGGGCGGCGGATGCTGCAGACACGGCGGACTCTCGCGATTCAGAACGGGATCCCCCCGATTCTACGCTTCCGGCCCGAGACGCCGCCCTCCGGGCGGCATCCCGCCGGGGAATCCTCCGGACGGCATCGACGTTGCCCCCGCACATGAAGGCATTGACGTACAACGAGTTCGGCGGCAACGACCGCTTCGAGATCACCGAGCGGGAGATGCCCCACATCGGGCCGGACACCCTCGTGGTGCGCGTGGTCGCCGCCGGTCTGAACCCCGTCGACTACAAAGTGCGCGAGGGGTACCTGCAGGGCCTGCTCGACGTCCAGCTGCCCGCCGTCCCGGGGTGGGACGTCGCCGGAGTCGTGGAGAAGGTCGGTCTCGACACCCCGGAGTTCCAGGTCGGCGACCCGGTGCTGGCGTACGCGCGCGCCGATGTCGTGAGCGGCGGCTCGGTCGCCGAGTACATGGCGGTCCCCGTGCGAACGGCCACGCGCAAGCCGGACGGTCTCGACTTCACCGCGGCCGCTGCGATTCCGCTCACCGGCCTGACCGCGCTGCAGGCGATCGAGCGGTCGGCCGTCGGAGAGGGATCGACCGTCCTCATCCACGGCGCGGCCGGCGGAGTGGGATCGTTCGGTGTTCAGCTCGCCCGCCTGCGTGGCGCGCGCGTCATCGGCACCGCGTCGGAGCGCAACCACGACTACCTCCGCGGGCTCGGCGCCGAGCCCGTCGTCTACGGCGACGGCCTGGCCGGCCGGGTGCGCGAGATCGCTCCCGACGGCGTCGACGTCGTGCTCGACTTCGCGGGTGGCAGCTCGCTCGACTCCACGCGCGACCTGCTGCGCGAGGGCGGTGTCGTCACCTCGATCGCCGACCCGCGGGCGGCATCCGAGTTCGGCGGCAACTACATCTGGGTTCGCCCGGATGCCGCGCAGCTCGCCGAGCTCGCGCGTCTCGCCGCCGACGGTTCGCTGCGGGTCGAGGTCGCCGAGACCTTCCCGCTCGACGACGCCGCCGCCGCCTACGCCCGTCTGGAAGAGGGGCACACCCGCGGCAAGATCGTCGTCACGGTCTGACGGGTGGATGTCGGAGGCGGGCGCGATCCTGGAGTCGTGCCCGCCTCCTCGATATCCGAGATGCCGTCCGCCTGCCGCGTGTGCGGCGGACGCTCCGGCGGCATGAGCCCCGATACGGGGCACTGGGTGTGCCGGCGCTGCGGATGGCGTCTGGGTGACGCCTTCGACGCCGACCTGCCCCGCCCGGTCGTGGCCGTCGTCTACTACCTGCGATTCGGCGCCCGCGTGAAGATCGGCACGAGCGAGCGGCCACGGCAGCGGCTCGCCGCCATCCGGCACGACGAGCTCCTCGCATTCGAACGCGGCGGGCGGTCGCTCGAGCAGCAGCGGCACCGCGAGTTCGCCGCACTCCGCGAGGGCGGCGAGTGGTTCACCCTCGTGAGCCCGCTGACCGAGCACATCGAGACGGTACGGGCGGCGGCATCCGATCCGTGGCTCGCCTACGACCGATGGCTCGGCGACGCGTATCGGCGCGCGTCGTCCTGACGCCACAGCCGGCGCCCGGGCGGATACGGCGTCATCCCTCCGTGAGGAACTCGATCGCGGTCTGGCGGAACACCCGCGACCCCGGTGCGTTGAAGTGGTGCCGGTCGGGGATCTCGACGAAGCGCCCCTGCGGCGTCGCGGCGGCGAGCGCTTTCGATCCCTCGATGATGGCGTCACGAGATCCCGTGGCGAACAGCACGGGCTGCTCCGGCGCGTTCGCGGGGTCGGGATCGACGGTGCCGGAGGCGCGCATGCCGCCGGCGATCGCCAGCAGCGCCCGCAGGTCGTTGCCGGGGACGCGCTCGGTGAGCCGCACGTAGTTCTGCGTGACGGGGTCGGTCACCTCGGTGCCGTTCTCGACGAGCGCGCGCACCTGATCGATGTCGAGGCGCGCGAGCGGGATGCCGTCGGGCACGCCGCCCAGCACGCCGCGCGTGATGCGCGCGGAGAAGTCCTGGAGCACCTCCCAGCCCACACGCGCGCCCAGCGAGTAGCCGACGTACATCGCCGTGTCGACGAGATAGGTGTCGAGCACAGCTTCGACGTCGGATGCGAGCTGGTGCAGGTCGTAGTCGGCGGCACGATGCGGCTTGTCGCTCGCACCGTGTCCTCGCTGATCGAGACCGAGCACGCGGAAGCCCGCGCGCTGAAGGTCGCGCACCCACCCGGTCGAGACCCAGTTGTCCTTCGTGTTCGACGCGAACCCGTGCACGACGACGACCGTCGGAAGGTCGTCCTCTCCCCACGAGTAGGTGGCGATGCGGTGGCCGTCCTCGCCCACGAGGACGAATCGCGGTTCGGGCAGCTCGGTCAGACCTGAGGACGCGGGGATGCTCACGGCTCCATTCTCCCGCGCGGCGGAGGCCTGCTCGGCGGAGGCAGTCACTTCTTCGCGGGGTCGTGGCCCCAGTTCATGAGCGAATAGCGCCAGGCCGTCTCGGTGATGTCGCCCGAGGGGCGCTGCGCGAGGTGCCGGTTGACGTAGCCGACGACTTTCCGCATGTGCTTCAGGTCCGATTCGGTGAGCTCGTCCTTCTTGGTGCGGAGGAGGTCGACGATGCGTCGGCCCGACTGGTGGCCCGTCGACTCGCCGCCGCCGTCCTTCTGACCGACCTTCTTCGACTCGTCGGTATCGAGCCATTTCTCGAGCTCGGCGGGGCTCATGTTCACGGCGTCGCGGAACTCGTGCCGCGTCTGGTCGTCGTCGTCACTCATGGTGCGATGGTGCCCGCGGCTGCCCCCCAGCCGCATCCTCTTGACAGCAGGATGAGTCAGCTCGTCATGCCGCCTTTTCGCGGTTTCTGCTGTCGGCGGGCATGGCGATTCCTGCACAATTCGCGTACGTCGCGACTTATCCACCGTCGAACGTATATCCACCTCCGATGTCGGAGATCGCTGAGATTATGGGAACATGACATCGAACGACGGCGGAGGGCTCGGGCGCGACGGTGCCGCAGATGCGTCGCCGCACGCCGACGCGTTCTCCGTGTTCGCAAAGGCGCTCGACCAGTTCCATGCGGCTGATGTCTCGCGGGTTCGTGCGTTGGCGGAGCTGGGCTGGTCGGCCCTGCGTGAGGCGCGCCGTGATGGGGTGCGGGGGATGGCGTCGGATATGGAGCTGCGGTCGGTCGCGGCCGAAGCTGCCGGGATGGCGCGGCTCACCGACCGGCGGTTGCAGGGTGAGATCGACCACGCGATGACCGTCATCGACGACTATCCCGCGGTGTTCGACGCATGGGTTCAGCGGCGGATCGAACGCGGCCACGTCGACGTGGTCGTGCGGGTCGGTGCCGGGGTGCCGGCGGAGGTGCGGTCGGCTTACGCGGAGGCCGCGATCGGGGTGTGCGAGCGGGACGTGCCCTCCCGGGTGCGAGGCACGCTGGAGGCCCTGGCGGCCAGGTTGCACCCGCAGACGTTCACAGAGCGGCACAAGACCGCGGCGGCGGAACGATGCGTACGCGTGTTCCACGGAACCGATGGGATGTCGAACCTCGTCGCCAATTTGCCCACGGTGATCGCGGCGGGGATGCTCGACCGGCTCACGCAGATGGGACAGTCCGTGAAGGACGCTTGGGCGGAGACTGGCGCGGGCGCCGCCGGGACGGATGCTGCGGGCGCGGCCCCCGTCGCGGAGAGCGAGCCGGCCGATACGCGGACCATGGATCAACTGCGGGCCGACATCCTCGGCGACCTCGTCCTCAGTGGGACACCCGTGATCGACCCGACCTACGGGACCGACCGGCCCGGTGGGCTCGGCGCGATCCGGGCACGCGTGCAAGTCGCCGTCACCGCGGAGACCCTGATGGGGCGGGACGAGAACCCCGCCGAAGCTGTGGGCGCCGGGCTGATCGACTCCGACACGGCACGGCAGCTCGCCGGGCAGGTCAGCGAATGGGACCGGCTGTTCATCGACCCCGTCACCCGCACCCCGGTCGAGATCGACACGTACCGGCCTACCGCATCGATGAAGAAACTCCTGATGGCGCGGGATCAGCACTGCCGGTTCCCCGGATGCCGGCGAGCCGCGATCCGCTGCGAGATCGACCACACCATCGACTACGCCCTCGGCGGGCACACCCACATCTTCAACCTCGCCCACCTCTGCCAACGACACCATTCGATGAAGCAATTCACGAAATGGGAAGTCCGGCAGCTCGGCGGCGGGGTCCTCGAATGGACCTCACCCCTCGGCAGGGTCTACCGCGAAGACGTACCCATACCCGCGGTGTGCTTCACCATCGACACCGCCGATCCGCCACCGGACAGACCACCCTTCTGACCGCGCGGCGTCTGGGGCGGGTCTCATATCCGGCGCATAGGTCCACCCAACGATACGGATGGGCTGACCGGCGATGCTCGGTGGTCGAACCGACCGAGGAGTCCGACGTGAACCGCATCCCCGAACCCGACCACACGCCCGCAGGGCCGGCCTACGAGGGCCGTCTGCTCGACCGCGCCGACGACGAGGTCGTCGACCAGGGCGCCCCGTTCGACATCCGCACGCTGATGAGCCGCCGCTCCGTGCTGAGCCTCGCCGGCCTCGGACTGGGCGCCGCAGCTCTCGCGGCCTGCACTCCCACGGCGACCGCCTCGCCGTCGGCCTCGGCCACCGCGGCACCGACCGCGACACCCACCGCAACACCGTCCGCGACAGCCCTCGCGAACTCCGACCTGCCCGCCGGCGAGATTCCCGACGAAACCGCCGGCCCCTACCCCGGCGACGGGTCGAACGGACCCGACATCCTCGAGCGGTCCGGAATCGTCCGCAGCGACATCCGATCGTCGCTCGAAGGCGGGACGACGGCCGATGGCGTGCCCATGACCCTCCGGCTCACGATCCTCGACACGGCCCGGGGCGACGTCCCGTTCGCGGGTGCCGCGGTCTACGTCTGGCACTGCGACGCCGCCGGCGGGTATTCGATGTACTCGAACGGAGTCGAGAACGAGACCTACCTGCGCGGCGTGCAGGTTGCCGACGCATCCGGCGTCGTCACCTTCACCTCGGTCATCCCCGCCTGCTACACGGGCCGCTGGCCGCACATCCACTTCGAGGTGTACCCCGACACGTCGGCGATGACCGACGCCGTGAACGCCGTCGCGACATCCCAGGTCGCCCTCCCCGAGGACATCTGCACCGCCGTCTACGCGCTCCCTGCCTACAGCGGTTCCGCGCGCAACCTCGAGCAGGTGTCGCTCGCCTCCGACAACGTCTTCGGCGACGACGGCGGCGCGCTTCAGCTCGCAACGGTCTCAGGAGACACGTCATCCGGGTACGGCGTCTCACTCACGGCGCGAGTCGACACGACCACGACCCCGACGGCGGGCGCCGCTCCGGGCGGGAACTCACCCCGCCGGCCCTGAGCCGTTCACACCCCGATCACGGCCCCCGGGCACCTCCCCCGGCACGACCCGGGGCACCACCGCGACCAGCACGACCATCGCGACGAGTTCGACGAGTGTCTGCGTGATCACCACGAGCGGAGTCAGCGCGAGCGTCATCGGCAACGCGAGCGCGAGCGGGAGGACGACGAGCGAATTGCGCGTCACCGCGCTGAAGACCACCGAACGCCGTCGCGGGACGTCGAGTCGCGCGACACGGCCCACGACGACTCCCACCGCCGCCGCGCACGGCACGAAGGCCATGAAGATCGGCACGACAGGCGCCAGTTTCCACATCGCGTCCCCGACCGCTGCCGTCTGCGAGGCGACCGCGACGAACAGTGTCAGCATCATCACCGGCACCATGGCACCCAGGAGCCGCTGCGACACCGTCCGGACGCGCCGCGAGCGCCGAGCCGCGGCCTGAGCGACGGCGGCCAGCGCAAGTGGAACGACGATCAGCACAACGAACGCTTCGGCGAACGGACGCGGATCGATCGCCGCGACAGCCTGTTCCCCGGCCATCACCCACACATATGCGGGCAGGAGCAGCAGCTGCGTGATCATGAGTATCGGCGTCGCCGCCAGCAGCCGCTCACGTGACCCTCCAGCGAGGCCCGCGAAGACGATGACGTAATCGACGCAGGGCGTCAGCAGCACCAGAAGCACGCCGAGCAGCAGCGCCCGGTCACCCGCGACAAAGCGCGACAGCAGCCAGACGATCGCAGGAACCACGACGAAGTTCGCGACCATCACCGCCCCGACGAACCGAGCGTCGCGCATCGCATCGCGCATCCCGGAGAGCGGTATCGAAAGGAAGGTGAGGAACAGCAGCACGCCCAGCACGGGGGTGAGCGCCGGCTCGATCGCCTCACCGAAGCGCGGCATCGCGAGCCCCACGACCGCACCGACGCCGAGCGCCGCCAGAAACGCCGTCGCTTGGTGCCGTTCCACCACCGCGAGCGCCCGCATGATGCCAGCATGCCGCACGGTTGGCCAGGAGGGACCCGCCGGCCCTCGCATGAGGTGGAATGGGATCACCGCTACGAAGGGACAACCACCATGCGCGGAGTCATCATGCACGCCCCCGGCGACGTCCGCGTCGAGGAACGCCCCGACCCGGTCATCGAGAAGCCCACGGATGCCGTCATCCGCGTGGCGGCGGCCTGCATCTGCGGCTCCGACCTGTGGCCCTATCGCGGCGAAGACGCCATCAAGCGCCCCATCCCGATGGGGCACGAGTACGTCGGCGTCGTCGAGCAGATCGGCGACGATGTCAGCGGACTCTCCGTCGGCGACTTCGTCGTCGGCTCGTTCATCGCCTCCGACAACACCTGCGAGATCTGCCGCGACGGCTACCAGTCGCACTGCGTCGACCGCGTGCCGATGGGCCGTCTCGGCTCGCAGGCCGAACGCCTGCGCGTCCCCCTGGCCGACGGCACGCTCGTCGTCGTCCCGGGCCAGCCCACCGACGACCAGATCCGCGGCCTGCTGGCGGCATCCGACGTGCTCGGCACCGGGTGGTTCGCCGCCGTCGCCGCTCAGGCCGGCCCCGGCAAGACCGTCGCGGTCGTCGGCGATGGCGCCGTCGGACTTCTCGGCATCCTGTCTGCCAAGCAGCTCGGGGCCGAGCGCATCATCGCGATGTCGCGCCACGCCGACCGCCAGGCGCTCGCCCGCCGATTCGGCGCGACCGACATCGTCGAGGAGCGCGGCGGCGACGGCGTCGCGCGAATCAAGCAGCTCACCGACGGATTGGGCGCGCACTCGGTCATCGAAGCGGTCGGCACGCAGGAGTCGATGATGCAGGCGATCCGCTCCACCCGCGCCGGCGGTCACGTCGGATACGTCGGGGTCTCACACGACGTCGAGCTTCCCGGCGCCGAGCTCTTCGGATCGGGCGTGCACCTGCACGGCGGGCCGGCTCCCGTGCGGCAGTACCTGCCCGAGCTGATCGAACTCATCATGTCGGGGGCGATCGACCCGGGCGCCGTCTTCGACCTGGTGCTGCCGCTCGACGATGCCGCCGAGGGCTACCGGGCCATGGACGAGCGCCGCGCCACGAAGGTGCTGCTCACCCTCTGACCGGTCCCGGGATGCACGGCATCCGATCCGACACCCCGTCCAGGATGCCGCCGGCACGGCGTGTCTGCCGCGATCCCTTGCATCCGGGATCGCGGCAGACCGGGCTCAGCCCCGCGTCGTGACCGCTCGCCGGCGCACCCGCGCGACGATGAGGAGCAGGCCGACGAGGCTCAGCCCTGCGGCGAGCGCCAGCGGCGCGGGCGAGACCTGGCCTCCGGATGCCGCGAGCGAGCCGATCGCCCGGGCGTCCGAGCCACCGGCCGGCGCCCCGGCCGGACCGGTGCCCGACGAGCCTCCCGACGACCCTCCCGGCGAACCCGTGCCGCCGGGGGTTCCCCCTCCCGGCTCGCCCGTGCCCGGCTCACCCGCGCCCGGCTCACCCTCACCGGGTGCCGCCGTGACGTCAGCGAGTCCACCGTGGGTGAGGCTCAGGTACGGCGCCGAGTGGATCGTCGTCATCGGCCCTTCCTCGGCGAGCAGCGCCGCGCGCTGGTCCGTCGGGAAGTGGTTCTGCGCCAGCTCGAAGTAGCTCATGCTGTGCGCCAGGACCCCCGCGTCGCGCAGGTAGTCGATGGTTCGCACATTCGCGAGCTTCGCCGGGTCGCCCGTGTAATAGGGGAAGGATGCCGGGTCGGCGACCCATCCCGTCGCGGCGTCCGCGGCGTCGGCGAGCCCGCGCCCGTTCGCGTTGACGTGAGCGTGTACGTCGTACCCGTGCGCCGACAGCGTCTCGGCGACGAGGAAGAGCGGCAGCAGCGAGAAATGGGTGTACCAGATGCCGTAGTCTCCGACGCCGTTGTTCCGATCGACCTCGTCCGGGAGGTGCCCGTTCTCGTCGATCTGGTGCTCGAGCAGCTCGACGGCGCGCGCGTTCGCCGCGTCGAGCCCCGCCTCGTCGTCGAGGTACGCCGCCACGGCGGTCGTCGTCTCGAGGGCCCAGCTGCCCCAGTTGTTCGTGCGGTGAAGGATCGACGCCGCGACCGGCGTCGCCGTCTCGCGCAGGAAGCCGGCGAACACGGCCTCCGAGGCCGCACTCCACACCGACGTGCCGCGCAGCAGCTCGGCGGCATGGACGAAAGCCGGGAAGTGGTAGCTGAAGGCGAGCGCGGAATCTTCACGGGTGCGCACGCATTCGACCGTCGTGGTCCAGGCGTCGATGAACTGCGCGGCATGCGCACCGTAGCGGGCCTCGCCCGACAGGCGATACGCCAACGCGAGCTCGTAGGCGGTGTTCGCGTCGTTCTGCAGCCCATCCCGTGCCGCACGGTGCGCGGTCGGATCGTTGTAGAAGAACGGCACGAAGAACGTCGTCGGCGGGGCGGGCGCTCGCTCGAGACCCGCGTCGGCAGCGGTGAGCAAACGTGCGTACGCGAACGCCTGCGGCTGCTCGCCCGCCGCGATGCGCGCCGATACCGCCTCGACGCGGGCGTCGCTCACGAGCACCTCGCCGCGGCCGGCATCCGTCGCCGGCGTCCCCGACCAGCCGACGCAGTCGGTCGGCACCGGCTCGGCCCGATCGATGACGCCCGACAGCTGCACGGAGGCGGCCGACATCCGGACGTCTCGGTGCGCCGCGAGGGCGAACCCGCTGCCCGAGAAGGCGCCGTCCGTGACGTCGATCAGCGTCGTCGCCTCCCCGGCGCCGCCGAGGCCGACCCGCATCCGCTCGCCGTCGAGCGACGCCGTGACCGTGACCGGGCCGGACCCGGGGCGAGCGTCGGTCTGCGCGGTGCCGAGTACGGCGACCTGACCGTCACCGGCGGCGCGGATGACCGCCAGCTCACCGCTGTTGCGGACGAGAACGGTGTAACCGGACTGCGTGTAGTCGTCGGCTGTTCCGGTGCGACGCACCGTGAAGCCCGCCCACGCGCTGGCTCCCCCGCCCGCAGCGGAGAAGGTCACCGTCGCGGTCGCCGCCTGGTCGAGGCCGCGGCCGGTCAGCGCGAGGATCGACCCTCGTGACGACCCCGGCTGCACGACTCTCGCGACGCCGTCCGCTGCCTCCCACGTCCCGGCTGCGGGCAGCCATTCGGACGTCAGCTCGTCGAACGCCTCGTCGATCGTCGCGGGCGGTGTCGGCGCGGCGGTCGCCGGGAGGGCTGCCATCGTCAGCGCGACGACGCCGATCAGACCGAGCGAGAATCTCCATCGATTCTTCATGTCTTACCTTTCGTCGGGGTTTTCGGTGTTCACATCACGCGCAGCGAGACGATCCGCGCCTGCGCGGCACCGTTCGTGGCCGTCACCCGCACTCGCAGGCCCGTCACCCCGTCGACCTCGACCTCGTGCACGCGCTGGCGTCGGCGATTCGCCGTCACGCTGACCCGTTCGACCCAGACGCCGTCGGCGCCGCAGGTCTCCACGACGTAGTCGCGGACGAGCTCGGGGAACACGCGATCGGGTGTGCGGTGATGGTGCAGAGTGTTCAACTCGACGTCGGTGTCGTCGTCGAAGACCAGGCGCACGGTGCTGATCGACTGCGCGTCATCCCACGCGAGGGCGAGGTGCGGTGCTGCGTCGTCGGGACGCGACATCCACAGGTTCGGACCGCCGAAGAACCGCTGGTAGCCGCCGACCGCCTGCGGGGCCGCGAACGCCGCGGTGTCGGGGTGCAGGCGCACGCGCGAGGTCCGTCCCCGCATCGGGATCGCCGGCCACGCGATGACGCTCTCCGACTCGTCGACGGCGACGTTCTGATCGCCGTCGGCCTGAGGCCGGTGCGGCAGGGTCAGCACTCCCGGCACCTGAGCCTCGGCCAGCACGACGCTCACGTCGGGGTCGGCACCCAGCACCACGACGACGTTCTCGGGCTCGTCCGGTGTCCACGCCAGGGGCAACCGCACCCACTGCGGATCGGCGGCTGCCGCCACATCGACCGAGACCCGCGACCGTTCGTCGATGGGAACCGCGTTCTGCCGACGCCCGGTGGTCCACAGGGCGGCGGTGAGGGTCGTGTCGCGGGCCACCGTCAGCAGGACATCCAGGCCGTCGAGCCGCGGGTCCACGGGAACGAGCACGCCCAGGTCGGAATCGAGAGGGTGCTCAGCGACAGCGGCATCGGGAACCAGCTCGACGGGATCGACCGTGGTTGCTGCTGACGACGCCGACACGCGGGCGTGCCGCGCCAGGTCGGCCGGATCGGTGTTGCGCACGCCGAACACCGAGGCGTCCTGGCGCAGGAGCACCTGGCGCAGCTCGTCGGCGTGATCGGCCGCCAGCGCCCGCGGACGCACCCCGAGGTCGAGCGCGAGGGCGGCTCCGGTTCCCGCCGCCTCGCCGCCCGCGCCGCACGTGGCCATGACGCGGGTCGAGCCGAATGCCACGTGGCTCGCCGAGATGTCGCGGCCCGCCACGAGCAGGTTCGCGACGTTGCGCGAGTAGTAACTGCGGAACGGGATGCCGTAGATGCCGTTCGAGTACCGCTGGTGCGCCCCGGCCTCGGTGGCGTACATGCCCTCGACCGGATGCAGGTCGATCGACCAGCCGCCGAACGCGACGTCGTCGTGGTGGTCGACCTGATCGAGGATGTCGTTCTGCGTCAACACGTGGTCGCCGAGGAATCGGCGGTACTCGCGCTTGCCGGGGATCGTGCCGACCCATTCGAGGTCGAGGGTCTCGGCGTCGAAGCGGCCCGAGTTCTTGATGTAGTCCCAGATGCCGAAGATCACCGAGCGCAGCTCGTCGCGGATCGCCTCGTTGTCGTGAACGGTGTCGAGGTGGCCGCCCCACTCGATCCACCAGTAGTGCGCGCCCGAGTCGCCGGACCGCAGGATCCGCGACGTCGGGATCGGGGTTGTCGTGATGTCCTTCGCCGAGTCCGGCGCGACGAAGTCGACCGGTCTGCCCACATCCTTGGTGTAGAAGAGGATCGTCGAACCGAGGAGCTCGTCATCGGCCGTCTCGGGCGCCCACGCCTCGCCGAACTCGCCGCGGGCCTCGCGGCCGATCCGGAAGTCGGCGCCGGCCAGGTACCCGATGAGCCCGTCGCCGGTGCAGTCGAGGACGTACGGGCTGCGGAACGTCGTGGCGATCTCCGACCCCATCGTCCACCCGTGCACCGCCGTCACGACCCGCTCGCCGTCGACGTCGTCGGTGTCGATCTCGCGCACATCCGTGTTGAGGAACAACCGGATGTTGGGCTCGGCCCGCACCGCGTCGAGCACCACCTCGTCCCAGATGATCGGGTTCCCCTCCGGGTTGCGGTACTGGTTCTCGACATAGAGCTCGCCGATCACGCCGCTCTCGCGGGCGAACCGCTGGATGCCGTGCGACGTCGCGCCGACGACCCAGACCCGAACCTCCGACGACGAGTTGCCGCCCAGCACCGGCCGGTTGCCGATGAGCGCCACCCGCTTCCCCAGTCGCGCGGCGCTGATCGCCGCGCAGACGCCGGCGAGGCCGCCGCCGACGACGGTGATGTCGGATTCGATGTTCTGAGTGCGCATGGTTCCTTCAGGGCAGGGGGGACACCGGCGGGAGCGAGACGGCTCCCGCCGGTCGGATGGCGGTCTGGTCGAGCGGTGAGGCGAGCGGGCTCAGAGCAGGCGGGAGATCGCCTCCCCCGCGCTCTTCATCGCCGCAGCGGGCTGGGCCTGGCCGATGAGCACCGCCTGGACCTGTTCGGCGATCGCGGTCTCCATCTGCCCGTACGCGGGGTACTTCCACAGCGGGCTGGGCTTCGCTGTCGCGGTGATCGACGACGTGAACGCCTCGACGAAGGTGTTCGAGGTGACCGCGTTCGACGAGAGGGCGGCATCCGTCGTCGGCGGTAGGCCGAGCGCGGTGAAGTACGTCTCGCTCTGCGCGGTGTCGCTCGTGAGCCACGATGCGAAGTCGGCCGCCGTCTGCGCCCCCTCGCCGTCGACGACGACGACGAGGTGTCCCCAGAGGACGTGCTGCGGGGTCTGACCCGCCTTCAGCACCGGCCGGGCGATGGGGGTCATCTTGTCGCCGAGCGAAGCGTCGGGCGACTGCGACAGCACCGCCGACTTGCCCACGGGCGCGTCGTCGTAGAGCGCGGTCGACCCCTGTGCGAAGAGGGTGCGGGCGGCGGCACGGTCGACGTCGGGCGCGATGAGCCCCTCGTCATAGAGCTTCTTGTACCACTCGACGGCCTTGATCGACGCTTCGTCGCCGATCGCCGAGGCGTCGCCGTCGACGATCGGCGAGCCGAAGGTCTGCATCCACACGACGATGTCCTTGAGCTGCGCGGCCTTCGTGCTCGCCGCGTACGGGATCACCCCGATGCCCTTGAGCGCACGCAGGCCCTCTTCGAACTCCTCGATCGTGGCGGGGGTGAGCGACGCCCCGGCACGGTCGAACAGCTCGGCGTTGCCGATGAGACCCACGGCGCCGATCGTCCAGGGCAGTCCGAGCTGCTTGCCGTCCGACTTCCCCGCGCCCAGCGCGGCATCGGTGTATCCCTTGCCCTGCGCGAACGCCGAGAGATCGGTGAGCTTCCCCAGCGCGGCGAGCGCCGACAGCCAGGCGACGTCGAGCTGGGCGGCGCCGGCGAACTGACCGCCCCGCACCTGCAGCGTCAGCTGGTTGAGGTAGTCGTTGTACGGGTAGGCCACCGTGTCGATCGCGATGCCCTGCGCTTGCCGGAAGCCCGACAGGGCCGACTCGATCGCCGGTTTCGCCGCTTCTTCCGAGAGGCTCCACGACGAGAACCTGAAGTCGGTGGCGGTGCCGCCGCCCGGCGTCGCGGCCGGCGCACCGGAGCCTCCCGGGGCGCAGCCGGCGAGCCCGAGCACGGCCGCGCCGCCGATGCCGAACACCGAGTAACGCAGCAGCGTGCGCCGCGAGATGTCCTGGACCATGAATTCTCCTTCGAATCGGGTGGGTGGGTCAGCCCTTGACCGCGCCGGCGGTGATGCCGCCGACGAGGAAGCGCTGGAGCAGGATGAACGCGACGCATACCGGCACCGACACCACGAGGGATGCCGCCATGAGCGCGGGCCACGAGGTGCTGGCCTCGGAGATGAAGGTGTTCACGAGGCCGGGCGGCAGTGTCTGCCGATCGGGCCCGGCGAGAGTGAGCGCGAAGATGAAGTCGTTCCACCCGCGGACGAAGGCGAACAGCCCCGCCGCGACCAGACCGGGCGCGGCCAGCGGGAACACGACCGAGTGGAAGATGCGCCACGGACCGGCGCCGTCGATGCGCGCCGCCTCGATGAGGTCGTCGGGGAGCGCGTCGAAGAAGCCTTTCAGCATCCAGACGCACAGCGGCAGCGTGAACGTCGTGAACGACAGGATCAGCGCGAGGTAGGTGTTCAGGAGACCGAACTGGGCGAAGACGAGGTAGAGCGTGACGAGCAGCAGCGCCTGCGGGAACATCTGGCTCGAGAGCACGAAGTACATCAGCGACTTGCGACCGGCGAAGCGGTACTTCGAGAAGGCGTACCCCATGTACATCGACACCACGACCGACAGCACGGCGGTCACGACCGACACGATGACGCTGTTGCGGAGGTAGCCGAAGATCTGCTCGTTGCCGAAGACCGTCGCATAGTGCTCGAACGTCACCTGGGTGGGGAAGATGGCCGGCGGGAAGGCGAACACGCGGTCGCTCGGCGTGAGCGACGTCACGAGGAGCCAGTACACCGGGGCGAACCCGAACAGGACGATGACGGCGAGCGCGGTCCACATTCCCCAGCGGATGCGGGTGCGTCGGCGTCGTGTCGGACGCGGGGACTCGGGGGTCGTCGCGGCCGCTGCCACGGGCGCGGGAACGGGGGTGATGGTGCTCATCGGGAGCCTTCCTTCTCGCCGCGCTCGGAGAGCCAGACGTACACCACGACGAGTACGGTCAGCAGCGCCATCCAGACGATGCCGAGCGCGCCGGCGTGGCCCAGGTCGTACCCGCGGAAGGCGGTGTCGTACACCTCTGTCGCGAAGGTGCTGGTGGTGCCGGCGGGGCCGCCGCCGGTCAGCACGAAGATCGTGTCGAAGTGCTGGAAGTTCCAGATGAACTCGAGCAGGACCACGAGGGCCGCGACGCCGCGGATGTGCGGCCACGTGACGGCGAAGAAGCGGCGGACGACGCCGGCTCCGTCCATCGAGGCCGCCTCGTGCAGTTCGCCGGGGACCGTCTGCAGCGCGGCCAGGAGCATGACCATCACCCAGGGGAACGTGTTCCACGTCTTCGCGATGATGAGGGCGCCGCGAGCGGTGTCGGTCTGGAAGAGCCAGGCGACCGGGCTGTCGATGGCGCCGAGGCTCATGAGGATGCCGTTGAGCACGCCGTAGTTGGCATCGAAGATCCACATCCAGAGGAAGGAGACGACGACGCCGGGAATCAGCCACGGGATGAGGAAGGCGCCCCGCAGGATGCGCTGGCCCGGGAAGCGCTGGTTCAGCACGAGCGCGAGCGCGAGCCCGATCAGGAAGGGCGCGATGGTCGCGCCCACGGTGAAGATGAGGGTCTGCCAGACGAGACGACCGAAGTCGTCGGCGAGGACGGCGGACAGGTTCTCGAGCCCCACGAACTCCATGCCCGGATAGAGCAGGTTCTCGTCGAAGAACGCCGAGACGAGCGACCGCAGCAGCGGGTAGAGCACGATCGCGCAGAGCAGCACGAACCCGGGCAGCAGCAGGAAGACCAGGAAGGTGCGCTCGCTCAGCCGCGAGCCGAGTCGGCCCCGCCCGGGGCTCTCGTGAGCGGTCACGCTCGAAGAGGTCATCGTCGTCCTTCGTTTCGTCGTCCGGGCCGTCGTCTGCGACTCCCGGGGCGGCGACCATCGGCGTCGCCGAACTCAGAGTGCACGACGTGCGCACAGTGCGCAACTGTCATGCATTATGTGCATAATAGGGTGACGAACATCGGCGGCGAAAGCGAGGAAGCATGGCTGCGGAGAAGGGCGCCAATCAGAGCGTCGAGAAGGCGATCACGGTTCTCGAGACCTTCTCGGGGGGCGAGCCCATGCGCGTGAGCGATGTCGCGCGCGAAGCGGGGATCGGCCAGTCGACCGCATCCCGTCTGCTCGCGACCCTCGAGGCCGGCGGGCTGGTCGAGCGCGACCCGCAGACGTCGCTGTACTTCCTCGGCGCCGAGCTCATGACCCTCGCGGGCATCGCGATCAATCAGAACCGGGTCCACCGAGTCGGCCGTCAGATCGCGCAGAGCCTCGCCGGTGAGATCGGCCTCGGTGTCAACATCGCCCTCCTCCGCGGTGCGGAGCTGGTCTACCTCTGCAACTTCGAGGGGCCGCTCTCACCGAAGTCGCACACGCTGATGGGTCAGCGCGTCCCGTTGCATGCGACCAGCATCGGCAAGGCCACGCTCATCGGCACGAATCGCGAGAAGCGCCAGCGGTTGCTGCCGGAGCTGCCCGGATTCACCGAGGCGACCATCACGACGCACGATGACCTCGACCGCGAGGTCGCGCTGACCGCGCGACGCGGGTACGCGATCGAGGTCGAGGAGTTCGTGCTCGGACGGGCCTCGACCGCTGCGCCGATCCTCGACCGCAGCGGAAAGATCATCGCGGCCGTATCCATCTCCGGGCCGCTCACGGCGATCGATCTCGAGACGCGCGGCGCGGAGCTGGGCCGGACGGTCGTCGAGACCGCCGACCGCATCAGCTCAGGCCTGGGCTATCAGGGCCCGGCCTGAGCCTTGCGGTCCGAGCGGCGGCGCCCCGCCCGCGCGATGAAGAACAGGACCGTCCCGACCACGATGTAGCCGGCGGTACCGAGCCACACCGGGCCGGTCTGCTGGGTGAGCAGCACGATGCTGGCGATGATCGCCAGCACGGGCACGACCCGGGGCACCGAGAAGTGCTTGTGCTCGACCTTGTCCTTCTTCAGCACCAGAACGCTGACGTTGGCCGAGAGGAAGACGAGCAGAAGCAGCAGCACCGTCGTCTCGGCGAGCGTTCCGATGTCGCCGAGCACGGTGAGAAGCATCGTGGCGCCGGCGACGACGAGGATCGAGACCCACGGCGTGCGGCGCTTCGACAACACGCGGCCGAAGGCGTGCGGCAGCAGACCCGACTCGGCGAGGCCGTAACCCACGCGACTGGCCATGACCATGAAGAGGAGGGCGCCGTTGGCGATCGCCACGAGGGCGATCAGGCTGAACAGCCACGGCGGGATGGCGACGCCGCTGGCGGTCACGACATCCAGCAGCGGACCGGTCGATTCGGCCAGCTCGGCCGGCGGCACCACGATCACGGCACCGATCGCGATGAGCAGGTAGACGACAGCCGCGGTGATGATGGCGCCGAAGAGCGCCCGCGGGTACGACTTCGAGGGGTTCTTCACCTCTTCGGCCATGTTGGCCGCCGCTTCGAAGCCGAGGAACGAGAAGAAGGCGACGATGGATGCCGCGAACGCCCCCTGCAGCGGGGGCACATCCGGGGCGAACTCGAAGACGCGCGCCGGCTCGCCACCGCCGCCGGCGAACACCATCGCCGCGACGAAGATGACGATCACCAGACCCGAGACCTCGATGATCGATGCCACGAAGTTCGTTGCGAGCGACTCGCGCACACCCCGCAGGTTGATGACGGTGAGCACGGCGATGAAGGCGATCGCCACCGGGATCGGCGGGATGTCGAACAGCGCGGCGAAGTAGTCCCCCGCGAACGCGTTGGCCAGCGCCGCCGCCGTCGTGATGCCCGACGCCATCATGAGGAACCCCACGAGGAACGACAGGAACGGGATGCCGAACGCCTTGTCGACGTAGCGGGCGGCACCGCCCGCGTGCGGGTACTTCGTGATGAGCTCCGCATAGGTGCCGGCGGTGAGCAGCGCGACGACGAGCGCGATCAGCAGCGGCAGCCAGATCACGCCGCCGACGTCGTTCGCCATCGTTCCGACGAGGGTGTAGATGCCGGCGCCGAGGGTGTCGCCGACGATGAATGCGAACAGGAGGGGGGTTCCGATGGCCCGTTTCAGCCCGGGCCGATCGTCGGCGATCGGCGCACTGGTGTCGTTGGTCATCGCAACACTCCAGCGCCACATCCCGAATTCGGACAACCCCTGGCGCCGGCGCGCGATCTGTGGTTGTGAACCTGCCGCTGGCCGGTGCCCGATGCAGGCAGGATGAGAGACATGTCCGATGCCCCCGCCCGCTCGTTCCTCCGCGGCGCCGCCGACCTCGCGCGCGGCTTCGGCTTCTGGTCGCGCCGGCCGGGGGTCATGGCGCTCGGACTCATCCCCGCCGCGATCGTCGGGCTCGTCCTCCTCGGCGGACTCATCGCCCTCGGTGCCTTCCTGCCTCAGATCGTCGACGCCCTCACGCCCTTCGCGGACGCGTGGCCCGAGGTGTGGACGACGATCGTGCGCATCGCCGCGGGCACCGCCCTGCTCGGCGGGGCGATCGTGCTCGTCGCGGTGTCGTTCACCGCGCTCACCCTCATGGTGGGCGAGCCGTTCTACGACCGCATCTGGCGTGCGGCCGAAGCCGACCTCGGCGGCGCCGTTCCCGACAGCGAGGGAGGGTTCTGGCGATCGGTCGGCGATGCGATCGGGCTGATCGCCCGCGGTCTGCTGGCCGCCGTTCTGGCCGCCCTCGTCGGCCTCATCCCGGTCGTGGGCGGCGTGCTGGGGTCGGTCACCGCGGTGTCGCTCACGGGTTGGCTCCTCGCCGACGAGCTCACCTCGCGCGCCCTGTCGGCGCGCGGCATCCTGGCGGCCGACCGTCGCCGCCTGCGGCGCTCCCACCGCGCCCGGTTCCTGGGCTTCGGGATCGCGACGCAGCTGTGCTTCCTCATCCCGCTCGGGGCTCTGGTCACGATGCCTGCCGCCGTGGCCGGCTCGACCCGGTTGGCCCGCGCGGTGCTCGACGCGCGCGACTGAGGTTCAGGCGGCCGGTCTCACGCGTGCCGCATCGAGTCGGGTTCCTCATCGCGGATGTGCTCGTTCTCGATCTGGAAGGTGGAGTGCAGCACCGACACCTCGAAGTGCTCCGCGACGCACGAGCGCACCTCCTGGAGCACCTCGGCCGCGTGGCCGTCGCTGAAGCATCGGTCCTCGACGACGACGTGAGCCGTGATCGTGGGCAGCCCCGTTGCGACCGTCGACGCGTGCAGATCGTGCACGTCGGTCACATGGTCCAGACGCAGGATGTGCGCGCGCACATCGTCGAGGTCGAGCCCGCGGGGCGTGAACTCCATCAGCACCGAGGCCGTCTCGCGCATCAGCTTCACCGCGCGGGGCACGATGAGGGCGGCGATGAACAGGCCGGCGACGGCATCCGCCTGGGCGAATCCGGTCGTCGCGATCACGATCGCGGCGACGATGACGCCGACCGAGCCGAGGGCGTCGTTGAGCACTTCGAGGAACGCCGCGCGCATGTTGAAGTTCGCGCCGCGACTCGACGAGAGGACGGCGATCGCCACGATATTGGCGACGAGCCCGACGACGCCGAAGACGAGCAGCTCGATCGCGGGCACCTCCGGCGGCTCGAACAGGCGCCGGATGCCTTCGATCGCGGCGTACACGCCGACGACGAGCAGCAGCGCCGCCTGCGCGAACGCGGCGATCACCTCGATCCTGCGGAAACCCCACGTCCGGCGGGCATTCGCGGGACGCATCATGAGGTTCGCCGCGACGAGGGCGACGAGCAGACCGGAGGCATCGGTGAGGGCGTGCGCCGTGTCGGTGAGCAGCGCGAGGCTGCCCGTCACGATCGAGCCCACCGCCTGGGTCACCACGATCGCGGCGGTGATGCCGAACGCGATCCACAGCTTCACCCGGAAGTCGGCCGGCTGCCCCGCCGGGATCGCACCCGCCGGCGCGTGGCTGTGCCCCGCACCCATCAGCCGGCCACCGCGACGTCGGTCACCGGCCGCGGCCGGCGGAGGTGGGCGCACAGCGTGGCGCGGGTGCCGGTCGCGCGCAGCAGAGCCTCGGCGGCGTCGACGAGCCCCGCCGTCGCGTCGGGCTCGGCCAGGGCGTACCAGGATGAGCGCCCCTCGGGACGGAGGGTCACGAGCCCGCACTCGAGCAGGAAGGCGACGTGCTTGCTGACGGTCGACTGAGCGAGGCCGACGTGCTCGACGAGGTCGCGAACGCGGTGCTCGCCGTACGACAGGTGCTGCAGCACCGCGAGGCGGGTCGGATCGGCGAGCGCCTGGAACAGGTGCGCGTAGATCTCGGTGGCCCGCTCGTCGAGCTGCGTCGCCACCCGCGGGGAGGCCTCGGGATTCATCGTCACACGGCGATGATATCGCTGGCCAGGCGCTTCCGCCAGGGCTCGGGCGGCCCGGGCTCAGACCGCCAGGGCCCGCACCCTCCCCTCGTAGACGTCGCGATCGAGCTCCTTCCGGTCGTCTGCCACCAGCATGGCGACGAACGTGTCGCCGTTGACGTTGAGGAAGGTGCGCAGCACGCCCGCGAACCAGTCGACCGCGATGAGGAGTCCGACTCCCTCGAACGGCAGCCCGAGCGAGGTGGCGAGGAAGGTAGCGACGACGGGGAACCCGCCCGGTACCGTGATCGTGCCCATGTTGAGAAGAATCGCCAGCCCCATCCCGAGCAGGAGGGTGCCCGCGTCGAGGTGGACGCCGCCGGACTGGGCGAGGAACATCACGACGATCACATAGTTGAGCACGGCGCCGTACGACCCCATCGTCAGCCCCACCGAGAGGGTGAAGTTGGCCACGGTGCGGTCGACGCCGATCTTCTCGATCGCCGTCTTGAGCACGGTCGGGTACGTCACCGCCGAGCTCGTCGTGGTCACGGCGATCAGCGTCTGCTGAGCGAGTTTGGCCGGCAGCAAGGCGATGTTGACGCGCGTCCGCGCCCACACCACGGCGACGAAGAGGATGAGCAGGACGAGCACGCCGAGGAGGGTCGAGCCCAGATAGCCGAGCCCGCCGATCACGACCCCGAATCCGACCGTACCGGCGAGGTCGGCGAGGAGGCAGAAGACGCCGATCGGCGCGATCAGCATCACGAAACGGATCATCGTCAGGACCACCTGCTGGATCTGATCGAAGAAGTCGAGCACGAGCCGGTTGCCGCTGGCCGTCACGTAGACGTTCAGCGCGGCGCCGAACAGCAGCGAGAAGACGATGATCGGGACCATCGCGGCGCCGGACATGGCGTCGAAGATGTTCGTCGAGACGAAACCGACGATCGTGTCCTGCCAGCCCAGCGCCTCGCCGGCGGCATCCTCGAGGGACGGATCGACCGCTCCGGAGAAATCGACTCCCGACCCCGGCTGCAGGACCGAGCCGATGATCCAGGCCACCACGGCGGCCACCGCCGCGAAGACGAGCATCCACGCGAAGGTCCGCGTCGCGAGGCGGCCCATGCCCGATCCGCGGAGAGAGCCGATCGCGAAGATGATCGACGACATCACCAGCGGCACGATCGACATCTGGATGAGGCGGATGAAGATGTCACCGACGAACGCGATCGCCGCCGCCGCGTCGCCCAGCACGAGCCCGAACGCGATACCCAGCAGTGCCGCGAGTCCGATCTGCAACGCAGGGCTCTTCAATGCTCTCTTCACGGTCGTCCGTCCCTCTCGAAGCCTTCCCGCCGGACGGCGGTGACATCGACGCTAGGTCGGCGCCGATCGTCGACGCGGAGAATTGGTAGGACCGTAACGACCCGTTTACATGATCGGAACGTCGGATGACGAGGCGGCGAGCGTGACAGACTGAGCCGGCCCGCCAGATGAGGAGGATCCGCTGTGACCGACCCCGCCGGAGCGAGCCTCGGCCCCCTCCCCCGCACGCACGCGCTGATCGCCGACGACATCTCGCGACACCTCGAGCGCCTCATCGTGACCGGCGAGCTCAGCCCGGGTGCGCCGCTGCCGCCCGAGCGTGTGCTCGCGCAGACCCTCGGCGTCTCGCGCAACGCTCTCCGCGAGGCCCTGACCCGCCTCGCCGGACTCGGGCTGATCGAGCGTCGGCAGGGCAGCGCGAACCGCATCGCCCGGAGGGTTCCGCTCTCGGCGACGCTGGCCGCACGCATGAACGAGGTCTCGGCCGAGTTCCGCAACGCGGCCGAGTTCCGGGCCGTCATCGAGCCCCAGCTCGTCCGCCTCGCCGCTGCCCGCGTCGACCGGAGCCAGCTCGAGGCTCTCCGCGAGCTGCTCGAGTCCGGCGGCGAGAACGACGCCGAAGGATCGGCGGCCCTCGACATCGCGTTCCACACCGCCGTCGCACAGGCCACCGGCAACCCGCTGCTGGCGGCCCTCGGCGAGCTCACGGCGTCATGGACGGTCGCAGCCCGCCTGTACTCCCACCTCGATGCCGACGGGCGACGCCTGTCGCACGACGGCCACGCGCGCATCCTCGCGGCCCTCGCCGCGGGTGATCCCGACGCCGCCGAGTACGCCATGCGCATCCACCTGGCCGAGATCCGGCAGCTGATCGAATCGGCCGGATCGTCCGGAGCGGATGCCGCCGACGGCGCGTGAGCTCTGCCCTCCGGTAGGACCAATCTGCTCGGCATCCGCTACTGTCATCTCGAACCGGCCCGCCCCGGGCCGCTACGGAAGGCCGAACGTGCGACGCAATCCCTCGACCTCACGCCTCGCGCGTCGCGACGTGGCGCCGGCACAACGCCGGACCGCCCTCATCGCGCTCATGCTTCTGACCTTCGTGACGGGCGTGGTCGACGCGGTCGGCTATCTCGCCCTCGACCGCGTCTTCGTGGGCAACATGACCGGAAACATCGTCATCCTCGGCATGGCGGTCGCCGGCGGCGACGACCTCCCGGTTCTCGGTCCGGCGATCGCTCTGGCGGCGTTCACCGCCGCCGCCTTCGCGGCGGGGCTGTTCCTGCGGAGACGACGCAAGGAATGGGGTGGCGCGGTGACGGGCCTGCTGGCCGCGGGGGCGATCGTTCTCGCGGGTCTGGGCGTGACGTTCCTGATCCCCGGAGCCGTCGGCTCCGAGCCGGTCGTCCTCACGGCATCCACGCTCACCGCCGCCGCGATGGGCGCGCAGGCGGCCGTCGCCCGCAGCCTCGCCGTCACCGACATGACGACAGTGGTGGTCACCTCGACCCTCACGTCCCTCGCGAGCGAATCGTTCGTCGACGACGGCCTGCGCGGGATCTGGAACCGCCGCGTCGCCGCCATCCTCGTCCTCTTCCTGGGCGCACTGGTCGGAACCGTCCTGCTGCCCCTCACCCCGGGGGTCCCGCTCCTCCTGGCTGCACTGCTCACGCTCGCCGTCGTCGTGCTCGGGCATCTCCGGCTGTTCACGCCGGCGCGACGAGAAGCGGTCGTCGCGTGAGCGTGCTGCAGCCCGGCGAGGGCGATCTCCCCGGCGACCACTACCTCCCCGCCGGTCCCGACACCGTGCTGTGGGGGCGGCTGCCGTGCGCCGCCGACGCGCCGGTGCTCACGATCGCCTCGGGCACGACCGTCACGATCGACACCGTCAGCCACGAGGGAATCCTCGAGGATCAGGGCAAGGATCCCCGCGCCTACTTCGGGCGTCACGGCGTCGCCCCGGAGGCTGTCCTCGACGACGCGGTCGCGATCGCCGCGTCGCTCTCGCGCGACCCTGCTCACGACGGACCACACGTCGTCACGGGACCGATCCACGTCGAGGGCGCCCAGCCCGGCGACCTGCTGAAAATCACCGTCGAGCGCCTCGTCCCGCGCGTGCCCTATGGCGTCATCTCCAACCGGCACGGCAAAGGTGCGCTGGTCGGCGTGCTCCCGCGCGGCCCGCATCCCGTCAGCGTCTTCACCCCGGTCGAAGAACGCCCGGGCGGCCTCGTCGGCACGATGCCGCTGACCGACGACGGCCGCCGGATCGTCGAGTTCCCGCTCGCGCCGTTCCTCGGAACGATGGGCGTGGCCGTCGCCGGAGACGAGCGTCCCCATTCGGTGCCACCCGGCGACCACGGCGGCAACCTCGATGTGAAGCTGCTGACCGAGGGGGCGGCGCTCTACCTTCCGGTGCAGGTTCCCGGCGCCCTCGCCTACGTCGGCGACCCGCACTTCGCGCAGGGCGACGGCGAAGTCGCGCTCACCGCTCTGGAGGCCTCGCTGCGGGCGACGCTGCGATTCGAGGTCGTCGCGCGCACCGAGGCCCTCGCGGAGTTCGGTGAGCTCACCGGCCCACTCGCCCGCACCGACGAGTTCCTCGTGCCCATGGGGCTCGACCCCGACCTGGACGAGGCGATGCGCAAGTGCGTACGCGCGGCGCTCGACGTCATCACCGCCCGGTGGGGCATGGACGAGCACCTCGCTTACGCCTACTTGAGCGCGGCGACCGACTTCGATATCTCACAGGTCGTAGACATCGTCTGCGGCATCCACGCCCGCATCCGCGAGTCGGACTTCGGGCGGGTGCCTCAGCGCGCCGGGGTGAGCCAGGCAGTCGCCTCGCCCGGCAGCGCCCCCTCCACGACCGGGCGGGTCGACAGTGCGACCTCGCCCTCGGGCAGCGCGTAGGGCTCTTCGCCGAAGACGGTCACCACCTGCCAGCCATTCGGGCGGACGAAGTGCAGGACGTCGTCGCGATCGGTGTCGATCCATCGCAGATCCTCGCCGGTCTGGAAGAGACGCCGCAGCCGCAATGCCTCGCGGTAGAGGTTCAGCGTCGACGCCGGCGCGCCGTCGAGAGTCGCGACCGCATGCTCGGCGAACCACGCCGGCTGCGGGAGGTGCGAGCCCCCGTCGCCGAACCCGAACGCGGGCTCTTCCGCCGACCAGGGCAACGGGACACGACATCCGTCGCGTCCGATCTCCGCACCCCCGGTGCGGAAGAAGGTCGGGTCCTGGCGATCGGATGCCGCGATGTCGGCGACCTCGTGCAGCGCGAGTTCCTCACCCTGGTAGATGTAGGTCGATCCCGGCAGGCCGAGGATGAACATCGTGGCGGCCGTCGCGCGGCGCAACCCCCGATCGCGGTCCAGGCCCGCCTCGTCGCCACCGTCGATGAGCCACTGCCCGCCGTGCCGCGAGGGCATGCTCGTCTCCGCCGTCGGCGTCTTCAACCCGTACCTCGTCGCGTGCCGGACGACGTCGTGGTTCGAGAGCACCCAGGTGCTCGACGAACCCGACTGACGGGCGAGAGCGAGGTTGTCCGTGATGATCCGGCGGAAGGCCGCGGCGTCGAAGTCGGCTTCGAGCAGGTCGAAGTTGAAGGCCTGGCCGAGGCTCTCCGGGCGCGCGTACAGGTGGATGCGGGTCGGGTCGACCCATGCCTCCGCGACCGCGGTGCGGGGCGGGTCGTACGAGTCGAAGACCGCACGCCACTCGGCGTACACCTCGTGGACGTCATCCCGGTCGATCAGCGGATGATTGCCGTCGCGCGGGATGCGGTCGAGCTCGGCCCGCGAGGGAAGCGGTTCGGTGAGGTCCTTCGTGAGCATGTGCGCCACGTCGATGCGGAACCCGTCGACACCGCGATCCGACCAGAACCGGAGCGTCTCGACGAAGTCGGCTCGCACCTCGGGGTGGTCCCAGTTCAGATCGGGTTGTTCGCGGGCGAAGTTGTGCAGGTACCACTGCCCGTCCGCGACGCGTTCCCACGCCGATCCCCCGAACACCGACAGCCAGTCCGTCGGCGGCTCGGCGCCCTCCGGTCCCGTGCCCTCGCGGAAGATGTAGCGCTCACGGGCTGCGGACCCCCGGCCCGCGGCGAGCGCTTCCTGGAACCAGACGTGCTGGTCCGAGGTGTGATTGGGCACGATGTCGACGACCACATGGATGCCGCGCCGGTGCAGTGCCGCGAGCATCGCGTCGAAGTCGTCGAGGGTCCCGAGCCGCGGGTCGACGTTGCGATAGTCCGCCACGTCGTAGCCGCCGTCGGCGAGCTCGGAGGGGTAGAACGGGCTGAGCCACACGGCATCCACTCCGAGCTCCGCCAGGTAGTCGACGCGCGCCGTGATGCCCGGGAGGTCGCCCAGCCCGTCGCCGTTGGCGTCGGAGAAGCTCCGGGGATAGATCTGATAGACCACCCCCTGCCGCCACCACGGGGCGGTCTCATCACCGAGGGTGGTGTCGGCGTCGGCAGCGAGGTCGAGCGAGGTTGTCACGGAGAAGCGTCCTTTCATGGGGTTCGCGTGGTCAGCCCTTGACCGCACCCTGGGTGACGCCCTCCATGACCCAGCGCTGCGTGAACAGGTATGCCAGGATCGCGGGCGCCATCGCCATGAGGTACGAGGCGAAGGAGACGTTGTAGTTGTTGCTGAACTGGGTCTGGAACAGGTTCTGTCGCACCGGCAGGGTCTGCATGGCGGGGTCCGAGATGATCAGCGACGGCAGCATGAAGTCGTTCCAGGCGTAGAGGAAGGCGAAGATCCCGACCGTCGCACTCATGGGCGCGAGCAGCGGGAAGATCAGCTTCCAGAAGGTCTGCCACGTCGACGCGCCGTCGATGCGCGCACTCTCCTCGAGCTCGATGGGGATCGAGCGCAGGAACGCGGTGAACAGCAGCACACTGAAGCTGAGCTGGAACATCGTCGCCAGGAGCACGACGCCGACCGGATTGTCGAGGCCGAGTCGGCCGGTCAGCTGGATCTGCGGCAGCGCCACCACGGGGAACGGAATGAACATCGCCGCCAGCAGGTAGAAGAACGAGTAGCGGAACAGCCGACGGTCCCAGTTGCGGACGATCGCGTACGACGCGAAAGCGGCGAGGATGATGGTCGCGACGACGGTGCCGGCGGTGACGAAGAACGAGATCGCCGCCCCGACCGGGAATCGCGTCAGGTTCCACGCCTGCACGAACCCGTCGATGCTGAAGGGCGCCGGCAGCGAGAACGCGTTGCCGTCGACGGCCTGACCGGTCGTCTTGAACGCCATCGAGATGGTGACGTACAGCGGCAGCAGCACCGTGACGGCGCAGAGGATCAGGATGACCGTCGCCGACCAATTGACCCGCTCGCCCTTCCCGGCGCGTGACGTGCGGGATGGACGGGCACGACGGCGGGCGTCGACGGTGACGGCATCCGCCTGCTCGAAAACGAGCGCGGGCTGAGAGGTGGACATCAGAACGAGTTCCTTCCGCGCGTGAGCGAGAGCTGGAGCAGCGAGATGAGCACGGCGACGATGAAGAAGATCGTCGCGTTAGCCATCTGGTAGGCGTAGTCGCCGCCGTTGAAGCCCGCGATGATCGTCATCGCGACACTGCGGGTCGCCGTTCCGGGCCCGCCGTTGGTCAGGCCCACGATGATGTCGTAGGCGTTGAGGAAGCCCTTGAATCCGAGGATGACGTTGATGACGACATATCCCGCGACGAGCGGCACCGTGATGCGCAGCAGTTGCTGCGTCTTCGTTGCCCCGTCGAGGTCTGCCGCCTCGTAGACATCGCCGGGAACCGACAGCAGCCCGGCGATGTAGATCAGGAGCGTGCCGGGGATCGCCTGCCATGCCGTCACGATCACGATCGCGACCCACGCGAGGTCGGGGTTAGCCAGCAGGCTCGTCTCGAGCCAGGCAAGCCCGAGCGACGTGCCCGCGGCAGGAAGCGAGTTCGAGAAGAGGAAGTTGAAGACGTAGGCGATGATGATGCCCGAGATCACCATCGGGATGACGAAGATCGTGCGCAGGCCCGTCTTGAAGCGGATACGGGCGGTCAGACCCACGGCGAGCAGGAACGCGATGACGTTCACGACGATGACCGTCGCAACCGCGAAGCCGGCGGTGAACAGATAGCTCTGCAGGATCGCCGGGTCGCTGAAGAGGGCGATGTAGTTCGTCAACCCGACGAAGCGCCATTCGCCGATGCCGATCGAGTCGGTGAAGCTGAAGAAGATGCCGATGAGACCGGGCACCGTGATCGCGAGCGTGAACAGCAGCAGGCTGGGCAGCAGGAACAGGTAGTAGATCGGCTCGACCCGGCGGTGGCTCCGGCGGGCGCGACGGTCACCGCCGGTGAGAATCGTCGTCGTAGAACCCGTCGTCGCGGTCATCGCGCGCCCTCCGCCTCGTTCGTCAGCGCGGGCTGGCGGAAGGCCAGTCGCGCCCAGTCGGTGTCCATCGTGCGGAGGACGGATGCCGGGCTGTCGCCGAACACCATCGCCTGCGCATATCCGAACACCGGGATGGTCTTCGGCACCAGCACCGAGGGACCCTGGTAGACGCGCCCGGCGTCGTAGAACTCCTGCATCCCCGCGATGCGGGGATCGTCGGGCGGCGCGGCATCCGTCGTCGGGCTGAAGCCGAGCTGCGAGGCGTTGTAGGCCTCGATGATCTCGGGGCGGAACAGGTACTCGAGGAAGTCACGGGCGGCGTCCTGATGACGCGACCCCTCGGGGATCATCGCCGCAAGGTCCATGTTCACCCGTACCGCCCGATCGCTCGGGTCGTCGGTCATCGGTAGCGGGAACGTGCCGAGCTCGAGGTCGGGGGCGGTCTTGGCGATCTCACTGAACGCCCACGGGCCCTGCAGGTACATCGCCGCCTCGCCCTGGGCGAACGCGAGGTTGCCGTCGCCGTAGCCCCGGCTCGCGGCGTCGCGGTTGACGTAGGCGCTGGCGAGCTGCAGCATCCGTTCTGCGGGCTCGGCGAAGTCCTTCTCGAACGACGTGGAGGACGCGGGACCGACATCGGCGCCCTCCGTCGCGAGCCGGTCGAAGAAGTCGAGGACGTCCACCGAGCCGCCCACGGCGTAGTCGTACCAGCCCTGACCGACGGTCCAGTCGTCCTTGAAGGTCGCGTAGAACGGGGTGACCCCGGCCGCCTGCAGCGCGTCGCACACCGCGATGAGCTCGCTCCACGTGGTCGGGACCTCGAGGTCGAGTTCTTCGAAGATCGCGGTGTTGTAGATGACCGACGACGCCATGACCGAGTAGGGCAAGGCGCTCGTGCGTCCGGGGCACGTACCGTACTGATCCATGAGCGGCTGCAGGTCTTCGCGGGTGCTCGCGGCGGCGTCGGTGCCGGCGAGATCCGTCAGCGCGCACCGCTGGACGAATCGGGCGACCTCGTAGTTGTAGTTGGCCAGCATGATGTCGGGAGGATTGCCCCGGACGAAGCTCGCGGAGACGAC
This sequence comes from Microbacterium sp. AISO3, assembly GCF_002204305.1. Lineage (NCBI taxonomy): Bacteria > Bacillati > Actinomycetota > Actinomycetes > Micrococcales > Microbacteriaceae > Microbacterium > Microbacterium sp. AISO3. The sequence goes on along the minus strand of NZ_NHRF01000001.1, from coordinate 521,141 downwards.
ATCCACTCCCGACGTGTCCATCTCGACGCGCACGCGGTCTTGCGAGGCGTTGTACTGCGAGACCACGTCCTGCATGAACGTCAGCGCCTCACGCTTGCTGAAGGTGAAGCGGATGGTCTCCCGCCCGTCCGCCGAGCACCCCACGAGCAGCGTCACGGCGAGCGCGGCCACCGCCGCCGACGCGACGATGCGCCTCGCTCGCCTCGCTCTGTTCCACACCGGCTCCATCACCTGGGTCCTCCGATCGCCTCATTGCGGCTCGAATCATCGCTGAGTAAATTTACTCGCCAAATCAATTGCTGAACGGCAGTATGGCAGGGCCGGATCAGAAAGGTCAACACGCATGTCGACGACGATGACGACGGTGGCCGCGCGCCCCGCGAGCCACGACGCGATCCTCGCCTTCGCCTGGACCTCGGCGGAGTTCACCGCGACCGACGTCATCGCCGCGACCGGGCTGACCCGCTCGACGACGATCGACGCTCTCGACGCGCTTGTCGAGCTCGGACTGCTGCGAGAGCTCCCCAACGCACGCCTCGCGGGCGACTACCGCAAGGGCCGTCCCGCCCGCCGGTTCGCGCTCCGCGACGATGCTGCCGTCCTGGTCGGGGTGGATGCCGGGCACGTGCACCTCACCGCGACCGTGACAGACCTCCGCTCGCGCAGCCTCGCCACCCAGCGCGCGACCCTCGTGCGCGACGGCGACGATGCCGCGACCCGCGCCTGGCGAATCATCGCCGTCATCGACGCGGCACTCGACGCCGCCGGGCGAACGCGTGGCGATGTACTCGCCGTGTGCGTCGGCGTGCCGGCACCCGTCGACGGCGACGGGCGCTCGCCTCAGCACCCCCGCGGCTTCTGGGCGCGGATGAACCCCGGCCTCGTCGACGAGCTGTCGTGGGCGCCGATCGTGCGAGTCGACAACGACGCGTCGCTGGCCGCCGTCGCCGAAGGCTCCGTCGGCGCCGCGGCCGGATGCCGCGACTTCGTCGCCCTGCTCGCGGGTACCCGCCTCGGGGCGGGCGTCGTCGTCGACGGCAATCTGCTTCGGGGACGACACGGCGGCGTCGGCGAGATGGTCGCCTTCGATCACGTCGAGGGGGTCGGGAACGCGGAGGGGCTCGGCACGCGTGCCGTCCAGTGGGCGACGGAAGCCGCGGCGAGCGGCGAGCTCTCGCCGGGGAGCCCTCTCGCTACCCCTGCGTCCGCCGACCTCGATGCCCGTGCCGTGCTCGAGCTCGCCGCCCGCGGTGACACCGATGCCCTCCGCATAGCCGAACGCGTCGGAATGACGCTCGCCCGCATCGTCAGCGTGCTGGGCAGCATGTTCGACCCGCAGCGCGTCGTCGTTTCGGGGGGCATCTCCGCGGGCATCGAGGAAGTCGTCGCCGCCGCACGCCGGTTCCTCCCCACCGACCTCGACCTGCCGGCTCCCGAGCTGGTGGCATCCGATCTCGGCGCCGATGTCGTCGTGGTCGGGGCCGTCGCCGGAGCGGCCGAAGCCGCCCGGGGCTCGGTACTCGACGTGTGGGCGGCGCGGACGGGCGCCTAACGGAGCGGCGGCGTCACTGCTGCGGGTCGATCTCGATGACGATCCGGCGCCCGGCGTCGATCACGCCCGGGCCCTTGTCGGGAGATGGCGCGGGAACCGGCAGCTCCTGCGCGACCTCCCAGGTGAGCCGGGCGTTGTGTGCCGCGGGGTGGAACAGCTCGTCGAACCCGAGCAACCCTCCCGACGACGGCTGAGATGCATCGTCACGGCGTCGGGTCGCGAACGCGGAGCCGATGAAGACCACCGGCACCGAGAGCACGAGCACGATGGTGCCCCAGCCGAAGACATCCGCCATGCCGACAGGCTAGAGCGAGTCGCTCCTCGCGGCTACCGGCGAGCGCGACGAATGCGGATCGGCCCTTTCGCGGTCGACGGGTCGACGACGGTACCGCGCTGCGTGATTTCGACCTCGCCGTCGGCGACGAGCCGTCGCGCGGCACGGCGCGCGGGCTCCATCAGGTCGCGCCACTCCTCCCCGCCGACGGCGCGTGCCGCCTCGGAGGGACAGATCGTCGCCCCCGCGGCACGAGCGCTCAGCAGTTCGAGGATCTTCTCGCTCAGTTGCGTGTCGACAGGACGGATGCCGCGACGGCGGCAGGCGTCCGAGCAGTAGCGCACCTCGTCCCAGTTCCGGGCCCACTTCGCACGCCACTGCATCTCGCGCCCGCACGACGCGCACGTCTTCGGCGGCGGGGTCGCGGCGGAGGCGGCTCGGGGCATATGTCCAGTCTGCGCGCGCTGCGGCCGTTGGGGGCGGGCTGTTGACAGGAGCCCGGGAGGTGGTCAGGCGAGAAGGCGCGTCTCGCAGCGAGTCTCGGCGACACCGGTTCTGCGAGCATGACAAACGACCTACGTTCCACGCGGCATTCGTCGCGAAGCCCGACAGGACTCGACGAGAGCAAGCAGATGCCAGCGACCTAAAAACATATGCCGCACGTGCGATAAGCGATCATCCTCGTTCGCCCCTTGACGTCCACCGAGGGGATTGCATAGAGTCTCACGAAATCAACACACATCGGCGGAGTGTCATTTGAATCGCTCAAGGACAGTCAGAATCGTTGCCTCCATAATCATCGTCGCCATCGGCTTCTATCTCGCCCTGACAACGGACGGATTCACGCGTGCTTTGGCGGTTGGGCAAATACTCGTCGGCGTAGTGATGCTAATCGGCTCCTGGAGAGCCAAGTCAAATGGACGCGATCGTCGGGCAGAGCGAAAATAGGCAACTGATACGTCATCGTGGCGCTAGGAGGAACTATGCCGAATAGGCAATAAACATACCTGGGTTTCGATGACTCATGTAGTTATTGCCGTAACATAGCAGGTGCACTTGCTCGCGCTCTAGGTGACGCAGTAGTCACTGTTCCGCTCACAGACGAGCGAATGCAAAGATGGCGCAAGGAAGTGTGGGGAGACAACGCCCCCTGGGCGCCGACCCTCATACGCGTCGGCGACGGATCGCCAGTTCAAGGGTGGACCGGCTGGAGAATCGCACCCGCGCTCACCAGAGCGGTTGGACCACAAAGAGCGATGGCCGCCCTGTCCGCACTCGGCGCCGAGGAACTCGGCCGTTCGTCGAACCGGCCAGGTAGGCAAGCGCAACCACGCAATATAACCCGGAGGACATCTCTTCAGGCGGGCCTGGCTCTGACTGCGGGCGTCCTACTCTTCAATGGCGGTGGGTTGTTCGGCCGTGGGAGTTCAGCCGCCGCCGCCCCTTCACGGCGCGCACTGTCAGAATCACGTTTAACTGGTGAAAGCGCAGACGAAGCGGTCCGAAAGATGTGGGAGTCAATCGATGTACGGAATGTTGTAAACGAGGCGGAAGCGTCAGGGTTGGTTGCGGCCGGCGACTTCGCGGGCTTGCTTGGATCGCCCCGCTTTGGGGTAGCTACGGCGCTTGCTCCCACGGTCGAGACGACCGTACTGCGGACTGACCTCGAGGGTGGGATAGAACGCCTTCTCGTGGTCGAGTACGACGAGACCAACGAGCGACTCCTCTGTTATGCGGTCTATAGCGAGCCTATCGATGGTGTGTTGTCCTCAGCTTTCGCAGTTCAGTTCAGCGGCTGGGACGCTGAGAACGCGCGACCCGAGAGGTTCCGTGTGTTGGCCAGTAGTTTCAATGGGGAAGTTCCGACACCAGTACCTGAAGCAAAGATGGCGGCCGCGCTCCGAGACGGCAAGGACCCCTGCGGGGGCTGTAACGGGGTTTGCCAAGTCGGGGGGCAGCAGCTGCGAGGTGAATGCCGAACTGGAAACGTCGTTTCGTGCGTTCTGGGCGCTGCCGGGTGCGCGCTCTGCGCGACGTGCAGCGGAACGGGGGTCTGCATCGCTTGTTTCATCGTCAGTTGCGGCGGTGCGCTCCTCTCATGCTGTGAGGGCATCCACAACGAAGCCTGCCGTCGGTGCGTCAGGGTGTGCTGAGACGCGCGTGTAGCGCAGCGTGCTCCGGATCCCGGCGCTCCTCGCCGCACTGGGCGGAGACGTGCACTGTTCCGCGGTCCTGCGGACATCCTCCGACGAAATCGCGGCCCAACGGCTCGCCCGTCGTGAGATCGGGACCGCACTCGACGAGCACATCCGCCGCAGCGAAGCCGCTGCCCGGCGGCTCGATCAAGCCGGAGACGGGATTCGCCGCATCGCCACGGACGGCCGATCCGCCGCCGAGATCGCGCTCGAGGTGCTCACCGGCGCCGGCTGGCTGCCGACTGAATCGGATCAGGCGAGAAGGCGCGTCTCGCAGCGAGTCTCGGCGACACCGTCGCCATCGCGCTCGACGGCCCACACCGCACCGTCGGCCGACTCGGTGAGCATCTCGACCGGCTCGCCGTCGATGTAGAGCACCGCTGCGCCCTCGTCGAGGCCGAACCCGTTCGGCAACGTTCCGTCGGCGATCGCGCGTTGCAGCGCGGGGCGCCGGCCGGGCTGCGAGTCGTAGTGAACCCCGACGGATCGGTCGACGAAACCGAGCGCGTCGTCGATCACGGCGACCGGGCCGAACGTCGTGGTGGGGCCGCCGACGTGCCAGCAGATCGCGCCCGCTGACGTCCCCGCCAGAACAGTCCCCTGATCCGCCGCCTCGGCGAGCACCTCGGGCAGCCCATGCACCCGCCACACGGCCAGCAGGTTCGCGACGCTGCCACCGGCGACCCAGACGAGATCGCTCGCCAGAACGGCCTCGCGGAGGTCCGGCTGGTTCCGCCCGAACAGCCGGATGTGGACGGCATCCACACCGCGCTGCTGCGCCGCAGCCAGCTCCCGGCCCTCGTCGACGCGCTGGTCACCGGCCGCCGTGTTCACGAACGCGACACGCGGGCGACGTCCGGTGACACCCGTCAGATCCAGGGCATATCGCTGCAACGGGCTGAACTCGACATCACCCCACTGCGCGGGGCTCCACCCGCCGCACGTGGCCAGGATCGTCCGCCTCTTGCTCATGAGAGCATCACCTCCGGTGCGTTCCAGGCTCGCACACGAACGCCGTCGAGCCCGTTGCCGTCCGAGCCGTCGGGCAGGGCGAAGCCGACGCGGCGCTCCTCGCCGGCATCGAGCCCGAACGCGTTGTCGTCGAGCACCGCCCCCAGCCCGTGCGGGAACCCATCGATCAGCACGATCGGCGCCGGGTGTTCGCCGACATTGCGAACGACGATGGCGTCATTCTCGACATGCGCCGACACGGCAGTCGACGGCAGCTCCGACAGGGGCGACGTCAGGTCCGCATACGGCTGCAGCAGCTCGGCAACCGGCGTCGCCGCGGCCTCGTCGAGGGGCCGCGCCTCCAGCTCGCGCAGCGCGGCGTCCTTCCGCTGGTGGTTGAACGGGTACCACTGCGACGAGATCCGCCCGCCCGCGGCATCCTGCAGCGTCACGGCGAGGACGAGTGGCTCGACCGGCCGCCCGCCGAGCGGCGCGACGATCTCGGTGACGTCCACCCGACCATCGGCCGCGACGTCGACCCTCGACTCGTTCTCGACCACGACCCGAAGATCGGCGTCGTACAGGCGCACGAACAACCGGGCGCCGGAAACCGTCGAGGGCGTGTCGTTCGACACGTGGATGCGGGCTCGGAACGTCTCGGCCACCGACCAGTCGAACTTCTCGTACGTCGCATAGGCCGACACCGGGGCGCCGAACTGCTTCGCACGGTAGTACGACAGCTTCGGCACTCCGTAGTAGTCGATGACCGCCCAGGACGCGCCCGGAAACGCTTCGCCGATCTTGTAGAACCAGTAGGCCGACGTCGTGTCGCCGCTGTGGGCGCGCATCCGCTCCGATGCGAACCGCAGCGCGTCGCCCTGCCCCAGCTGCGAATACTCGACGAACGTGCGCCAGTCGCGAATGGGCCCGTACGCGGCATATCGCGCCTGCTTGAACAGATCGAACAGCGAGAACTGCGACTGATGCTGCACGATCGCCCCGTGCTCGGGCGGCGGCCACTGCTCGAGCAGGGCTGGGTCGAGGAAGCGCGCCATGCTCGACAGGTCGCACTGGCTCGACAGGCCGTACTCGCCGAAGACCGCAGGCAGCAGGCCGGTGTACGCCTCGACGGGCATGCCCTCGTGATAGACGCCGTAGAAGTGCTCGCTGCCGCCCCAGGGGTCGGTCCGGTGGAACGGTCGTCCGGGGTCGTACTGCGCGACACGGCGCCCGATGACCGTCAGCAGATCGTCCGAGGTGATGGTCGCGGGATTCTCGTTGCCCCCGCCCCACATGACGAGCGAAGGGTGGTTTCGCAGCCGGCGCACGATGCGCGAGACCTGCTCGTCGATCGTCGCGAGATCGGCGCCCGTGGCATCGAGACCGAAGGTCAGCGGGAACTCCTGCAGGACCAGGATGCCGCGACGGTCGCACTCGTCGTAGAACTCGTCGCTCTCGATCGTCCCGCCGCCCCACGCCCGGAGCATCTGCAGATTGCCGCGCTCGACCAGGTCGAGGATGTGCCGGTCGACGTCGAACCCGCGGCGTGCCATCGGATCGGTCCAGCACCAGTTCGCGCCCTTGAGGAACAGCTCGCGCCCGTTGACGACGAACCGCCAGTCGTAGACGTCGGGACCGTGATTGCCGACGAGCGGCTCCATGCGCACCGAGCGGATGCCGAAGGTGGTGGCGAGCACCTGCCCGGCGGCCCGTAGCTCGGCGGTGTAGATCGGCTGCTCGCCGTACCCGAACGGCCACCAGAGCCGCGCATCCGGCACGTCGATCTCGACGTGATGTCGTGTGAGGTCGGGACCGACGTCGGCCGACAGCTCGAGCTCGGAGACGGCGGAGCCGTCGGGATCGCGGATCGTCACCGACACCGGAAGCGACTCCGTCAGCGGCTCCGTGCGGCTCGGAGGCGCGACGACGTCCCACTGAACGCGCACCCGTGCCGCGCCCTCCCGGGCGTCGGTGACCACGACGGCGAGATCGGCGAGCTCGACCTCGGGTACGCGCTCGAGACGGACGCCGCGCCAGATGCCCATCGAGATGAGATGACCGTAGTGCCAGCCCCAGCCCGGCGACGGCTTCATCACGCCGTGCCAGTCGTGCGGCGGCGGATCGATCCGCACGACGATCTCGTTCTCGGCCTCGAGGTCGAGCACCGCCGTCACGTCGACATCCGGGCCGCCGTACATGCCGACGTGTCGCGCGACGGGCCGGCCGTTCACGAACACGGATGCCGCGTAGTCGAGACCGTCGAACGAGAGGCGGATGCGGTCGCCCCGCCAGCCCTCGGGCACGCGGAAGCGTCGGGCGTACCACCACTCCTGCTGCTCGATCCGCGTGCGGCGGAAATACCACGACCATTTCTCGGGCACGCCGTGCTCGACGAGTTCGGCGTAGGTGTTGTCGTCGACGAGCGGGTCGGCGATGACTCCCGCCGCGGCCAGCGCGCCCTGGACGGTGCCCGGGACCGTCGCCCTCACCCAGGTCGAGCGGTCGGTGTCGGGGCGATGCCAGCCGACGGGGCTGCGGCGCGCAGCATCCGATCGGTCGCCGAGCCAGCGCTCGATCGAGAACTCCCGCCCAGGAAGCGACCCCGCGAGCAGCCACTCACCGTCGAGCGACACGACGTCGGCCTGAGAACCGGCGGGCGCCGCGGCGACCGCGTCCTCCCGCGAGACACGCGCTGCCCGAGACGGGACCGACGCGTGGTGCTCGATCCAGCGGTCTCCGAACAGCGGCGAGCTCAGCCACCGCTCCCGTTCGATGCCGTCCAGCGACGCGGTCACCGGCTACTTCACCGCACCCGCGTAGAGACCGCTGACGAAGTATCGCTGAGCGAAGACGAACAGCAGGAGGATAGGCAGGCTCATGATGAGCACGGCGGCCATGATGTTGCCCCAGTCGGCGAGGTACTGCGCTTTGAAGTACAGGACACCGGTTGTCAGCGTGCGTTTGCCCGGGTCGGTGAGCAGCAGCTGCGGCACGAGGTAGTCGTTCCACACGCCCACACCCTGCAGCACCCAGAACGTGGCGACGGCGGGACGCGCGAGGGGGAAGAAGATGCGCCAGAACAACTGGAAGTAGCCGGCACCGTCGATGACCGCGGCCTCCACGATCTCGCGCGGCACCTGCCGCATGAACGCGGCCATCAGGAAGACGCCGAAGGGTAGAGCGCCGGCGATGTAGAGGAGGATGACGCCGGCGTAGCTGTTGATCAGCCCGAGGTCGCGCACGACGCGGAACTGCGGCACGAGGGCGAGCTGCATCGGCAGGAAGATGCCGGCGGCGAGCAACAGGTAGATGCCCGAGCCGATCTTCGTGGCCTGGCGCACGATGGCGTACGAGGCGAGCGCGGCCACGAAGGTCGCGACGGTCATGCTGACGAGTGTCAGCAGGATCGAGTTCGCGAACAGGTTGGTGAAGTTCGCCTCGTTCCACGAGGTGACGAAGTTGTCGAACGTCGGCGAGATCGGCAGTCCCGTCGGGTTCGTCAGCACCTCGAGGTTGGGCTTGAACGCCGTGATCACGATGATCACGAGGGGGTAGATCATCAGGATGCTGAGGACGATCAGCAGGACGTTGACGGGAACGCGTCGCAGCAGACGCGTCGCGGTTCGGCTGTTCATCGGCCCTCCTCCTCCGCGGCGATGCGGTTGTTCAAGCGGTTCTGCACCGCGGCGATGGCGATGAGCACGATGATGACCAGCACGGCCATGGCCGAGGCGTAGCCGAAGTTGTTGTTGACCATGCCCTCCTGGAAGACCTGGGTCATATACAGCTGTGTCGAGTTGCCCGGCCCGCCTCTGGTCATCAGGTAGACGGTGTCGAACGCGCGCAGCGCACCGTTGATCGACAGCACCAGCACCAGGCCAATCGAGGGGATCATCAGCGGCAGCGTGATGAAGCGCAGGGCCTTCCAGCCGCGCGCCCCGTCGACCTTCGCCGCCTCGAGGATCTCGCCCGGGATCGTCGACAGCCCGGCGAGGAAGATGACGATGTTGAAGCCCAGACCGCTCCACAGATCGACCAGGATGACGCTGTACAGGGCGAGGTCGTAGTTGCCGAGCCAGTCCTGCGCGAGGCCGCCGAGCCCGAGGCTGCGGAGGATGGTGTTGAACGTCCCCGTGGTGGGGTCGTACATGAAGCTCCACACGAACACGATCGCGACCGGAGAGATCACCATCGGCGCGAAGAAGATCGCACGGTAGATGTTGCCTAGTCGCAGCTGCCGGTGCAGCAGCACGGCGAACAGGAACGCCAGCACCGTCTGCACGACGATCTTGAAGAAGCCGTAGATCGCGGTGTTGCCCACCGCCTCCATCAGCACGGGGTCGCCCGAGAAGATCCGTACGAAGTTGTCGAGTCCCAGGAACTCCCACGCGCGATTGAACCCGCGGGCGTCGGTGAAGCTCGCCACGACGACCTGCCCCATCGGGTACACGGTGAACACGAGGTACAGGATGAGGGCCGGCGAGATCGCCACCCAGAACTTCCCGGCCGAGCTCCGGCCGGTCCACAGGCGTTCCTTCAGCGTCGTGCGCTTGCGGAGCGCAGTCACGTTCTCCGGGTCGTCCAAGGCGAGGACGCGAGGATCTTCGACGCGCGTGCTGCTCATGTCGTTCCAATCGGGTCGGTCGGGGGAACCACGACGGCGGCGTCGCGGGGATCGATGGTGAGGATCGCGTCTGTCGCGTCGAGGTCCGTCTCAGCCGAGCCGTCGAGACGGACGACATGCGATCCGGCCGGGAGACCGGCGACGCGCACTCGCGCGGGGGCGTCACCGAAGTTGGCGACGACCACGACGCGCGAGGGGTCGCCCTGACCACGGCGCCAGACGGTGTGGCGAACCAGCGCGGCCGAACCGGAGGCACCGGCCTCCGCCACCGTGACGGCGTCGTCGGCCACGAGCTCGCCGTTCCACAGCCAGTCGGCGTACCGGCCGCGCACCTCCTCCGCGCGACGCGCTCGCTCGACGGTGACCGGCATGTCACGGGGGCGTCCCTTGAAGTTGAAGGGCTCGAGGCTCATCGCGTATGCGTCCAGCAGGCTCTGGGCGATCATGCCGCGCTCGTCGAAACCGGTCAGCGCCGTGACGATGCGGGCGCCGGGACGCAGCATCCTGCCGACGGGCCGATGGTGGGGCGATGCGCTGCGGAAGTACGACACGTCGTAGTCCTCGAACTGGGCGTCGTAAGCGCCCTCGGCAGCGATGACGAAGGTGTCGGCCGCGTCGCCGAGGCGAGCGCGCATGTCGTCGATGTACGCCGCGTCCCACGTGAAGGCGCTCGCGCCGACGGGATGGCCGTGATCGTCGGCGAAGCACAGCAGAGCGCGACCGTGGTAGAGCGACTCGTCGGCCAGGATGCCGTCGGCGCCCCAGGATGCCATCTCGGCGACCTCGTCGGCGATGCGGTCGCGCAGCTCACGCACGCCGAAGCACAGGGGCACGTACCAGGGCGTGCTGATGCCGTAGCGCTTGCGCGAGGAGTGGTAGACCGGACCGGGCTGCGCGTAGGGCTGCCCGTGGGGATCGCGCGATACGAAGCGCTCGAGCTCATTCCAGTTCGGGCCGGGCTTCTCGACCCACACGTACTTGACGTAGAGCACGGTGGCGACGTCGAGCTCGCGGGCGCGATCGAGCGCCCGCTGCAGGCCGGCGGCTCCGCCGAGCTTCGCCGCCGGGCGGTGCCACGGGACGAGGCCGTCCTGTCCGCCCTCGTTCCAACCGACGATCTGGATCGCGCCGATCCCGGTCGACGCGCACTCCTCGATGATGTCGACGAGGTCGTCGAAGTCGTAGCGGGGCTCGCCCTCGGTCGACATGAGCTGCACCTGCAGCCAGAGCCGGGGCTCCGCGAGCCAGTCCGCGCGGGAGCGCCGGGTGGGCGCCTGGTTGCGACGGTACGGCACGAGCGAACCGGTCCAGTCCCCCGCGTACGGCATGAGCGACATCGCGGGCAGCTCGATGCGGTCGCCGGTCGCGGCGGGGAAGTGGATGGCGTCGAGCGTGACGGCGGCATCGGGCCCGGCGGTGCGGGCGAGGCTGTCGGCGAACCCGGGCTCGAGCGATGCACGCCAGCCGATGAAGTCGAGCGTCGGCGCCGCGGGCATGACGGTGATGCCGCCGGCATCGGTCACGAGGGCGACGAACGGTGAGGTGGGGTTGCCGACGAGCTCGGGCCGCAGGTTGCCGCTGGCATAGTCCGGGAACATCGTGCCCCAATAGGGTGCGTTGCTGTCGAACACGGGCAGCAGGCCGACGCGCGTGCCGGTCGAGTAGTCGACCCCCCGAAGCTCGAGCTCGCGCGCCGCCGGACGCACGCCTCGTATTGACGGGAACCGTACCGCTTCGACGCCGCCTTCCTCGAGGGCGAGCGACAGCGAGACCCGGAGACCGCCCTGATCGATCGCCGCAGTGACCGTGATGTCGCCGTGAAGCGTCTCGCCGGCGGACGTGATCGGGTCGGTCCAGCGCAGCGTCACGGCGTTGCCGTCGGCGGTGAACTCGTGACCGGAGAGCGACTGCTGCGCGGTCTGGACGACGACGGTGCGGTCGCCGCCGCGCGGAATCTCGACGACGAACAGCGAACCGGCGCTCGCCTCTTCCAGCCACGAACCGACCCTGCCATCATCGAATCGCACGAGCCCACCGGTGCGGGCATCGAAGGCGATCGACAGATGCGGGTCCTCGAGGGTGAGGAGCTGGGTCACGGAACACTTCCTTGAGTTGCGTTGTGTAGCCAGACTACACGAATGACGGGCGAAGACCCCCGAAATTGCTCGATTCGAGCGAATTTCGGGGGTCTTGGGTAGCCGCGCTACCCGCTAGCTCACCGCGACGCGCGTATCTCGTCGAGCGTCGCGTCGAGCTCCGCGACAACCGACGCCGAGTCGGTCCGACCGGCGATGAGGTTCTGCATACCCACCAGCAGCGTCTCCTGCAGCTGCGGGTGGGCGGGCAGCACCATGGGGCGGAACGTCTTGCCCTGCCAGGCGGCCTCCATCTCGCCGAACAGCGGATCCACCGACGAGACGTCGATGCCCTCGGTCACGGGGAAGGCCTTCACCCCTGTCAAGAACTCGGCGTAGACGTCGTCCTGGAAGAAGAAGTCGATGAAGCGCTCAGCCGCATCGGTCTTGTCGTTGCCCGGGTTGATGCCCCACGCGACGAGGTAGCTCCCCCACATGTCGGCGACGTCGGTGTCGAGGGTAGGGAAGTTCATGTAGCCCGGCTCCACGCCCGCCGCGCGAGCGTCGGAGAGGATCCACGTCGCGGGGAACATCGCGGCGTTGCCGGAGAGGAACGCCGTCTTGGCAGCCGACTGGTTCGTGCCGACCGGGTCGGGCATGTAGTAGGGCACCAGCTCCTCGACGACATCCAGAGCACTCTCGTAGCCGGGCGTCTCAGCGAACGTCGCCTCCCCCGCGAGCAGCTCCTCGATGATGTCGGGCTTGTCCGGGAACACGTGTTCCGCCATCGCGTAGTACGCGATGAACTGCGGCCACCAACTGTCCTGAGCCGACATGGCGAACGGCACGATGCCCGCGTCCGACAGCTTCTGTGCGGCATCCTTCAGCTCGGTGTAGGTCTGCGGGACCTCGTCGATGCCGGCCTGCTCGAAGAGCGCGGCGTTGTAGATGATCCCGTTGCCCGATTGAGAGATCGGCACGGAGTAGGCGCCTTCACCGCCGGAGTCGCGCGTCGCCTCGAGTGCCGCGGCCTCGTTCAGCCTTCCGAGGAAGTCGGTCGACGACAGATCGGCGGCGAAGCCGTCCTGGATGAAGTCGGTCAGGTTCTTCGGGTCGAAGCCGTAGACGTCCGGTCCCGCTCCACCCGACAGACGCGTCTTCAGAACGTTGTCGTAGTCGTTGGTGTTGACGAACTCCGCGTTGACGGTGACGTCGGGGTTGGCCTCCTCGAAGGCCGCGATCACCTTCTCGTACGCCTTCTGGTTGTCGCCGCCGTCGCCCCACATCAAGAAGCTGAGCTGCGTGCCGCCACCGCCCGCACTGCCGCATCCGGTGAGTGCCGCCGCCGCGAGCGCGACCAGACCGGCCGCGCTCGCGAGACGGACACGGGGACCGTGCGTCATCGGTTTGCGACGTACTGCGCCAGGGCAGCGTCGAGGTCGGTCAGCACTTCCTCGGTGCTCTGACGATCACCGATGATGTTCTGCAGCCCGACCAGCAGAGTGTCCTGGATGCTGGGATCGGTCGGCGAGAACGCCGCGATGAACTGCTTGCCCTCCCACGACGCCTGCATGTCGGGGAACAGCGGGTCGACGTCCTCGCCGACCTCGACGCCCGTCGTTGTCGGGAAGAGCTTCACCTTGTCCAAGAAGCTGCTGTAAACCTCGTCCTGCATGAAGTAATCGAGGAACTTCTGGCCCGCGTCGAGCTTGGCGTCGCCGTTGTTCGGGTTCAGCCCGAAACGCACCTGGTATGTGCCCCAGATCGCGTCGGACCCCTCATCCGTGGTCGGGAAGTTCATGTAGTCGACATCGAGGTCGGCGTCGCGAGCGTCGGAGAGGATCCACGTCGCGGGGAACATCGCGGCCTGTCCGGCGAGAAACGCGGACTGCGCCGCGGTCTGGCTGGTGCCGAGCGGGTTGGGCATGTAGTACGGCGTCAGCTCGCGGACGATGTCGAGCGAGTCAGCCCACGCCTTGCTCTCGGAGAACGTGGCCTCGCCGGCCGCCATCTCGGCACCCAGCTCTTCGTTGGCCCCGTGCTCCGCGAGGGCGTAGTAGATGATGAACTGCGGCCAGAAGTTGTCCTGAGCGCTCATCGCGAAGGGCGTGATGCCGGCGGCCTTCAGCTTTTCCGAGGCGGCCAGCAGCTCGGTGTAGGTCGTCGGCTCCTCGGTGATGCCGACCTGATCGAACAGCGCCTTGTTGTAGATGATGCCGTTCCCCGAGAGCGAGATCGGCAGGTTGTAGGTGCCGCCCTCCCGCTGCGCATCCTCAGCCGCCTCGGGGTTGAGCTTAGACAGGTAGCTCTCGCCGCCGTCGGAGAGATCGGCAGCGAAGCCGTCGGCGACGAAGGTCTCGATGTTGCCGAGGTCGAAGCCGTAGACGTCCGGGCCGGCGCCGCCGGAGAGACGGGTCTTGAGGATGTTGTCGTAGTCGTTGGTGTTGAAGAACTCGGCATTGACGGCGATGTCCGGGTTCGTGTCCTCGAATGCATCGATGACGTCCTGGTAAGCCTGTTGTGCGTCGCCACCGTCGCCCCACATCAGGAAGCTGATCTCGGTCTTCCCGCCGGCTGCGTCACCCGCGCACCCGGCCAGGGTGCCGATGGTCGCGAGCGCGACTCCGACGAATGCTGTCCCCTTGAGCCACTTCTTCATGGCTTCTCCCTGTCTTCATCGATGGTCGACGCCCGCTGGAGGCGCGGCGTCCGGGTATTGGTAGCGATACTACACACGAGCCGCCGTTTAGTCTCGTGTTTACCGAAATGAGACGTTCAACACGACAATTTCGCTAGTGCCACTACTTTCTCGACCGAGATCGTGGCTAGGGTGATGCCTCATGGAATCCTCCCAGCAGCCCGACGCCATCGGCCGACGCATCACCGTCAACACCGTGGTCCGGCGCCACCAGATCGAGGCCACCCGCACCCGCTCACTGTGGGAGGACGAATCCGAGCTCCACTCCGCGGCGCTCGTCGAGCGGTTCTCCGACACCGTACGCGCGGCCATTCCGGATGCTCGCGTCACCTGGGCGCTGTCATGGGGAGCGCTCACCGACGCGTCGCCCCGCTACCGCGACGTGCGGGCCGCGGTCCGCCGCGCGGCCGAGGCGCACGGCGACGACGTCGCCTTCGTGCCCGGGGGGTTCTTCGCCAACCTGTACGGCTCACGCGAGGACGTCTCGCGCGATATCACCGACGCCGCCGACCTCATCGCGCAGGAGTTCGGCCGCGCCCCCCGATCGCTCGTCGCCGGCTTCCTCTCGGCGCACAACATCGCCGACGCACGCGCCCGCGGAATGCGGACGGTGCAGGGCAACATCTGGAGCCAGTTCGACATCGATCTGCAGGACGGCGACGGCTCGATCGCCTACCCCTACTACCCGTCGTCATCCCACTTCCTCGTGCCGGGGACAGGCGACCAGCGCATCGACGCCGTCCAGCTCGACGGCTGGACGGTCGATCTCGTCGCCGCCCGCACCGCCGGGATGTCGTCGGACTACAACTCGCGTCTCGGGCTCGGCCCCATCGAGACGCTGCACCGCCTGCCGCGCGGCGAGGCGCTCCGCGAGCTCGACGCGACGAGCGAGGCGCACCTGAACGACCGGAACGTCGAGCGCAACGGCCTCGGCTGGCTGACGGTGAACTACGAGATCAGCGAGGTCGCCCGCGGACTCGAGACCGACCCGTCGACGCTCGAGGCCTGGGGCGGCTGGCTCGGCGGCCTGCGGGAGCGCTGGCCCGACCTGAGGATGCCGACGATCGCCGAGTTCGGCGAGGAGTGGCGCACCCGGCACCCCGACAACGAGGGACTGGCGTACCTCCTCGAACAGAGCGGCAGCGGCGTGCAGGCCTCGCGCCTGGGCGAGACGGTGACCTGGTTCATGACGGCAGGCTTCCGCCTGGGCGTCGTCACGGACGCCGACGGCATCCGGGTGTTCGACTACACCGCTTACGACGGCGACGCGATCGAACCGTCAGGTCTCGGCGACCGGCGCTGGAGCCTGCTCGGCGAGATCAATCAGAAGCGCACGCGCCCGCAGGACGAGCCGGTGCCGCTGCTCCGGTTCCTGGCCGCGCATCCGACGGTCGACGCCGCCCTGAACGAGCACTACGGCGGCAGCGACGAGCTGTCGCGCCTGAAGGATGATGCATGACCGCCTTGCGCGAGCTCACCGTCGACCACTCCGCGAACCCCGTCGGAACCGGCGCGCGACCGGTCTTCGGCTGGCAGATCACGAGCGATCAGCCCGACACCCGGCAGCGGTCTCGGCGCATCGAGGTGCGGGATCTCGCCGGAAGCGTCGTGTGGGACTCAGGCGTCGTCACCGACGATCACTCGGTCGACATCGGCTACGGGGGTGCGCCGCTGCGACCGCTCGCCCGCTATCGATGGTCCATCGAGGTGGAGACGACCGCCGGGCGCGCCGAGAGCGCGGGCACGTTCGTCACCGGAGTGGTGGATGCCGATTGGCGCGGCGCCTCCTGGATCGGCGCGTCCCAGCCCACCCCCGCGGCTCCGATCGTGCGCGGCGCATTCGAGGTCGACGCTGCGCCCGACGAGGCCTACCTCGTCATCGCCGCGGGCGGCCTCGCGCACGTCGAGCTCGACGGACGACCCGTCGACGACTCCGTGCTCGGACCGGGGTTCACCGATTACGACGTCGTCACCCAGTACACCGTTGCCGACGTCACCGCGCAGCTGGCAGCGGGCACCCATGTGCTGACGGCGGAGCTCGGCCGCGGCTTCTACGGGATGCTCGGCCGCAACACCTGGAACTGGGAGACCGCGCCCTGGCACGACGATCCCTGCGTCCGGCTGCTGCTCGTCATCCGGGGAGCCGACGGTGAACAGGTCGTCGTGACGGACGACACCTGGCGCGCCGTCGACGGCGCGACCACGAGCGACGACCTGTACGCCGGCGAGGACTTCGACGCACGGCGTCGTGTCGTCGGAGCGGGCTCCGCCGGCACCGACGTCTCCGACTGGCCGCGCGTTCGGGTGGCGACCGGCCCGGCCGGCGCACCGGAGCCGCAGCGACAGCCGCCCATCGTCGTCGCGGGGCACCTCGAGCCGGAGTCCGTGGTCGAGCTCGGCGAGGGCCGCTGGGTCGTAGGCTTCGAACGGGTCGTCGCGGGCTGGGTCGAGATCGAGGCCGATGGTGCCGCCGGTGACGTGATCGAGCTCCGCTTCGGAGAGACCCTCGAGCCCGACGGGACGCCGAACCACGAAGACGAGAAGGGCTACTTCGACGGCCGCTTCCAGACCGACCGCATCATCCTCGACGACACGCGCGAGACCGGCCCGCTGCGCTGGCATCCCCGATTCACCTGGCACGGATTCCGCTACGTCGAGGTCCGCGCGCCCCGCCTTCCCCGATTGCGGGCGGCGATCGTGCATACCCGGGCCCCGCGAATCGGCCGCTTCTCGTGCTCCGATCCGCTGCTGAACACGATCCACGAGCTCACGGTGCGCACGATCCTGAGCAACCTGCACGGCATCCCGACCGACACCCCGAAGTACGAGAAGAACGGGTGGACGGGCGACGGGATGGTCGGCGCGCGGATGATGCTCCAGAACCTCGACACGCACGAGCTGCTGGCCAAATGGTCGGCCGACATCGCCCACTCCCGCCACGGTGCGGGCGCCCCGCAGGTGATCGCACCGCACGGCGGATGGCGCATGGACTGGTCTCCCGCGCCGACGTGGCACTCCGCGCTGCTCCTCGTGCCGTGGGAGGTGCACCTGCAGCGAGGCGACCGAGACGTGCTCGCGGCGGTGTGGCCCGACGCCCGCGACTACCTCCGCTTCGAGATCGACCGATCGCCCGGCGGCATCGCCGAGACGACGCTCGGCGACTGGGTCGCCCCCGACACGGATGCCGGCGGCGGCAACCCGCCCGAGGACGCGCGCATCGCCGCGACCGCCTTCCTCATCGCGATGTGCGACACCGCCGCCAGGATCGCCGTCGAGCTCGGCGAACCCGCGGACGAATGGCTCGCGGCGGCGCAGCGCAGTCGCGCGGCGTTCGTCGCGACCTTCTGGGATGCCGGTCGCGCCGAGGTGCGAGGCGTCGGCGACGACGGGTACCGGCAGGCGCATGCGGTTCTCGCCCTCGCTTTCGACGTCCTGCCCGAGGATGCCCGGCAGCCCGCCGCCGATCGTCTCGCCGCCGACGTACGCGACCGAGGCGACCACCTGTGGACCGGCGCGCTCGCGACGAAGCACATCCTGCCCGTGCTGACGCGGTTCGGGCATGCGGATGCCGCTGTCGCGATCGCGACGCAGACGACCTTCCCGAGCTGGGGCCACTGGGTCGAGCTCGGGGCCACGTCGCTGTGGGAGCACTGGAAGCCGGAGTCGCGCTCGCGCGGACACTACTTCCTCGGCACCATCGACGACTGGCTCTACGGCGACGTCGCCGGTCTGCGCCCGCTCGCACCCGGGTGGCAACGTGCCCGCATCGAGCCGGGCGTCACGGCGACCGCTCTGTCCGAGGCCGAGGGTGCCGTGCGCACGCCGTACGGCGACCTCTCGGTGCGCTGGCGACGCGGAGGCGCAGGTCTCGCTCCCGACGAGCTCGAGCTCACCTGCGAGGTTCCCGTCGGGGTCACCGCCGAGGTCGTGCTGCCCGGCGTCCGGCGGGAGGTCGGCTCAGGCGTGCACACGCTCCGCGCGCACGCCTGAGCCGGCGGTCCGCCTCACCAGGCCGAGTAGCCTCCGTCGGCGAGCACGATCGACCCGGTCAGGTACGAGGCGGCATCCGACGCGAGGAAGGCGACGAGCGACGCGACCTCCTCGGGCGCGCCGAGTCGCTGCATCGGAGTGCGCCGGATCCAGTCGTCCCACCACTCGCCCGGCACCCCGTCCTTCGTCAGGTCGGTGCCGATGTAGCCCGGCGCGACGGCATTGACCCGGATGCCGGCATCGACGTACTCGACGGCGAGCGACTTCACCGCGAGGTGGACCGCGCCCTTCGACGCGTTGTAGGCGGCCTGCCTCTGCGGCGCGTTCGCGAGCTCGCCCGACATCGAACCGATGGCGACGATCGACGCACCACGGGTCATGTGCCGGGCGGCCTCACGGGCGCACCAGAAGGTTCCGGTCGCGTTGACCGCGAGCACCGCATCCCATGCCTCGCGCGTGATCTCGGAGGAGGGCTGATGGTTGGCGATGCCCGCCGAGGTCACCAGGATGTCGAGCCGGCCGTGGCGAGCGGCGACGTCGGCGAACACCTCGGCGACCCCCGCCGCGTCGGTCACGTCGAGGTGCACGTACTCGACCCCGCCGTCGAATGATTCTGCGGCCGCGCGGCCGACGTCGTCGAGGAGGTCGGCGATGACGACGGTCGCTCCGAACTCGCGCAGCGCCGTGACGCAGGCGAGTCCGATGCCCCGGGATCCGCCGGTGACGACGGCCACTCTGCCGTCCAGTTCGAGCCGTTCGCGGTACATCTCTGTGCCCTTCGGGGGTGGTGGGGTAAGGTTTGTAGCGATACTACATGGAGGGGGGATCCGTGACCACGGACACCGCACCCGGCGCATCCGGCACCACGGCAGCACGCACGGAGGACTCGAGCGACACGCTGCTGGAGCGCATCACCCGGCAGCTTCCGAGCCTGCGGCGATCAGAACAGCGCGTCGCAGCCATCGTGCTCGACAACCCCGTCGGGGCGGTGCAGTTCACGATGGCCGGGCTGGCCGAAGCCGCCGAGGTGAGCGAGCCGACGGTGATGCGCTTCTGCGCCTCGGTCGGGTGCGAAGGGTTCCAGGACTTCCGCATCCAGCTCGCTCAGACGCTCGCGCTCGGCCTGCCCGTGACGCACTCGTCGATCACACCCGACGACTCGAGCGCCGACCTGTCGGAGAAGATCTTCGACCACACGATCTCGAGCCTCGATCGGGCTCGCCGCACGCTCGACGCCGCGGCGGTCGAAGACGCCATCGCGCTGATCCTCGACGCATCCGACATCCTGTTCGTCGGCTTCGGCGCGAGCGGCATCATCGCGCAGGACGCGCAGCAGAAGTTCCCCCTCTTCGGCGTGCCGTGCCAGGCACCCGAAGACTTCCACCAGCAGTTCATCGCCGCGACGATGAGCGGCCCGCGCTCGGTCACCGTCGCGATCTCGAACACCGGCCACACCGAGCAGACGATGATCGTCGCCGAGGCGGCGCGCAAGGCCGGCGCGTCCGTCATCTCCATCACCGGACGCCAGAGCCCGCTGTCGGAGATCGCCACAGTGCCGCTGATCGCACGCACCTTCGAGGACACCGACGTCTACACGCCGTCGACCAGCCGCCTCGCCGGTCTCGTCGTCATCGACATCCTCGCCACGGGCGTCGCGCTGCGCCGCAGCCCCGAGCACACCGCAGCCATCCGGCGGATGAAAAGCGAGCTCGCGTCGATGCGCCACCGCGACGCCGACGACGAGCAGGCCGCGGGCGGCGAGCAGGCGTCGTGACGTCGGCCGCGCGCCGCCGGGTGCTGGTCACCTCGCGGTCGTTCGGCGGCGGCGGCACCGACTTCGCCGCCGAGCTGGACGCCGCCGGCTACGAAGTCGTGCGATCGAGCCCCGCTCACGACCTCGCGGAGCTCGAGGCGCTCCTGCCCGGCGTCGACGGATGGATCGCCGGCACCGGCCCGGTCACGGCGGCGCACCTCGAGCTCGCACCCGCACTGCGGGTCGTCGCACGCTACGGCGTCGGGATCGACAAAGTGGACGTCGCGGCGGCCGCGGCGCGCGGCGTCGTCGTCACCAACACCCCCGGAGCGAACTCGAGCGCGGTCGCCGAGCACACCGTCGCCCTCCTCCTGGCCGCCCTCCGGGGCGTGCCCGCCGCCGACCGCCGCGTGCGGGCGGGCGACTGGTCGGGCTGGCAGGCACGCGAGCTGTCGGCCCTCACCGTCGGAGTGCTCGGCCTCGGGCGCATCGGACGCCTCGTCATCGAGCGCCTCGGCGGATTCCGTCCGCGCGTGCTCGGTGCCGACCCCTGGGTGCCGACCGACGACCCGATCTTCGACGAGATCGAGCGAGCGTCCGCCGACGACCTCGCCCGATCGTGCGACGTCGTCACCCTGCACGCCCCCGGGGGCCAGACCGTCGTCGACGACGCCTGGCTCGGGGCATCCGATCGTCCGGTGCTGCTGGTGAACACCGCGCGCGCCGACCTCATCGACGAGGATGCCGTCGCCGCCGCGCTGCGCTCCGGCCGCGTCTGGGCCTACGCAGCCGACACCCTGGCGACCGAGAACCATGGCGAGGGCGCCTCACCCCTCCTCGCCCCCGACCTCGCCGATCGGGTCATCGTCACACCCCACCTCGCCGCCCAGACCCGCGAGGGCGTCGACGGCATGGGTCGCATGGCGACCGCCGATCTGCGTGCCGTGCTCGAGGGCCGTGAGCCACGGCACCCGGTCGCGCCATGAGCGATGCCATGACCGGGATGCGCGGGCAGGTCCGCACGGTGACGGGCGACGTCGAGCCCGACGCCCTCGGCACCGTGAACTACCACGAGCACCTGTTTCAGCGCTCCCCGCTGCTGCCGGGCGACGACCTCGACGACGAAGACGCCTCGGGGCGCGAGGCAGCCGAGCTGCGAGAGTCGGGCTTCGCCGCGCTCGTCGACGCGACCCCGCTCGGCCTGGGACGACGACCTGACGCGATCCGCCGCATCTCGCGCGCGACGGGCCTCACCGTCGTCATGACCACCGGCGTCCACCGCCGCGAGCACTACGCCGCGGACCACCCGCTGCTCCGGGCATCCGAGGACGAGCTCGTGGCCGCATTCCACCGCGACCTGACGGTCGGTGCCGCCGAGGGGCTCTCGCCGGCGTCCCTCGACTCGGAGCCCGACCAGGATGCCGCGCCGCGCGCCGGGGTGCTCAAGGCCGGCCTCGGCTATTGGCGCATCGATGACGCCGCCCGCCGGGCGATCGCCGCGGTCGGAGCCGCTCATCGCGACACCGGCGCCCCGGTCATGGTGCACCTCGAGCACGGCTCGGCCGCCCACGAGGCCCTCGACGCCCTCGCGTCCGTCGGCGTCGCAGCCGATCGCGTCGCGCTCGCCCACGTCGACCGCAATCCCGACCCGGGCCTGCACGCGGAGCTCGCCGCGCGCGGCGCGTTCCTCGGTTACGACGGCGCTGCGCGGGCGCGCGACTGGCCCGACGCGGTGCTGATCGACTGCCTCACCGAGACCGCGCGGCGCGGCGGCGCCGACCGCGTGCTGCTCGGGGGCGACGTCGCCCGCGCGACGCGGTACCGCGCCTACGGCGGCATCCCGGGCCTGCGCTATCTCGGCGACCGCTTCGTGCCACGCCTGCGCGACGCCGCCGGCGACGACGTCGTCGATCGCGTCCTGCGACGGAACCCCGCCGCCTGGCTAGCCTGGCGCGTCTGACGCGAGCGAGCCGGCGGCGGGGACTTTCCGTCAGACGCGGACGGGGTTCAGATCGCCGGCCGAGCGGATGATGCCGGGCGCCGTGAAGACGTGCGGATCGATCCCGGCAGGGGCCGTGATGGTGAACGTCTCGCTCTCTCCGGGAAGCAGCGTCACGAGGCCGCGATCCACTCGCGCCGTCGCGTCGATGCGGTCGACCTGCAGCACGAGGTCCTTCACGAGCGATCGAGCCGTCATGCGCACCTCGTAGCCCGCATCGGTCGCGACCGCGGAGGCCTCGAACCCATCGGGCTCGAGCGCGAGCATGGGGTCCTCGGCGAAGTACCAGAGTGCGCGCTCCTCGGTCGACAGCTCGGCGGCGATCAGCTCGCGGGCCGGATCCGACGCCGTGGCGACTGTGTCGGGCACCGGCACCGTCACCGCCTGGCGGGGTGCGATGCTCACCGTGACCGGCTCGTCGGCCGAGACCGCACCCTCGAACCCGATACGCC
Source organism: Microbacterium sp. AISO3 (assembly GCF_002204305.1). Lineage (NCBI taxonomy): Bacteria > Bacillati > Actinomycetota > Actinomycetes > Micrococcales > Microbacteriaceae > Microbacterium > Microbacterium sp. AISO3. Next base: position 498,578 of record NZ_NHRF01000001.1, on the reverse strand, counting down.
GCAGCGACAGCGAGGCATCCCACACCGCATCCGTGTCGTTGTGCAGGACGACGGCCAGGCCCCGCTCGCGTGGCTGGATGGTGACGAAGCGGTCGGCGTACACGGCGCGCAGCGCGTGCCACAGCGGCTTGCGATGACCGTGCCCATCGACGGCGGCCCACGAGATGACCGGCCAGCAGTCGTTGAGCTGCCAGACGATCGCACCCTGGTTGAGGGGATGCAGAGACCGGAAGTGCTCGATCCCGAAGCGCACAGCGCGCGCCTGATTGAGCTGAGTCGCCCAGTGCCAGTCCTCGATCGAGCGCGGCGCGGCGATATGGGCGCCGAGGCCCCGCTCGAGCTTGCCGTTGCCGTCCTGCGCCTTCTGGTGCACGAGCATGAGCGGGCCGTACGGGTCGGCCGGCTCATCGTGGACGACGGAGAACAGCGTCGACCATGCGGGCGGACCTTGGAAGCCGAACTCGGATACGAACCGCGGGCGGTACGTGCGGTAGACGTCGTAGTCGACCTGATTCCAGACGTCCCAGATGTGCGTCGTGCCGTGCGCGGGGTCGTTGGGGTGCACGTACGAGCTGAAGCCGTACGGGCTTCCGGGCGAGTAGGGCGTCGTGGGCGCGAGCTCGGCCACGATCTCGGGGAAGAGCCGCTGGTAGTAGCCGTCGCCCCACGTCGCGCCGCGCAGCCGGGGCCGCCACTTCCAGTCGACCCAACCCCAGATGTTCTCGTTCCCGCCGTTCCAGATCACGAGACTCGCGCGACCGGTCAGGCGGGCGACGTTGTCGCGCGCCTCTGCGGCGAACTCGTCCCACAGCTCGGCGTCCTCGCTGTAGGCGGCGCACGCGAGCAGGAAGTCCTGCCAGACCAGGATGCCGCGCTCGTCGGCGAGGTCGTAGAAGTCCTCCGACTCGTAGATCCCGCCGCCCCAGACGCGCAGCAGGTTCATGTTCGCGTCGACGGCGTCGTCGAATCGCTCGGCGAGACGCTCGCGCGTCACGCGCGGAAAGAAGGTGTCCTCGGGAATCCAGTTCGCGCCCTTGATGTACACGGGACGACCGTTGACGGCGAGCGCGAAGGGGCTGCCGTCCTCGTCCGCCTCGACGTCGAGCCTCACCGAGCGGAAGCCGATGCGACGACCGGCCTCGACCTCGCCGACCGCGAGCCGCAGGTCGTAGAGCGGCTGGTCGCCGTACCCGCGGGGCCACCAGAGCTCCGCGTCCGCGGCGCGCAACGACAGGGTCGCGCGAGCGTCACCGTGCGCGACCGATGCGGCGGCACGCGCGCCCGCGACCTCGGCCACGATCTCTCGGGCCCCCGTGCCGGCGGCATCCGCGTCGAGCGCCTGCCACTCGAGCTCGACGTGCACGTCGACCCGCCGCGGGTCGTCATCGACGCCGATGACGGGACGAAGGGCGGCGATGCGGACGTCGCTCCAGCCCTCGATGCCGATGTCACGCCAGATGCCGGCCGTCACCACGGCGGGACCCCAGTCCCACCCGAAGTTGCACGCCGACTTGCGGATCGTGTTGAAGGGATGGACGTATGAGTGCGGACGCTCACCCAGGACCGCCTCCCGCTCACGGGCGTAGGCGATGGGCGACGAGAACTCGACGCGCAGGACGTTGTCGCCCTCGCGGAGCAGCGCGCCGAGCCGCCACCGGTAGGTGCGGTGCTGATTGACGGTTCGGCCCAGCTCTCGACCGTTCAGACTCACGCGAGCGACGGTGTCGAGCCCGTGCGCGACGAGGTCGTGGATCGCCTCGCCGTCGTCCGACCAGGCGAAGGTCGTCTCGTACGCCCAGTCGGAGTGACCGATCCAGGCGAGCGCCGACTCGTTGTCGTCGATGTAGGGGTCGGGGATCAGGCCGGCGGCCAGCAGATCGGTGTGCACGACTCCGGGCACCGTCGCAGGGATGCTCGAACGAGTGGTCTCGGCGAAGGTCTCCGGCACGTCTCCAGCGACGTGCGTGAGGTGCCAGCCGGAATGCAGGGCATGGAAAGTCACCCTCTAGAAGTAGCACAACTACCGGAATACCGCGCCTCCCGCCGCGCTTACGCGCGTTCGTTGCACCTCGCACGCCTATTCACGTAGTATCACTACCGATCCGAGACCCGGGTCGTGATGAATGGATGTGAGCATGTGCGCCGCTGCACGACCGGCTGAACCCGCCGCCCTCACCGTCGAGGCCCTCGCCGGAGCTCTCGCGGGTCCCACCGAACGGTACGAGAAGCACCTCGCCGACCTGCGCGGCCTCTACCGCGATGCCGAAGCCTTCGAGACCGCCGTCGCGGCCGATGACGGGACTCCCGTGTACTGGGTCGACAGCAGCACACCCGACACCGGCCGCGGAGCCCTCACGATCGGGCTCAGCGTGCTGCGCCCCGGCCGAGTCGGCGACGAATGGGCGATGACGCGCGGCCACCTGCACGCACAGGCCGAATTCGCGGAGCTGTACTTCGGCATCTCGGGGTCGGGCGTCATGCTCCTCGACAGCGTCGACGGAGAGTCTCGGGCCCTGCCGATCGCACCCGGCGTCGCCGTCCACGTGCCGGGCGGATGGGTGCACCGCAGCGTCAACGTCGGCGACGAGCTGCTCGTGACACTGTTCGCGTACGCGACCGAGGCGGGGCAGGACTACGGCATCATCGAACGCGCGGGCGGGATGAGCCAGCTCGTGGTCGCCGACGACACCGGCGGCTGGACCACCCGCCCCAATCCGGACCACGGAGGCTACCGTGCCTGACACCACCATCGCACCCGGCGCCGAGAGCGTCCTGGCCGACCTCGCCGCGCATATCGACATCAGCTGCGTCCAGGCGCAGCACGCGCGCGCCGACGTCGAGGAGCTCGCGCGGCGCGCCGTCGCGGGAGGCTTCGTCAGCGCGCATGTCCTTCCGGGGTGGCTCCCCATCATCCGCGAGCTGCTCACCGGGTCTCGCGTCCTCGCCGGATCGCCCGTCGGCTTCCCCAGCGGCGGTGCGACCACCGCGACGAAGGTCGCCGAGGCGCGCGAGCTGCTCGATCTCGGCGCGCAGGAGCTCGACGTCGTCGTGGCGATCGGCCGCCTGCGCTCGGGCGAGACCGACTACGTGACCGACGAGCTCGCCGCGGTCGCGGACGTGGTCGGCGGACGGGTGCCGCTGCGCGCGATCCTCGAGGTCGGGCACCTCGACGAGGCCGCGATCCGCCGTGGCGTGGATGCCGCCGTCGCGGCCGGAATCCCGTGGATCAAGACGGGCACCGGGTGGTCGGGCCGCCCCACGACGATCGATCACATCCGGATCATCGCCGACCAGGTCGACGGCCGCGCCGCCATGAAGGCCGCCGGCGGCATCCGCGACATCGAGACGATCCGGACCATGGCGGCCCTGGGGGTCACCCGGTTCGGCATGAACGCCGACTCGGCCGTCGCGGCGGTCGCGGCGGCGGCAGGCGAACGGGGAGACGACGCATGAGCATCATCCAGACCATGAACGCGGCCGAGCTGCGGCCGGCGCAGACCCCGACGCTCTACTTCATCGGCGTGACGACCGGCCGATCGTCGATCCAGCAGGTGTTCCCACGCTGGGCCGACGAGCTCGGGCTCGACGGCGCCGTGCTGCAGGGCATCGACCTGCCCCTCCATGCACCGCGTGAGGACTACCGCCGGGTCGTCGAGTTCATCGCGAACGACCCGTTGAGCCTCGGCGCCCTCGTCACCACCCACAAGATCGACCTCTACGCCGCCTGCGCCGACATGTTCGACGAGATCGACCCGTTCGCGCGCCTCATGGGCGAGACGAGCTGCATCTCCAAGCGCGGCGGGCGGCTCATCTGCCACGCGAAGGACCCGATCTCGAGCGGCCTCGCCCTCGACGCGTTCCTGCCCCGCGGGTACTGGGACGGCTCGGGTGCCGACGCCCTCTGCATGGGTGCCGGTGGCTCGACGATCGCCATCAGCTGGTACCTCTCGCGTCGTGAGTCGGGCGCCGACCGCCCCCGGCGCATCATCGTCACCAACCGGTCGGCGCAGCGCCTCGACCACATCCGCGCGATCCATGCCGAGCTCGATACCGACACCGTCTTCGAGTACGTCCTGACTCCGACGCCCGAAGACAACGATCGCGTGCTCGCCGGTCTCGCGCCGCGCTCGCTCGTGGTCAACGCGACCGGTCTCGGCAAGGACGCGCCCGGCTCGCCGATCACCGCCGCCGGTGTCTTCCCCGAGCACGGCGTCGCGTGGGACCTCAACTACCGCGGCGACCTCGTGTTCCTCGACCAGGCACGTGCGCAGGAGCAGTCCCGCGCACTACAGGTCGAAGACGGATGGATCTACTTCGTGCACGGCTGGACGCAGGTGATCGCCGAGGTGTTCGACGTCGACATCCCCACCTCGGGAGCGTCGTTCGACCGGCTCGGCGAGCTCGCCGGCTCGACGCGCTGACGATGACCGACCTCGGCGCGGCGCCAGACCTCGTCCTGGCCTACGACCTCGGCACCGGGGGCTGCAAGGCCTCGTTGTGGACGCCCGCGGCGACGATGCTCGCCGAGACCGTCGTGCCCTACCCGACGAGCCATCCCGCGCCCGGACGCAACGAGCAGAGACCGGCCGACTGGTGGGATGCCGTCGCCGCGTCGACCCGGCAGCTGCTGGAACACTCCCCCGGAGCACGCGAGCGCATCGCCGGCATCGCCCTGTCGGGTCAGAGTCTCGGCGCCGTCCAGATCGACGACGACGGCGAGCTCGTCGCTCCCACGACCCCGATCTGGTCCGACACCCGCGGGCGCCCGGATGCCGTCTTCGGCGGCCTGTCCGAGGCCGAGTGGTACCGGCGCACCGGCAACGGGTTCGGGGCCGCGCTGTACCCGCTGACGAAGGCCGCCGCGTTCCGCGCGGAAGACCCCGGCTCCTGGGCGCGCACGCGGCACCTCGTCGGATCGAAGGACTGGATCAACCTGCGCCTGACCGGCCAGCTCGCGACCGACCCCTCGATGGCGTCGGGCAGCGGAGCCTACGACCTCGCGACGGGCGACTACGACGACGAACTGCTCGCCGCAGCCGACCTCCATCGCGACGTTCTTCCGCGCATCGCGCCGTCGTCGGATCGGGTGGGCTCGCTCACCCGGGCGGCCGCCACAGCGCTCGACCTGCCGACCGGCATCCCCGTGTTCGCCGGCGCCGTCGACAACGCGGCCATGGCACTCGGCTCGCGCGGCACCGCCGAAGGGCGCATCTACGCCGCGCTGGGGTCGTCGAGCTGGATCACCGTCACCTCGGCGCGACCGGTCATCGATGAGCACGCGCGTCCCTACGTCTTCGCGCACGCGATCCCCGGCATGTTCGTCAGCGCCCTGTCGACCTTCAGCAGCGGCACGAGCCTCGAGTGGCTGCACGCGACCCTCGCGCCGGGCACCGACACCGCGGCGTTCATCGATCTCGCGGCCGGCAGCGTCCCCGGGGCCCGCGGCGTGAGCTTCGTCCCCACCCTCGCCGGCGGCACTCCGCTCGAGGGCGGCAGCGGTGTCCGGGGCGGCTTCACGGGTCTCCACCTGGGCGCCGATCCCGCCGACCTCGTGCGCGCCTGCCTCGAAGGCATCGCGTTCTCGCTCGACCGCAGCCTGACGCTCATGCGCGAGCTCAGCGGCTCGCACGAGGCGCTGCTCGTCACCGGCGGCGGCAGTCGTTCTCCTCTGTGGAACGGCATCTATGCCGACATCCTGCGATCTCCCCTGCAGCGCTCGGCCGTGGACCAGCAGGCCGCGACGCTCGGCGCGGCCGCCATCGCACTCGTCGGACTCGGCATCTGGGACGACTACGGGCGAACGGATGCCGCGCACACGGGCCTCGACGAGATCGTGCCGACCTCACCCGAGTCGTACGCCGGCGCCCGAGATCGATTCGACGCGGCCGTCTCGGCGCTCGCCTCCCTCACCCCGACACAGGAGAACCTCTCATGACCGACCTTCCCCTCGTCGTCATCACCGGCGCGAGCTCCGGCATCGGCGCCGCCACCGCGCGGGCCTTCGCCGCCGCAGGCCACCCCCTGCTGCTCATCGCCCGTCGCCTCGAGCCCATGGTCGAGCTCGGCCTCGAGAACGCCGAGCTCGCCGCCGTCGACGTCACCGACACCGCGGCCGTGGCCGACGCGCTCGCCCGCGCCGAGGAGCGCTTCGGCCCCGCCGACCTGCTCGTCAACAACGCGGGGCTCATGGCCCTGTCGGCGGTGGCCGAGCAGGATCCCGCGCTCGTCCAGGAGCAGTTCGACGTCAACTGCGTCGCGCTCATGAAGAACAGCCAGCTCGTGCTGCCCGGGATGCAGGCGCGCCGCCGCGGCACGATCGTCAACATCGGCTCGATCGCGGGCAAGCAGCTGTACACCGACCACACCGTCTACAACGGCACGAAGTACGCCGTCCACGCCATGACCGAGGGGCTTCGCCGCGAGAACGCCGCTCACGGCGTGCGGGTGCTGCTCGTCGCCCCGGGGATGGTCGACACCGGCCTGCTCGGCAACACCGGCGAGGGCGCCGTCCTCGACGGCTACCTCGACTACAAGAGCAGCATCGGCGGCGGCCTGCGTCCCGGCGACATCGCGCAGGCGATCCTGACCGCCTACCAGCTGCCCCAGCACATCAGCTTCCGCGAGATCGTGGTCGCCCCGACGTCGCAGGACGCCTGATGAAGCGTGGGGGCATCCCCGACGCCGGACCGCTGCGCGGCGAACCGATCGTGCCGGTCGTGGTGCTGCACGATGCGGATGACGCGCACCCTCTCGCCGACGCGCTCGTGGCCGGCGGCATCCGGTGCGCTGAGATCACGCTGCGGACCGCAGCGGGCATCGACGCCATCCGCGCGCTGCGCGATCGTGGCGACATCCTCGTGGGCGCCGGCACCGTCGTCGACCCCGACCAGGTCGACGCGGTCGTCGAGGCGGGAGCCGCATTCGCCGTCTCGCCGGGCTTCGACGCGGACGTCGTCGACCGCTGCACCGAGCGCGGCCTGCCGATCGTGCCCGGCGTCGCCACGGCCAGCGACATCCAGGCGGCGCTGCGCCGCGGCCTCCGCTATCTGAAGCTCTTCCCCGCGGGACTCGTCGGCGGCCTCGCCGCGGTCCGGGCGTTCGCCGGCCCGTTCCCCGACGTGCGGTTCCTGCCGTCGGGCGGGGTCTCGGCCGCCAACGCCGCGGAGTACCTCGCCGACCCCGCCGTGTTCGCCGTCAGCGGCTCGTGGATGGTGCCGGCCGACGCGCTCCGCGCCGGCGATTGGGATGCCGTCGAGCGCCTCTCGCGCGCCGCTCAGACCTGAGCCCGCGGACCCGCCAGCGCCTCGCGCAGCACGATCGCGGCACCGCCGAGGGCGGCTGAGCGGCTCGGGTCGGCCGAGGCCACGACCCGCACGGGGTGAGAACGGCGCGCGAAGAAGGTGTCGTCCAGGACCGAGCCGATCCGTTCGGCGAACACGGGCCCGGCGCCCGCGAACCCGGCCCCTGTGAGCACGACGAGGTCGAGGTCCAGGAGGTTCACGAGGCTCGTCACCGCGACGGCAAGCGCATCCGCCGACTGCGCAACCGTGTCGACGGCGTGGGGGTCGTCGCCCCCGCCCGCGCGCGCCGCGATGTCGATCCAATCGCGACGCTCGCCCGACACGGCGAAGTAGCGTTCCTCCGCCGCGGGCGGTGCGGCGAACAGCTCGAGACAGCCGCGGTTGCCGCAGTGGCAGCGCGGTCCGTCGAGGTCGATCGACACGTGACCGATCTCCCCCGCGTTACCGCTGATGCCGCGAAGCAGCTCGCCCGCGATCATGATGCCGGCCCCGATACCGATGCCCATGTGGATCGTGGCGAACGTCCCTTGGCCGTTCGTCGCGCGCGACCAGTACTCCCCCGCGGCAGCGGCGGTCGCGTCGTTCTCCATGACGACCGGCAGGGCGAGAGCCTCGGCGAGCGCGTCGCGAATGCTGAAGTCCGACCAGGGCAGCGATGACGGCAGCTGCACGGCGGCTCCACTCAGGATGTCGATCGGCCCCGGCACGACCATGCCCACACCCGCGACGATCTCGCGCTCGATGCCCGCCTCGGCGATGATCGAGTCGACCTCGTCCGCGATGCGCCGGACGACCTCGGCCGGCTCGAGACGGTCGGCCCCCGGCCCGGAGCGCTCGGCGACGAGCTCGCCCCACACGTTGACCACGACGTACGAGGTCGCGGCGAACCCCAGCACGATGCCGATCGCGTAGCGCGAGTCGGGCCGCGCCTCGAGGAGCGTCCGCCGTTTGCCGCCGGTCGGCTCCCCGACGCCGGTCTCGACGACGAGACCGTCGGCGATGAGGTCGCGGACGACGGTGGTCATGGTCGCGGGTGTCAGCGCGGTCGCCTCCGCGAGCTCGGTGCGGCTGATCGGGCCCGCCACCCGGATGAGCTCGAGCACGACCGCGCGGGTGGGGCGCCGCGCGGGCGCGGCATCCGGCTCAGGGCCGGGACGCATCGGCGTGCCTGTCGGCGGCCCGTCGCGGCAGCAGGGCGAGGGTCGTACCGAGCGGGTCGGGCATCACGAAGTGCCCGAACGTGTCGTTGGCGAAGAACATGACGCCGTCCAGCATCCCACTCAGCTCGCCGTAGACGGCCCGCTGGCGATGCCAGAAGTGCGGCGAGTCGAGGTAGACCCGATACCAGTACCAGGGGTCGACGAAGTCGAGCGAGTAGATGATCTCGAGCTCGCCCCCGAGGCGATCGCGCAGCGCGATCTTGCTGCGAGCCGATTCGGCGATATTGTCTTCGCGCGCGAGGACGGCGAAGTTCGACACGACGATGCCGCTCAGCGCCGCATACGCCTCGTCGGTCATGCCCCAGACGTCCTGCTCCACCTCGACGGGCCAGAACGAGTCCTGCCAGTAGATCCGCGCGCCGGCACCTGCACCCGCACCGGTGCCCGCACCCGCACCAGCGTCGAGCAGCTCGCGCAGCCGCGTGAAGAACCGCATGACCGACGCGCGCCGTTCGGGAGTCGACTGCACAGCGTGCTCGGGATGCCAGATTCCGATGAGGCCGAACTGATTCCCGAGCGTGATGCCGTCGAGCCCGAAGTCGGCGACGAACGCCGCGATCTGGCGTGCGGCGAACCGCTCGACCGGCTCGCCCGCCGGGATGCCGCTCGGATACGCCGCGTACACCTCGGTGTCGGCGTCGAGCACCGCGGCGACATCGAGGAGACCCGGGGCGATGTTGCCGCCGGCATCCACCCATCCGGACGCCGCCTCGGGGTGCCGCTCGGTCTTCCACACGCACGCGCAGAACTCCGAGCCCGGCTCGAGGTACTCGAGCAGCACGAGCGGGATGCCGCGCCGCCGCGCCTCGTCGCGGAATGATCGGTAGATCGCGGCGAGCGTCGCGTAGTCCATGGGCTGCTCGCTCAGCACGAACGCCGGACCGGCGTGGTACGGATTCCCCGCGATGACCCGGTCCTCCCGCGCGACGCGCAGCCAGTGGCCGTTGTGGTCTCGCGTCGAGACGGCGGTGCCGACGTAGGAGTTGTAGCGGCCCCAGTCGAATCTCGTCGCCCCGTGCCCGGTGCCCGGGTATGCGAGCACATGATCGCCGTTACCGGCGCAGAAGGTGACGACGACCTCGTCGACGCGGTCGAACCAATCGGCGTAGTGATCGAAGAACGCCGCGACTCCGGGCTGCGGATCGGCGAGGTCGGCGAAGATCTTCGGAGTCACCCATGTGTGCGCCCGCTGTGGGCGACGCGCCTCGCCGGTCATGAGGTCTCCGCGAAGCGGCGGTGCGGGTCGGGCGCCGCATCCGCGAGCCGCTGCGTATACGGGTGCTGCGGATGCAGGATGACGTCATCGGCCGGCCCGCGCTCGACGATCTCGCCGTGATACATCACGAGGATCTCGTCGGAGAAGTGCCGCGCGGTCGCGAGGTCGTGCGTGATGTACAGCACCGCGAGATCGTCCTGGCGCTGGATGTCGGCGAGCAGGCGGAGCACGCCGAGCCGGATGGAGACGTCGAGCATTGACACCGGCTCGTCGGCGATCAGCACCCGCGGGGACGGCGCGAGAGCGCGCGCGATGGCGACCCGCTGTCGCTGCCCGCCCGACAGCTCGTGCGGGCGCCGATGCAGGTACTCGTCGGGATCGAGCTGCACGCGTTCGAGCAGCTCGGCGGCGGCCCGCTGCACCTGGGCCCGTCCCCGCGCACGCCCCGACATCACGAGGGGACGGGCGATGTGGTGATAGATCGAATGGAACGGGTTGAGCGAGGCGAACGGATCCTGGAACACCATCTGCACCGCGGTGCGGTACTCGCGTGCTGCGCGGCCGCGCGTCGGCGGCTTCTCGCCGTCGAGCAGGATCTCGCCGCCGCTGGGCTGCTCGAGCAGCAGGAGCATCTTGGCGATCGTCGACTTGCCGCTGCCGCTCTCACCCACCAGAGCGACGGTCTGCCCGTAGTCGATCGAGAGGTCGACGCCTTTCACCGCCTCGACGGCGCCGCGCCCCGTGCCGTAGGTCTTGCGCAGGCCGATGGCCTCGATCGCGCTCATGCGCCCTCCTCCGTCGTCGAGGTCGCCGCGCCGGCATACCCCAGTCGTTCGCCCGTGAGGCTCGGGAACGCGGCGAGCAGCTCACGCGTGTACGGGTCTCGCGGCCGGTGATAGATGTCTCGCGTCGAGGCGAGCTCGACGATCTCGCCGCGCCGCATGACCGCGATCCGGTCGCTGATCTCGAGCAGCAGCGGCAGGTCGTGCGTGATGAAGATGACGGCGAAGCCCAGTTCGTCGCGCAGCCGGGTGATCTCGGCGATGATCTCGCGCTGCACGACGACGTCGAGGGCGGTCGTCGGCTCATCCATGATCATCACCGGCGGGTCGAGCAGCAGCGCCATCGCGATCATGACGCGCTGGCGCATCCCGCCCGACAGCTCGTGCGCGTACGCGTCGAGCCGCTCGGCCGGCACTCCCACGACGCGCATGAGGTGCTCGCAGCGGTCGCGGCGCTCCTGCTTCGTCATCGTCGGGCGGTGCGTCGTCAGCACGTCCTCGAGCTGCGCGCGCACGCGCAGCACCGGGTTGAGCGCATTCATCGCACCCTGGAACACCATCGAGATGCGATCCCAGCGGAACGCCCGCAGTGCCGCGCCCTCGAGCTCGTCGACGCGCACCGGCTGGTCACCGCCCAGGAAGCGGACCGCCCCGCCGACGACCTCGGCCGGCGGCTTCAACAGCTGCGTGATGCCGTAGGCGAGGGTGGTCTTGCCGCATCCCGACTCGCCCGCGATGCCGAGGATCTCGCCGCGCCGCAACTCGAAGCTCACTCCCGCGACGGCGTGGACGACGGGGTCCGAGGCGTAGTCGATGCGCAGGTCCTCGATGCTCAGCACGATGTCGTTCACGAGAGGGCCTTCCGACGGGGGCGCGCCGCGACGGGCAGACGCAGCTTGGGGTTCACGATCTCGTCGAGGGCGAAGTTGACGAGCGACAGCGCGGCACCGAGCGTCGCGATGAGCAGGCCCGGCGGCACGAACCACCACCATGCCCCGGCCCGCAGTGCCGAGTTCATCTGCGCGTCGTAGAGCATGCGCCCCCACGTGTAGTCGCCCGTCACACCGAGGCCGAGGTACGACAGCCCCGCCTCGGCGAGGATCGCCGACACGACGCCGAAGATGAAGGACGACGCGAGGATGGGCAGCAGGTTCGGCAGGATCTCGACCGTGATGATGCGGAACGTGCGTTCGCCGGCGACGCGTGCAGCGGCGACGTAGTCGCGGTTGCGCAGGCTCAAGGTGACCGCGCGCAGCACGCGCGCGCCGCCGGCCCAGCTCGTGAGCGCCAGGATCAGGGCGACGACCCCGAGACCGCGGCTCTCGACGTAGCTCGACACGACGATGATGAGCGGCAGCCCCGGGATGACCAGGGCGATGTTCGTGATGAGCGAGAAGCCCTCGTCGAACCAGCGTCCCAGGTAGGCGCCGACGATGCCGAAGAACGCCGAGAGCACGAGGCTGAGCACGCCGACGACCACACCGATGAGCAGCGAGTTCGTCGTCGACACGGCGAGCTGCGCGAAGATGTCCTGCCCCTTCTGCGTCGTGCCGAGCCAGAACTCGGCGCTCGGCGGGGTGATCCCGATCGGGCGGATGCGGAACGGGTCGCCGACGAAGAGCGGGGCGACGAGGCCGAACAGCACGATGGCGCCCGTGATCGACAGTCCGACCACCAGCTTCGTGCTGACGGGGCGACGACGACGGCGGCGCGGCGACAGCTGCGCGAGGGTGGCGGTGACCGATTGCGACGACATCCGTTACCTCCGGATCCGGGTACGGGGGTCGATGACTCCGTAGAAGAGATCGACGATGAGGTTGGCGGCGAGCACGGCCAGCGTGATCACGAGGAACAGACCCTGCATGAGCGCGTAGTCGTTGTTGTTCACCGACTGCAGCAGGGCGTATCCGATGCCCGGATACGAGAAGACCTGCTCGGTGACGAGCGAGCCCGAGACGACGAAACCGAGCGACAGGGCGAAGCCGGCGACGGAGGGGAGGATCGCGTTCCGCGCGGCGTACCGCTGCCGCACCCGCACCGGCGAGAGGCCCTTCGCCTCAGCCGTGGTGATGTAGTCCTCCGACAGCGTCGCGACCATCATGTTGCGCATGCCCAGCATCCAGCCGCCGACCGAGCTGATGACGATCGTGAGGGCCGGCAGGAAGGCGTAGTACACGGCGCTGCCGACGAAGTCGGCCGACCAGCCCGGCACCGTGCTGTAGATGTCGTACCCGCCGAAGGCGGGGAAGATCGGCCAGATCACCGCCAGCAGGTACACCAGAATGATGGCCATCCAGAAGTACGGCACCGCCTGCAGCATCGTCGTGATGGGGATGAGGTTGTCGAGCCAGCCGCCGCGGCGCCACCCGGCGATCGTGCCGAGGGTGATGCCGAGCACGAACGAGAGCACGGTCGACACCCCCACGAGCACGATCGTCCACGGCAGCGCTTGCGAGATGACGTCGACGACCGGCGTCGGGTAGTAGGTGATCGAGGGCCCGAAGTCGAACGTCAGCACGTTGCGGAGGTACCCGAGGTAGGCCTCCCAGACCGGCACGTCGGTGCCGGTTCCCAGCAGCAGCTCGAGGCTCTGCCGAGCCGCCGGGCTGACCGGACCCTTCTGCGCGAGCTTGGCGAGCATGATGTCGACCGGGTTGCCCGGCAGCAGGCGCGGGATGAAGAAGTTCAGGGTCACGGCGGCCCACAGCGCGATGCCGTAGAACGCGAGCTTCTTTCCGTAGTACTTCATCTCCGCGCCTCCCGCGCGACCCGGCGCCTCATCCCCACCGGCTCACTCCCCGACCGGCTGAAGGTTCGCCGCCACGACGCCCAGGTTCCAGATCGACCAGGCGGCGGGGAACGCGTACAAGTCGTCCTCGGTCGGCCAGCCGGTCGCGTCGTCGGTGTTGTAGTAGGTGACCGTCGGCACGACGAGCACGGGGATGTAGGGCATCGACGCCGCGATGATCCGCTGGATCTCGAAGTACAGTTCCCGGCGTCGCTCCGGGTCGACCTCGACGCGCGCCTGGTCCACGAGGGCGTCGACCTCGGGGTCGGTGTAGCGCGAGTAGCTCGTGGGAGCCTGCTCGCCCACCGGCGCCGTGGCAGCGGTCGTGTAGTAGTTCGCGTAGATGTAGTACGGATCGGCTGACGGCCCCTGGTAGACGCCGTCCATCGTGAACGAGAACTTGCCCGAGAAGCGGTTCTCGTTCCACTGTGCGCCCGGGAGTGCCTCGGGCTTCAGATCGATGCCGATGTCGGCGAGCTGCTGCGAGGCGACCTCGACGGCCGTGACGTAGGAGGTCCACTCCTGCGGGACCTGCACGGTGACGCTCAGTCGCTCGCCGTCCTTCTCGTAGATGCCGTCGGCGCCCGGAGCCCATCCGGCCTCCTGGAGCACGGCCGCGGCGGCTGCGGGGTCGGCGGACGGGGAGGTCGTGTCGCCGAGGTCCGGCGCGATGTACTCGGCGTCGCGCTCGGGCAGCAGCATGGCCGGCGAGACCGCGCCGCCGAGGCCCTCGAAGGCGATGTCGATGATCTCCTGGCGGTCGAGACCGAGGCTGATGGCGAGTCGGACGGCGGGATCCGTCTGAGGCCCGGAACATCCCAGCGAGGCATCGGCGCACGCGATCCACGCGGTCTGGTTGATGGGCGTGTTGATCTGGTTGAGCGTCGGGTGCGACTCGACCTCGTCGGCAAAGTCGGGCACCAGGCCGGTGTTCCAGTCGAGCTGGCCGTTGACCATCGCGGTGGTGGCCGCGTCGCCGCTCGCGAAGGAGACGTAGCGCAGGGTCTCGAGCGCGGGCTTGCCCTCCTGCCAGTACGAGGTGTTCTTCTGCAGGACGTAGCTCTGGGGCGTGAAGGTCGAGAGCGTGAAGGGACCGGTGCCGACGGGTTCCTCGTTGACGAAGTTGGCGACGTCGTCGAACGTCGACCAGAGGTGTTCGGGCACGATCGCCGTGCGGCCGATGAGCTCCGGGCCGATCGGCAGCGACGGCTCGTCGAATGTGACGACGACGGTGTCGTCGTCGACCGCCTCGGCCGAGCCGGTGTATCCGATGGTGTTGATCTCGGGGGTGTCGGCGATGAGGTCGAAGGTGAACGCGACGTCCTCCGCGGTCAGGGCCTCCCCATCCGACCAGGTCACCCCGCCGCGCACCTGGATCGTCAGCTCGGTCGCCTCGTCGTTCCACGAATACTCGGTGCCGAGCATCGGCTTCGGCTCACCCACGGCGAGGTTGTTGTAGAAGAACAGCGGCTCGTAGATGGCCCCGAGCGTCGGCTGGAGCACGTTCGGCGAGAACGGGTTGAAGTTCTTCGTGATGTCGCCGATCGCGCCGGTCGAGATCGAGATGCCGCGGTCGTCGCCGCTCTGCGGAGCGCAGCCGCTGACGAGCAGCAGCGCGACGGCTCCCGCGGCGAGGGGCGTCGCGGCACGGGACCAGGGGGTACGGAGGATCATCGTCGTTCCTTTCCGACACGTCGATGTGCGGGCTCGGGGCCGGGTGGTCCGGCGAAAAGTAAAGTACCTGAAATTAGCTCGGATCGGTAGCCCGACTACAAAGAATGTCGGACAATCGGGCTCTTGTGGCTCCGAACGGCACTGATATACGGTGCTCGACATCAGATGTTCGTAGTCGCACTACCTGGTGTCGCCATCGACGGTCCCGAACCGCAAGCGACTGCGCTCCATCGACGCAGATAGGAGATCCCCCCGTGAAACGACGAATCGGCACTGCGGTCGCAGCGGCCGCCACCGTGATAGCCGGCTCCGTGTCCGTCGGCGCGCTCGGACCCGTCTCTCCCGCTACCGCCGACGACACCGCGCCCGCAGAGCAGCGGACGGTCACCGTCGCACTCGATGAGACCGTGCAGGAGGACTACCTCGGCATCGGCGTGAACGTCATCCCGTGGAGCCTGCTCGAGGGCACCACGCGCCTCGGTTACGACGACGCTGACTGGGAGGTCGACGTCGAACGCATCCTGACGCTGCAGCCGAAGGTCGCTCGTGTCTGGTTCCAGATCGACTGGATGGAGCTGGAGAAGGGCCAGTACGACTTCGACAGCCCCGAGATGCGGGCCTTCTACCGGTACCTCGACGCGTTCGAGCAGGCAGGAACCGAGGTCCTCCTGAACTTCGGCTGGAAGGTCGGCGAGCGCGTCCACGACTGGTTCCTCTACCCCGGTGTGACCAAGCCCTTCGAGAGCGCCCCCGGCGACCTCGACGCCTACGGCCGCTCCGCATCGGCGCTGCTCGACGAGCTGATCAACGCGCGCGGCTACGACAACATCGACTTCCTGACCTTCTACAACGAACCCAACGGCAGCTGGGACTTCGAGGGCCCCGCCGACCAGAAGGCGTACTACGCCGAGATGGCACGCAAGGTCCACGACCAGCTGATCGCGGACGGCCTTCGCGACGAGGTGCAGATCTGGGGCCCCGAGGAGGTCAACGCGCCCGACTGGACCCAGTACATGGCCGAGAACGCGGGCGACGTCTTCGACCAGTACTCGTTCCACCTCTACGGCGAGTCGTACGAGTTCCTCGGCAACGCGATCGACCAGCGACGGTCGACGATCGGCGACGCGCCGTTGAACCTCTCCGAGATGGGGTGGACCAACCCCGGCACGAGCGTCTGGGAGACCGGCTATGCGAACTACATCATCGGCAGCGCCAACAACGGCATCCATTCCAACCTCGTGTGGCAGCTCAACGGCGTCATGACCCACGACCCGGCCGGTGACACGAACGGCTCCTACAACCTGTGGGACTCGCTCGTCCTCGGTCTCGAGCCGACAGCCGCGTTCTACGAGGCCGGCCTGCTCATGCGGTACATCCCCGAGCACAGCACCGTGCTAGGCACCGAGACCTCGCACGACGACGTCCGGGCCACCGCGTTCCGGGATCGCGACGGCGAGCTCACCGTTCTCGTCGAGACCCAGTCGGGTTCGCCGAAGGACGTACGCGTGGAATTCACCGGAGGCGACGTCACCGAGTCGTTCACGCGCCTGGCGTACTCCGACTCGATCGTCGAGCGGGAGAAGAACGCCCTGCTGCCCGCTTCGTCGGGAACGCTGACGCCCACGAGCAACGCGTTCACCGACGACGCGATCGGCGACGAGAACGCCTTCGCCATCTACACGACTTCGCCTGCGGCGACCCAGGTGGCCGTCGACCCGGTCGAATCGACCGTCGCCGGTGGCGAGCAGCTCGACCTCGACGCGCGCGTCATCGACGGCTCGGGCGACCTGACCTGGTCCGTCGTCGGCGACGACAACGGCGCGGTCGACGCGGACGGCGTCTTCACGGCACCGGATGTCACGACCGAGCGCACCGTCGCGATCCGCGCGACTCTCGACGACGGCGTGTACGGCGTCGCTCAGGTGCTCGTGACACCGGCGTCCGAACCGGGGGTCGCTGACGCCCCGGTGTTCAGCCTCGAGCCCGGGCTGTACGAGTCGGTCGAGGCAGTGAGCATCACGACCGGGACGCCCGACGCCGAGATCCGGTACACGACGGACGGCAGCGTTCCGACGGCGGATTCGACGCTCTACACGGGGCAGATCGTGCTCGCGCCGCTCAAGACCACGTACCTTCGCGCGATCGCCGTCGGCGATGGGCTCGAGGACTCGGGGGTGACCTCGCGTCTCTACAAGGTGCGCGACGTGCAGAACGCACCCGACGGGTACGCCTTCTGCCAGTACCAGGACCGCGGCGTATGCGCCTTCGAGGGCGAGGCGAGTGTCGCATTCGGCTCGGATGGCCTGTTCCGCTACGGCACCTTCACCGGCGGCGTCGACTGCACCGCGGCGAGCTTCGGAGGCGACCCGAACCCGGACGGCGACAACCGGTGCTTCGTGAACCCCGACGTTCCCGATGAGCAGCCGATCGTCACCATCTACAACGCCGGCTTCGAGCGGCCCGCCACCGGCGGGACGTCGAACGGACCGATGGTCAACGGATGGACCTTCAGCGCGCGCGCCGGCATCCAGCACAACAACAGCGTGTTCCAGCCCGCCTTCCCCGCCCCGCAGGGCGAGCGCACGGCGTACCTCAAGAGCGACTCCGGGCTCGCGAGCCGCATCGACCAGACCGTGCGCTTCCCGGCCGGTACCTTCGCAATCACCTTCGCGGCTGCCAATCGCGTGGGCTTCGGCGGCCAGCAGGAGTTCGATGTTCTCGTGGACGACCAGAAGCTCGGACACTTCGTGCCGACGCGCGATGGGAAGTACACCGCGTACGAGACCGAACCGTTCACCGTCGCGGAAGGCGAGCACACGATCTCGTTCGTCGCGACGACGACCGAGGGCGACAACACCGGTTTCGTCGATGACGTCCAGGTGATCGCGGCGGGGACGCCGGACCCCGAGCCCGACACGGTCAAGCCGGTGGTGACACTCACCGCTCCGACGACGGCCGGTCCGCATCGGTCGCTCGAGCTGAAGGTCGACGCGACCGACGACCGCGGGCTCGCGCGCATCGTGGCCAATGTCTACCGTGACGGCACGCTCGTCAAGAGCACGCAGACCGCCGTGGACGGCGCCGCAGCCGCGACGCACGCGGCTTCGGTGACGCTGCCCGACGGCACCTACACGGTCCGTTACAACGCGCACGATCTGGCCGGCAATGTCGCGCAGACGAAGACGTTCGACGTGACGATCGACGCCACCGCGCCGACCGTCACGGTGAAGGACGGGGCGTCGTTCACGGCCCGCGACGGCGACGACTACTCGCTGGTGAGCTTCAAGCTGCACGACGCGGGCAAGATCGACAAGGCCGTGCTGAACGGCGTGACGAAGGATCTGACGAACAACGCGTGGTCGGACATCAACTTCGTGAAGCCTGGGGTCTTCGGTGCCGTGTCGGGGGCGAACACGCTCGTCGTGCACGACGTCGCCGGCAACACCACGACGGTCGAGTTCACTCTGAGGTGAGCCGGGTCGTCGTCCACGAGGCGGGTCCGGTTTCGTCCGGACCCGCCTCGTGCGGTGTCGAGTGGGCGCATCGTGGGGGATGCCGCGGGATGTCGCCCCGTTACGGGTCCGCCATCGGTGCCGCGATGCGCGACCTATGCTCGCGCTACCCACCGCAGGGCCCCGCCATCCGAGGAGCATCATGTCGATCACCCCCGCCACCACCGGTACGCAGATCGCCGAGTTCAACGTCGGTTTCACCGAGACGATCGGTCCCGAGCTCAGCGCCGTCTTCGCCGGCGAGCAGGCCGACCTGCGCGCCGCCGGAGGGCCGGAGAACGCCGTGTCCGTCGGCGACGTCCTGCCGTCCGCCGAGCTCGTCGCCACGTCCGGATCGCCGATCGGACTCGACGGGCTGCTCGCGGGCCGGCCCGCCGTGCTCGTCTTCTACCGCGGCGCATGGTGCCCGTACTGCAACATCACGCTCCGGCACTACGACAAGACGCTGGCCCCCGGACTCGCCGAGCGCGGCGTCTCGCTCATCGCGATCAGCCCACAGACACCCGACGGCTCGGCCGCCGCCGTCACCAACGGGGAGCTCGGCTTCACGGTCGTGTCCGACCCGGCCAACGCGTTCGCGGGCGCCCTCGGCATCGTCACCGCGCCCAGCGCCGAGGCTCAGGACGCCCACACCGCCCTGGGCTTCGCCTTCAAGGACAGCAACGCCGACGACACCCCGGCGATCCCGTATCCCACGGTGATCGTCATCGGCGCCGACCGTGTCGTGCGCTTCGTCGACATTCACATCGACTACACGACGCGCACGGAGACTGCCGACATCCTCGCCGCCGTCGACGCGCGCTGAGGCCCGGGACTATCCGCGCCCGTTGACGAGCGGGATAACCTGCTCGGCGAAGCGCTCCAGCTCGTCGAGCGCGGGCGAGAACTGCAGCAGCAGGGTGTCGACGCCGACGTCCTGGAACTCCCGGATGCGGTCGGCGACCTGCTGCGGCGTTCCGATGAGCTCTGGGCGCAGGCCGCGGTTCGACACCGAGTACTCCCGCAGGCTGATCTCGACGTCGAGCTGCGACTTGGTCACGAAGTCCTGGTACGACTCGTAGGCCGCGCCCGAGCGCACGTCGGTGATACGCGCGAGCTCGGCCTGCGCCTCCTCCTCGGTGTCGCGGACGATCGCGAACGCCGCCATGCCGAAGTGCCGGAAGGCGGGCTTGCCGACGCGCTCGCGGCGCGCCCGCATGTCGGCGATCTTCGTCCGGAGCTCGTCAACCGTGCCGCCGTGCGTGACGTAGGCGTCGGCGAAGCCCGCGATCGCCGCCCGGCCCGCCTCGCTCTCACCGCCCGCGTAGATCAGCGGCGCCGTCACAGGCTTGGGTTCGAGGTGGGTGCCCTCGAGCGAGAAGTGACGCCCCTCGTGGCTGTACGGCGTCTGCGACCACAGCCCGTGCAGCACCTCGACGTACTCGGTCGTCAGCGCGTAGCGGTCGTCGTGGTCGGCGAACGAGATGCCGTACTGCCGCGCCTCCTCGGCCCACCACGCCGAGACGACGTTGAGCGTGAAGCGGCCCTGCGCGATCTCCTGGATCGTGGCGGCCTGCTTCGCGGCGAGCGCGACGGGGTGGTAGCTCGGCCGCAATGCGGCCATGATCTCCAGGCGCGAGGTCACGGCTGCGGTCGCGGTGGCGATGGCCCAGGCGTCGAGGGCGGGGCCGTTATGCCCCTTGATGTCGTTGAGGTTCAGCTCGGGGACGAGGGTCACGTCGAAGCCGCCGTCCTCCGCGGCCCGGGCGATGCGCGCGATGTGCTCGAAAGTCGCGGGCGTGTGCTCGTCGGCGACGTTGCGCAGCCAGCCGCCGTAAGTGGGGGTCCAGTATCCGAACCTCATGGTGCTCCCTCTCCGGCGGAACATCCGTCGGTCCGTCGATCCTCACACGCGCGGTGACGTCGGGACGCGCGGCAGTCCGCGTCGCGTCATGCTCCGTCACGCGGCCCGCGACCCGGCTCGATCGGCTTAGCCTGACGGGATGTCGACTTCGCCGCAGGTGTACGTGATCCACGAGAACCCCGAGTGGTGGGCGCCCTTCGCCGCCGCGTTCGCCGCCGAGGCCGTGCCTGCCGAGCAGTGGCTGCTCACCGACGGCTCGATCGACCTGTCGGCCGAGCCGCCGCAGGGCGTCTTCTGGTCGCGACTGTCGGCATCGGCGCACACGCGCGACCACGCGCAGTCGAAGGACTACGGCCGGGCGGTGCTGCGGTGGCTCGAGTCGTGGGGCCGCACGGTGATCGGCGGCAGCCACGTCCTCGAGTTCGAGGTCAGCAAGGTCGCCCAGCACGCCGCCCTGCGGGCGAGCGGCATCGACGTCCCGCACACCGTCGCCGTCTTCGGTACCGGTGACCTGAAGGAGCGCGCGCGCGAGTTCCCGGTGCCGTTCATCAGCAAGCACAACCAGGGCGGCAAGGGTCTCGGCGTCCGCCGCTGGGACTCCCACGACGAGTTCGACGCCTGGGTCGACGGGCCCGACTTCGAGGCATCCCCCGATGGCATCACGCTCATCCAGGAGTTCCTGTTCGCACGCGAACCGTTCGTCACGCGCGCCGAATATGTCGGCGGCGAGTTCGTCTACGCCGTCCGCGTCGACACGAGCGCGGGCAGCTTCGAGCTCTGCCCCGCCGATGCGTGCGTCGTCGACCCCGCGGCGGGCACGGGTGCCACCCCCGCCTATCCGCCCTTCGCGCTGCGCGACGAGATCACCGCCGATCATCCCCTGGTCGTGCAGCACCGCGACTTCCTGCGCACCGTCGACATCCGCATCGCCGGGATCGAGTTCGTCGAGACGATCGACGGGCGACTCGTCACCTACGACCTCAACACGAACACGAACTACAACCCCGACGTCGAGGCCTCGGCTCACGCGTCCGGACCCGGTGAGATCGCCCGGTTCCTCGGCGGACTGCTCTCGTCGTCCTCCTCCGCGGCCTGAGCCGCCGCGATCATCGCGTCGTAGCGCGCGCATCGGCTCGCCCACAAGACGGTCGCGTAGACCATCACTCCACGCCCCCGGCGTTCAGACCCTTTGCGAGAGTCGGATGGGGGCGCACGTCGCCGACCGACAGGGCACCAGGACAGGGCACGGCGATGACATCACCGCAGCCCGTATCGGCGGGCAGGACGACCGCGACCCCCGGCAGCCGTTCGCCGTCGGCCCCGCAGACGGCGAACCGGTGATCGTGGGCGCTCGAGACGCGGGCAAGCAGCCGGGCCTCGCTCCACACCGCGTACGCCGCCGCAACGAGGTCGGCGTCGACGGCGAGCGCCGTCCCGCCGTCGACGCCTCCAGCCGCCATCACGCGCAGAAGCAGCACGGTCGTCGTGGCTGTCGATGACGACATCCCGCCCGACACCGGAATGACCGCCGGTGCCGTCATGACCGCCGGCAGCCCGCAGAGCTCGACGAAGCGGTTCACGGAGATACCGCCGACGACGATGTCGTCACACGTGACGACGGTGCGCGCTGGCCACACATCCCGCGAGTGGGGCGACGGGATGCTGCGACGCAGGGTCGGGAGGATGGAGGTGAGAGTCATGGCTCAGGTCTACGCTCGACGCACCCTCCCGGCGATGTCCCCTCACGCCATCCATACGACGGACGGATGGATCCTCACGGCTTCGGCGTCGCGTCGACGCACGCGACTAGCGCAGCCCGGGCTCACGCACAAGCGATAGGACGCACCCGGGGCCGTTCCTACGCTGACACCGTGCTCCGAAACCTCGTGATCGTCCTGGGCGACCAGCTCGACCCCGACGCGAGCGCCTTCGACGAGTTCGACCCGGCGCAGGATGCCGTCTGGATGGCCGAGGTCGCCGAAGAGTCCACCCACGTCTGGAGCTCGAAGCCGCGCACCGCGGTGTTCCTCGCGGCGATGCGCCACTTCGCCGCCGATCAGCGCGACGCCGGACACACCCTGCATTACACGGAGCTCGATGCGCGGGGGAACAAGGGCACTCTCGCCGACCAGCTCGCCGCCGACCTGGAGAAGCTGAAGCCCGAGGCGCTCGTGATGACCGAGCCCGGCGAGTGGCGCGTGCGCGAAGCGCTGCAGCAGACCGCGGATGCCGCCGGCATCCCTCTCGACATCCGCGTCGACCGGCACTTCTTCTCGACCGTCGCCGAGTTCGCCGAGCACGCCGAAGGCCGGGCGTCGCTTCGAATGGAGTACTTCTACCGTGAGATGCGCAAGCGGCACAGCATCCTCATGACCACCCGAGGACAGCCCGTCGGCGGCCAGTGGAACTACGACGCCGACAACCGCAAGCCGTTCCCCAAGCAGGGACCCGGGCTCGTCCCGCCACGGGCGACCTTTCCGCCCGATGAGATCACGCGTGAGGTGATCGAGCTCGTCGAGAAGGAGTTCGGCGAGCACCCCGGTTCGCTCGACTCGTTCGCCTGGCCGGTCACCCGTGCGCAAGCGCTCGAGGCGCTCGACCTCTTCATCGACGAACGACTGCCCGGCTTCGGCGACGCTCAGGATGCGATGTGGCCGGGCGAACCCTGGCTGTGGCACGCGCACCTGTCGTCGTCGATGAACCTCAAGCTGCTGCATCCGCGTGAGGTCGTGGCCGCCGCCGAGGAGGCGTACCGCTCGAAGCGCGCGCCCCTGTCGGCAGTCGAGGGATTCATCCGGCAGATCCTCGGCTGGCGCGAGTACGTGCGCGGGATCTACTGGACGCAGATGCCCGGCTACGTCCAGCGGAACGCTTTCGAGGCGTTCGAGCCGCTGCCCGACTGGTACTGGACGGGCGACACCCCGATGGCGTGCCTGAAGGATGCCGTCGGCACGACGCTCGAGAACGGGTACGCGCACCACATCCAGCGCCTCATGGTCACGGGTCTCTACGCGATGCTGCTCGGCGTCGACCCGCGCGAGGTGCACGCCTGGTACCTCGCCGTGTACGTCGACGCGGTCGAGTGGGCCGAGCTGCCGAACACCCTCGGCATGAGTCAGTACGCCGACGGCGGGCTCATGGGAAGCAAGCCCTACGCAGCGACGGGCAAGTACATCGACCGGATGAGCCCGTACTGCAAGACGTGCCCGTTCGACCCGGCGAAGCGGGTCGGCGAGGACGCTTGCCCCTTCACGACCCTGTACTGGGACTACCTCATCCGGCACGAGCAGCCCCTCGCCGAGAACCACCGCATGGCGCTGCAGGTGAAGAACCTCGACCGCCTCGACGATGACGAGATCGCCGCGATCCGGGGCCGCGCCGACGCCATCCGGCGCGGCGACGTGACCGCACCGGAAGGAGCCCGATGACCGACGGCAACGCCGCACAGAACGACATCGCGCTCGTCACCGGCGCCCGGGGCGGGGTGGGCCGAGAGCTCGTCGCACGCCTGCGCGCTCGCGGCGTGCGTGTCGCCGCCGTCGGCCGGGACGCCGCATCGCTCGCGGACGTCGACGCCGACGCGCACATCGAAACCGACGTCACGACGCCCGACGGCGCAGCGACCGCGTTCGCGGAGTGCCGCACCGCGCTCGGCGGCCCGCCCGCGCTGCTCGCTCACGCGGTGGGCAGCACGCTCATCACGCCACTGCACCGCACGAAGACCGACGAGGCTCGCGACGTGCTGCGCGTCAACCTCGAGAGCAGCCTCTGGATCCTGCACGCCTGGCTCGACGCGACGGGCAAGGCGCCGGGCGCCGCGGTCTTCGCGAGCTCGGTCGTCGCCCGTATCGGCGTCGCGAACCACGAGGTGATCGCCGCGGCGAAGGGCGGTGTCGAGGCTCTCGTGCGCAGCGCCGCCGCGACCTACGCCGCGCGCGGCATCCGGGTGAACGCGGTCGCTCCCGGCATGACCGACACACCTCTGACCGCGGGCATGCTCGCCGCACCCATGCTGCGCGAGAGTGCCGAGAAGCAGTATCCGCTCGGCGGTGTGCAGTCCGCCGACGAGGTCGCCGTGGTCATGGACTGGCTGCTCTCCCCCGACGCCTCCCGCATCACCGGCCAGGTGATCCCGGTCGACGGCGGATTCACGACCATCCGGCCATCGGTGAAGTAGCCGTCCGGTGTCGATAGTCTGCGCGGGTGAGCAGCATCCACCGCCCCCCTCTGTCCGGCGCCGTCTGGGTCCTCGTCGGGGCCGGGAGCGCGGTCGCGGGTCTGCTGCCCTGGCTGATCACCGGCGCGCGGCTCCCCCTGCAGAATCTCGCCGCAGATCAGACCGACCTGACGACGCCGTTCTCCCTGCTGCCGTTCAGCCAGTACTTCCTCACGACGATCGTCTCACTGCTCGTCGTCGGGGGCGCCGTCGCGGGCCTCTCGGCACGCACGCTGCGCCACCGCCGCCCCCGCCACGCGACAGGCCTGCTCGTGCTCGGGGTAGCCGTGATCCAGGTCATCGCGGTCGTGCAGTCGTCGGTCGTGACGGTATCGATGCTCGAGGACTCGAGCCGCCGCGTCCTCTATGCGGCGGCCGTGATCGCGGTCATGGTCGTCTCGCTGCTGATGAGCATGCTCGTGCTGCTTCTCACCGCGCGAGGCCCCGTCCCCGGCGCCGCGATCGCTCTGTCGCTCACGGCGATCACCGTCCCCGGGTGGATCGGACTGCCGTTGCAGAGCTATCTCTCGCTCACGAACGACCCGGCTACCTCGGCTGTTCTGTTGCTGCTGCGGTGGCTTCCCGCCGTTCTCGTCGGCGCCGTCATCGCATGGTGCGGGTTCCGCACGGCCGGGCGGGTCGCGGCCGTCGTCGTCAGCCTGGCCGCGTTGTGGGTCGGACCGGCCTTCTTCACCGCCGTCTCGTCCGCCGCGGGGACGCGCGTGCTGGCGCCCTACCCGGCGGAGATGGCCGACTATGGCATCGGGGTCTTCGTGATGGCGCTGACCGCCGTCGATCTCGCCGTGCCGCCGCTGATCGTGGCGGCGTGCATCGGCGCAGTCGGCGCGCTGATCTCAACCGCTCTTCGTCGCCGAACCCGCGTCGAGAGCAGCGGAGCTGCGCCCCTTCGTCGCTGAGGTACCGTGAGGCGTGAGCATCCGCGTGAACGATGACATGCCGCGTCTGGATCGGACGGACCTCGGATGACCCCGATCGCGCGCCTCGTCCACATCTCGCGGCCCGTTCTGTGGATCAACACGATCGGCACGGGCGCGCTCGGCATGTGGCTGACCGGTCAGCTCATCGACGTCGCCGCGATTCCGCTGCTGATCTGGCTGACGCTGCCGTTCAACCTGCTGATCTATGGCGTGAACGACATCTTCGATCAGGACACGGATGCGCTGAACCCGCGCAAGGGGTCGATCGAGGGTGCGCGAATCGAGCCCCGCGAGGTGAAGCTGATCGCATGGGCAGTGGCCGTCACCAACGTCCCGTTCCTCGTCTACTTCGTCATCGCGCTGCCCATCGCGGCGGTCGGTCTGATTCTGCTCTACGCGGGCGTGTTCGTCTTCTACTCTGCTCCGCCGCTGCGGTTCAAGGCGCGACCGTTCCTCGACTCGCTGAGCAACGCCGCATACGGCCTGCCGTTGCTGATCATGCCGGTCGCTCTCGAGGCGCCGCCGGTCTGGCCCGCCGTCGTCGGACTGCTGGCCTGGAGCGTCGCGAAGCACGCCTACGACGCCGTGCAGGACATCGACGAAGACCGCGAGGCCGGCATCACCACGACCGCCGTCCTGCTCGGCCCGCGTGGGACGGCCCTGTGGAGCGGGGCGTGGTGGCTGGTCTCGACGGTGCTGTTCGCGCTCGTCAGCCTGCCCGTCGCCCTCGTCAACCTCGCCCTTGCCGGTACCCTCGTCGTCTGGATGCTGCTGCGCCCCACGCCCGCCACCGGTCGCAGGCTCTACCCGCTGTCGATCGCGTTCCCGTACATCGCGGGCTCGGTCGCCAGCGGGCTGCTGCTCGCAGCCATGTTCCTGGGGGTCTATCCATGAGCCGCATCGTCGTCGTCGGGGCGGGCCTCGGCGGGCTCGCAGCATCCGCCCTGCTCGCCCACGCCGGTCACCGCGTGACCCTGCTCGAAGCGGCCGAGACCGTCGGCGGCAAGAGCCGACGCATCGAACTCGACGGCGAGCGCATCGACACGGGCCCATCGCTCGTCACGTTCCCGTCCGTCTGGGACGAGCTGCTGCGCCGGTTGGGCGCGGGGTCGCGAACGGGCACGGATGCCGGTGGGCTCGACCTCGTGCGTCTGGATGAGGTGGGCCGCTACTACTACCGGGGCGAAGAGGTCTCGCTGCCCGTGCCCGAAGGGCACCCCTGGCACTCCGCGTGGAAGCGTTTCAGCGACGAGCACGCACCCCTCGCGGACGACGTCGCCGCGCTGCTCGTCGCCGACCCGCTCGATCGCGCGTCGCTGCCCGCACTGCGTCGGCTGCTCGCCGTATACGGACGGCACCTCAGCACCCGGGCCTACCTCGACAGCCTGACCTGGATGCCCGAGGGACTGCGCGAGATCATCGCGATCCACACCCTCAACGCGGGGGTCTCCCCCTCCCGCACCCCGGCGTTGTACGCGAGCATGCCCGCCGTCATGGCCGCCGACGGGGTGTGGGTGCCCCGAGGCGGGGTGTTCGAGATCGTCATCGCGCTGCAGCGGCTGGCGGATGCCGCGGGCGTCGAGATCCGCACCGGCGAGCGCGTCACGCGCATCGAGCGCGGACGCGTCACGACCGAGCGTGGTGTGCACGACGCGGATGTCGTCGTGAGCGGTCTCGACGCGTCACGGCTCGACGGACTGCTGGGGCGGCGCCGCGTGGTTCCCGGCTCGCCGCAGCTGTCGTGCTCGGCGGTCGCGATCTACGGCGTGCTCGAGACGCCCCTCCCCGAGCGGATCGCCGCGCACAGCGTCATCCTGCCCACGAAGCCCGACGCCCTGCACCGCAGTCTCGCCGCCGGCGATGAGCCCGCCGACACGATGGCGTTCGTCAACCACTACCGGGCCGGCGAGATCTACCCGAACGACCGCAGCACACTCGCCGTCCTGCTGACGAGCCCCGCCGACGGCCAGGGCTACTCGCTCGACCACCCGTTCGTGAGGCGCGAGCTCGAGCGCATCTCGGGCGTCATGGGCCTCGATGGACTCCTCACCGACGGGATGACCGAGACGACCGTGCTCGACCCCCGCTATTTCGGATCGTTCGGCGAACCCCACGGCGCCCTCTACGGGGCGTCGCGACCGCTGTGGATGAGCGGCCCGCTGCACCAGCCCGCGCAGCACGACCTCCGCGCACCCTGGCTCTGGCGGGTCGGCGCCTCGGTTCACCCGGGCGGCGGCATCCCCGCCGTGCTCGGCGGCGCGATGATCGTGGCAGCGAAGCTGCTCAAGCGGCATCCGGCCTGAGCGCGTTCGCGGTCCCACGCCGCACGGCCCCGGTTACATAAGTCGTAGATAAGAAAAGCCAACGCTCGTCATCGGCGGGCCGCTTAGTTTCTCGTTCGTCGGCGCTCTGTGCGCCCCGAAGGAGAGCCCATGTACCTGACTTATCTGCGCCGGGAGTTGTCCGGCCGAAAGAAGCAGACCGCCATCGTCGCAGCCGGCCTCGCGATCGCGATCGCGCTGGTCATCATCGTCAACGCCCTCGCGGCAGGCGTGAAGGACGCTCAGTCGTCGGCCCTCGCAGCCGTGTACGGCGTCGGCACAGACCTGACCGTGTCCGGCGCCGAGTCGGAACCGGGGCAGGGGGGCGGACCGAGCTTCGAGTTCGGCGGCGGTGACGCGCAGACCGGCGAGGACGGGGCCACCAACCTGAGTCAGTCGAGACTGATGACCGACTTCCGGCGCGGCACCCTCGACGGCAGCACGGTCGACGCCGTTGCGGGAACCGAGGGCGTCGCAGCGGCCGTCGGCGCACTGAGTCTCACCAACACGAACTTCGACGGGGAGCTGCCGCAGGCTCCGAGCGACGGCGTTGCGGACGACGTTCAGGGCGACGGCGAGGCCTCGGCGCAGCAGCGCGTTCCCGGCGAGGGCCAGGGCGGTCCGGGTGGAGGCTTCGGCGGCGGCTCGTTCGACATCGATTCGTTCACCGTTCTCGGCGTCTCCACCGACGCGTCCGGCGTCGGCCCCCTCTCGGCCGTCGAGGTCGCCGACGGCCGAGCCCTGGCAGCATCCGATGACGGCGAGGCTCGGGCCATCGTCGATGCCACCTACGCCACCAGCGAGAACCTGGCGGTCGGAGACACGATCGACGTCGGCGGCACGGATGTCGAGATCGTGGGCATCGTC
This sequence comes from Microbacterium sp. AISO3, assembly GCF_002204305.1. Lineage (NCBI taxonomy): Bacteria > Bacillati > Actinomycetota > Actinomycetes > Micrococcales > Microbacteriaceae > Microbacterium > Microbacterium sp. AISO3. The sequence continues at coordinate 469,900 of NZ_NHRF01000001.1, read as the reverse complement.
GCGTCGGCCACCGCTGATGCCGACACCGCGGCCGACGTGTACCTGCCTCTGGCGACGGCACAGGAGATCTCCGGTGCGGGGGATGTCGTTTCGACGGTCTACGTCCAAGCGGAGTCCGCGGACTCGATCGAGGCGGTGAAGACCGCATTGGAGGCGGAACTGCCGGACGCGACCGTCAACTCGCAGTCGGACCTGGCATCGAGCGTCTCGTCGTCGCTGTCGAGCGCCAGCGCCCTCATCTCCGGGCTCGGCACCTGGCTCTCGGTCATCCTGCTCGTCGTCGCCGTCGCCCTCGCGGTCCTCTTCACGATCTCCGGAGTCTCGCGTCGCACGAGGGAGATCGGGACGCTGAAGGCGATCGGATGGTCCAACCGTCGCGTCGTCGGCCAGGTCGCCGGCGAGTCGATCGTCCAGGGTGCGATCGGCGGTGTCATCGGCACCGTAGTCGGCCTGGTGGGCGCGTTCATCATCACCGCGGTCGCACCCACCGTCTCCGTCGCCGCCGAATCGGGCCCCGCAGGGTCGGCGGGCTTTCCGGGCGGAATGGGCGGCCCCGGGTCGATGTCGGAGCAGGCGACGGTCGCGGGAGACATCGTGCTGACGGCGCCGATCGCTCCGTCGATCGTGCTGCTCGCGCTCGCGCTGGCCCTGGCTGGCGGCCTCGTCGCCGGGATCCTCGGCGGCTGGCGTGCCGCGCGACTCCGGCCCGCCGAGGCCCTGCGAGCTGTCGCATGAGCATCGACGACCCGCATTCACCCGAAGGAGAGACCATGACCGACACCCCCATCACAACGCCGCCGCGGACCGCCGGCTACCGGATCGAGAACGTGACGAAGGAGTATTCCCGCGGCGGGAGCTCCGTTCGCGCTCTCGCCGGCGTGTACCTGCAGATCGAAGCGGGCGATTTCGTGACGATCCAGGGCCCGACGGGCGGAGGCAAGTCGACGCTCCTGCAACTGCTGGGGGCACTCGATCGCCCGACGAGCGGCACCGTCCAGCTCGGTGACGCTGACCTCGCATCGGCATCCGACCGCGCTCTCGGCGCCATCCGTGCTCGTGACATCGGCTTCGTCTTCCAGGGCTTCAACCTCATACCGACGTTGACCGCATCGGAGAACGTCGACATGGGACTCGAGCCGCTCGGCCTGCCGCGCGAGGAGCGCCGGACGCGGGTGGCTGAAGCGCTCGCGCGCGTCGGCCTCGCGGAACGCGCCGACCACCTGCCCGGCGAGCTCTCCGGCGGTCAGCAGCAACGGGTGGCGATCGCGCGAGCCATCGCGAAGCGTCCGCGCGTCCTGCTGGCCGACGAGCCCACCGGCAACCTCGACGAATCGATGCGCGACGACATCCTTCGAGTGCTCGACTCGCTGCACGCCGAGGGCCTCACCCTGATCGTCGTCACCCACGATTCCGCCGTCGCCGCGCGTGCCGGCCGACGGCTACGGCTCGCGGCCGGCGTCGTCAGCGAGTCGCACCGGTAGCCACCGGCAGCCGCAGACAGCCACCGGCAGCACGCGCCGCGAATGTCTCAGCGCGTGCTGCCGTCGCTGCGCTCCTCACCACGGTGCTCGACCGCGGCGATGAGGAACGGGATGCCGACGGCCGCCGACGTGACCAGCAGCCCTCCGGTGAAGACGAGGCCGGGGAACTCCGCGACGTTGAAAGCGGCACCCATCAGGTAGATGCCACCGAGGAACAGAACCAAGAACAGCACGAACACGCTGACGCCCTCCTTCTCGTGGATATCGTTAGGCTACTAACGATATGCCCACGAAGCATCTCGGACGGCGGTGGCTACCGCATCATCGAGATGCTGCCTGCTCCTGCTCCCGCTCCCCGCGACCACGCGCCCAACGGGCCACGAAGTAGAGTCCCACGCCGACCACGATGAGGATGGCGCCGAAGATCCACACCCGCAGGGTCTGCTGGCTGAGCAGGAGCAGGCACGACGCGACGCCGAGCACGGGAACGAACGTCCACACGCGGAAGTGATCGTGATCGACGCGGTCGCGGCGCAGCACGAGCACCGAGATGTTCGCGCTCAGGAAGACGAAGAGCAGCAGCAGGACGACCGTCTCGGCGAGCAGCGCCAGGTCACCGACGAGCGTCAACAGCATCGCGACGAGCGTCGTGGCGAGGATCGCCACCCACGGCGTCTGGCGCCCGGGCAGCACCCGCGACAGAGCACGCGGCAGCAGCCCCTGCTCTGCCATGCCGTACGTGAGGCGGCTCGCCATGATCATCGTCAGCAGCGCACCGTTGGCGACGGCGACGAGCGCGATGAGGCTGAATAGCCACGAGGGGATGGCGACACCGCTCGCCTCGACCACCGCGAGCAGCGGTCCGCTCGAGCTCGACAGCTCTTCGGGCGGCAGCGCGATGCTGCTCGCGAGGCCGACCAGCACGTAAACCAGCCCGGCTGCACCGAGAGCGGCGAACAGCGCGCGCGGGTACATCTTCGAGGGTTCCTTGACCTCCTCGATCATGTTCGCCGACGTCTCGAAGCCCACGAAGGAGTAGTACGCGATGATCGCTCCGGCGAGCACGGCCGACGCGACACCGGTGCCCTCGGGAACCTGCGTGACGCGTGAGACATCCCCGCCTCCGCCGGCGAGGAGGAAACCGACCACGACCACGACGATCACCAGCCCCGAGACCTCGATGGCGGTCATGACGAAGTTCGCACCCATCGATTCCCGGATGCCGCGGGCATTGAGCGCCGCGAGCACGGCCAGGAACACGATCGCTACCGGCACCACGGGAACCTCGACGAACGTCTGCAGGTACTGACCGGCGAAGGCGATCGACAGCCCCGCTGCGCTCACGACGCCCGCGGCAAGCATGCAGAAGCCGACGAGGAACGACACGAGCTTGTTCTTGAACGCGCGCTCGGCGAAGACGGCCGCACCGCCGGCCCGGGGGTACTTCGTCACGAGCTCCGCGTACGACCCGGCGGTGAGCAGCGCCAGCACGAGGGCGGCGAGCAAGGGCGCCCACAGCATCCCGCCGACGCGCTCGGCCAGCACGCCCATGAGCGCGTACACACCTGCGCCCAGAACGTCACCGAGGATGAAGGCGAACAGCAGCGGTCCGCCCATTCCTCGCCGGAGGCGGGTAGGTGCAGGGGTATCGGTCTTGCTCATTCCGCGAACGCTAGGTCGCGGCATCCCGAAACCCGTAGCGGCTTGACAAGCTTCTGCGGTGCGGCGACGCGAGCGGGATACTCGGGGCATGACCAACGAGCACCACGCCCCCGATCGTGTCAGCGACGAGGCGATCGCCGACCTGCATGCGCGTCTCAGCCGTCGGCGTCGGTTCGCCGCGCTCCTCGGCGGGCAACCCCCGGCCGGTGTCGATCTGGATTGGCTCGACACGCTCGTCGCGCGATGGACGGACGGGTTCGACTGGCGCACGCAGGAGGACCGGATCCTCGCCCTGCCGTGGGAGCTCGTCGACGCGCCACACCCGCTTCGCGTGATCCACCAGAAGGCGGAACCGGACGCCCCCGTGGTTCTCCTCCTCCATGGATGGCCCGATTCGGTGCTGCGGTTCGAGAAGGTGCTGCCACTGCTCCGGCATGTCACGGTGGTCGCGCCCGCGCTGCCCGGCTATCCGTTCAGCGTCGACGCCCCGGCCGAGGGGATGTCGGCGAACGAGATGGCCGACGTCGTCGCCGCCGGCATGCACCGACTCGGGTACACACGTTTCGTGGTCAGCGGCGGCGACATCGGATGCAACGTCGCCGAGGCGCTGATGCGCAATCACCCCTCGATGGTCGCGGCGGCACACCTGACCGACGTGTCGCAGAGACACCTCGCCGGCGGCATCCCCGATGACCTCAGTCCAACGGAGCGCGACTACGTCGACCGCTGGAACCGGTGGCAGACCACCGAGGCCGCATACAGCCTCGAACACGCGACGAAACCCGCCACCATCGCCGCCGCGCTCACCGACTCCCCCACCGGACTGCTCGCCTGGATCGGAGAGAAGCTCTGGACCTGGACCGACCACGGCGATGACATCACCAGCGTCTTTTCGCACGACGAGGTTCTCACCTGGGTATCGGCATACTGGTTCACCAGCGCGATCGGCTCGTCGTTCGGCCCCTATGCACTGCGGACCGCGCCGCCGAACACGAAGATACCCGGCCGCATCCCGGTCGTGCTCTCGATCTTCCCGGACGACCTCGTCAACGCCCCGCGCGACTTCGCCGAGCGCCTCTTCGACCTCGAGGCCTTCGAGGAGCACCCGGTGGGCGGTCATTTTCCCTCGTGGGAGCAACCCGAGGCATACGTCCGCGACCTCGACCGCGCCATCGCGGCCGCGCTCGACTGAGTCAGCTACGGAGCCGACGAGTGCGGGGGTGGCGGGCCCGCACCACGCCGAGCTGACGCAACCGCGCGGTGATGCCGACGAGGCCCGTACTCCCGGCCACGGCGACCGCCGCCGCTCCCGAGGTCGCCGCGATGACGCCCGCAGGCGATCCGCTCACGCCCGCGACGATCGCCCAAACGATGAGGGCCAGCAGGGCGATGGCCGATCCGACCGGCAGCCAGGTCCTCGCCATCTGCAGGCAAGACGCCTCTCGCGTCGCACGGTCGGTGGGCTGGTTCGCGGTGGCGGTGCTCATGGATACGACGCTATGCACGCGCGGTTCGTCGCGCCTCCGCCGTGCGAAGGAATTCGGACGCGCCGGCATCCGGCGCACGGGTGAGGCACGGCGTCAGCGGTAGCGCCGCGGCACCGTCCAGGGGCGGCCGAACTCGGTGTTGTACGACTCCGGATCGAACGGGCTGTCGCCGCCGGCGGGAAAGCTCGTGAGCTCGCCGAAGACGACGCGACCGTCGACGTCGTACAGATCGACGCGCACGAAGTCGGTGCCCTCGCCGAGCCGCTCGGCGATGCTGATCATCTCGTCGAGATGCGCCGGCCGCGAGCGCTCGGGATCAGCCCAGGGCGGGCCGCCGCTCATAGGGATGCGGCTCCAGTCGGGTCGGAAGAAGTCCTGCGTGCGACCGCCGAAGCGTCCGCCGTCGACCTGGATGAAGTGGCATCGCCCATGGAAGACGAAGAATTTATAGTCGTCCGGTATGCCGCCGTCGGCACCGACCAGGAACTCCTCGACGATGACTCGGCGCGGCACCTGCCCGTAGACCCACTCGCGATTCGGGCCCTGACCGTAGAGCTTGGTGAGCCAGCTCGCGGCGATCGCCGCGAGGTCGTGCGGGTTCGCGAACTCCGGGCGCACGTGCCGATAGACCCACCCCCAGCGCGCTTCCGGAAGCCGGGCATCCGCGGAGGCGGCGGCCGACATGACGATCGCAGCGCCGCTCCCGTGCGTCGGCTTCACGACGTAGGCATCGGGCCAGTCGAGGTCCAGCAGGCTCTGCGGATCTTCGACGATCGCGTACGCGCGAGGCAGGTACTGCTCGCCGATGACCGCGGCGACGTGGTCGCGCACGGCGGCCTTGTCGGCGAAGGTGACGATGAGGCTGCGGCGGTCGCGCAGCATCTTGTACCGCACCTTCTCACGGAACGTCGTCGGATTGCGTGTGCGCCACAGGCGCAGCATCCGGACCAGCCGACTGCGCTCGCGCCAGCGGACGCCATGATGGCGAGGTGTCACAACTCGTCGAGGTCGTCTTCCTCGTGACTGATCGACTTCGCCTCGAGGAACGCGCAGAGCTCGGCGGCGACGTTGAATTCTGCGGCGAGCGAGTGCATCTGGATGCTGCTGAGATTGGTGAAGTCGGGCTGCGGTTCGATGGTGATCCGCCAGCGGGCATCACCGATCTCGATGGGCTCCATGAACACCGACACGGAAGAGTTCGCGAGGGGCACGACGACGAGCCCCGTGTCCGATCCCTCCGAACCGTCCTGCACGAGGACGCGGATGAGCTCACCCGCTCCCCGCTGCTCGTGGAACTCGCCGAGCCAGCGCTCGAGCGTCTCCTTACTGCGGAACGGCATCAGGCTCCCAACGGGCCGAGGGCGGATGCGCGTGATCGCGCGCACTGGACTATAACGGTCGTCGGCTGACCGTTCAGTCCATCCCCACGGCCATATCCGTGAAGCGCGAGAAGTGACCCTGGAACGCCACGGTCACCGTGTCGGTCGGACCGTTACGGTGCTTGGCGACGATCAGGTCGGCCTCGCCGGCGCGCGGGCTGTCCTTCTCGTAGGCGGCCTCGCGGTGCAGCAGGATGACGATGTCGGCGTCCTGCTCGATCGAGCCCGACTCACGAAGGTCGCTGATCGCCGGCTTCTTGTCGGCACGCTGCTCGGCACCACGGTTCAGCTGCGACAGCGCGATGACGGGAACCTGCAGCTCCTTGGCGAGCAGCTTCAGGGCACGGGAGAACTCCGAGACCTCCTGCTGGCGCGACTCGACGCGCTTACCGCTCGTCATCAGCTGCAGGTAGTCGATCACGACCATCTTGAGGCCCACACGCTGCTTGAGCCGTCGGCACTTCGCCCGGATCTCGACGAGCGTCATGTTCGGGCTGTCGTCGATGTAGAGGGGCGCGTCGTTGATACGCCCGCGCGTCGCGGCGACGGTCGTCCAGTCGCGCGAGTCGAGCGTTCCCTTGCGCATCGACTGCAGCGGCACGGCGCCTTCGGCGCTCATCAGGCGCATCGCGATCTCGCTGCGCCCCATCTCGAGAGAGAAGAAGATCGTGGGCGAGTTGTTCTTGATCGCGGCAGCGCGGGCGAAGTCGAGCGCGAGGGTCGACTTACCCATGGCGGGACGCGCCGCGACGACGATCATCTGGCCGGGGTGGAGACCGTTCGTCAGCTGATCGAGCCCCGAGAAGCCGGTCGGGATGCCGGTCATCTGGCCGTCGCGACCACGGGCGGCCTCGATGTCGTCGATGGCCGCGGTGACCGCGACCTCGAGGGGCACGTAGTCTTCGGCCTTCTCGGCGCCGGTGACCGAGTAGATCTCGGCCTGTGCGTTGTTGACGAGGTCGACCGCGTCGCCCTGGCCGTTGTAGCCCATCTGGACGATGCGGGTTCCGGCCTCGACGAGGCGGCGCAGCAGGGCGCGCTCGTTGACGATCGTCGCGTAGTAACCCGCGTTCGCCGCGGTCGGCACGATCGAGGTGAGCGTGTGCAGGTAGTCGGCGCCGCCGGCGCGCTGCAGCTCGCCGTTCTTGATGAGCTCGTCGGTGACGGCCACGACATCGGTCGGCTCACCGTGGGAGTACAGCGAGAGGAGCGCCTCGTAGATGAGCTCGTGCTTGGGGACGTAGAAGTCGGTGCCCCGGAGCGTCTCGATGACGTCGGCGACGGCATCCTTCGACAGCAGCATGCCGCCGAGCGTGCTCTGCTCGGCGAGCATGTCGTGCGGCGGGGTGCGATCGGGTTCGCGCCGTCCGCCGAGCCTGTCGTCAGAGATGTCCGCGATCGACATCCGCACCCCCGCATCCTGGCCTGTGACCGAGCCGGAGTACACGGTATGGAGGGCGTCCGACACCCGCAAACCGGCCTGTGGATAACTCTGTGGAGAGGATGCGGGAAACGCCGCGACGGTTGTGAAGAAGTCCTGTGGAAAACGCCCGGGGATACGTGGAAAGTCCACGAGTAAGTAGGCATTGATCAGGGGTTTAAGTTTCCCCAACCTGTGGATGAAGATCGTGGTTGAAGTCTCACTTGAAGGTTGTTCATCTGGGGACTCACTTGTGTAAAACGCCCGCCTTGTCAAGTCGACTCGGCGCGCCCGGCGCGGCATCCTCAGGACGGGCTCATGACGAACTCAGTGGAACCCTAGACAGTTGCCCGAGACAGGAGTATCTTTCTTCGCCAAGCAGTACCCGACGGCATGGGGTCTCCCGTGCGAACGATGTCGACGCTCTCGGGGGAGGTGATCGCTCGTCATGGCCCAGCACCGCCGTGCGCCTCGCTGGGTGCCGATCCTCGGCACCGGCGTCGGTCTCGCCTTCGCCTGGACGGCGCTCTCCCTCGCACTCGCGCCCGCGAGCTACGCGGCCGACGAAGAGACTGGGCCTCTGCAGGGCATCGTCTCCGCCGTCACCGATCCGGTCGACCGTGCCGTCGAAGACGTCGTCGCGCCCGTGCTCGAGTCCGTGGTCCAGCCCGTGGCCCGCGTCGCAGAGCCCGTCGTCCAGGCTGTCGCCCCTGTCGTCCAGTCCGCTCCTCCCGCCGTCGTTCCGGTCGTCGACCCGGTCGTTCGCGAGGTGGTCGAGCCCGTCGCGCAGAACGTCGTCGCCCCGGCCGTGCAGCCGGCTGCAGGCGTGGTCGAGCCGGTCGCCGAGGCCGCGGCTCCCGTCATCGAGCCCGTTTCGGATGTCGCGGCGCCCGTCACGGAGAACCTCGCGCCTGTCGTCGCACCGATCGTCGGCTCACTGTCTCCGGTGACCGATGCCGTCGGCGCCCCCGTGATTCCCGTGCTCGGCATCCTCGACGGCGCCCTGGCACCCGTCGTGGCGGTGCTCGCTCCGGTGACCGATGCCCTCGCGCCCGTCACGTACGCACTCACTCCCGTCATCGTCCCGATCACGGACGCCGTTGTACCCGGCGGCTCGCAGCCGCTCGTCCCCCTGCTTCCCGGCGAGACGCCGGAGCCCGGAATCGCCACCAGCTCGCCGCTGGACGCGCTCTCCACCGTCGCCCTTGGTCTGGCACGCGACCTTGCTACGTCCACGTCGACCGACGGCCCATTCGGCATTTTCGGCGTCCTGGCGACGTCGGCCGAGGTTCTCGCGCCCTCATCCGAACTGTTCGCCGCGGCGGCCAGCGAGGCACCCGCCGTCGCGGGTCATGCGCTCGCTCTGGGCGCACCGGCGTCGGGTGGCCTCGCCGTCAGCGCTCCGGGCGCGGCCTCGGCCGGCGCCGCCGCTGCCGGAGGCGGTATCGCCGCAGCCCTGTTCGCATTCGCCGGAGCAGCGTTCCTGCTCCCCGGACGTCGCGGACGCCTCATGAACTCGACGGGACCGATCTCGCCCGTCTACCCCACCGACGTCTCTCCTGACTAACGAACGGCCGGCCGCGCTCGAGCGGCACGACCACCGGCGCTCTGCGCCATCCATTCGTCATTCTCAAGGAGAGAACACTCATGAACACCATCGTCTCGCGTGCCATCTGGGGCACGCTCGTCGCCGGGGGGATCACGATCCTCGGCGCCTCGGTCGCCCACGCGGCCGACACCACGGGAGAGGACGGGCTGCTCTCGGGCACCCAAGGCATCATCTCCGTCGACGCTCCGATCACGGTCAGCGGGACGTCCGTCGCCGTCCTCGGTGACGCGCACAGCTCGACGTCGGGCTCGAGCGCACCGGAGTCGGCACCGGCGCCCAGCGGCTCGACGAGCGGCTCGGATGGCGTCGGCTCGGGGTCGCAGGCGCTCATCAGCGTCTCCGTGCCCGTGACCGTCGAGGGCACCTCCGTCGCCGTCGTCGGCGACAGCACGTCGTCGACGGACGGCGGCAGCGCGCCCGTCGAGCCGGCACCCGCTCCGGCGCAGCCCGCTCCGGCACCGGCTGCCGAAACGAACGGCGCGGATGGCGTCGCCTCGGGCACCCAGGTCGTCGCTCCGGTGACGGCGCCGATCGAGGTCAGCGGCACCGCCGTCTCGGTCATCGGAGACGCCACCACCGACACCACCACCGGTGACAACGGCGCTGGCAGCATCGGCGGTTCCTCGGCCGACGCGTCGACCGACGGCACCGAAGGCGTCCTCGGCGGCACCCAGGTGCTCGCCCCGGTCACCGCACCGATCGACCTGAGCGGCACCGCCGTCTCGGTCATCGGAGACGCGACCAGTGACACCACCACCGGTGGCACCACCGCTGGCAGCAACGGTGGCATGACGGGCACCACGCCCGAGGCGACCACCGACGGCACCGACGGCATCCTCGGCGGCACCCAGGTGCTCGCCCCGATCGTCGCACCGATCGACCTCAGCGGCACCGCCGTCTCGGTCATCGGAGACGCCACCACCGACACCACCACCGGTGACAACGGCGCTGGCAGCATCGGCGGTTCCTCGGCCGACGCGTCGACCGACGGCACCGAAGGCGTCCTCGGCGGCACCCAGGTGCTCGCCCCGGTCACCGCACCGATCGACCTGAGCGGCACCGCCGTCTCGGTCATCGGAGACGCGACCAGTGACACCACCACCGGTGGCACCACCGCTGGCAGCACCGGCGGCATGACGGGCACCACGCCCGAGGCGACCACCGACGGCACCGACGGCATCCTCGGCGGCACCCAGGTCGTCGCCCCGGTCACCGCACCGATCGACCTCACCGGAACCGCCGTCTCGGTCATCGGCGACGCGTCCAGTGACACCACCACCGGTGGTAACGGCGGCACGACGGGCACCACGAGCGGCGCGTCGACCAGCGGCTCGGACAGCATCCTCGGCGGCACCCAGCTGGTGCTCCCGATCACTGCCCCGATCTCGCTGACCGGAACCGCGATCTCGGTGATCGGCGATTCGACCACCGAGGTCGTCACCCCGGCCGGCCCGGGAACCGACCCGGGCACGGACCCCGGAACCGACCCCGGAACCGACCCGGGCACCGACCCCGGAACCGACCCGGGCACCGACCCCGGAACCGACCCGGGCACCGACCCCGGAACCGACCCGGGCACCGACCCCGGAACCGACCCGGGCACCGACCCCGGAACCGACCCGGGAACCGACCCCGGAACCACGCCCAGCACGGATGGCAACGGCGGAGCTCCCGCGGTTCCGACCGCGTCGAGCACGACGGACACCGCTGTGGTCGGCACGACGGCCTCGGCAGCGTCGGCTCGCCCGCTGATGCTCGCCAAGACCGGCGGTGAGGCTCCGATGGGTCTCGGCATCGGCGCCCTGGCGCTGACGCTGATGGGGCTCGTCCTCGTCGCTCTGCGCCGCCGCGCGACGGTCTGATCCCGACAGGAGTCAGTTTCGGATACAGCGGATGCCGCGGGCCTCGGCCTGCGGCATCCGCTCCGGCCTGCCCGCGGGGCACGCCATCGACGCGCACGCCACCGCGCCGGGATGCAAGGGATCTGCACCGACACCCCGGCGCTCGGCATCCGCTCTCGGGGTGTCGGCCCGCAAACCTTGCATCCCGGCCCGCGGCACACCCCGGAAACGACGGATGCCGCGAACCCGAAGGTCCGCGGCATCCGTACGGTGCGCCAGGGATTACTTGGCGGCGACCACCTGCAGGGTGATCACAGCGGTGAGGTCGTCACGCAGGCGAATGGTCGCCTCGTGCTCGCCCACGGCCTTGATCGGCGAGGTGATGTGGATCTTGCGCTTGTCGAGGTCGCCCAGACCAGCGGTCTTGACGGCGTCAGCCACGTCGGCGGGCTTGACTGCACCGAACAGACGGCCTTCGGCGCCGGCCTTGACCGACAGCTTGACCTTGTTCGACTCGAGGTTGTTCTTGAGGGCCACGGCCTCTTCGTGGTCGTGGATCGCGCGGGCGTCGCGAGCGGCGCGGATGGACGCCACCTGCTTCTCGCCACCGCGGGTCCAGGCCACAGCGAAGCCCTGGGGGATGAGGTAGTTGCGGGCGTACCCGTTCTTGACCTCGATGACGTCACCGGCGCTTCCGAGCCCGGCGACCTCGTTCGTGAGAATCAGCTTTGCCATGTCGGTGCTCCTTACCGGCCAGCGCCGGCGTAAGGCAGGAGCGCCATTTCGCGCGCGTTCTTGATCGCCTTGGCGATCAGACGCTGCTCCTGCACCGAGACACCGGTGATACGACGGGCGCGGATCTTCCCACGCTCCGAGATGAACTTGCGGAGCGTCGAAACGTCCTTGTAGTCGATGACGCCGACGCGGATCGCCTTCGCGGGGGCCGCGTTCTTCGCGCCCTTCCGCGGCTTGCGGCGGTCGCCGGTTGCCTTTCCAGCCATTGTTTTTCCTTACGAGAGTGATGATCGGATGCCGCTGCGCGCAGCATCCGGAATCCGATTCAGAACGGGGTGTCGTCGCCGTAGGAGGCGCCGCTGGTACCCGGTGCGCTCCACGCGTCGGGAGCCGAAGAACCCGGGGTCGCCCACGGCTCCTCCTGCACCTGCTGCTGCGGGCGCGACTGCTGACCGCCGCCGAAGCTTCCGCCGCCACCACCACCGGAGCCGGATGCGGCGCGCGTGACCTGTGCGGTCGCGTAGCGCAGCGAGGGGCCGATCTCGTCGACCTCCAGCTCGATCGCGGTGCGGTTCTGGCCCTCACGGTCCTGGTAGGAGCGCTGACGCAGGCGGCCGGTCGCGACGACCCGCATGCCCTTGGTCAGCGAACCCGCCACGTGCTCGGCGAAGTCACGCCACACGGACGCGCGGAGGAACAGCGCTTCGCCGTCCTTCCACTCGTTCGCCTGACGGTCGAAGGTGCGAGGAGTCGAGGCGATCGTGAAGTTCGCCACCGGCAGTCCGTTCTGCGTGTAACGCAGCTCGGGGTCTGCCGTGAGGTTGCCCACGACGGTGATGACGGTCTCGCCGGCCATGAGCCTTACGCCTTCGCAGCCTTAGCGGGGGCGGCAGCCTTGCGAGCGGCCTTCGCCTCGGAGCGCGCCTTCTCGGCGGCGACCTGTGCGATGGCCTCCTCGGCGCGCAGGACCTTGGTGCGCATGATCGACTCGCTCAGCTTCAGCTGGCGGTCGAGCTCCTGCGTGGTCTCGCTCGTCGCGGTGAAGTTGACGACGGCGTAGATGCCCTCGTTCTTCTTCTGGATCTCGTACGCCAGGCGGCGACGGCCCCAGATGTCGATGTTCTCGATGGTTCCGCCGTCATTCGTGATGACCTTGAGGAACTTGTCAAGGTTGGGAGCAACCTGACGCTCATCGATCTCGGGCTGGAGAATCACCATGAGCTCGTACTGGTACGTGTGCGTCACTGACCCACCTCCTTCGGACTAGAACGGCTCCCGGGCGTTTCCCGGAAGCAGGAGGGTGTGTAGCACGTGCCCGACCGAGGTCGGACAACCACAACAGCTTACCTGATCGCGCGTGATGCCGCCGACCGGTCACCGGTAGCGTGGGCGCATGGAGTGGATCGCGGATGTCTCGACCGGCGACTGGCTGCGCGAGCGCATCGACGATCCGTGGCGAGGGACGGTCCACGACGTGGTGCCGCGGGGCTTCGAGGCGTACGCGCGCATCCTGCATCCGGCATCGGTTCAGTCGCGTGCGGACGGCGCGCCACTCCCCCCGTTCGACGCGTGGGTCGAGATGCCGTGGCAGCAGTCGCAGCAGGTGGCGGCAGACCTCGTCACCGATCCCGCCACATGGGCCGAGACCGCCGCCGCGTTCGGGACGACGCTGCATCCGCTGGCGCAGTGGGACTCGATCGTGCGCTCGCCCGAGTTCGGCACGAACCAGCGCAGCGCGCCCGACGGCCGGTGGTTCGCCGCACCCGGGATGGGCGATCTCGACCCGCACCACATGGCGGTTCTCGCCCGCGAGCTGATCGGGCACACGTCGACACCGGATGACGTGACCGCGGGCCTCTGGGAAGGCCGGGGCGGCCTGCTCGGGCACCTCGGACGCGCCCCGTCGCGCACGGTCTTCCAGCCCGGCGACCCCGACGACGCGACCCTCGCCCGCCACAACCGCATGCTCGGGTCGTCGATCGGCGACCGCTTCAACAGCGTCTTCCGCAAACCCACCTGGCAGGAGGGCATCCTCTCGCGCGAGATCTCGGAAGGACCACGGCTGAGGCTGCCGGAGTGGGCGTTCGTCCTGTTCCGCGGCGCTGTCGACGAGTTCGCCGACGACGACTGGGAGCTGCGGATGCCGTGGCGCGACCTCGCCGCCGAGGCGATGGGAGCCGTGCCGACGTCGCAGAGCCCGAGCCTGCTCTGGCCCGCGGACCGCGCCTGGGTCATGGTCTCGGAAGTCGACTTCGACTCGACGATCGTCGGCGGCTCGAGGGAGCTCGTCGACGCGATCTGCCGCTCCCCCGAGCTCGAAGCCCTGCCCCTGCCGGCCGACGCATCCCTGTCGTGGGGAGCAGACGAGGTGAATCGATGAGCGTCCCGTTCGACCCCCGGCCCCTGCTCGAGCCGGTGTCGCCCGCCACCGCACGTGCGTTCCGGAAGCATCTGGCCGACAGCGGCCGGCTTCCCGGCGGGTCGGGCACCGCCGGCGTGATCATCGCGATCGTCGTCATCGTCTTCGTCGTGCTGGTGTTCGGCGGAGTCCTGTCGGCCATCGTCGGCGGTCTGGTGGTCGCCATCGGGACGCAGTCGGGTTCCGGTGCGGTGGTCTCGCTGGCGCCCGTCATCCCCCTCGTCATCCTGATCGCGCTCGCGGCGCTCATCCCGTTCTTCGTCCGCCGACAGCGCGCTGCGCAAGCCGCGGTCTGGTACCGGCTCGACGGGTTCGCGCGGGCCAACGGCATGAGCTTCGAGCCGCAGCGGCCCCAGCCCCCGCTGCCGGGCATGATCTTCTCGCAGGGGTCGGGCCGGATGGCATCCAATCTCGTCCGCGGCGACCAGCCGCGTTTCGTCGAGTTCGCGAACTACCGCTACACGACCGGGTCGGGCAAGAACCAGCAGACGCACACGTGGGGCTACGTCGCGGTGCACCTGTCGACTCCCCTGCCGCACATCGTGCTCGACGCGCTCGGCAACAACGGGCTGTTCGGCTCGAACCTCCCCGTCGCGTTCGACCGCGACCAGCACCTGAGCCTCGAGGGCGACTTCGACCGGTACTTCCGCCTCTACTGCCCGCGCGGATACGAACGCGACGCGCTGTACCTCTTCACGCCCGACATCATGGCGCGGTTCGTCGACAACGCCGCGGCACTGGATGTCGAGATCGTCGACGACTGGCTCTTCTTCTACGGAAAGCGCGACTTCTCGACCCTCGACCCGGCCACCTGGTCGTGGCTGTTCGGCGCCGTCGGCGCAATGATCGACAAGTTCGCACAGTGGGAGCGCTGGCGCGACGACCGGCTGGCGGCGCCGGCGGCATCCGGTGCGGGGGCGGCGCCGGGCGGTGCCGCGGAGGCCGCGACCGCTGGGCCGGCTGCGGCGGGACCGGGTGCGGCTGCCGGCTCCGCACCTGCGCTGCCCGTCACGCCGCCGCCGGGACTGCTGCGGCCGCCGCCCGGTGTCGCGGCCCCCGGCCAGCGGCTGAAGAAGAGCGTTCCCTGGATGGCGGTGGTCGTGGTGCTGCTCATCGTCACGGTCGGTGCCATCGGCCCAGTCATCGCCTTCATCGGCGGGATCTTCGCCGCCGTGCGCTGACCCGGTCGGCGGGGCACCCGTGTCGCGCGTTCGGTCGGTCGAGGTCCCATCTGGGCCGGGAATCACCTCCCGATACCCGGCCGAACTGGGACCTCGCCGAGCACCGCCGGGCGAATCCGCGTCAGAGGTAGGCGCGGTGGTAGCGAGGCTCGAGCGACGCCGCGCCCGTGAGAGCGAGCTCGGCACGGCGGGCCCAGTGGGGGTCGCGGAGCATCTCGCGGCCGAGGAGGACGAGGTCGGCGTCGCCGTCGGCGACGATCCGGTCGGCATGCCGCGGGTCGGTGATGACACCGACGGCGGCGGTCGGAACCCCGGCGGCTCGAACCACGGCTGATCCCGGCACCTGATAGCCGGGCGACGGGGAGTACTCTGCACCGGCGACGAGTCCCCCCGACGAGCAGTCGACGAGATCGACCCCGGCTGTGTGCAGGCGCCGCGCGAGCTCAGCACTGTCGGCGGCCTGCGACCCGCCCGGAGCGACGTCGTCGACCGACAGCCGCACGATGAGCGGCATACCCTCGGGCATCTCCGCCCGCACCGCGGCGACCGTCGCGAGCAGGAGGGCCGCCCGGTCGGCACCCCACCGGTCGTCGCGGCGGTTCGTCACCGGTGAGAGGAACTCGTGCAGCAGGTACCCGTGCGCGCCATGGAGCTCGATCGCGTCGAAGCCGGCGGCGATGTTCCGCACGACAGTGAGCTGCTCGAGCCACCGGGCGCGGGGATGATTTTTCAGAGCCTTGCGACGCTGGAGCGGCTTGAGCGCTTCGAGGTTGATGCGTATGCCAAGCCCCTCCGCGACCGCGTATTGGTCAGCAGCGGACATGCCGTCGAGGAGTATCGACACGTCGGAGAAGTCGAGAACGTCGACCAGTACCCAGATCGGGATGACACCGCCGTACTGCTCGGCATGATGGCGAATGAAGGCCGAGCGCTTCGCGGCGCGGTTGACACGCGAGCGAGCGTCGGCGAGCCAGGCCGCGTGGTCGAAGCTCTCGCGGAAGACCGCTGGGTTTTCGTGCGCGAGCGGATCACGAGCACCGAGCACATAGCTGACATGACTCCGCAGCGCGACCTCGACGCGCTCGAGACCGTCATGGACGAGCGTTCGGAGCTTCCTGTCGAACTCGTAGAGGTCGGCGATGGTGGAGAAGGTTGTCCCCGGTAGGAACTCGTCGGTGCGCAGCAAGTTGCCTTGGCCGTCGTTACCGAGCGCGCGGTAGATGTACCAATATCCGCTAAGCCGGTAGTAGTTGACCGCTCGCAGCCACCGTGCGGGATCTCCGTCGATTTCCATGCCGCGGCTGCGCAGTAGCTCGATCTGCTGATCGATCGTGAGGTACTGCTTCACAGAGGGCGACACGGGGCCATTGTCGCAGCCCGGAAAGAAATCCAGCCCACACCGGAGATCCGGGCGGGCTGAACGATTGAGTCCAACGTAACACGTCTCGGGGACATCGGGCGGGGAGAGCGACGAGCACTGGCTTGTCGGCGCCACCGGGGCTGTCCTCTTCTACCGTTCCAGCCCGCGACCACGCGCTGCCTGTCGAGCTTGCTCGGCATCGCGAGCGATGCGTGTGGCTTCCGTGTCGTGTGCAGCGCGCGCGGCGGCTTCGGGGGTGCGTCCGGAGGCCGACCGGGTCGCCGCGGCCTCCTCGGCGCTGTCCGCTGCCGCGTCGGCGGGTGCCGCGGCACGGGGGGTGGGGCGTTCGACGTCGACGCCCCACCAGGCTGCTTGCTCGCGCTGGCTGTCGGTGATGGTGCGGCGGGTTCCGACCATGCCGTCGAGGTCGCGGGCAGCGCCGCCGGCCTTGGCCGTGACGCCGCGGTCTCCGACCTCACGTTGCATCGCACCGACGAAAACTTCCTTCGCCTGCTCGGGAGTTCCGGCGACAAGGTGGAGGGTGTTGGACGCGCGGCCGCGGGTGGCGGAGACGTAGACCGCGGATGCGTTGGACGCGTCGGTGACGATGCCGTGTCCGGCCTGCACTGTTGCGCCTTGGACGCCGAACTCGGTTGCGGCGTACGCGAGGTGGGTGTGCTGCTTGACGTAGTCAGCGGGCAGCTGGACCTTGCGCTTTCCGTCGCTGACGGTGACGGACTGGTCGGGGTGCACGCGTTGGACCTTCCACACCTCGCAGTTCGCCACGCGTAGTTCGGTGTTGTTCTTGCGGGTCATGAGGCGGTCGCCGTTGCGGATGGTGAGCATGTCGCTGCCGGTGACCTCGACGGCGGGCGCGGTGGTGTGGCCGGCCTCGGCGTGGGCGCGCTGGACGAGGGCGTTGAGCGCATTTGCTTCTTCGTTGGTGGCCGTGGCGATCGCGACGGATGCGCCTGCCCGGGCCCGGGCGATCGCGTCGGCGGCGATCGTTTCGTGGGCGGCTTCCATCGTGTCGTGAACGACGAGATTGCCGCGCTCGTAGAGCCGGTCGAAGAGTTCTTCTGGTCGTTCGCGGGAACGCATCTGCAGCGTGAGCTCGGCGTACTGGCGGTCTTGGAAGCGGTGGAGGTCTGTCAGGTCCAGCGGTTGCGGGTGGGCCTCGACGGCCATGTCGAGGACACCGCCGCGGCCGACTGCCGGCAGCTGTGCGCGGTCGCCGACGAGTGCGAGAAGGGCGCCGTTCTCTTCGGCGATTTCGACCAGGGCGTGCGCGATGTCCTGGTCGATCATTCCGGCCTCGTCGACGACGATCCGGGTCTGGTCGTCGACGTGGAAACCCTCGGATGGCCCGTCGTAGGCGCGTTGCGTGAGCGGGTCGATGTCGCCGTGCTGGAGTCGCTTCCAGCGGCCGAGCGCGTCGCGCCGGAACCCGTGTTCGTGGGCGAGCTTGTGCGCGGACGACGCCGGTGTGCCGAGCGCTTCGCCGGCTTCTTGCGCGGCGCGCAGCGTGGGTGCGGCGACGACGAAGCGACGTCCGTTCTTCGCGGCGATCTTGGCCGCGGTCTTGAGCATCGTCGTTTTGCCGGCGCCGGCGGCCCCTTCAACAACGACGAGGGGAGCTTTGCCCCCGAGCGCGCGTGCCGCGTCGGACTGCGCCTGCGAGAGCTTCCCGATCGTGCGCTTCCCGAGGACGAGTTCGGACGCGCGAGCGCGCGCTGCGAAGACAGAGCGGAGCTTCGTTTCGACCTCGACAACACGGTCGGAAGTGATCCAGCGAACCCAGTCGGGGACGTCCTCGACGCGGATATCAAGGCGCCTGAGAGCGTCGGCTGTGGTGGCGGCGGTGGACTTCACCCACGCCTCGATCTCGGGGCGGGACGCGACGACACCCGACTTGCCGAGAACGACACCGATCTCGCCTTCGAGGTCCGCAACGGACCAGGCGGACTTTATCCCTTCGAGGGCAGCGACCGCATGTTCAGCGACCTGCGCACGGTCGACGTCGTCGAGCGCGATTGGCTCTTGCGGCTCGCCGCCGCCGAAGTCCTCGGTCTGCAGCCCGGCGTGCTCCAGCTCGCTGAGCCATCGATCTTCGGCGCGGCCTGGAGCGTGCACCTTCTGAGGACGGTCGATCGCCCATGCCTTCTGATCCCACTCGCGGATCAGGCCGGGGATGGGCTCTTCTCCCGGGTTGAGCTCGCGCCATTCCTGCTCGAGAAGGGAGACGTTGTTCTGCACCTGCAGCGCACGCTTGGACATCACCTCGGCGTGCTGAGCGAGCTCGACGACCTTGCCCGTCGACGCGTCGAAGGTAAGTCCTGCAGAGCGCAGCGCCTGGCGGAGACCGGCGTGCGAGTTGATGACGGCCTCCGCGATCCCGCGGAGCGCGCCCTGCTGCTTGAGAGTCGCGGCGGTGTGAAGGCCGCGCCACTTTCCGTCTGCGAAGACGCGCGTGTTCCATTGCACGTGGATGTGACGGTGGGGGTCACCGGCGCGTGAGGTGCGGTGTACGACGGCGACCTGCTCAAGCCGTTCGACGGGCACGAACTCCTGTGCACCGCGTGGCCCCACGCGGGTGACAGAGTTCTGCGCCATGTAGGTGCCCATCGTCTTCACCGCCTCGGCTTGCGCAGCATCGAGCGCGGCGGAGACTTCGGGGAAGAGGGCCGCGGCGACGGACAGCGACTTGTCGCAGTTGACCGTCATCTCAGCGAACCGCGGCGAAGCAGGCCGGACGACGACGTCGCCGTTCTTGTCGATGCGGACCTCGTCGCGAGGATCGCCCCGAACCTCTCCGGTGAGCGGGTCACGCCAGTCGACCCACGACTGGTACGCGTCGCCGTCGAGCTGCGCCTCAGCGCGCACAGTGCCGGTGGTGTCGTAGGCCGACCATTCGGCGATCGCGTCGCCGTTTTCGAGGTAGTACTCGTCGGCGTGCGAGTGATCCGATTCCAGGTACGCGCGAGCGGTGGAACCGGGACCCCGGTAGAAGACAACACCCCCACGCACGCCGCCAGAATACTATGGGCAAGCCCGTAGCATACGTGCATCTGATTTCAGGGTCTCTCGAAGAGAGGCAAGCTGGAAGCGGATCAGGTGAGATGCTGTCGAGAAGTCTTGGACTTACGGACGTGGCAATACTCGGAGCTTCGCTTCCTCTCAGAGAGAGGTTCGCGGAGATTCGACCTGCGCAACGTGCCCTCGGCAACGGCACCCCGCACCCAACCGGCATACCCAACCAGTCGCCTACAGACCTCACCGCGACGGCCACGCGCACCAGGACCAAGCCGACCGCGAGCTAGGCTGTGCTCCACCGATTTCAGCTTCCGCGGCAATGCCGCGCACCGCCTGTAGCGGGCGTTAGGTTTCGGGGTCAGGGCAGCGTGGGGCGCACCGGTTTCAGCGCCACACGGGTCGCGACGTATGGTGTCGCCCATGGAGCGCAACATCCGCGAATTTGTCGATGCACAGGTCTCCGAGAAGATCGCGAAGGGCGAAGCCCTCGCGCATCGGATGAAGACCGCCGAAGACGCAGCAGCAGCACTCGAAGAAGCCAACCGCGAGGTCACAGCAGCGCGGCGCGAAGCGCTCGCGGCCGGCTGGACCGAGAACGAGCTCAAGCGCCTCGGGCTTGCGCCCGCACGCGCGGCGCGGGCGCGCAAGCGCACCACGAAGCCCGCGCCGGCCGCGCCGAACAACGCCGCCGCCGGCGGCGGCAACGAAGAGCACCCCTACGGTCAGTAGCGTGTTGGTTTCGAGCTCACCACAACGTGGGGTGGTCGAAACCGACAAGGGAAACGGCGCGCGTCATGCGTTCCTCATCCCATCCGTGATCGCGGACAGTGTCTCGCAGACGTCGAGCACGGGCGACGCGATCGGCGCGAGGGAGCGAGGCGAATCGCTCGCTCGTGAAGCGGTTGCGGTGACGGCCGGCACGGGCGGCATCGTCCTGGTTCGCGGCCGCGTCACCGACACGCAGGTGCGACGCGGCTGGGTCGACGTCGACGTGCACGCACAGCGGCACGTCGCACCGATGCAGCAGCATCACATCCGGTGTGAGATTCACGCCGGTGAGGTGTCGGTAGAGGAACCGTTGCGGGCGCATCGTGCGCTGGCCGGCGCCGTCGCCGGCAGTCCAGAACCGGCCGTATCCGTCATCGCCGACAGCGCCGGTCCAGACCCAGCAGTCGTCGCGCCGAGGGCCGCGCACGACGTAGGACCAGAAACGGTCGACGTCGGACATTCGGCCCATGCGGTTATCTCCTCGCAGTGTCTGTACGGCCGAACCTACCGGGCTTGCGCCCGGTAGGCCGAGCCGGCCTCATGCCATCGGGTCGGGCAGCTCGAACAGCTTCCACATCGCCTGACGGAAGTCCTCGATCGACGAGTGCTTCAGCACCACCTCGTCGAACCCCTCACGGGTAGTCACCGACGTGTACCCGGTCTCCATACCGTCCGTGCGCTCGATGATGACTCGCGTCCTCGCGACCGGGCTCCACAACAGCTCCGCCATGTCCCCGTGCTGCGGGTCCATGCCGCCCTGGAAGTAGGGGATCGGCGCGGGCATCGGGGCCTCGTAGGCCCAGAAGTGGAGGGCGTCGCGCAGGGTGCGGAACGTGGTGCACATGGTGAGTCTCCTTCGTTGTTCTTGGTCGGTGTGAGAGCAAGAGAACGAAGCGGCGGAACGAAGTGCCATGACGCAGCGGTAAGCGGACTGAGGAGCGAAGCGACGAGGGAGCATTAAGGAGCGAAGTCGTGGCACGCAGAGACCGAGCGTAGTTATCGTGGCGAAGCACCGATCCAAGAACAACGAAGGAGACGGGACCTCCCACCACGAGCTCAGCGGCTGTGGAACCGTCTTCGCGGTTCTCCGAGACATCGCATGAAGCGGTCCGTATCGACTGTCTGAACGCGCTGCATCACGCCGTCTTCCACGACGTCGCATGTCGGGGCTGCTCGATAGCGTTGCCACGTGACCTGGGCAGAGAAGGAGTGGGTGGACGCCTCGGAGCGTCAGCAAAGCACGATCGCGACCGCCGTCGTAACCGCGTTTCTCGCGGTCGGCGCTGTGCTTTACGGAGTCGGGCTGTTCACCGCGGCCACGAGTGGCAAGGGGCAGCTGTTGATCGCCGGGGGCATTCTCGTACTGCTCGCGACCGCATACGCAGCAATGGCCCTCTTCTCATTCCGGCCGACGCAAGGCGCGCCGGCATCGCAGACGATCTTTCACATCTCGCCGGCTATCTGGGCGGTAGGCGACCCGGTGACGCTCGAAGTGGCCCGCTGCAGCAAGAAGCAGGCGGTCGCGGAAAGGTGGCGGCCGCGACGGGCCCGGCTGGTCTACTTCTTCCGCCAGCGCCCGACGCTCGGGCACGCGCGCGGACAGTCGTTCTCGGGCGGCCGGCACAAGCCCCGCTACCTGTACGAACTCGAGCTGCAGCACCCGATCGACGCGCTATACGGTCGTGGCGCTGTGATCGCCTCTCCCCAGGACGTGAGCGTCGTCGTGGTTGCCCGACAGGAACTCGGCTCGTCCTGGAGAGGCAAAGCTGGCCGCTGACCGAACCAAGAACGACGAAGGGACGGGACCTCCCACCACAGACTCGCCACGGCGACCATGCAATCTCGTCTCCTCGAGGTGGCTCGGAAGCATCTGAGCGGTGAACCACCACCTCAGGCTGGGGGCCCCACCCAGTAGCGATTGCTCGCTAGCTTCCGGAGCCGTTTGTCAGTCCAGAGCGCCGACGCGTCGGCCTAGCCGAGCTACCCAACCTGCCAGCCCTGCGTTCGATCACGCCCGCTAACCCCACCAATAGAGTGATGATGTGTCCATCATCCTGACCGCCGACGTGTTCACCCCGGCGAAGCTACCGACCGTCACCGACGTCGACCGCACGGACGTGTCTAGCGAACTGTCGCGCTGGGTCAACCGAGGAGGCTACTTCGTGTCGCTTCTCGGCACCACCAAGCTCGGCAAGACCACTCTGGTGAAGAGCTTTCTCGCAATGTTACCGAAGGACTCATGGTCGGTGTACCTGCCGGGGCAAAGTCTGGGTAGCGGCGCTGACGATCTCTGGTTGAAGCTTGCTCAACAGCTCCAGATTCCGACGTCGAAGGAGTCTGGTCTGGCGAGCAGTGACAAGACGAGCTGGGGCTTCCTCGCACGTCTGCAGGTGAGCTTGTTCGGTGCAGGATCTGCGGTCCAGAGCAACGTTACGAGTGAGCAGCAGGACAGCAGTTCCTCCGTCCAGAAGTTCAACGTCGACCCGTCGGTCGCCGTCACCGAGGCGGTCGAGCTGCTCCGCGCGAACAACCGGCAGGTTGTCATCGCGATCGACGATTTCCACTTCGTAACCGACGCTGCGGCACGACGAGCCATCGTGCTCGCGCTTCGTCCGCTCGCGGACCTCGGGTGCGCCGTCATCCTCAGCACGATTCCCGGGGGTGAGCTCGACACCGCGTTCTCGACAACGAACACCGGCGGGCGCCGGAAGACCGTGAGAGTACCCCGCTGGGGCGTTGACGAACTCGAGCAGATCGCGACACAGGGGCTCAAGGCGCTGCGCTTGTGGGCCGCGCCGGACTTGATCACCAACCTCGCTGAACAGAGCTTCGGCAGCCCGCAGATCATGCAACAGCTGTGTCTCGACCTCTGCGAGATGGAGAACGGCATCTACCGCAGCGACGAGCGCGCCCCTGTCGAGGAGGTCCGCGCCCCCGACGACATAGACAAGTTCTTCCGGTCCCTGGAGGACGACGAAGCGCTGGGCTGGCTAGCTAAGCTTTCCGCCGGGCCGGACCCGCGTCGTAAGCGTGAGAAGAAGTCGTACCCCACCGACCCACCAGCGGAGCTCGACGGCTATCAGCTGATCATGCAGTCGCTACACGATTTCGGCTCGCCACACGAGCTGCCGCTGTCAGAGCTGAAGCGACACGTGGGCGACCGTCTAAAGATCGACGGCAAGGAGCTCGGCCGACTCGCACTCGAATTGAAGGCTCGCAATCTCGGTCTACTCGCGTCGAAAGACACCACGTCAGCGCTGGAAGCGCAGAACCGCACCGCCCCTGAGGATGCTCTGGATGACGAGAGCGACGACGAGGAGTTCGCGTTTGCCGAGCTCGTCGCAGCAGACGCCATACCTCAGCCAGTCTTTGAGCTGCAGGGCACCGGCATCCAGGCCACGATCCGCATCTTGGACCCGCTTCTCTCATACATGATCAAGTGGCACCCGGAGAAGATCGTCGAGTCGGGACGTGGATGACCGCGAGAGCGGGCCTGCCGCAGCGGGGCAAGGCAGCGCGAAGAAGGGCGTCAGACGCGCGCACATGGTTTCTCGGGGCTACTTGAAGGCCTGGGCAGATTCCCGTGGCGTGATCGAGGTCATCGACAAGCAGAAGGGCGAGAGGTACCCCTCGTCCATCAAGAATGCGACGATCGTCAGCTACGTCTACGACTCTTCCGTTCTCACCCAGGATCTGGAGGCCGAGTTCGCTGCAGTCGAAGATGCCGGCATCCCCGCGATCGACAAGCTCCGCCGCGGCGAGACCGACCTGTCGGCCGACGACATGCACGCCCTGATTGCCTTCCTCGACATGCACCTACACCGGGGACGGTACGCCGATCGCGCCGGCGTGCGGGTCCCAGCCCAGGTCCTGAGAACCGATGGGACAATCGAGGCCGCCGAACTCGCGCTCGGCGATCTCCTGACGCTCGCGCGGGGCCTGGACGACATAGTGCAGTTGCGTGATCTCGGCCTCGAGCACTGGTACTGGCAGATCCTCCTGCAGGAGCGGCCTCTTGCCACTGGTGACGGAGCGGTGATGTTGTGGTCCCCGGCGGAGGGATCGCCCGTGTCGACGGTCACGTTCCCGTTGTCGCCTACGCAACTCCTGGTCGTGGGGGAAGCGCTCCGAGAGCACCTCCCCATTAGCGCAGCGATCGCCAAGAACAGCAAGCGATGGCTCGTGGGGCTAAGGGGAACCCTCAATCTAGCGCGGCATCAGCCTTCAAGCTGACATAAGATCCCCTATCGGTGGCCTCGGCATCGGCTCTGTGTGTCCGGAAGTGTGGTCGATCGTCGAATTGCATCGCCAGCGAACGCACGCTCCGCTGATGCGCTAGTGGCTCTCTAGGGCCGGAGGATGATCGCGGTATATCGCGGCCTCTCGGACGCATCGAGCCCAGCCATTAATGCAAAAAGCCACCGCGTGGCGAGCATGCGGTCTGTGCTGGCAACGAATCGGAAACGGCGCTCGAGCTCGCGGACGAGCGGGTCTTCGTCGCTGGCGAGATTCAGTGCAGGGCCTGGGCTGCCTGTGCCACCAGGGCTGCCCGCGCCAGGGAGTGTGTTGGGGTTCTGCCGAGCGTCAGTGAAGCCCGCGTCCACGTACGCGAACGTCTGGGGCACAACCCACGGGGCTTTGAGGACTTTACCGGCGAGTATCGCGAGGTTGGACGCCATAGCGTTCTCATCCGGGGAGATGCGGATCATCCAGCGCACCGTCGCCGAGATCCACCGCTCCAGCCGTACTCCATCCGGTGTGTGCTGAGCGGCGTGCGAGAGCATGAAGTCGCACTTCGCTTCGGCGCGGGCGCCGTCAAGGTGCTCGACTACGCTCGCGACGTTCATTGCGGCGCCGGGCCGAAGTGTCATAGCCCTGGCGAAGATGTCCTCATCGAAGTCGACATGTACGTACCGCTCGGCCACGAGGTGCGCTCGCACCTGTCTCACGATGTCGGACGCGAGCCGGCCGTCCTCCTCGAGGACGTCCAATAGTGCGGGGGTCGAGAATGTCCGTACTCCAAAGTCAGCGGCCAGGATGTTCAAAGTTCGGTCATCAGACCACAGCGCTCGTACGTCGCTCGCGACAGCTGCTGCCGCGTACCAGGTGTCGTCTTTCAGCTGCTCCGCGCGATCGCGGGTGGTCGTCCGTGGGCGCTCGTGCCGGGCCAGGGGCCGCATCAGTTCCACGAGCGCGGATAGGCGGCTGACGTCGAGACTCGCCTCGTCTGTGAAGCGGGCCCGGAGCGCGACGGGGCCGCGCATCCCACCCGTGATCGAAGTCGCGTAGCCGAATCGCTCAGCCCGCGAGAGCCCGGAGACCGCGTCGCGAAACTGATCCGCCGATACGCCCAGGCCGGCGAACACACCCGTGAGACCCAGCCTCAACTCCTCGGGCAGTGTCGCTAAGAAGAACAGCGATGTGGTGTCCGCCACCACCGAGTTGGCGAGTGCGAGACGCGCGACGTTTCGTTCGAAGTCGTCGCCTCGCGAACTAAATCTCACGCCAGAGGCATGAGTCACGACGGCCTCGGCCAGGGTGCCTCCGTGGGCGTAGCTGACGGTGCCTACGGGCAGGAGGCCGGTGAAGATCTTCGCGTCGAACTCTGAGGTGTCCGGTCGCTCTCCCACCGCGTCAATGATTTGCGCCATCAACTTCGCCCCGGCAGCGGTATCGTCGTCGTCATCCTCGTCAATGGCTTCGAGACGCTTGATTGCCCCGTCCGGGAAGTCGCGGAAGTAGTTGCTGAAGAGCGCAGCTCGCGCGAGCTGTTCGGGGTCCTGGTCTCCGCCGTCGCCGTCGGGGTGTTGCTCCCGGAGGCCGTCATCCGGTTGGTCGTGTCGGAGCTCATCTGTCGGCTTTGCTGCCGGGGCTCTGCGCGGCGCGATGAGCAGCCCGACGATGCGGCGTCGGATGTACTCGTCCTCCGCCCAGTCGTTGGCAATGGCGACGAGATCTGCGGTGGCGCCGACGAGCTCGCCGTACTGCTCGTAGAGACCCAGCCACACGTGGATCAGCTGACGGCGGACCGGCCGTTGTCTATCCGTCAGGGTGTCCCACGTTCTCAGAGCTGCCTCGAACTCGCCGGCGTAGTACTGACAGGAGATGAGCGTCCAGACCGCGAGGGGGTCGTTGCTGCTTACCCGGACGAGATTCTCGGCCGCGTCGAGCGCTTTGCTCCAGATGCCGCTTGCTGAGTACAGCTCCACGAGTAGTGCATACGTCCGGGGATAGGCACCCCACTGGTGCGGGGCGTTGGCGCGAGCTTCCTCGGCGTCGTGCAGCGCTTCGTCGGGCTCATCTCGCTGCCACCGGACACGAGCCGCGGCGAGCCAAACGTCGGAGTCGTTCATTCGAGCGGCGGCAGCTTCAAGGGTGAGAGCTTGCTTCTCGGTCTCTCCCTGGGTCTGATAAATCTCACTCAGGATGAGGCTCAGATTGGCAGACGTATGCGCCGCGGCCTGCAGCCGGTCCATACCGCCGGAGGCTCCGCTCGCGGCGTCCGCGATCAGCCGCAGATGCTCGGCGAACACCGCGTTGCCAGCAGCGCGCTGCTTCTCTGCGAAGGGGTGGAATCTCCCGAGCCGCGCCAGCGCGAGCGCGAACGTTCCCTTTTCCTGGTAGTCGTCAGTGAGGTCGAGGGCGCTTTCGAAGTGGCGGGCAGCTGCTTCGTCGTCCTCGTCGGCCAAGGCGATCAGTGCTCGGAGGTGGCTTGCCGTCGCAGGTGCGAGGTCGGGCTCGTCAACGAGTGCTCGCCCCTGCTCGAGGTCACCGTTGTCGGCGTGCAGCAACGCCGCCGAGGCGCGGATCTTCAGGCTTGCCGCCTCCATCGGGGTCGCTTCACCATTCGGCTCAGCCGTGATCAGACTCAACGCGCGCAGCGGGTCGTTCAGCAACCGCGCGATGGTAGCTGCCAGAACGATCACGTTCACTGAATCGACTTGCCATTGCCGGAAGAGATCCCGAGCCTTGATAAGCAGCGCGAACGCGTCAGCAGTATTGCCCGCATGCAGTGCCGTGGACTCGAACAGCTGCTGGGCGACAAGGGATTGCGCGGCGATGATGACCGCGGCGGGGCTTCCGGTCTCCTCGAAGAGCGGCAGGGCGAGTCGAACCGCCTCTGCGTGATCGTTCTGGTTTGCGGCAAATCGCGCCAGCAGCAGAGACCGCGTGGCGGTCTCTGCTGCTGTTCTCGGGTCCCAGGCCTCGAGTACGTCGCGCGCTTGGTCGGTATCGCCCTTGAGCTCTAGCTGCCACGCCTTCACGAGAGCGTGTTCGGTGTCGCTAGGGGACTTCTGCGTGCTCTGGTGGCTGGGCTGACTGTTGCTGTCCCGCTCGCTGCGTCTGAGCCACTCGCGTCGGATCTCCCAGTAGCCGAGCGGGTGGGCGCCGAGTGTGAGCGCCTTGTCCAGGAACACTGCAGACGAGGATGCGGCGCCGGCGTCGTCGGCCAAGTCTGCTAGCCAGCACCAGACCTGCGCCGGGGCGTCGCTGAGGAACTGTGGCTCGCGGTGTGCCCACCCATCAAGCCGTGCGCTTCGATCTGGCCCGTCGAGGAGGCCGAGCACCGTGTCGAGGCGCGGCCACACCTGCTGTGCCTCGCGCGCGGCCAGTGCTCGCAAAGGGCGCATTCCGGTCAGGCGCGTCTCCCGGAGGGTTCGGTCGTGGTCACTCGTGACGACAGCGTCTTTAACAGAATCGATGCGCTCTCGAACGGATGCAGCGTTAGTGTTCGAGGCGACGACAGCGTCAGCCCGATCGGTGGCAGCCTGCTCGATCCAGCTGAACAGCTGGTCGCTCGTGACGGAGCTGTCTGCCGTGAACGCGTCCAGCGAATCGCGGAGGGCCGGACGCGCCGCATCGTCTCGCATCCTCTCGAGAAAATGTCTCGCATACAGATGCATCCTCAGAGCTCGAGTGTTCAACTCGAGGCCGTGCTCGCGTGCGCGCTTGCGAACGATGCGGACGACGCGCATCTCATAGGTGACCCACTTGCCAAACCACAGCCCGGGTCCTAGTAGCGCCGATAGCCATTCAGGCAAGGTGCCCCCTTTGCTCGCCTGCAACCGATCATGACACCTGGTACTCCTCAGGCGGCGAGACGGCACCGCATCTGACCGTGCATGGGGCGAGGAGTCGGCCTGATTAATGCTCCCGACGCTCGGAAATGCTGAGTTCGCTGGACGGAAACAGCGCACTGCCGATGCCGCAGCGCTACCTCCATGTCACATCGACGCCTTGAGTCGCGGTCTCCTCGACGGAGCTGAGCTTCCGATCCACCGGAAGACGTCCGCGCGTCCACTGACGCCGAGTCAGCAACATGATCCCTGCGAACCAGGAAACTGACATAATCATCAATATCAGAGAAAATAGCAGGTCAGGCCAGCTATCGACCGTTCTGCTTCATTGAGGACTGTGGGCTTGTGATGGCGAACTGCCATTAGCTCACGGGTGGCCCACAGCACTCTGTCAGTCCGCGTCGGCCACAGTGTCGACTTTGTTCTCACCTAGGGAGAGTTGCCGCGCCGTGTCGAGGCTGCCGAGGAGCGTCGTGCGAGCTTCCCCCAGCCGCCACTGCGTGATCGCGGTCGCCATGTGGCCCGCGGCGCTGCCGCGGGAGGAGGCCGGTGAATTCGCGACGTGACGCCAGGTCGCAGCGAGTCGATCAGCTACCTCGCGCTCGCCTCCGCTCGTGCGCATCCGCAGGACCTCGACCGCGATCGAAACGGGTGCGGCGTGTGGGAACGTACGCGCGAGCTTCTGGTCTCTCCCCCAACGCATCATGTTGAACTCCGCGTTGTAGGCCTGCACCGCTTCCACATGGTCCGCGATGCGGTTCAGCAAAGTCTCCACCGCCCGGTCCACGTCATCACGCGCCGCTGCGCGCCGCTGCAGTCGAAAAGCCAACCAGACGCCGAACACACCAATCGCGCCGCCCACGAGAGTCGCAAGCAGCTGCGGGACGAAACTGTCGAGGAAGCTCACCCCGCAACTTTGCCACTCGGCGCGCGTCGCACGGTGGGCGGCTCTCTGACTTCGAGTGGGCACGCTACAAGCTCCCAGCTCCGCGCCCGGCGCCCGGGCTCGCATGCCGCGATCCAGCCGGGCGTCGCAAGCACGCATTGACGCCTGCCCCTCCGCGTACGCTCAGACCATCCGAAGAGCAACACCCGAGGAGCAACGAAATGAACGACTGGGCGCCTGACAAAAGGCCTTGGTTCCGATCCCCTGACAGACGTGTGACGTGCCTTTTCTGCGGCGAGGAGAGCGCTACACGGTCATGGGAGGACGAGGCCGCAGACACTGGACGGATCGAGCTCTACTGCTCCAACCAGAGTTGTCAGGCACGCGAGATGGTCGTGCTGGTCCTCAAGGACACCTATCAGGCTCACACGCGAGCAGACGTTCGCATTCTCGAGGCCCTTGACCGCGGCTCGCACGGTCTGGGGCTCGCTGAGCCTGACCTGCGGGGGCAGTCAGTCGCCGAGATGGTGTCCACCATTCGCCGTTCGCTCACTCCGATCCGCCAGAGCACGGAAGATGTCACAGTTGCAGCTCGAGGCCGTGGAGCACCCATACCCGTCGAGCGCGGCGACAGCGTGGACGACGACGAGGATTAAACGTCACTGCCATGTCGCGCAGTCTCTCTAAACTGACGCCATGATCGATGACCCCGCTAACGCGCTCGCTGACATCCTGGAGGGGTGGGCGTTCGTCGAGGCGGGGCACTCGCTCGAAGATTCCCGCGACCTCGGCAACCCGGAGGACAGCACGGAGTTCTGGGCCTTCCATGCCCGTGTCTTCGATCTGATCCGGGAAGTCGAGCGCGCGATCGTCCTGGTGGAGAGCCGGCGACCAGCCACCCACTTCCGGAGGCATATCCCGGCGATCTATGCCGCAGTCTGTGGGTACACCGTGCCGTTCCGCAGCACGGCCTCATACCGTACTGCCGTCATCGACAGGGCGGTGATCGATTCGCTCAGATCCCTCGGGGACGTGCTCCAATCGATGGACGCGTTCGTCGAGAACGACGCTGCGGGCCGACAGCGCGTCGAGAAGTCGATCCAGGCAGTGCGAGATCTTCTCGCGGACGTAGAGGACCGCGAGTCCCGGGCCTACCTCACAGCGCTCGTTGCCGAGCTCGAGCAGGCCATCGCCGATGTCGACACATTCGGCACAGCTCTTGTGCGCCGACTGAGCAATGAGCTCGCGGCAGTTTTGATCCAGCAAGGCGCGAAAGAGTCCGTGCGCGGCGAGAAGCAGAAGAGCGCACGGTTCTTCAACGTGGCGCGTGATCTCATACTCGTTGGCGCCACTTCGGCTGTCACGAAGGTGATCGATGTAGGCGTGGACCAGGCGATTGCCCAGATCACGAGCTAGCTCAGTCGCGGGACGACAGCGCCCGCCGAACGCTCGACGCCCCTACCCCGAGCACACGGCCGATGCTCTCCCAGCTATGGTGCTCGGCGCGTAGCTGCCGAGCCGTTGCGATTCGCTCCTGTGTCATCACACTTGGCCGACCCCCGACCCGGCCTTGGCTGCGGGCGTACTCGAGGCCTCGTTGGGTGTTGTCCCTGATCGTGTCGACGCACAGCTGCGCGATCTCGTGAACTGCACGGGAGAACCCAGCGCCTAGGACGTACACCGGGCGTGAGGGCTCAGATGTATTCACCACGTCATTCTCGCGCTCGCCCCTCACGATGCGCCGGCCGGAAAAGATCGTCGTCGGCTGCGTGATCTGGCTGGATGGCACCCCGTGTCACAGGTGGTCGTTATTCTCTCGCCATGGAGTGGAAGTGGGATGTCGAGAAGCCTCTCGGCCGCGGCGGCTTTGGTCATGTGTATGAAGCCTGGGGGCCGTCGGGACCCGGTGCCGCCAAGGTAGTGAAGAAGGCCGCCGGGGGCGACCGCGAACAGTTGGTGGTGTCCGGCCTGCCACCTTCGCGACACATCATCCCCGTGTTGCACGTGGAAGAGACAGAGGACTCATGGGTTCTGTTCATGCCTCGCGCCGAATTTTCACTGAGAGATCGAATGTCCAAACCAGTCTCAGTGCCGGAAGCGATCACGATCCTCAAGGACATTGCACAGGGGCTGGCTGAGGTCGCGACAGCGGCTGTTCACCGCGACCTGAAGCCCGAGAACATCCTGTTCCTAGACGGGGCGTGGGCACTCTGTGACTTCGGGATCGCAAGGTATATCGAAGCCACGACCGCTCCCGATACGCTGAAGGACTCGATGACCGCGCCCTACGCGGCCCCTGAGCAATGGCGCTTCGAGCGCGCCACTTCCGCGACAGATGTGTATGCGTTTGGCATCATCGCGTACGAGCTACTGTCGGGGCATCGCCCCTTCACTGGTACCCGAGAGCAGATACGGATGGGGCATCTAACCGAGGTCGCGCCGATGCTTGAGGGGCCGCGGAAACTGGCTTGGCTTGTCAACGAGTGTCTCGGGAAGGCAGCTGAGGCACGGCCTTCAGCGGCCAACATCACAGCCCGCCTCGCCCGTGTGGGAACCGAGGCCACCTCGCCCGCAGCTCAGGCGCTTGGGCAAGCGCAATCTTCTCTTCTCGCCGAAAGGGCAGAAGCTGAGGCGGCCGCCGCGGTGGCACGGACCGAAGCGGAGCGTCGGGAAAACTTGGTTTCGGCGGCGAGGTCGGGCCATGAGGCAGTTATCGAAGAGGTGGTCGAGTTCATCCGTGACAGTGCGCCCGACACAAGTGCGGAACGGCGCGGGGGTGGCGTCGCCCTGACGCTGGGCGGCGCTCAGTTGCGAATCACCCCGTTGCAGCCTGTTGGGTCCTCTGGGGGGACGCTGGATGTCGTTGCAGCTTCGAGCATCGAGCTTTCTGTCAGAGGTAGATCTCGCGGCCACTCGCTCTACTTCGGAGACTTCGACGAGCCCCACCACTACGTCTGGTACGAGATGGGGTTCATGCAGGGTTGGGGCGCAGACTTCGACAACGAACCTAGAGCGCTACCTGGGCCAGAAGGGCTCTCTATTCTGACCAGCCGCGCAGTTGGTGGCGGCCAACTGGGCTGGGGTATCTCCTCCCTCGATCCGGGCGACCCTGAAGACTTCGTTCAGAGGTGGGCCACCTGGTTCGGATTGGCAGCGCAAGGCAAGTTTCCGAGGTTGTCCAGCCTCCCGGACGGTCGTACGACGTACCCCCGCCGCCGCTACTGACGGCGCGACCCTACGCACATGTTCGCGGCGTTCGCCAGAAACGATCGCGAGACATAGATCGGTAGTTCACACACCCCAGCAGGCAACGCACGGGCTCGGGGCCGAGACCACGGCATCAAGGAAGCCCGCCACCCCAACGCTCGCGAAGCACCAAGCCGGAACCGGTAGCGGGTCGAGACCTGCGTGTCGCCCTGGGGCCGAGCTGGCCAAACGGCGACTTCTCACCTACCCTGAGAGCACGCCTCCAACAGTTTGAATGGACTCATATGACCATCGCCGAGACACCCCGCGCCGCGGCCGCAGCGCTACGGTACCCAGGTTCAAAATGGTCACTCGCTCAGCAGATCGTTGCTCAGTTTGGGCCCCACTTTCACTACGTCGAGCCGTACTTCGGTAGTGGCGCGGTTTTCTTCAACAAACAGCCGTCTCCGCATGAGGTTCTGAACGACCTCAACGGTCAGGTCTCTAACATGTGGCGGATGCTGCGTGACCGCACCGAGGATCTGTGTTGGGCGCTCGAGACCACCCCGTGGAGTCGAGCCGAGTACGAGCAGTCGGACAAGCCCAGCGGTGACGACCTGGAGGACGCACGTCGGTTCGTGGTCCGTGTGTGGCAAGCTCACGCCTCTGACCTCGCGAAGAAGACCGGGTGGAAGAACCGTGGAGTGCATCAGCGGGCGGGCGGGATGTCGCACAGGTGGCAAAAAGTTCCACACCAATTGCGGACCCTGGCGTGGCGGTTGTCGGATGCTGAGATCGAGAGTAGAGACGCGCTGTCCGTGGTGCGCCGGTTCAACGGGGCCGATGTGCTGATCTACGCCGACCCTCCGTATCTTCACGAAACCCGCACCCAGAAGATGTACGCGGAGGAAGTGGACCTTGACCACCATGTGCAGCTTCTCGAAGCGCTCGTGACCCACCGGGGACCGGCCGTCATCAGCGGATACGCGAATAGTCTCTACGACGAGACCCTGGTCGGTTGGCGACGCGTCGTCACAAAAGCTCCGAAGGTGGAGAAAGGAGCCGCACGGTCAGAAGTGCTGTGGGTCAAGCCTCTGTGAACCCGGCCGGCCATAGCGTCGGAAAATACTCGCGAGCGCGCTGCGTAGGCTGAACGAGAGGTGGCTCCTCCAGAGTGAACCTTGGGGTGGCCCAATCTGCCCACGCCAGCGGCGGCCACCACTTGAGTTGGCCGCCGCTGTTGGGATACCACTGCCAAAGCAGGTGCCGCCTGCCCTCGACGTCGACGAACCCGTCGATACGGGTCTTCGTAGACTCCCACTCAATGTCCCCGATGGGGTTGAAGCCGTAGAGGTCGAGCGGGAACGCTGACAACTGGAACTCTTGCCAGTTCGCACTACGACTGAGAACCGCGTACTTGCTTGCCTGCAATGACAGCCCATGAGTTTGCGCGTCGGCTTCGTGCCATGACGTCACCAACTGAACCAAGGCCGGGCCAGCCAACCCCGGCTCTGTAACCCAGTTGATCTGCCGATCGACGAGATGGGTGCGAAACTTCGCCGCAGCGTTGCTCAGTTCAACGAACGCAGCCTCCCGCGCAGCCGGCGCGAACGCCGCCATCTTGCAGGACACGCCATAGCTGGGGCCTTCGTCCGCGAGGCGCAGCACATCGAACACTCCCTTGTTCTCTGCGGCCGTCCCCCCGATGATGCTGGCAAGCCCGCGCTCAAAATCCCGAAAACCCGGCATCGAGCCAGCCTTGGTTTGGTTCTGCCCGGAGCCATCGCGGTACGTGCTCAGAACCAGTCGTAGCGCTTCGAGCTCATCCCCAGACAAAGGGCGGTCACGGAATGGAAGCGTCGTCATTCTCTCATTCAAGCAGTCCCCGTCTGCGGCGACCCAACCACAGGGACCGCCGATAGCGCATACCAGGTTGAGCCACGAGCACAGTGCGACCGCGCAGTCACAACGTGCGGCTAGTGTCGAGGTGCAACCTACATCTTCTTATCACGACCATCCGCTGGGTTTCGATACGGCTAGATTTCGTATGCCTCCGTGGCACAGCAGTCCGGCGTCCCGCAACCGATCGTTTTCAGCCGCGCGAAACGATCTGCGTTGTGCTCGACACGAGGTGACCGGCTGGAGAGATCTGCCTGTGCAGTCCGTTCTCTTCGAACACGTGGGCCGCGCCGGGGAAGGCTTCGAACGGAAGTGGGTTCAGCGCTTTCGGGTTGTGGAACACCGTGAGGCCGTCTACCCAGTCCTCTTCATAGCCGGGTCCGACGAACTGCTCGAAGTCAACCTCTACTCCGGTGTTGTCCTTCGAGTAGCGTCGGCCCCGGTGCTTCACCGTCACGCTCGGATCACCCATGTCCGCCGCGATACCCATTCGGTTGAACTTGGAGAGCGTCCCAGCCGCGTTGAACGCCACTGCACTGACATGCTCTGAGTCCGGCAGCTTGAAGAAGCCCGAAGGGAAGTCCTTCGTACCCCACTTGATCCGAGAGACCGGCACCTCGACGCGCTGCACCTTGCCATCGGACTCAACGTCCTCGATGCGCACGCCGTACAGATACTCGAAGAGGGCCGACTGGCTCCACGTCATCGACAGCTCTTGATGGAAGTCCTGGATGGCGATGACGAAGGGGATGGTCAGGTCCAAGCCTTCGCGCGTCCAGTAGCCTTTGTCGTTTAGCTTCGCCCACAGCGGTCCAGAGAAACGAGTCGGCAGATAGTTGTGTACGTACTCGAAGATCTCGTCTTCCGTCTTCGGCAGAGGAACGACCTGGTTGGCGGGCGGAGGGTTCGACGTGGTTGCTTCCACATAGAAGTCACCCACGATGCCTCGCGCCAGGAAGTCCGGTGCAGGCTTCGGCTGCTCTACCCGGTGGCCCGCTTCCCTGAGCACGGCCCATAGGTAGAGTTCCCAGACCCGCGCATCAAAGCCGGTTGTCTGAAACTGCTCGATGTACGAGCCGTCCTGGTTCTCGTACCAGCGCATCGCTACTTCGATCAGCCTCTTTGCGGCGATGGCGCTCGGACTGTCGCGAAGGTACTTGAAGCGCTCGTGCAGCTTGCTCTCCTTCGCAACCTTCGCGAAGAAGTCCACCGATGCCTTCTCATCGCCTTGTCTTCGCTCGTTGTCGTAGTCGTTGTGGACGCGAGCCATGCTCGCCGCGGTTCGCTGGACGGCTTCACGGAGGTCCGCATGGTCTTGAAGGATCTCCACACCGCGGTACCTACCGGCGAGATCCGGAGCCATGACCGCGCTGTGCAGGTCTTCGTCGGTGAGGTCCAGAAAGATCGTGGCAAGCACCCGTGCAGGCGCGATCTCCAGCCAGTCCACTTCTTTGATCGGCGGCAGCCCGCCAGGCCCGCGCGCCCAAACCACGTGAGCGTTGAATCGTCGTTCAGACACTTGCCGTATCTCGACGGGCTCTACTTCTTCGTCCCCCACCGTGTACCCCCTTGTTGGTCACTTCAGGCTAGCGGTGGGGATGACCTGGCATCGGCAGTGTCCGTTGCCTCGGTTGCGGCGTGTTCCAGAACGATCGTTATCGCGAAGGTGGCGAGCTGGGAAACTCGTCTCGTGGAAGCCATCTCCTCGAACCTTGACCGGTGTGCGGTGCACACCTGATGCACCTCGCAAGCAGAGCCCTGTTCGGGCTCGCGGGCGTTGCCGCCGCTCTGTATGTCACCTCTGTCGGCGTCACGCTCCTCGACGCCGAACACCCCCACCCCTGGCTACCGAACGCCTGGTACTGGTTGGTGCTCGGCGTGCTTGCCGTCAGCCTCGTCGGTGGCGCCTTGCTGGAGTTGCTAGCCGCGCGAAAGAAGCCCTCGCCCACCCCCGCGGACACAGGGCCGACCGCTGACACTCCCCGAACGGTCGGCGGGCAGGCGCAGCCTGCACGGGCGCGCATCAGCGGCGCCAACCAGCGGTTCGGTCGCGTCATGACCAGCCGGATGATCGGTGGCCGATACGTCTATCTCGTGAAGTGGGCCAGCAACTACAAGACGATTGGGTACCTCGCAGCGGGCAAGCGGGGCGGATTCGATGTCTACGACACCGACGAGGTGTACCTGACGTGGGTGCCAACTTTGGAGGCGGCGGCGAACCTAATGGATCTGACAGCGGAGTGAGCTACCGCCCAGCGAAGGCCGCGCAGCCTAGACCCACTCACTAACGTCCTCAGCGTCGCTAGATTTAGGCTATGGACAAGTGGATATTGCGTGGCCGCCTGATCTCCACCGGGGCCCCGGTGGAGATGGTCATCGAACGGTCGTACATCGTGTCGATGACACCACCCGACCTCCTTCAGCCCGTACCGAACTATTTGCAAGGCTTCGCCAAGCTGGGCCCCGACGACACGCTCGGTCGAGTGAACATGATCAGCGAGTACCGCCCTCTCGAAGTTACCTACGACGAGGCCATCGAAAGTAACGGCCTCCTCGTAACCGGCGATCTGTATCCATATTTTCTCGGTGGCGGGAACGGCGGATATGACGTGCTATTCGCCAACATCGAGATCACGGAGTTCGTAAGGGCGTGATCCGGTCAGCGCAGCCCCACGTCCCCCGCACGCCCGTGCCGGCCGGGCTCTGACATCACGTGAGCGGGAAGGCCCCCCAACAACAGGCCAGACCTGCCCGACAGCCTCCCCCACGGTTCGACCTCACGCGGGCATGATCACCTGGTTGCGGATCGGCCGGAGGGTTTCGGAGGCGGGCCGGTTGTTCCAGTCGCGTGCCCAGAACAGCGTGGCGATCTCTTCGTGCTCGAGCTGGTCGGTGAGTCGGAGCTCGTGGTCGCGTTCGATGTTGTCGGCGACCCGGTGGCAGGTCTCACGCGAGGCGCCGCCGATGAACTCGTCGGGCTGAGCTCCCGTCTTGTCCCCGTTCCCGGACGCGCGCAGCTCGACGGCGAGAACATCGGCCTGGGCGTCGGTCAGCTTGATGGCGTGGGGGTACATTTCGTTTCCTCTTCGTGTCGGTGCTGATTTGGGAGTCACAGTATCGGTTCGTTCTCCCTCTCGTTTTTTGCCGTGAAGGCGGTTTACCGCCGCTAGGGAGGGCGGCCGGAGTGCAACCCGGAGGGCGGAGGGGGAGAGAGTTTCGGCGCGATGTGAGGGAGCGCAGCGACCGCGTGCCGAAAGTCTCGGAGGAGCCGGCGGCGCAGCCGCTTGAACGGAGGTTGGCCGACCGTATGCTGCCGAAGGCTTCACGGCAAAAAAGGAGCATCCCAGAGGGGTGCGATCGCTGCCGGGCCGCGTGAGCGGGCCGTCCTCTTCCGCGCGCGTCGCGCCAAGGGACTCTGCGCCGCTTCGTCGGCGTCCGTTCAAACGGCGCCGCCGCTGCCGAGATTCTGGCCGTCGTTTCAACCGTTCAGATGACGCCCGAGCCTGACGTATCGGCCGGTTCGCGTTCGATCAGTTCGCCGGTGAGCCATTGGGATAGCCGGTTGATCTCGGACGCCGCCTGGTCGGGGTCGGGGTGGTCGCCTGCTGAGTCGTCGATGGTCGCGCCGGTGTCGAGGGTGAGGATGAGGGTGGCGTGGCAGACGGGCCGGCAAGGTTCGACGAGCACCAGGTGGCGGTTGTCGATGATCAGGCCGGCGACCTCGGTGATTTGGGATGGGTCGACGTCGACGACGCGGGTCCGCGTCGGCGCGTTGTGGTGGTCGCGTTCCTCGACGACCGCGAGAGGTTCGGTGTGTGACATGCCTTAATCGTCGCGGCCCCCCTGGCTGTTCAGGTTCGGTGTCCGTCGGTCTGTGGAGAGATGGGCCCCTTCGGGGGTGTGTGAGGGGGCAGGGCCCCCTCACTGCGCCCTCAGGTGGTTTCGCGGGCCGCCGCGGCGGCGTTGGCGATCGCGAGGGCTTGTTCCTCGGTCATGCCGACGACGACGATCTGTCCGCGCTTGATGCGTCGGGGCTTGTTCGACCGTGGCGCGAGAGCGGCGAGTTCTTCGGCGGTGACCGGATCGAGCGGGGCGTCGTGGGCCTGCACGGTGATGTGGCGGGCGTACCCGTGGCGCTCACGTTCGATCCATGCGGTGATGTTCGCCCAGGCCTGTGCGCGTCTCTGCCTGGTGCCTGCGAAGAACGCGTCGGCGGTCCGCCTGTTCTCCGCGCGTCGGTGGGGGGTCACCTTCGGGCCGGTGTGCCGGGGCGGGAGCTCGGCCGCGATGAGTACGCGGACGACCTCTGTGTCGGGGCGGCGGGTGAACTGCGGGTACCGTGCCCGGATCGGTGCGTTGCGCTCGCGCTTGGCGGCGTTGTATCGCTTGTCGAACCCGCGGGCGTAGAACGCGATCAGCTCGAGCTGCGCGTTCACGACCCGCTCCCCCATGAGTCGTTCGATCCGGTACGGCGTGCGCTTACGTGCGAAGAACCGGTCGGCTGGTGTTTGCATGTCCCTCTCTCCCTCTCGTTTTCGCCTGGAAGGCACGAAGTGCCGAGCAGGCGGAGAGGGGGGGGAATGCAACCCCGCAGGGGCGGTGGAGGAGAGAGTTTCGGCGCGAGATAAGGGAGCGCAGCGACCGCGTGCCGAAAGTCTCGGAGGAGCCGGCAGCGCAGCTGCTTGCACTCCCCCGTCGGAGCCGTACGATGCCGCAGGCTTCCAGGCGAAAAAACGAGCGCCCCGCAGGGGTGCGGGCACCGCGATCCGCGGAACGCGGATCGTCCACTCAGATGAGCGCAAACGGCCTGTTGTGCGGTGTTGTCGCCGATATCACTGCGATAGCGTCGGGCGCGTGGCACAGCGCAGCATCGTTTACATCACCGATGACCTTGACGGCACCGAGGACGCCGAAACGGTCACGTTCGCCTATCAGGGGCAGAACTTCGAGATTGACCTCTCCGAGGGCAACCGGGAGAAGCTCGAACAGCTTCTGCAGCCGTACATCGCCGCCGGCCGGAAGGCCGCGGGCGGACGAGCGGCCCGCAGCGGGGCGCGGCGCAGCCGCGGTGCCAGCGACCTCTCCGCGATCCGCAGCTGGGCCGCTGAGCACGGCTACGAGATCAACACGCGGGGCCGCGTCCCCCAGGCCGTCCTGGACGCGTACAACGCCGCGAACTGACGCAGCCGGCGGCGGCGCGTCCTGCCGGGTCGCGCATTGCGCGTATCGAACATATGTTCGCATCGGGCTACCCTGTGTGCAGGGAGTCGGGATGGGAACGAACAGGCGCTACGCCGCGGCGGTCGATCGCCGGATGGATGCGACGATCCTCGAGCGCATCGCGCGAGACGCCGGCCCCCTCCAGTCCCTATCCCGCGAGGAGATCGGCTTGGATACCGAGCCGGTCACGATCGACCCGAAGCCCAAGCCCGTGCGTGCGTGGGTGCGGTTCGGCGCGACTCCGGTGTGGGTCGATGGGCAGGCATGCCGGTGGACGGCGGATGCCGTGGCGGTCCGGTTCCTCGTCGGCGAGGTCGAGCACCGCGCCTGGGTGTGGGCGTCGGCGGTGACCCCAGTGGCCACTCCCCCGTCGCTGTGACCTGATTCGCTCACTCGCACGCGGACCACAGGCCCGCCCCTGCAGCTGCAGCCGCCTCCTGAGCCGCTTTGTGGACGTCCTGGCCCGCGTAGGGTGCGTCGTAGGTGTACTCGTACCCCATGCCCGCGGCAAGGGCGCTCTCTGCGATGCTGCGGCCGTCGACGAGAACGTGTCGCAGGAGTCGCCCGTACCGGTCGACGTCGTCCTGGGTGGGGTCGGGGTAGAGCTCCACGATGCGGCCGTAGAGGGCGTCGTTGACGGACCGAGCGACGCGCGGCTGCGGCGAACTCCGCGACGACGGCGTCCACCTGGTCGGCATCGAGGCGCGCGGGTTCTGCGAAGCGCCCGAAAGGCTCGCCCGATGCGCCGAGCGTGCGCCATCCGCCGGCGCTCTCGGGAACCGATCCACGGTGCTCCGGCGGGTCGCCCGGCAACCCGGCGTACTTGCTGCCCTTGCGTCCGGCGTGCGCGAGCTGTACCGCGATGCGGCCGCCGGTGCGGTGCACGGCATCGGTGACCCGTCGCCAGGCGGCGACGTGCCGGTCGTCCCACATGCCGGCGTCGTCGGGGGTCACCCGGCCCGACGGCGACACCGCCGTCGCCTCGGTGATGATGAGTCCCGCGCCCCCGAGAGCGAACTGGCCGTAGTGGACGACGTGCCAGTCGTCGACGACGCCGTCGGGAAGCGGCGCCGCGTACATGCACATCGGCGAGACCCCGATGCGATTGCGCAGAGTCACGTCGCGCAGTCGCAACGGTCGCAGCAGGGCCGGGCCGTCCGCCTCGTCGGCAGCACCGTTCGCAGCGGGGGGCGGGGAGGTCAGGGTCATGCTCCTGCTTCCTTTCGGCGGAGACGGATGACGGCGACGACGGTCGCGAGCAGCAGGGCGAGCCCCAGCCCGGCGATCGTCAGCCCGACGTCGCGGATGCCGCCGGCGACGGCGCCCGCGTCGAGCAGGTGCGCCACGACGACGGCGGCGAGCGCGGCGCCGACATACTGCGCGGTGCGGTAGATCCCGGTGGAGGCACCGGCAGCCCCGGCGGGCACCGCGTGATGGAGCAGGAGCTGGTTGCCCAGGTTGTTGAAGCCGTTGGGCACGCCGAGCAGGGCGCAGACGATCGCGAGCACCCAGAGCGGCATGTCGGCCGCACCGGTGAGTGCGAGGAGCGTGCCGGCCAGGACCATCGCCGAGGTGCCGACGGCGAGCAGGGCACGCGGGTGCCAGGTGCGCCCGAGGCGCGTGGCGACGACGGTCGAGAGGGCCCCGACCCCGAACACCGGCAGCATGAGCAGTCCCGTCACGGCCGGTCCGAGGTCGCGGGTCGCCTGCATCCACTGCGGGAGTCCGTAGAAGATGACGTAGAACGAGATGAACGTCGCGATCGCCCGCAGGCAGGTGAGGCCGAACTGCGGGTACCGGCCCAGCAGGCGCACGTCGACGAAGGGCCGCTCCGCCCGCAGTTCACGCCAGACGAACCCGGAGGCCAACGGGACCGTCACCGCCGCCGAGACCACCGCGACCGTCGGCGCCGAGTCGATGCTGAGCAGCGCCACCATGAGCGCGACCAGCGTGCCGATCATGAGGACCATGCCGGCGGGGTCGAGCGCCCGCCAGGTCTGCGCTGCGCTCGCCCGAGGGCCGCGGGCGTCGGCGGGGACGAAGGCCAGCACGAGCGTCGCGCAGAGGATCACCATCGGGATGTTGACCCAGAAAATGCCCGGCCACCCCCACGCCACCACCACGAGACCGCCGACGGTCGGGCCGAGAGCTGCCGTCGTCTGCCCGCACAGCGCGATGATGCCGATCGCGCCGGTGGGCGTGGCGCGCGCGAGGTCGGCCTGGCGGCG
The DNA here is from genome assembly GCF_002204305.1 of Microbacterium sp. AISO3. Lineage (NCBI taxonomy): Bacteria > Bacillati > Actinomycetota > Actinomycetes > Micrococcales > Microbacteriaceae > Microbacterium > Microbacterium sp. AISO3. Next base: position 428,028 of record NZ_NHRF01000001.1, on the reverse strand, counting down.
GATGATCGCCATCGCCGCGGGGAACTGCGCGGCGGCTCCCAGCCCGAGCACGACCCGGTCGACGATCATCCAGCCGCTGTCGGCGATGAACGGACCGGCGACCGAGGCCACCAGGATGAGCGCCAGGCCCAGGAGGTAGACGCGTCGCGGTCCGTACAGGTCGGCGAGGCGTCCTGCCGTGGGCGACCCGACCGCAGCAGCGATGTAGAGCGCGCTGATGATCCATGCGGTCGCGCTCGTGGCGACGGCCGCGTCTCCCCCGAACGACGCCACCATCGGAACGAGCGCGACCGCGATGATCGACGAGTTCAGCCCGAGGAGGATCGTGCCGCTGCCGAGCGACCACGGCAGCCGCAGCGGCAGCGAACGGCGGCCGTCCGGGCCGCCCGCAGCCGCGGGTTCCGGCGTCACTCGGCGAGCTCCGCCACCCCGCCCGGTGTCGCGAGGAGCACATCGGGGTGGGCGGCGAGCATCCGGAAGGTGCGCTCGACGACGTCGGCGAAGCACGCCTGACCCGAGACCCAGCCGAACAGGCTGAGTCCGAGGTGGCGGGCGCCGACGATGTCCGCGTCGGCGATCAGCTGGTCGACCGTCGCGGTGAGCAGCTCCTCGTAGTCGTCGGCGACGATCCCCCGGGCGTAGAGCTCGAACATGTCCTCCGTCTCCAGCGGATGCGGCACGGCGACAAGGCCGTCTGAGGCGCCGACCAGCGTCACGGGGCGCTCGTCGATCGGCCAGTCCCCGAACCAGCCGAACCCCGCCTCGCGCAGCAGGGCGGTGGTCCGCGAGGTGCCGGCGCGTTCGGGGCCGAACCATCCGGTGGCCTCGCGCCCGGTCAGACGCTGGACGGTGTCGCGTGCGCTCTCGATGTACGAGCGCTCGGTGGCGGCATCCATCTCAGGAGACAGGATGACGTTCGCGCCGGCACCTCGCACGACGATCTCGTCGGCACGTGCCGCGACGCCGCGGGCGAGCCCCGGCACAGTACGGGCACCGAACTCGTCGAGCGCGACGGCGACGGGAACGCCCGCACGGTCGGCGATGTCGAGCAGCCGCCAGATGCCGGTCGTCAGGCCGAAGTCCCACTGCGACAGTCGGGCGACCTGTCCGTGCCGGGGCTCGGAGGTGTCGCGGCCCACACCGCCCTGCATCGACGTCGGCGAGAACGCTCCCGCGGGAAGGTCGTCCTGGTACGAGGGAGCGTGCAGCAGCACCGAGACCACGAGCTTCTTCGCGCCCGGCAGCGTCCACGCCGGACGGTGCGCGTCGTAGGCGCGCGGCAGGTCGGGGGCGAACACGGTCGCGTCTGCGGGGTGGGAGATGAGGCTCATGCGCCGACCTCCGTCAGAAGAGCCGCGTGTTCGTCGGCGAGCGTGCGAGCGAAGTCGACCTGCGCGTCGTAGTGGTGGGCGAGGTAGTGGTCGCTGATCGCGCCGGCCGTCGTGGCCCAGATGCGCTCGTCGGCGCGAACGTGCGCGAACAGCTCTCGGAGAGCCCCGGCGAACCACGGCTGCCCGGCGAGGAAGGGGTGCGTCGCGAGGCAGACCACCCGCCCCTGCCCGTCGCGTTCGCTGTCGGCCAGCGAGCGGTCGATCTGCGCTTTCGCCAGGGCGATGAAGTCGGATGCGGAGAGGCTCCGCACGTGCACCATGGGGACGTCGTTGAGCATGAAGCTGTACGGCATCGACACGATCGGGGCGTCACCGACCGTTCGCAGCGGGCGGGGCTGCTCGTCGTGGATGAAGTCGGCGAAGTACTGCATGCCGTGCGCGGCCATGAGGTCGACGGTGTTGTCGGTTCCCGAGATCTTCGGGCCCAGCATCCCCTTGATGCGCCGGCCGCCGTAATAGGTCTCGCTCAGCCGTTGCGAGAGCGCGTAGAACGCGTCCTCTTCGTCGTAGGGCATGTCGTAGATCGGCCGCAGGTTCGAGATGCCGTGGCTCATGATCTCCCACCCCCGCTCGAACATGGCGTCGCGAACCTCGGGCTGCTCCTCGAGCAGCGACAGGCTGAGCGACACGGTCGACGGCATCTCGAACTCATCGACGATGCGCAGCATCCGCCACAGGCCGACACGGTTGCCGCTGTCGCGGTGCATGTAGTGCTGCGCGTCGGGGAAGGCGATCCGGCCCTGCGGTGAGCCGCCCCCGGGCGCGATCCAGTCGTAGTGCTCGACGTTCGGCGCGTGCCAGAACGCGAGCAGCTTGCCGCCCGGCCACTCCACGCGTGGCCGGGTCGCCATCGGGGCGTACCAGAGGCGCTCGTTGTTGCGGATCGTCATGCGAGCTCCGCGGTGGCCTCGGCCAGCGCCTCGGCATCGGCACCCTGCATCGCCTCGAATCGGTCGAGGACCCACTGCTTGGTCACGACGTCGCCGAAGCGGTCCTGCATGTCCCACAGCGACACCTCGCCCGACACCGTGCGGAAGTCGTCGCAGCACTCCTCGACGATGCTGATGTGGAAGCTGCGGTAGGCGGCATCCACGACGCTCGCCCGGACGCATCCGCTGGTGGAGGTGCCCGTGAAGATCAGCTCGTCGACGCCGAGCTCGGCGAGCAGGTCGTCGAGGCGGGTGCGGTAGAACGCCGACGCGACGGTCTTCTCGACGATGTGGTCGGTCGGAGCCGGCGGAACGGCAGCGCTGATCTCGGTCCACGGGTTGCCGCGTTCGCAGCGCTCGGTCAGGCTCGAGCGCACCCGCTGTGCCAGCATCCGGTCGTCGAGCGAGTCGAGGATCATCACCGCGTAGATGACGGGAACGCCCGCGGCCCGCGCCGCCTCGAGCAGCTCGTTCGTGTGCGCGAGCGCCACCGCCGTCCCGGGGCCGATCTTCTCGTGCTCGGTGAACGCGCGCTGGAAGTCGATGACGATCACGGCGGGTGACGTTCCCGGTCCGACCTTCGTGCGCCGGGCGCGCAGGTCTCGGATCGTGTCGATCTCGACGTTCCAGTCGATCGTGTCGTTCATGCGAGGTCTCCTTCGGAGGGTGGGGCGAGTCGGCCGAGAGCGCGAGTGAGCGCTCCGGGGTCGGGGTCGTGGAAGTCGTGGACGGCGCGATGGATGTCGGGGGCGCCCAAGCCCGTCGGGCGCAGCGCCTCGGTGAGCAGCGCGTCGATCCGCGCATCCGAGAAAGGAGTATCGACGGCGTCGCCCTGCGGGTGCCTGACGGATGCCGTGTGGGCGGTGCCGTCGGCGAGGTGCACGGTGACCCGCGCGGGACGCGAGGTCGCGGTATCGGGCCGCAGGTCGGCCGTGGCATCCGTTACCGCCACCACGGCGGCGATGCGCGCCAGTTGCGGGTGCGGAGGCACATCGGCCCGCTCGGCCGACACGTCACCGAACCACAGTGCGCTGGCGACGGCGAACGGGACGGAGAAGTACGCGCCGTGCCGCGAACCCCACGATGTGGCGGGCAAGGATGCCGCCGAGGCCACCCCCTCGACGCGCACCGAGACGATGTCGGCGAGGTCGACGCCCGCCGCGACCATGCGAGCGCGAACGAGGAGCGCCGCGTCGGCGGGACCGTGCGTGTAGGCGCATGCGGAGTGCTGCTTGAGGTAGCTGGTGGTGACGAGGCTCTCGTCACCGAGGCCGCGGATCACGGCATCCGGGTCGATCGTCCCGAGACCGCCGAGATCGGCGGCGAGCCCGTCGGGGTCGGCGGCGAGCCCGGCGGCTGAGAAGCGCGCCGCCGCGAGTCCGGCCAGGGCCCCCTGGCCGACCCACTGATCGCGCGCCGCCGAACCGCGCAGCACGGGCTGCCACGACGTCGCGGGAGCCATCGCGGCGCCGGTGCCGACGGCGCGCGCGACGCCGTCGGCATCCGCACCCAGGAGCACCGCGCACGCCGCCGCCGCACCGACGGCGCCGAGGGGTCCGTGGGTGTGCACGTCGGGCCGGAAGGTCGTCGCCCGCCCGACGCGCGCGGCGACCTCGTAACCGACGTAGAGGGCGTCCCACAGCCGCTCGCCCGCGATGTCCTGCGCCTCCGCGAGCGCGAGCACGGCCGGCACGGTCTGCGCCGCGGGGTGCCCCTTGCTGTACCGGTTGCCTTCGTCGCGCTCGGTCGAGACCCCGGCCACTCCGTTAAGCCACACAGCTGATTCGACGGCGACGCGGCGCGGGGATCCGACGAGGGTCGCGGGCCCGGGGCTCGGCGTCCAGGCACGCCGCAGCCGCTGCATCTCGGGCATCGCGGCGGCTCCGACGGTGACCGCGAGCAGGTTCTCGACGGCGCGGACGAGCGAACGCTTCGCATCATCCGAGGCCGTTGCGAACGGCGCCGACGCGACCCACTCGCCGAGAATCCGAGACGCTTCGCGGTGAGTCGTCATGCTCAGTGGCCCAGGTAGGCGGCCTGGACGCGCTCGTCCGAGGCGAGCGCCGAGGCGGTGCCGTCGAGCGCGACGCTGCCCGATTCGAGAACGTAGGCGCGGTCGGCGAGCTGCAGCACCTGGTGGGCGTTCTGCTCGACGATCAGCACGCCCACACCGCGATCGCGGATGGCGTTGACGGCGTGGAAGACGTCCCAGGTGAGCTTCGGCGAGAGCCCGGTCGAGGGTTCGTCGAGCATGAGCAGACGTGGCGCTCCCATGAGAGCGCGGGCGATGGCGAGCATCTGCTGCTGACCGCCCGACATCGTCTCGGCGAGCTGCTGGCGTCGCTCGCGCAGGATCGGGAACAGGTCGAGGATCTCGTCCTCCGAGAACCCCGTGCGCCCCTTCTTGCCCCAAGCGCCCATGCGCAGGTTGTCCTCGACGGTGAGCGAGCCGAAGAGCGCGCGGTGCTCGGGCACGAGCATCAGGCCGCGCTGCGCGACCAGGTGGCTGCGTCCGTAGCCGACGGCGCCGCCGTCGAAGCGGACCGAGCCGCCCTGCTGCTTCACCTCGCCAGCGATGGTCTTCAGCGTCGTCGACTTGCCGGCGCCGTTCGCCCCGACGATCGCGACGACCTCTCCGGCGTCGACCGAGAGCGAGATCCCGTGGAGGATCTCCAGTCCGTGGTAACCCGCACGCAGGTCGTCGATCTCAAGCAGCATCGCCGTACTCCTTACCGAGGTAGGCCTCGATGACTCGGGGATCTTGCAGAACGTCGTCGACCGAGCCCCGCGCGATGACGGCTCCCTGGTCCATCATCACGACGCGGTCGCTGAGTCGGCGGACGGCGGTCATGATGTGCTCGATGAAGAGCATCGTCACGCCCTCCTCGCGCCGCAGCTCGTCGAGCAGGTCGAGCACGGGAGTGCGCTCGGACGGCACCAGACCAGCCAGCACCTCGTCGAGCAGCAGCACTCGCGGACGCATCGCGAGGGCGCGGGTGAGCTCGAGACGCTTCTGGACCGCCGTCGGGAGCGAGCCCGACTCGGCATCCGCCCATGACCACAGGCCGGTGCGATCGAGGAGCGTCGCCGCCTCGTCACGCGCCGCGCGCTCGGGCCGCACGCCGCGGCTCTGCACCGCGATCGTGACGTTCTCGAGGGTGGTCATCGTGTGGAAGGGCCGCATCAGCTGGAACGTCCGCACGAGCCCCGAGCGTGCGAGCACGTGCATCTTCGCGCCGGTGATGTCGCGCCCGTCGAGCGTGACCCGCCCCGAGTCGGGCGGGAAGGCGCCCGTCACGCAGTTGAACAGCGTCGTCTTGCCGGCGCCGTTCGCGCCGATGATCCCGACGATCTCGCCCTCGTCGACGGAGATGTCGACGTCGCGCAGCGCGTGCAGGCCGCGGAACGACTTGTTGATGCCCTGAATCTCGAGAAGGGTCACTTCTTCTTCACCACCCAGTTCTTGACGGTGCCGTAGACGCCCTTGGGGAGGAGCAGGACGCAGGCGATGAGGATGACGGCGTAGATGAGGATGTCGAGACCGCCGTGGCCCTGGAGGAACGACAGCGCCTCGGGAGGGTGACGGAGGAAAGCGGCGACGGCATCCGAGAGCGGCGCCATGACGACGGCTCCGATGACGGGACCCCAGACGGTCGCGACCCCGCCCACGACGGCCGTGATGATCGCGTTGTTCGAGACGTGGGCGCCGAACGCGAGCTCGGGATCGATGAACATGTAGTACTGCAGGTAGAGCGTGCCCGCCGCGGCCGTGATGGCGGCGGAGAGAGCGACGGTGGTCAGCTTGTACCGCAGCACGTTGACGCCGATGGCCGCCGCCGCCAGGTCGTCGTCGCGCGATGCCAGGGTGAAACGACCCGTGCGGCGACGCAGGAACTCGATGACGACGACGAGTGCCAGCACGACCATGCCCACGCCGATCCACCAGTAGTTCGGCGAGCCGACGGGGAACTGGAACATCGCCCAGTCGTCGCCGCGCAGCACGGGGACGGTGAAGCCGACCGTGCGGTTGAGCGCGTCATTGCCGACGACGAACAGTCGCAGCATCTCGGCGAAGGCGAACGTCGACAGCGCGTAATAGGCACCGGTCAGCTTGTAGCGCAGGGCGAGGAAGCTGATGCCCACGGCTGCCGCTGCTGCCAGGGCCATCCCGGCGATCAGGCCGATCCACGGACTCACACCGAAGTCGACGAGCAGCACGGCCGTGACGTACGAGCCGATGCCGAAGTAGGCGGCGTGACCGAAGCTGAACATTCCGCCGAAGCCGCTCATCATGTTCCAGCCGATCCCCATGAGGGCGAAGATCAGCACGCGCATGGCGACGGCGAGCTCCGCAGCGGGAAGGACGAAGGGCAGGGCGACCCCGACGACCGCCAGCACCCCGAGGGCGACGTAGTGACGGAAGGTCGTGCGACGGTGCAGAGGGATACGCGGTGCGAGCAGGTGAGCACCCGTGGTGAAGTCGGGCGCCGTCGGGCGCGCGGGGGTGGCGACGGTCATGCGGTCCTCCCGAAGATTCCGCGGGGCTTGGCGAAGAGCACGATGAGGAAGACGACGAACACGGCCAGCAGCGGTGACTGGCCGGGCAGGATCAGCCCGCCCAGCTGCTCGGTGAGGCCGACGATCAGCCCGCCGACGAGCGCACCGGGGACGTTACCCATGCCGCCGAGGACCACGACGACGAACGCCGTCAGGTTGAACACCGACCCGGCTGTCGGTTCGATCGTGGTGAAGGGAGCAACCAGCGTGCCGGCGGCTCCGGCTGCGGCGGCGCCGAGCGCGAATGTGAGGATGTAGATCCCCTTGATGTCGATGCCCACCAGGCGGGCGCCCTCGGGGTTCGCGGCGACCGATCGGACCGCCGTGCCGACCGGGGTGCGCTGCAGGATGAGCCACAGGGCCGCGACGAGGACCAGCGCACCGACGAAGGCGTAGATGCGGCTCAGGTCGACCGTCGCGCCGAGGATCGGAACACCGGTGTTGCCGGGCAGCTGGACCGAGAGCGGGTTGGGGCCGAACACGAGCAACAGGATGTTCTCGATCGCCAGCGCCAAGCCGATCGTGATGAGCAGCTGGGTGTGGATGGGGGCGCGCATGATCGGGTTCAGCAGACCCGCCTGCGTCGCCGCGCCGAGCAGGAACATCGTCGGAACGGTGATCAGCAGCGTCGCGTAGGGGTGCATCCCGGTGAGGTTCACCAGCACGTACGTGAGGTACATCGCCAGAGCGACCATGGCCCCGTTGGCGAAGTTGATGATGTGGAGCACCCCGTAGACGAGGGTGAGTCCCATGGCGACCAGGCTGTAGATGCCTCCGGTCAGCAGTCCCGTCACGAGCGCCTGCGCCAGCACGGTCGGGCTGCCCGAGATGAACCCGGCCACCACGGGCGCGAGGGCGAGCACCCCGAGGGTCACGACCAGAGCGCGCGGCGAGGGGCCGTTGTAGCGGCGGTTGCGGACGGGCTTCTCGCCGGCCGGGGCGGTGGGCGGGGACGCCTGGATCGTCATGAGACTCACTCCTCGCTGTCAGCGGACGGGGGCCGGGTAGACGAGCGGCTGCTGAGCCAGGGCCGCCGGGTAGACCTGGGTGACTGCGCCGCCGAGCACCTGCATCGTGACGACCGAGGCGTTGACGTTCTGTCCCGTCTCATCGAACGAGACGGGACCGTCGTTGACGACGTGCGGCTCGTACGTCGTCGCGGCGATTGCATCACGGATGTCGGCGGGGTCGGCGCTCCCGGCGGCGTCGATCGCTTCGGCGATGAGCGTCACGGCGTCGTAGGTGAGCATCGCGCTCGTCCGCATCGGCTCGCCGAACTCGGCTTCGAACGCCTCGGCGACCGCGACCGCCTCATCGTTGGTGGCATCCCACCGGTAGTTCGCGTCGAAGTAGTTCTCACCCCCGTTGGGGGCGTCGGCGGTGAACTGCACCTGGTCGTATCCGCCGTTGGCGACACCGAACACGGCGTCGAGATCGGGGGCGATGGAGCTGACAGCGCGAGCGATCGCGAGGCTGTCGTTGTAGTAGCCCGAGACGGCGAGCACGTCGGCGCCGGCGGCTGCCACCTGCTGCACCTGGGTCGACAGGTCGCTCGACGAGGGGTCGTAGCTGATCGCCGGTTCGACCGTGATGCCGTACTCCTGGGCCTTCGCAGCGAACGCCTCGTAAGCCGAGGCGCCGAAGTTCCCCTGCTCGTAGAGGTAGCCGACCTTGGTCACCGGGGTGCCCGCGGCCTCGGCGATCTCGGACAGATAGGTCGCGCTCTGCTCGCCCATCATGCTCGCCGACGGCTGGATGCGAAACGAGTTGGTGTAACCCTGCTCCAGGATCGAGTCGAGTGCCGACACGTCCATGACGAACGGCACGCCGTTGCGCTCGGCGACCGAGGCGATGTTCGCGCTCGTCGCGCTCTGGTACGAACCGACGAGCGCCGCGGCGCCCTCCTGGATGAGACGCGTCGCCTCGCTCTGCCCGGTCTCCGGCTCGCCGCGGGTGTCGGCCGCCTCGAGGACGAGCTTCGCGCCGCCGAGGGATTCGATGCCGCCGGCGTCGTTGATCGCGTCGACGGCCATCTGTGCGGCGTTGCTCATCTGCTGGCCGTCGACCGCGTTCGAACCGCTGAGCGGGTGGAGGGCTCCGATGACGATCTCCTCGGGTGCCTCGCCCGAGGATGCTGCCTGGCTTGCTCCGACGGCGGATCCGGCACAGGCCGCGAGCGTGACGCTGCCGACGGCGAGAGCGGTCACGGCGAGCGTGAAGCGACTCGTGGTTTTCAACTCGACTCCTTGGAGGGTGGTGTTCCGTCTGATGGAGCTGTTTCGGTGACCGGAACGTTCGGGTTAGTCCCTGACTGGGATGTATGCGACGGTATGCCTCGGATATGCGGCGCCAGTTGCCCGCGTGTATCCGGAATGTTTCGTCTCGCCCGAATCGGGCATCTGGCGTTCCGTTCAGTGAAACGTGGCCGTACGCTTCTGCGCAGAGCGTGCCGGACGCTCATCCACGCGAGGAGAGTGCGCCATGGCCGATACTGCCCCGTCGACGACATCCCGGGTCGCCGAGGTGCTGATGTCGTTCACCGACGCGACCGCGCCGCTGGGTGTCTCGCAGATCGCGAGGTCGTGCGACCTGAGCAAAGCGGTGGTTCACCGCATCCTGCAGTCCCTCGTCGCATCGGGACTCGTCGACTATCTGCCCGACACTCGCCGCTACTGCCTCGGCCCGGCGGCGATCGCCCTGGGTCAGACGGCAGCCGCGGGCAGCCGGCTGTACTCCGCGGGGATGCCGGCGATCTCGCACCTGGCCAATCAGACCGGCGAGACCACGACGCTGACGGCCCGCCACGGACATGGACGGCACTACATCGGCCTCGTGGAGAGCATCAACCCGATCCGCATCAGCGTGCGCATGAGAGACCATGTTCCGCTGTGGTCGGGAGCGAGCGGCATCAGCATCCTGGCGTTCATGGACCCGGTCGACGTCGACTACGTCCTGAGCCAGGAGCGGCACGCGTACACCGAGGCGACCGTCATCGACGAGACGATGATCCGAGACCGTCTGGCCGAGACCCGCGAGCGCGGGTGGGCGCATACCGCGGGCGAGCGCGTGCGGATGTCGAGCAGCGTCGCGGCCCCGATCTTCGACCGTGATGGCAGCCCGGCCGGTTCTCTCTCGGTCGCCTACCTCGTCGACCGACTCGGCGACACCCAGCACCACGACCTCGCGCAGCTCGTGCTGGCCGCCGCCCGCGACGCGACCGCCAGACTCCAGTAACCCCCCGCCTGTTCGCGGCGGCGAGGGTGCGCATCTGCACGGTCCGGGGCGGCCCGCACCGTGCAGATGCGCGTTCTCGGCGTCAGCGAGAGGGCGAGACGGCGGGCTGGCGGGCGATCCAGTCGTCCATGCTCGTCTCGGGGTGGTCGAGCCAGTGGTCGCCGTAGTAGTCGGCGAAGGGCAGGTATTCGTCGAGGATGCGGCGCAGCTCCGAAATCGCATCGAGCCCCTCGGGAGCGATGTCGACGCGCAGGTCGACGTGCGCGCGCCGTTGACCGCGTGCCGTCGTGATGATCGACGACGACAGGTGCCGGCGCCCCTCACCACCGGCGGCGAGGCCGGCCTCGAGCGCCCGCATGAGACGCTCCTCGAAGAGCCCGGCGGTGTCGTTCTCGTACGACGCAGCCATCGCCTCGAGCACGCGCGGGCCGATGAGGGTGTTCCCGAGCACGGCGAAGCCGTCGCCGACGAGGTGACCGGCGTACTGCGACTCGATCACGACGTCACCGGTGTGGGCCGCGACGCGGCCGTCGTCGAGGACGATGCCGAGTTGCCGGTACCGGAACGACTCGTCGGTCTCGGCGAGCGCCGCGATGATCGTCTCGGGCGCCAGACCCGTCGTCCCGAGGTCGAGGGCGCGCTGGCCGAGCCGCCAGTCGGAGTGCCACTGGCTCGTCACCGCGACCCCTCCCGCAACATGGGGGCATCGCGAGGCGAGCGCGATCGACCCCGTGCCCTGGCAGACCCCGACCGCACCCGTGCTCGGGTCGGTGGCGATGATGCTGAACGTCATCGTGTTCTCCTTCCGGGCGCGCTCAGCGCGCCGTCATTTCCCAGCGGATGACCACGCGGCGGAGAACCCGCACGACGAGGTTGAGGACGATGCCGAGCACCGAGAGGATGATGAGCAGCGCGAAGACCGCCGCCGTCTCCATCCGGCCCTGCGCCTGCAGGATCAGCACGCCGAGGCCCTTCTGCGCCCCGACGAACTCCGCGACGATCGCGCCGATCATCGAGTTGGCGACGGCGAGCTCGAGCCCGGAGAAGATCTGCGGGAGCGCCGCGGGCAGCATCAGGCGCGTCTGGATCTGCAGCGGCTTCGCGCCGTTGACCCGGAACAGGTCGACTTGGTCGCGGTCGACGCCGCGGAACCCGTGCAGCGCGTTGACGAGCATCGGGAAGAACGCCAGCAGCACGACCACGACGACCTTCGAGGGCATCCCGAACCCGAACCAGATGATGAACAGCGGCGCGACAGCCACCTTCGGGATCGACTCGATCGCGACGATGTAGGGAAACACCACGGCGTAGACGGTCGGGAACTGCGCGAGCACGATCGCGAGCACGAGGCCCGCGACGACTCCGATGCCGAGGCCCGTGAGCACGATCGACATGGTGGATGCCGTGTTCTCGAGGTAACGCGGGAACGCGTTCGGGTCGAACAGCGCCTTCAGCACATCGCTGAGCGGCGGCACGACGTAGACGGGGGTGTTCGTCCAGCCGGGGACGAACTGCCAGCCCAGCAGCAGCAGGCCCAGCAGAGCCAGCGAGGCGATGACCCGCTTGGCGGGCGTGTTCACGACGCGTCGCGTGACGAGCCGGGTCGTGACGGGGCGGGTCCGGACGGAAGTGCTCATGCGTTCACCTCGAAGTGACGACGGATGTGGGCGGTGAGGGCCGCGAACTCGGGATCGCCGAGGAGCTCGGGGGTGCGCGTCTTTCCGAACGGGATGTCGATGATCTCGGCGATGCGTCCGGGGCGCGGGGTCATGACGACCACGCGCTCGGCGAGGAAGACTGCTTCGCTGATGCTGTGCGTGATGAGGACGGCGGTGGTGCCGGTCTCGCGCCAGATGCGGTTGACCTCGACGTTCAGGGCGTCGCGAGTCATCGCGTCCAACGCCCCGAAGGGCTCGTCCATCAGCAGCACGGCGGGATCGTGCACCAGCGCCCGGCAGATCGCGGCGCGCTGCTGCATCCCGCCTGACAGCTCGTGCGGGTGCTTGGTGGTGAAGTCCTCGAGACCCACCATCGTCAGCAGCGTCCGCGCGTGGGTGCGATCGGCGCCGGTCACCCGTCGGCGCAGGCTGAGGGGTAGCAGGACGTTGTCGAGGATGTTCAGCCACGGCAGCAGGGTCGCCTTCTGGAACACCATGCCGGCCTCGCCCCGCGGGGCGCCGATCGGCACATCGGCGATCGTGGCCGTGCCGGCGGTGTGTCCCTCGAGACCCGCGAGGATGCGCAGCAGGGTCGTCTTGCCGCATCCGCTCGGCCCCAGAACCGAGACGAACTCGCCCTCCGCGATCCCGAGGTCGACGTGCGAGAGCGCCGTGACGTCGCCCGTGCGGGTCTGATAGGTCTTCGAGAGGTCGGAGATCTCGATCAGGCTCATGGCTTCTCCAGTCCGTAGACGCGGCAGAGGTTCTCGTTGAGCACGCGCGCGGCGAGCCACTCGGCCTGAGATGTCGTCCACAGGCGATCGGCGACCCCGGCAGTGAGCGCGCGGTCGAGCGCGAGCCGGCCGCGGGCCGTCGAGGCGACGTGGAACTCGGGCTGCCCCGTGTCGGTGCCGAACATCACGCGGTCCGCAGGGAGCAGCTCGAGCCACTCCTGCAGCATCCGTTCGAGGGCGTGGTGGTGGAGGTACGGCATCCACGAGTAGTCGAGGAAGACGTTGCCGTGCGCCTGACTGAGCGCCGGGAGCAGCGACGTGTACGGGTAGCCGCCGTGGATGAGGATGATGCGCAGCCGGTTCAGCGCCGGATCCGACAGCAGGGGCTCGAGGTTGCGCGGATCGGCGCCGCTGAGCAGCAGGCCGGGCTCGGCGTGGCCCATACCGGTGTGGATCTGCACCGGCAGCTCGCGCTCCACCGCGAGCTCGGCGATCGCGAACACGAGGTAGTCGGCGAGAGCGGTGTACGCGGGCGTCTCGAGCGACGCCGCATCGGAGCGCAGCGTCGTATAGGCCGCCTCGGCCTCGTCGCGCGGGCGTCGCCGGAAGTCGAGCGCGCGCACGTAGGCCGACGCGATCTTGAGGCCGACGAAGCCCGACTCCTGACGGCGGATGATCGAGTCCCGCACGAACGCGACGTACTCGCCCAGCGTCGCCGGCGGGGCGTCGAGGCCGGCGGTCTTCAGCAGACCCTCGAGCACCGTGGCGAACACGCGCCGGAAGCGGGGCGTGTCGGAGCCGCGGCGGCGGAAGGCGGGGTGACCGAACGGGTAGAGGTAGGGGTCGATGCGGCCGATCGGCTTGTAGCGCTCGGGCGTCCAGGCGTCCGCGTCGATCCACGGCAGGTCGGTCAGCACCGCCGCCGTGCCCGAGATGTCGAGCGCCTCGCCGTACAGACCCGCGAAGTCGGCACGTCTGCGGTCGCGGCTCATCCGCACGATCTCGTCGTGACCCAGGTCGCCGTAGAGCGCGCGACTGCCCTCGACGAGCGATACGCCGTGCACGCTCGTCGACTGGAACCGGATGCTCTCGTCGAAGAGCTTCTCGATGCCGTGGGCCGCGTCGAGCCGGGCGAGCTCGTCGCGGTCGCCGCGGCCGCGGGCGGCGACGAACTCGTCGAACACACCGACGGGGAGGTTGGCCTCGACATGGCCGGCCGCGTTCTCGCGTTCGAGCGCATCGATGCCTTCGAGCTCCTCGCCGGGCCGGACGTAGCCGGCGTGGGAGTGGTGGTCGATCGCCGGGACGCCGTCGGTGTAGGTGAGGGAGGTCATTCGGCGCTCCAGTTCTGAGCCTCGGCGACGACGGCATCCGCGTCGAAGTCGTTGTACGCCTCGACGAAGGTGTTCGGGGCGGCCGCGACCGTGTCGACCTCGGAGTCGATGATTCCCGAGTCGAGCGCGAAGGTGCCCCACGCGGCGAGAGCCGACTCGCTGTACGCACCCCACGACGCGGTGTCCTGCGGGTCGTCGGCGGTGAGCAGCTCGAGGCGGCGGTTGAGCGCGACGAGGTCGATCGCCAGCTGGTCGTCGATCGAGTTGCCGGCGACGAGCGTGTCGGGGTACTCCTCGTACATGATCCGCAGGGCGGCCTCGGGGTTCGTCGCGGTGAAGAGGGTGGCCTTCGCCATCGCCCGGCCGAAGGCCTCGATCGTCTCGGCGTTGTCGGCCGCGTAGTCGCTGCTCGTGAAATAGGTCGTCGAGAAGAGCGATGCGGCTTCGTCGGTGGTGAAGTAGCGCAGCGGGGTGCCCTGAGCCTCGAACGCGGCGTACTCGGTGTCCCACAGCGACAGGGCGTCGACCTGACCGGTCGCGAGCGCCTGCAGCGCTGCGGCACCCGTCCCGACCGCGAGGTGGCTGTAGTCCACGTCGGGCGTGAGGTCGACCGACGCGAGGATGCCCTCGGACAGCAGCATGTTCGACGTGCCCAGGCTGCTCTGGCCGATGACGGCACCCTCGAAGTCGCCGAGCGAGGTGATGGGGCTGTCGTCGAGGACGGCGAGCGATCCGGTCTGCTTGCGGATGTAGTTGTAGACCAGCTGCAGCTGGCTGCCCTTCGTCATCGCCTGCCAGATCGGCTCGGGCGGGGTGCTCCCGATGTCGAGCGAGCCGGAGTCGATGCCCTGGACGATCGAGGTGGAATCGCCCGTCACGACGATGTCGACCTTCAGCCCCTCGTCCTCGAAATACCCCATCGCCTGGGCGACGGCCATCGGCGAGTTGTTCGCGCCCATGTTCGTGGGGATGCCGAACTCGACGGTGGTCGTGCCGTCGGCGGATCCGGAGTCTTCACCGGCGCAGCCGGCGATGGTGAGAGCGAGGGCGGCGGTCACGGTGACCGCAGCGGTACGGGTGAACTTCATGGTGTCTCCTAGCGCGGGTGGTTCGCGGATCGGGTCGATCCGGCGATGTGGGTGGAGCTCAGGGACAGTGGTGCGATGCCTGCGCGCAGGCGTTTTCGGCATGGCCGAACACCGGTGCCGTCCGTCGGGAGCAGGACGGCACCGGGAGCTGAGGGACGGGGTCAGTCCGTCCGGGGCGGATTCTCCGAGGGTGGCGTCACGACCCAGAGGGCCTCGCCCACCGCATCGCCGATGTTGACGATGCTGTGCGGCGTGGAGGTGCGGTAGTCGATGCTGTCGCCGGCGGTGAGCTCGAACTCCTGATCGCCGAGCCGGAACCGGAAGTCGCCGCGGAGGATGACGCACACCTCCTGCGAATCGCCGTGCGTGTAGCTGTCGCTTCCCTCACCGTGGCCGGGCTCGTACTCCGAGACGAGCACCTCGACGTTGCCGAGCGGGGGCTGCGTGATGCGGAAGTGCCGCACGTCGTTGCCCGCGGCCAGCATGGGGCGCTCCTCCTTGCGGAGCATCGTGCCGAGGGTGGGCTGAGCGCTGAAGAGCTCGGTCCACGGGATGCTGAACGCCCCGGCGATCCGGCGGACGACGTCCAGGCTCGTGTTGGCCTGGCCGTTCTCGATCTGGCTCACGTAGCCGGCGCTGATCGATGCGCGTCGTGCGAGCTCGCGCGTCGACATCTTGCGCAGGGCGCGCAGTTCCCGCACGCGGGGGCCGAGATTCGCGTCGTCCATCGCTCTCCTGGGGTGTCGGTAATCACACTGATCGGTGTCAGTAAGCAGAGCGTATACCGGGCGAGCGCGTCGGAAATTGCTGATGTGTTTCGTGTGTGTAACCGAGTTCCCGGCGCCACATACAGCAGCGAGGACGCGCACCTGCACGGTCCGGAGCCCCCGACACCGTGCAGACGTGCACCCTCGCGCCTTCAGGGCCGCGCGACCGGGCTGATCACCAGCTCGTCGATACGCACGTGCGGGGGCGCATCGATGATGAAGCGCACCGTTCGCCCGATGTCGTCGGGAGTCAACATCCGCTCGCGGGCGTCCGCATCCGGCACTTCGGGCCGGAGGCTCAAGAACTCCGTGTCGACGTCGCCCGGGCACAGGTGGCACGCGCGGATGCCGGCGGCAGCCTCCTGCGCGTTCAAGGTCTCGCAGACAGCGGCGAGCGCGCGCTTGCTGGCGCTGTAGGCGACACCCGCGACGGGCGAGAAGCGCCAGGCTGCGATCGACGACACCACGACGACGACGGCCGAACCGGATGCCCGGAGGTCCGGGAGCGCTGCGTCGATCACGTGGATGACGCCGTGGAGGTTCGTGTCGATGACCTGTTCGACCTCGCTGACCGACTGGTTCTCCCACGTCCGCCGCGGCGAGTTGAGGCCGGCGGCGAGGACGAGCTCGTCGATGCGGCCCCACCGATGACGGATCTCGTCACGCGCCGCACTCACCGCGCCCGTGTCCCGGGCGTCGAACGGCAGCACGATCGCCTCGCCGCCCGCATCCGCGACCTCGCGCGCCGTCTGGGCGAGCACGTCGTGGCGCCGTCCGCTGAGCGCGAGGCGCCGGTCGGGGGCCAGGGCCAGCGCGGCGGCGCGGCCCATCCCGCTGCCGGCTCCGGTGATCCATGCGACGCGTCGCTGGGAGGCGATGGTGGAGGTCATGCCCGGGCCGCCATCTCGTACGCGCGCTGGGGGAACTGGGTCGCGAACTTGCCGCCGCTCACATCGAGCAGCGTGCCCGTGACGTAGCGCGAGGCATCGCTCGCGAGGAAGCAGACGGCGTCCGCCACCTCGCGCGGGTCACCCCAGCGCCGCAGCGTGAGCGTGTCGAGCAGGCGACGCTGCTCGTCGTGCGGCTTGTCGGCGAAGCCGTTCATGTCGGTGGGGATCATGCCCGGAGCGTACGCGTTCGCGGTGATCCCCCAGGGGCCCAGTTCTCCCGCGAGTGTTCTGGTGAACTGGACGACAGCGGCCTTGGATGCCGCATAGGCCGCACCGCCGACACTGGGGACGATGGCCGCGAACGAGGCCGCGTTGACGATGCGGCCCCCGCCCTGCCGCTTCATCGCGGGGATGACCGCATGGCAGGTGCGGAACGTGCCGGTGACGTTGACGTCGAAGACGCGGTTCCAGGTCTCGGCATCGGCGTCCTCGATGAGCCCGTCACCCAGGATGCCGGCGTTGTTCACCAGCACGTCGACGCGTCCGAACCGGCTCAGCGCAGCATCCACGGCCTGCCGCACCGAAGCGGACGACCGCACGTCGCACGCCAGCGAGGCACCGTCGAGTTCCGCGTCGCGGCGTGCGTCGTCGGCCCAGGCCACCGCATCTTCGGCGATGTCCGTCGCGACGACGACGGCGCGCTCGCGCATGAACGTCTCGGCGATGGCGCGGCCGATGCCGCGACCCGCTCCGGTGACGACGACGACCTTGCCGTCGAGATCCCACTGCATCGTGCTCTCCTCCGATCGGGGCCGCGCCTACGCGGCTCTCCTCGATGATGTCGCAGCGCGGCGGCGTTCGGCACCGACGAGCGACACGACGACGAGCCCGGGCGCGATCACGATGAGGGGCGGCAGCATCCATACGACGGTCGCGCTCACCCCGAGGCCCACCAGCACCAGCGATGTTCCGATCGGGTCGTCGACGACAATGCCGCGCCCCTCCCGCCAGAGGTCGATCCACCGCGCACCCGGCGTCCAGAGCGCCGCGGTTCGCAGCATCGCGACGGCGACCACGACCGCCAGTCCGCCGCTGATGATCGCGAAGACCGTCCCGCCGGGAAGCGCCCCCTGTGCCGCCCCGACCGCGTTCAGGGCGAGGAGCGCGATGACCACGGCGCAGGCCGCACCGAACCACCAGCCCGAACGCACTGCCTGGAGGCCGCGCAGAGCGAAGAGTCGGATCGAGTCGGGCTCGTCGTCGAGGTGTGCGCGGAAGTGCTGCACCCCTGCGCCGAAGGCCGGAGCCAGGGTCACGAGCGGCAGCGACAGGAGCGTCACCCCGATGCCGACCACGAACATCTCGCCGAACCCGGCGACGCCCGAGCCGCCGAAGACCGCGCGGCTCTCGGGCGATCCGTCTGTCCTGCGCGCGGAGGTCATCCCTTGAGCCCCTCCGTCGCGACGCCCGCCACCAGGTACCGCTGGAAGGCGAGGAAGAACAGCACCACGGGCACCAGGGCGAGGATCGCCATAGCCATCTGTGCGCCGTAGTCGCTGGTCGAGGTCTGGTCGACGTAAAGGCGCAGAGCCAGCGGCATCGTGTACATGCCCGGATCCTTGAGGTACAGGAGCGGCCCGAAGAAGTCGTTCCACGACCAGATGAACGCGAAGATCGAGCTCGTGACGAGCGCGGGTCGCATGAGGGGCAGGATGACGGCGGTGAAGGTGCGCGCATGGCCGGCGCCGTCGATGCGCGCGGCCTCGTCGAGATCGCGCGGCAGACCCCGGATGAACTGGATCATGAGGAACACGAAGAAGGCGTCGGCCGCGAGGAACTTCCCCAGCAGCAGCGGCCAGTAGGTGTTGATCATGTCGAGCTGATTGAACACGATGTACTGCGGAATGATCACGACGTGGAACGGCAGGAGCATCGTCGCGATCATGCACAGGAAGAAGACCTTGCTGCCGCGGAACCGGATGCGGGCGAACGCGTACGCCGTGACCGAGCACGAGAGCACGACCCCGACGACCGAGGCGACCGCGAGGATGAGGGAGTTCACGACGAACGTCCAGAACGAGACTCCCCCGATGCCGGCGAAGGCGGTCGCGTAGTTCTCGAGGGAGAAGCTCTCCGGCACGAGACTCACCGAGCCGATGATCTCGTTGCCCGGCTTGAACGACGACATCACCATCCACGCCGCCGGATAGAGGATGACGACGAGCACGGCGATCGCGAGCACGTGGAAGACCGCTGCGCTCCCCCGCGTGCGCCAGCCCCGCCCTCCCGCGTGCTCGCGGCCGCGTCGCCGCGACGACGAGTCGGTCGTGATGAGCTCGGTCTGGGTGATCGTGTTCGTCATCGTTCGTCCCCCGCATAGTGAACCCACGCCCGCGATGTGCGGAACAGCATGAGCGTGACCAGCCCGACGGCGATCACGAGCACCCAGGCCATCGCCGAGGCGTAGCCCATCTGGAAATCTCGGAATCCCCGCAGGTAGAGGTAGAGCGTGTAGAAGAGCGTCGACCCGGCCGGCCCACCGCTGCCGTTGGAGATGATGTAGGCCGAGTTGAACACCTGGAAGGCGTGGATCGTCTCGAGGAGCAGATTGAAGAAGAGCACGGGCGACAGCATCGGGATCGTGATCGAGAGGAACCGGCGCACCGGTCCGGCGCCGTCGACGGAGGCCGCCTCGTACAGCTCGGGCGGCACCTGCTTCAACCCCGCGAGGAAGATCACCATCGGCGCGCCGAACTGCCACACCGTCAGCAGGATGAGCAGCGGCAGCGTGCGCGCCGGGTCGCCCACCCATCCGCCCTCCGAGGCGGGTGGCCCGCCGAAGAACGAGCCGATCTGCGCGACGATGCCGTCGTCGATGAACATCGCCTTCCACACGATCGCGATCGAGACGCTGCCGCCGATCAGCGAGGGCAGGTAGAACGCCGACCGGTAGAACCCCTGGCCCCGGCGCGGTGCGTTCAGCAGCAGCGCCACACCGAGCGCGGCAACGAGCTTCAGCGGCGTACCGACCAGCACGTAGATCCCGGTGACCTTGACCGCCTGCAGGAAGTTCGGGTCGGAGAACATGCGCGTGTAGTTGTCCACGCCGATGAACTCGGGATCGTTGAACAGGTTGTAGTCGGTGAACGACAGCACGAGCGAGGCGACCATCGGCCCCGCGGTCAGGGCGAAGAACCCGATGAGCCACGGGCTCAGGAAGAGATAGCCGGCACGCGTCTCGCGTCGAGCCCGCACGGTCGAGCCCGCACGAACCGGGACGACGGCTGCAGCAGTCATGGCTTGTTCCTTTCTCCTGCGAACCGGCGTCTCGGCCGTACGGCAGGGTCGTGCGGAGCGGTCAGGAGCCGAGCACCAACGAGATCTCCGAGAACAGCTCCTGCGCGAACTGCTTCGTGGTCAGGTCGCCGTACCTCAGCTGCTCGTGCAGCTCTCCCCACTTGGCCTCGATGGTGCCGTAGCCCGCGGGGAGGATCGGGTAGCTCGCCGTCAGCTCATCGTCGATGGATGCGAGGTAGTCGAGGTTGACGGTGTCGGCTGCGGTCTGATCGATCGCATCACGTCCAGCCTCCGTCGGCGGTGTGCCGAGCGACGTACCGAAGATCGTCGCGACCTCGGGCGAGGTGGTGAGGAAGTTCACGAAGGCAGCAGCGGCCTGCTGCTGGTCGGAGTTCTTCGCCACGCTCAGCAGCATGCTCGGCTTGGGCGCGAGCACATGCTCGTCCTGGCCCTTCTCGAGCGGCGGCTGCACCATGCCGATGTTCTCGGTGCCGGCATCCGTCATGCCCTGCAGCACCGTCGTCGAGAAGTTGAACCAGATCGCCGTCTCACCGGCGAGGAAGCCCCCGCTGGGCGAGAGGGCGACGCTGCGCTCGACGGGGTAGAAGTCGCCGTCGTCGCGGAGGTCGGCGGCAGAGTCGAGGTACTCGATCACATCGTTCTCGTCGAACGCGGGCGCACCGTTCTCCTCGAAGACCGGGTTGCCGTCCTGCATGAGGTGGTAGATGAAGTTCGGGAGGCCGCCCGTGTAGTCCTCCGCCCCGTAGATCCGGGGTTCGGATGACGCTCCCGCCGCGTTGACCTCGAGGACGAAGTCGTTGAACTCGTCCCAGGTCATGTCGTCGGTCGGATAGTCGATGCCGAACGAGTCGAGGATGTCCTTGTTGTACATCATCGACCAGGCGTTCGTGCCCAGCGGGACGCCGACGAGTTCGTCGTCGACGGTTCCCGATCCCAGCACCTGATCGTTGACGCCGTCGAGCGGGAGCAGTGAGTCGCGGTAGGGCGAGAGATCGGCGAGCAGACCCTTGCTGGCGTATTCGCCGAGGTAGCCGGCATCCATCATCACCACGTCGGGAAGCGACTTTCCCGCCGCCTCGGTGTTGCGCGCAGTCCAGTAGTCGCCCCAGGCGTTGAAGTTGCGCACCACCTCGACGTTCGGGTACTGCTCGTTGAAGAGCGCCACGACCTCTTCGAAACGGGCGGCACGGTCTTCGTTCCCCCACCACGAGAAGCTGATCTTCGCTGCGGTCTGGTCGTCGAAGGTGATCTCCTCGGGGGCGGCGTTCGAGCCGCTTCCCGTGCCGCAGCCGGCGAGCAGAAGTGCTGCGGCTCCGACGAAGGCGAGCGATGCGGGCAGTCTCTTGATCATGATTCCTCCTCATTGAGCGGGCATGGGCCCGGGGTGTCGATGGCGGTGGCCGGTCGAGAGCCGGCCGAGGTCAGTCGGTGTCGGTTCCCTGGACGAGTGAGCGGATCGTCTCGACGGGCAGCTTGGGTTTCCGGGCTTCGGTGAGCAGGCCGTTCCGCTCCTGCATGGTGTCGGTGAGCTGCGTCCAGCACCAGCCGGCGAGCCCGTCGGGTCGGCCGGTGAAGCCTCGCGTGCCCGACTGCACCGCGCGGAGGATCGCCGCGACCATCCGGCCGTACTCCTCGGCGCCGCGCGCTTCGGAGTAGCCCCAGGAATCATCCGGGCTCGCATCAGCCGCCCACTTCACCCCGCCGAACTCGGTCAGCATGACCGGCTGTCCGCTGTCGGCCGTTCCGGGCAGACGCACGCGGCGACCGGCCGGGCCGATGCCCGAGACGAGCTTGCGCAGCTCGACCGCGTCGACGTCGTAGCGGCGGGCGAGGATGCCGCCGTCCGCCTCGTAGTCGTGCAGGGTCCACAGGTCGGAGGTACCGAGCTCCCACCCGTCGTTGGAGATGACGGGCCTGGTGGGGTCGAGCGCCTTCGTCAGGTGGAACAGCGCTTCGGCGAAAGCCCGCTGATCCGAGCGCGAGGCGATGTGCTGCACGCCCCAGCTCTCGTTGAGCGGCACCCACGTGATGATGCTGGGGTGCGCCCGGTCGCGGAGCACGGCTTCCGTCCACTCCGCGGTCGTCCGCTGCACGGCTCGCTCGTCGAACGTGTACGTCGCGGCCATCTCGCCCCACACCAGGAGTCCGAGCCGGTCCGCCCAGTACAGGAACCGGTCGTCCTCGACCTTCTGGTGCACGCGCACCGAGTTGAAGCCGAGCTCGGCGATCAACTCGGCCTCGCGTCGCAGTGCGTCGGGCGAGGGGGCCGCGAGGTGAGACTCGGGCCAGTACCCCTGACTGAGAACCGACCGCAGCGTCACCGGGCGGTCGTTGAGCAGCAGCGCGCCGTCGCTCCAGGAGACGCTGCGCAGACCGAGGTAGCTCGCGACGGCATCCGTTCGGCCACCGTCATCCGTCAGTTCGATCCAGGCGTCGAGCAGGGTGGGCCGGTCTGGGCTCCAGAGCAGGCGTTCGTAGTTCTGACCGTTTCGCTGTCCGTCCAGGGCGATCGTCAACGTCGCCCTCGTGCCGCTCGTCCGCATGGTCGCGGCGGCGAGCTCCCGACCTTCGTGCGCGATGCGGACGCTCGCGCTCGCGCGACCGGGCCGGCTCAGTCGGAGCTCGAGGGTCACCGTGCCGTCGGTGAGGTCGTTGGTCCAGTTGAGCGCGGTGATGTGCTGCGGCGCGACGGACTCGAGCCACACCGACTGCCAGATCCCCGTCGTGCGGTGGTACCAGATCGAGTGGGGCTGTTCCTCCCAGTCCTGCTTCCCTCGAGGCTGCGCGAGGTCGTGCGGGTCGTCCTCGGCGCGCACGACGATGACATGCTCGCGAGCGTCACCGTCGAGCGCGTCGGTGATGTCGACGGCGAAGGGGGTGTGGCCGCCCTCGTGGCTGCCGACCATCTGCCCGTCCACCCAGACGGTGGCCCGATAGTCGACGGCACCGAAGCGCACAATCGCACGCTGCTCCGACCGGTGTCCGGCGGCGGCGAGGTCGGCGTCGGTCAGCGTCCGGCGGTACCAGACGATCGGATGGAACCCCGTCTCGCCGACGCCCGAGGCCGGCGACTCGGGCGGGAAAGGCACGAGGATGCTGCCGGCCAGGTCACGGCCGTCGAACCACCGCTCGGCGACGCCTCGGTCGTCATCGTCGTGAGCGAACCCCCACTCCCCGTCGAGCAGGAGGAACGAGTCGCGCACGAGCTGCGGACGCGGCCGCGCCGGTTCGAGCGTGCTCGCACGCACCGTGTCGGGCTCTCGACCGGCATCCTGCTCCACTGCATTGACTCCCTCTGCCGGCATCGATGCCGGCGTTGTCACTGACCCGCCCGCAGACGGGATGGAAACCGCTTTCCGTCCCACGTTGAACTACACGATAGTTCCACGCTGAACTAGAGTCAACAGCGACCCTAGGAACTGCTCGACAGGAGCCTGCATGACCCGCGTCACACTCGCCGACGTCGCCGCTCGTGTCGGCGTGAGCGCGAAGTCCGTCTCCAACGTCGTGAACGGAACGGGATGGGTCGGCGACGAGATGCGACGGCGCATCCTCGCTGCGATCGACGAGCTGGGGTACCGACCGAACCTCGCCGCACGGCAACTGCGGAACGGGCGCAGCGGACTGATCGCGCTCGTCCTCCCCGATCTGCGAGAGCCCTACTTCGCCGAGTTCGCGTCGCAGTTCGTCACCACCGCGCAGACCCGGTCATTGACGGTTCTCATCGCGCAGACGGGCGGCGCCCGTGCCGCGGAGCTGGCGATGATGGCCGGCGAGGGCTTCCCCGCGCTCGACGGGATCGTGATGAGTCCGCTAGCCCTGACCGCCGACGATGTGCGCGACCGGCCGAGCGTTCCTCCGCTCGTGCTGATCGGAGAGCAGGCCGAAGAGCTCGTGAACCCTTCGGTGCATCACGTCGGCATCGACAACGTCTCGGCGGCGGCAGCAGCCACCACGCAGCTCATCGAGCAGGGGCGACGTCGCATCGCCGCGGTAGGCGTGCAGGAAGCCGGGCCCACTGCCACCTCTCGACTCCGATTCGAGGGGTACCGGCGAGCGCTGGCCGCAGCGGGCATCGCCGACGACCCGGCGCTGTACGCCTCGGTCGATCAGTTCAACCGCGCCGAAGGATCGACGGCAGTCGCACGCCTTCTCGCGAGCGGAACCGATGTCGATGCGTTGTTCTGCTTCAGCGACAGCCTCGCCCTCGGCGCGCTGTACACCCTCGGCACCCACGGCATCTCCGTGCCGGACCGCGTGCAGGTCATGGGCTTCGACGACATCGAAGAGGGGCGCTTCCACATCCCCGCGTTCTCGACCGTCGACCACGGTGTCGAGCAGGCGGCGGCGTCGATCCTCGACATCCTGAGCGACGCGACCACGCAGGCCGGCGTGCACCATCAAGTGCCGTACCGCGTGATCACCCGCTGATCCCCCACCGAGGTCCCACTTCGGCCGGGAATTCCGGCTCGGTAACCGGCCCAACCGGGACCTCGGATGCGAAGGATGCAGGGGGCCCGGCGGATGCAGCGAGGGTCAGGGCGCGGCGGCGAGGATGCGTTGCGCAGCCTTGACCATCGCGATGTCGATGAAGGTGCCGTCGTCGAGCACGAACGCGCCCGTGCCGTCGGCGGCCGCCGTGCGCACCCGCTCGACGATGCGCCGCGCGCGCTCCACCTCGTCGGCGTCGGGGGTGAAGACCCGCCGGATCACCTCGATCTGCCGCGGATGGATGGCCGTCCGCCCCGCGTAGCCGAGCGCACGACCGACCCGGCAGCTCGCCTCCAGGCCCTCGAGGTCGGCGACGTCCGCCCACACCGCCATGAGCGGCAGCGGCAGACCGGCCGCCGCCACGGCGTTCACGACCCGCGCGCGCGACCACGCGAGCCCGGGCTCCCCCTCACGCCCGGCGGGCACGCCGATCTCCGCGCGCAGGTCGGCCTCGCCCACCGCGACCGACGCGACCCCGGCCTGCGTGATCTCGAACGCCCGCTCGATCGCGAGCGCCGACTCGAGCAGGGCATGGATCTCGCGCCCGGGTGCGGCGGCTCGGACCGCCGCGACGTCATCCGCCGACTGCGTCTTCGGAAGGCGGATGCCGAACACCGCGGGCAGATCCGCGACAGCAGCGACGTCCTCGTCGTGCGTCCGTGCGCCCCGAGCGTTCACCCTGACCTGCACTGCCGGCGCGGCAGCCCCTCGCGACGCCCACGCCGCGGTGAAGTCGGCGAGCGCAGCCCGCGCCGATGCCTTGCGCGAGGGTGCCACGGCGTCCTCGAGGTCGACGATGACGGCATCCGCTCCGGCATCCAGCGCCTTCTCGAAGCGCTCGGGGCGGTCGGCGGGCGCATACAACGCGACCACGATCGGGCGGGTCATGCGACCGATCCCTCGGCACGCATGCGGGCGATGTCGTCGTCGGTGTAGCCGAGCGAGGCGAGCACCTCGGCGGTGTCGGCGCCGTGAGCCCGACCGGTGAACGCGATCGTCGACTCGTCGCGCGACATCCGGAACAGCGGTCCCTGCATCGCCATCTCGCCGAGATCGGGGTCGTGGATGCGGTGGACCGTGCCCAACGCCTGGAACTGCGGGTCCGCGACGATGTCGGAGGGGTCGTACACCGGGGCGACGGCGGCCTGCGCCGCTTCGAACGCCCCGATCACCTCGTCGCGCGTGCGCTGCGCGATCCAGCTGCCGACGGCCTCGTCGAGCTCGTCGGCGTGCTGGGCCCGGCTCGACCCGCTGGCGAACCACGGCTCGGCGGCGAGGTCGGGACGGCCGACGAGGGTCACGACCCGTTCGGCGATCGACTGCGCGCTCGTCGACACGGCGACCCACGAACCGTCGGCCGTGCGATACGTATTGCGCGGCGCGTTGTTCGCCGATCGATTGCCGGTGCGGGGCTGCACGGTCGCGAGCTGATCCCAGCGCGTGATCTGCGGGCCGAGCATCGCGAGGATCGGCTCGATGATCGCGACATCCACCTCCTGCCCGCGGCCGTCGCGGTCGCGGGCGTGCAGCGCGGTCATGATCGCGTAGGCGGTCGCGAGTGAAGCGATGCCGTCGGCGAGGCCGAACGGCGGAAGGGTCGGCGGCCCGTCGGGCTCGCCCGTCGCGGCGGCGAACCCGCTCATCGCCTCGGCGAGCGTGCCGAATCCGGGGCGACTGCGGTACGGCCCGATCTGCCCGAATCCGGTGACGCGGGCGAGTACGAGGCCGGGATTCTCGGCAGACAGCTCGTCGTACCCGAGTCCCCAGCGCTCGAGGGTTCCGGGGCGGAAGTTCTCGACGACGACGTCCGCGGTGCGGGCCAGGCGCAGGAACGCCTCGCGCCCGTCGGCGGTGTGCAGGTCGATCGCGACGGTCCGTTTGTTGCGGCCGAGCGTCTTCCACCACAGGTTCTGGCCGTCCTTGCTCGGACCGTGACCACGTGCCGGGTCGGGCTTGGTCGGATGCTCGACCTTGACGACCTCGGCTCCCATGTCGCCGAGGTGCATCGCCGCCATCGGGCCGGCGAAGAGGGTCGAGGCGTCGATGACGCGCAGTCCGTCGAGCGGGGTCACGAGCGGTCCTCCCAGCAGACGCGGAATCCGATCGAGGGCGACGCGTCCTGGCCGAGTCCCGGCAGGAGAAGCTTGGCCGAGAACTCCGGCGTCTGCACGCCGCCGTCGAAGTACCAGTCCGAGCCCTCGCTGCGGTGGGCGCTGCCGCCCTTGAGCATGACGAAGCGGGTGCGGCCGTCGGAGTGCTCCGACTCGGTCCAGTTCCACACCTCCGGCGTGCGCCGCCGGAACGACGGATCGGATGCCGCGAGCTGCCACTCGTCCTCGGTGGGGAGACGTCCGCCGACCCATGCGGCGTACTCCCGGGCCCGCGCGAAGGTCACCCGCGTCGCCGGACGCTCGGGGTCACGGGCCTCCGCGTCTTCGCCGATCGCGTCGAGGAACCGCGCGTACTCGGCCTCGGTCACCTCGGCCGCCCCGACGCGCACGGGATGCCGCACCTCGACGATGCGTTCGAGCGTCCGCTGATCGTGCAGGCGGGGCGGCAGCGGCTTCCACTCGTCGACGTAGGGTGCGCCCTCGTACATCCCGGTCTCGCGCGCACGGAACCGCACCGTGAGCAGGTGCGTTCCGGGCGTCACGGTCACTGTCTGGACCTCATCCCGCACGCCGGTGTCGCGCATCGGCCCGGCCCACGCCGGAGCGGTGAGGCGCCGAGCTCGGCGGTGCGGGAACGACCCGTCCGCCACCGGCGGCTCATCGCGCAGCGCGGCCTTTACCTCCGCGACGACCGGCGGCACGTCGGCGTCCGCCGTGTCCGCGGCATCCCCGGCCATTCGGACTGCGGCGGCGACGCCACCGGCCGGCACCGTCACCGACGACACCCGATCGCCGGGCTCGTGCAGCGGCACCCACCGGCCCCCCGACTCGAGCTCGAACTCGACGTCGGCGCCCGACGTGTTGACGAGGCACAGCAGCGTCACCCCGTCGAGCTCGAACGCCGACCCGAATACCGGCGCGTCGTGCACGGCAAGAGGCGTCCACTCCCCCTCGACCAGCCAGCGGTGCATGCCGCGCTGCACGGGCAGCATCCGTCGAAGGGTCGCGGCGTCGCGGTCGCTCCACCCGACCCAGACGCCGAAGACGACCTCCCACACCATCACGCCGACGCCGTTGAGCCATGCCGAGCGCAGCTCTTCTGCGTGGTCGCGGTGCCACCGGCGGATGTGGTGCTGCATGTGTCGGCGCTCGAACCACCGGGCGCGCAGCACGCCGGGCACCTCCGAGTCGGCGAACCACTGCGCCCACGACAGGGTGTGGTCGGCGATGCGCTCGGTCGCGAGCTTCGACTCGCCCTCCAAGCCGATGCCCGGGCGCGCAGCGTCCAGGGCCGCGACGAGATCGGGGTCGGCCTTCCGCAGCGTGTCGAGGAAGACGCCGTCTGCGCCGAGGCGCCGCACCGTCGCGGCGAGCTCCGCGGCGTCGCCTCCCGAGCGCCGCGTGCCGACGTCCCACGGGTTGTAGTCGACGAACACGGCCACACCGGCAGCGCGCAGCGCCTCGGCGGCTTCGACGAGCCCCGGCACGGCGTAGAAGTCCCACTGGTTGCGGTCGTCGATGCCGATGACGGGGTAGGCGTGCCACAGCACGATCCCGTCGAGACCGCCGAACCGGCGCTGCGCGTCGGCGATGAAGCGTTCCGGCGTGAAGCGCTGCTCGTCGAAGTCGAAGAACAGCTCGTCCCAGAGCCAGACCTGGGCGACCGTGAAGCACCGGCTCGCCCACGCGGACTCGGGCTGTTCGTAGCGGGTCGGCACGCCGTGCCGTTCGCGAGCGCCTTCGCGCCACGTCGTCAGCTGGGCACGCCATGCACCGAGGTCGGCCGGATCCGTCGGCGCGACGAAGATCTTCGCGTCGTCGAGCACGACCGCGGCGTCGCCCGAGCGCACGTCGGCATCGAGCGGCACCGGCGTCGGGCGGTCGATCTCGCGCGGGACCAGGGGATCGAATCCACCGCTCACGGTCGGTTCTCCTTCCGGAAGGCGGCGACCTCGTCGGCTGTGGGCACCGCGTCCTGCGCACCGGGGCGCGTGACGGCAAGGGCGGATGCCGCAGCACCGGCGCGCGCGGCATCCGCGAGCAGACGGAGATCGACGGCGTCGGGGCGGCGTCCGGAGGCGGCGAGCGCGGCGGCCAGCACACCGCAGAAGGTGTCGCCGGCGCCCGTCGTGTCGACCGGCGTCACGACATGGGCCGGCACCTCGGTGCGCTCGTCACCGCAGACGACCAGGCAGCCGCGAGAACCGAGCGTGACGACGAGTCCGCGCACCGTGCGGGCGAGGTCGGCGATGGCCTCGTCGAGGTCTCCGACGCCCGCCGCCTCGAGGGCCTCGTGCTCGTTCACGACCAGCACGTCGGTGGCCGCGAGCAGTTCGTCGCGGCGGGCGGCGAAGGGTGCGGACGGCGCAGCGTTCAGCACGTGCCAGGCTCCCTCGCCCCGGGTCGCTGCGGCGTCGCGTACCAGAGCCACCGGAATCTCGAGCTGCGTGAGCAGAACCGAGGCTGAGGCGACGACGGCGCGTTGCGCGTCGCTCAGGGAATCGCGCGCGGCGTTGGCGCCGGCGGCGACGACGATGGCGTTCTCGCCCGATGCATCGACCGAGATGAGCGCTGTTCCGGTCACCTCGTCGACCTGCACCACTCCCGAGACGTCGATGCCGTCGGCCTCGAGCGCCGTGCGCAGCGCCTCGCCCACGGCATCCGTTCCCACCGCGCCCACGAAGGCGACCTCCGCTCCCCCGGCACGCCGGGCGGCGACGGCCTGGTTCGCACCCTTCCCCCCGCCGGTCCGGACGAGCGACGATGCGAGCAGCGTCTCGCCGGGAGCGGGGATGCGGGCGACGCGGGCGACGACGTCCTGGTTGATGCTGCCGACGACGACGACGCTCACGAGGTTCCCTCCGCGAGCGCGACCGTCCGCTCGGCGAGCT
Organism: Microbacterium sp. AISO3; assembly: GCF_002204305.1. Classification (NCBI taxonomy): domain Bacteria; kingdom Bacillati; phylum Actinomycetota; class Actinomycetes; order Micrococcales; family Microbacteriaceae; genus Microbacterium; species Microbacterium sp. AISO3. The sequence goes on along the minus strand of NZ_NHRF01000001.1, from coordinate 398,635 downwards.
CGCGGATCGATCGCTGCGGTCCGCCGGGCATCGAGGTCGCGATGCTGTCGTTCAGCGGCGCGGTCCAGGCAGGCCCGACGCCGTCCGCTCCGAGCAGGCCGCCGAGCACCGAGCCGACCGTGGCGCCGACCGAGTCGGTGTCCCAGCCGCCGGCGACGGCGAGCGCGACGGCGGCACCGAAGTCGCGATCGTGGGCCTGCAGCGCACAGGCGGTGAGCGCGGCGTTGTTCAGCGTGTGCACCCAGTGCATCCCGGCGAACTCGCCGTGCAGGGCGTCGAGCGCACCCGCCGTCGTGAGCTCGCGCGTGGCGAGCGCTCGGCCGGTCTCGCGTCCGAACCGTACGGCCGCGGCCAGGCGGGAGGCGGGCGGCACGACGGTGTCGGCGGCATCCAGCACGGCATCCGTCGAGTCGGCGACGAGGGATGCCGCGCAGAGAGCGGCCGCCCACATGGCGCCGTACAGGCCGTTGCGGGTGTGGCTGAGCCGCGCATCGATCCACGCCGAGTGGGCCGCGGCCCGGACATCGCCGGGGTGCGCCCACCCGTGCACGTCGGCGCGGATGAGGGCGCCGATCCACTCGCGGAACGGGTTGCGGTGGGTCGCGGTCTCGGGCACCGGCCGGGCGTCGAGGATGTTGCGGTACGCAGCGCGTTCGGCGGTGAACACCCGCCCCGCCGGCAGGGCCGCGAGCCAGGCCTCGGCGACATCATCGGTCGTCAGCGCGGAGCCGTGCCGCTCGAGCAGGTCGAGGGCGAGGAGCGGGAAGTTCAGGTCATCGTCCTCGGGCATCCCGGCGATGTTCTCGACGAGCGAGGTCGGGGCGGAGCGGCGGTTCCAGGGCCAGCGCTCCGCGACATCGGCGGGCAGGCCGCGCGCGGTGAAGTAGCCGCTGATCGGCCAGTTCCCCGTGGCACGCGCGATCTGCTCGATGCCTTCGCGCGGGATCTTCTCGACCGGCTTGCCGAGCAGGCACCCCGCCGATCGGCCCAGCCACGCGCCGTGTACGCGGTCGAACGCAGCGCCGCGGTCAGCGCTCGGCTCGGGTTGTGCGGGAAGCAGTGCTTCGATCGCTTCCCACTCATCGGGTTCGTCAGCGCTCGGGCGCTGCAGTGCCTGCAACTCATCGAGCACGCGACGCGCCGCCGCGCGCAGTTCGGCGGATGCCGGTGTCGCGCTGGCTCCGGAGGGAGCGAGGACCGTCGCTCCGCCGGCATCCGCCCAGCGCCGTTCGATCGCCGACAGCTCGTCGTCGGGCACCCCCTGCTCGCGCAGCGCCGCGAGTTCCGCCGGCACCAGGTCTTCGGGCTGAGCCCACGTCAGTCTCACGCCTCTGCCCCCACCGACAGCAAAGACGTCAGCGACTCTGCACGCGCGGCAGCCCGCTCGGCATCGGCACGGGCGACGTCGCGCACGACCTCGACCATCGTGGTGACGACGCCATCGAGGTCGAGGCGGCTCGCGGTCACGACCTCGCGCACCCACTCCTCGGGAACGGCGGCGCTGCCGTGGAGCCCACCGCAGATCGCGCCCGCCATCGTGGCGATCGAGTCGGCGTCGCGGCCGTAGTTCACCGCGTCCAGCACGGCGGCACGCAGGTCGCCGTCGTGGGCGACGACGAAGCCGAGCGCGACGGGGAGCTCCTCGATGGCCTTCGTCCGCGAGGGAAGACGCGCGTCCATGGCCGGTGACCGGTAGGCCTCGCCCACGGTGTCGAAGGGCCGCACCGCGTCGCGGATGATGCGACCGAGCTCACGCGGATCGTCGGATCCGCCGGCGGCGCGGAAGGCGTCGACGGCCTCGAACACGGCGCGGATGGCGGCGGCGGTGCCGTCGTGCGCGACATCCATCACCGCCCGTCGAACATCGTCGACCGTTGCTCCCGGAGTGGCGGATGCGGCGACGGCGGCCGCGAACACGCCAGCGGCCTCGCGACCGTACGACCATTGGTGCGCGCCGGTGATGTCGACGGCCTCGGCATACGCGCCGCGCGGGTCGCCGATGTGCACGAGGCCGACGGGGGCCATGTACATCGTCGCGCCGCAGTTGACGACGTTGCCGACGCCCGCCTCACGGGGGTCGGCGTGGCCGTAGTGCAGCTTCATGACGAGCCACTTCTCGGCGAGGAACACGCGCTGCAGGATGAGCGCTTCGTCTTCGAGCTCAGGGATCCAGCGGCGCTCGCCCATCATGAGGGGCACGAGGTCGCTCGCGACGTCGTACGCGTCGAGGTGCCGGCGCTGCTTGGCGTACACCTCGATGAGCGCGTGGGTCATGAGGGTGTCGTCTGTGACGTGTCCGTCGCCCTTGTGGTACGGCGCGATGGGGCGAGCCGTGCGCCAGTCGGGCAGGAAGGGACCGACGATCCCCTCGACACGTCCGCCGTGCCGCTCCTCGATCTGCTCCGGGGTCCAGCCCTCCGTCGCACCGCCGAGCGCATCGCCCACGGCGGCTCCCGCCAGTACTGCTGCCACCCGATCGTGCAACACGTCCATTACGTCCCTCTCTTCGTTCGAGCGTGTGAGGCGGGGGCGGATCGGATCGACCCGCCCCCGCGGATCGTCAACCGGCGACGTCGGTCCAGCCGTCGCTGAGCTGCGCGGCGAGCTGGTCGCGGTCGATCTGGTTCGCCAGGTACTGCTGGAACGCCGGCGTCGCGATCGTGTCCTTCCACTCGGTGTACTTCGACACCTTCAGGAACGGCGGACCTTCCAGGCCCTCGCCCGACGCCAGCACCTGCTTCCAGGCAGCGTCGTCGCCGGCGAGCTCGGCGACCTGCGTGCGCGCGGCACCCGACGAGGGGATGAGCGCATCGGCGTAGGCGATCTTCGCGAGGTTCTCGCCGTCCATGAAGAAGTTCAGGAACTCCGCCGACTCCTCCACGTGCTCCGAGTCGATGTTCACCGAGTACGTCTGCGGGTTCGCGGCCTGGATGGCACCGGCCGATCCTTCGAGCGGCGGAAGCGCGACCCAGTTGAGGCCCTCGGGAGCGTCCGCTGCGATGTTGGTCGCCTGGAACGAGCCCTGCACCGTCAACGCGACCTTGCCGCCGTAGAACGACGGGAGCACGTCCGAACCCGACTGCGTGAGCGAGGTCGGGTCGATCGACCGGTCGGTGTAGGCCATCTCGTGGATGCGCTCGGGCACGGCGAGCTCGTCGTCGCCGACCTCGATCGTCACGTCGTCGCCCTCGCCGTCGAAGTAGCCGCCGTCGAAGCCCATCGACAGGCTCATCATCGTCGCGGTGGGCGAACCGAGACCCCAGCCGAGGCCGTAGTGGTCTGCCGTCGTCGTCGCCTTCGCGATCTCCTGGAGCTGATCCCAGGTCATCGTGTCGCCCGTGGGTACCTCGACCCCGGCCTCGGCCAGCAGGTCGGCGTTCGCGAACGCCATGTACGACTGGAGCGTCGAGGGGTACGCGACGATCTGACCGTCGTGGGTCACCGACTCCCAGATGCCGTCGGAGATGTCCGACTTCAGCTCGGGGTCGATGAGGTCGGTCAGGTCGGCGAGGTAGCCGTCGGCCGCGAACGACACGATCGAGCTCGCCTCGAAGTGGATGATGTCGGGCGCGGTGCCGCCCGAGAACTGGGTGATCAGCTTGTCGTAGGTGCCGTCCCAGCCGGCCTGGATGATCTTGACCTGGACGTCGTCGTGCTCGGCGTTCCAGGCGTCGACGATCTCGCTGATGGCTGCCTGAGTCGCGGGCTGGTCCGAGAGCGACTGGAACTGGAGGGTGACGACGTCGCCGTCTCCCCCGCTGTCGTTCGCGCTGCCCTGCTGGCATCCTGCGAGCGCGACGGCTGCGATGCCCACGAATGCGACGGCGCCGATGCCGCGGATTCTTCTCATGGTGTGGCCTTTCTGGTTTTCGGGTTTCGTCGTCACGGGGAGGTCAGCCCTTGACGGCACCGGCGAGCATGCCGCCGGTGAGCTTCTTCTGCAGGATCCCGAAGATGATGAGCGACGGGATCGTGGCGAGGATGGCGCCGGCGGCCAGCGGCCCCAGCTGGGTCTGCCCCTCGGCGCCGAGGAACGAGCGCAGCGCGATGGGCAGCGTGTACAGCTCCGGGCTCTGGATGAGTACGAGCGCGAGGAAGAACTCGTTCCAGGCCGAGACGAAGGTGAACATAGCCGTGGCGACCAGGCCCGGCATCAGCAGAGGCAGGATCACGGTGCGAAGGATCGTGAACCGGCCGGCGCCGTCCATCTCGGCCGCTTCCTCGAGCTCCGGTGGGATCGCCGCGACGTACCCCTGCAGCATCCAGAGCGTGAACGGCATCGTGAAGGTGACGTAGACGAGGATGAGGCCGAAGAGGGTGTCGTTCAGCTGCAGGCTCCGCAGCACGAGGAACAGCGGGATGATGATGAGGATCGTCGGGAACACCTGGCTCACGAGGATCCACACCGTGCCGGCCGCGCGCAGCCGGCCCTTCAGCCGGGCGAGCGCGTAGGCCATCGGCATCGACAGCAGCACCGCGACGATCATCGTGACGATCGAGACGAGCACCGAGTTGCCGGCCGCGGTGATGAGGTTCTGCCGCTCGAGCGCGGCGATGTAGTTGCCGAAGTCCCACTGCTGCGGGATGAGGTTCACCGCGAGCGAGTTCAGCTCGCGTGTCGACTTGAACGACGCCGACAGCAGCCACAGCAGCGGAAAGCCCAGGAAGATCAGGTAGCCCGCGAGCGCCAGGTACATCAGGACGGTCGCGTACAGGGGGCGCTTGGTGGTCACTTGCGGGCCCCCTTGTTCTGCCGGAACTGGTTGATCAGGTACAGCGAGAGGATCACCAGGATCGCGACGACGAGGACGTTGCCCATCGCCGACGCGTACCCGATCTCGCGGTTGCGGAACGCCTCGAGGTAGGTGAACAGCGGCGGGATCATCGTGCGGCCGCCCGGGCCGCCCTCGGTCAGCACGTAGATCAGCCCGAACGAGTTGAACTGCCAGATGAAGTCGAGCGCGGTGACCGCGATGATGACGGGCCGCAAGGCGGGCAGCGTGACGTGCCAGAACCGGCGGACGACTCCCGCGCCATCGACGGCCGCAGCCTCGTGCTGCTCGGGGGCGATCGACTGCATGCCCGCGAGGAGCAGCACGGTCGTCTGCGGGATGCCTGCCCAGACGCCGACGACGATCACGGCCGGGAGAGCGGTCGAGAAGTCGCCGAGCCAGTTCACTCCCGGGATGCCGAGCCAGCCGAGCACGCCGTTGAGCGGGCCCGAGTTGGGGTTGTAGATCATCCGCCAGACGATCGCGATGACTACCGGCGGCATCGCCCAGGGGATGAGTGCGAGAACGCGGGTCAGGCCCTTCAGCCGCAGGTTGCTGTTGAGCAGCAGAGCAAGGCCCATCGCGCTCACCAGGGTGAGGAGGGCGACCGACCCCGCCCACACGATGCCGATGCCGAACGACTGCCAGAACCGACGGTCGCCGGCGAGCTCGATGAAGTTGTCGAGCCCGATGAACGAGATCTCGGCGTTGCGCGCGAGCGTGGCATCCGTGAATCCGAGGAGCACTCCGCTGACGAGCGGGATGACCGAGAAGATGATGATCGGCAGGAGCGCGGGGGCGACGAGGGCGATCGCCTCTTTGCGCTGCGCGCGGGCGCGCGGTCCGATCTGCCGGACGCGGGGTGGGCGCGAGGACGTCTTCGTCTCTGCGAGCGCGGTCATCCGTGTGCCCTCTCCTCATCGATGGGCTCGGGGCGCTGGAGCGCCGCGGGGACGGACGCCGACGTCGACCCGCGCACGACCAGCGCGGGCGGAACCGTGACGGTGCGGGCCGGCCGGGTGTCGTCGGCGATCCGGGCGAGGAGCATCTCGGCAGCGGCGCGACCGCGCTCCTTGGCGCCGAGGTCGACGCTCGTGAGCCCGGGGCGGACGACCTCGGCGAGCTCGGTGTTGTCGAGGCCGGTGACGGCGAGATCGGCCGGGACCCGCAGGCCGAGGTCTTCGGCGGCACGCAGGACTCCGACGCCGATCAGGTCGTTCGCCGCGACCACCGCTGTCGGCCGGTCGGGCCGGTCGAGAAGCGGGAGCGCCCCGTCGTAGCCCGCGGCGATCGTGAAGTCGGCGGCGTCGACGTGCCGCGTCCGCAGGTCGTCGTACCGGTCCACCGCCGCGATGAAACCGTCGCGGCGCATGACGCCCGGGGTGGTGTCGGTCGGGCCGTTGATGAACGCGATGTCGCGACGCCCGTGGGCGACGAGGTGGTCGACGACGAGCCGCATCGCCGTCGGAGAGTCGGCGCGCACGGTGTCGAAGTCGGCCGAGGCGGGCAGCCGGCCGAGGACGACGAACGGGATCGGAGCGGCGGCGAGTGCGGTGAGCAGCTGATCGGTGACGCGCAGGGGCGACAGGATCAGCCCGTCGACATAGCCGCGACCGAGGTCGCGGACGACATCCACCGAAGACGACGACGTGCCGGTCGACGACAGCAGCAGGCGGTATCCGGATGCGGAGACCACCTGTTCAACCGCGGCCATCATCTCGACGTAGACCGGGTTGCCGATGTCGGCGACGGCGAAGCCCAGCTGCAACGTGCGGCCCCGCTTCAGCGATTGCGCCGTGGCATCGGCGACGTAGCCGAGTTCACGCGCAGCATCCCGGACCTTCGCCGCGGTCTCGGGACTCGCGACGAGTCCGTTCAGCGCTCGCGACGCACTCGCGACGGAGACGCCGGCGCGGGCGGCGACCTGCGTGATCGTGACGCGGACCATGGCTCTCCCTCGAGCGGTTGTAAACGTTTCCAACGCTGGACGTTGTAAACGTTCTCACCCCCGACCCTCGCCTGTCAAGCATTCGGACCATCAGACCCTGGATCCGAGCCTGAGGTCGCGGCCGGCTCGCGCCGCGGGAGAGAACGCTGGCACGGGGATGGGAACAGCCCGGAGATCTATAGCCCTGGGGGGGTATACGGGGACCACGACGACGCGTCCTACGTAACCCGAGGGGCACGCGACGCCCGCTCGCACTGACCGCGGCCCGAATGACGCGAACGCTGGGGCGCATCCGGCCAGGCGGTTCCGATAGGACAGCGCGACGAACACAGCCATCACGCCGCGGACGAGACCACGGCGATGCGCTCACCACGGCACATGACCACGCGACGATGAGCCACGATCACGTCGGACACGGCGATCATGTGGGCCAGTTCCGGCAGTCGTTCCGGATCATACTGATCCTCGCGGGGATGTCGTGGTGGTGCGCCCCGGCGGACGCGTTCCCGCGGATGGGCGCATCGTGCAGGGCTCGGCCAGCATGGACGAGTCGATGATCACCGGGCAGGCCCGATCGGTGCGTCGCAGCGACGGCGACCCGCCGATCGCCGGCACCTCCGACCGAACCCAGGCCACCGTGGGTGACCTGATGCTCGTCGACCGCCGTCGTTACCTGAGCGCGAGGCTCACCCGCAGAGGCAAAGACACCCGATGTGGTGTTCGTCGACGAGTTCGCCCAGCCCACATCGACGAACAGCGACTCCGGCGATATCGCCGCATCGATGTCCGAAACTGCCCGGTCGGCGGGCCTCGGACTATGACTTGCCACTCAGTCCGTCGCCGGCTCGCAAGCGGCGCTGCCCTGATCGTGGGCCGTTCAAAGCCCCCGAGGACATTGTGACCTTCGCCGGCACGGCGATGCGGCGCGAGTCGTCGGGCGCGGCCACCGGCGAGGAGCTGCGATCGGCGCGAGCTCAACGCACCTACGGCATCCCACCCGACGACGTACGTCGCGCAGCCGTGGGCAATTCTATAGATCGTCCAGGGCGGCGCAATTGCACCATTCCGGAATTAGCGACCCTGTGTTGCGGCGGTGTCGTTTCAGGGCACCGCCGCAACCTCGTCTATGTCACCATGAAGCGCGAACAATACGTATTGCGTCGTCCAACGAAATATCGCTTCTTTTGCTTGCCGCGATGAGGTTACGAGCTGCTTTGACTACCACGATCGGCGGTGCGGGTGCGGCTTCAGAGACACGAGTCCCCGAACCGACACGGGTTTCGATGAGCCCCTCTCCCTCTAGAGTGCGATAGGCCTTCGCGACTGTGGCTGGTGATACAGCAAGGTCGCGTGCCAGCTGACGGACCGTGGGCAGTGATTCTCCGGCTGCAAGCTGGCCTGAGACGATGAGGCCACGGATCTGACTTCGAATCTGCTCGGACGGCGATCCTTCGCCTGAGGTGATCCCGATTCTCATGGCTGCGCGGCCGGTCGGCTCGTAACTAACATGCCCCTTACGGCCACGTACATCCAGCAAGCTAGCCCGGCTGTGGTAGCTGCCAGCCCCATGAACGCGAGAGCTTCGGCCAGCGCAGCGAACGTAGTCCCCGTCGAGAGGTTGGTATCCCCCTCAATTTCGACCCGTACAGATGAAGTGGCGCTAAGCGACTGGAAGACGAAACCAAGATGTAGCAGCAGGGCGCCGCTGGCGATAAGAACGGCGTTCCGACCCCGACCGAATCTAGCGGTTTGATCTGCGTCTCGGTCAGATCCCCAGGCTGGTCGAGCGATGCGGCGCATGTAGACATATAGTCCGGCGACCATGAAAAGAGCAAGGGCAAGCGCTGGCACCGAGTAGTGCCAACCGTAGATCTCAACCCGCGTCGTCGCCTCGCCGAACGACACATTGAAAACGCGGTACGCGCCCGCCTCATCGGGCTCCGAGACACCGCCGGCGGTAAGGGCAAGCACGACCATCAGCGTGAGAGCTGCGCCAAGACCGATGAACGCACTACGTGGGGCGAAGGTCCACACATGCCTCGGAGTGAGGTCGACGGTTGCACCAGGTGAGGCGCCTCGGTAGGAGACAAGCAAGACGACTACGGCGACGACTCCGCACATGATCGGATAGCCGAATCGTGCTTCCCATAGTGCGTCCGACAATCCGCGATGCGCGGCCATCGCGCCCATCCACAGCGCAACCAGTGCCAACGCCGCCACTGCGATGACGCTATCTACGCGTGACGCCGCCGTGGGCTTGTGTGGTCCAGATCGACGGGATCCGGCTACGAGCACGCTCACCAGCAGGGCCGCCAGGATCCAGGGGAGCCAGAGCCGGATGAAGATGAGCCAATCCATGGCTTCAGTGTACTAGGCATGCCGTACAAAGTGTACTAGCTGCTTAGAACAATAACTCCGGCGAGCTTCAGACTCGAGATTGATCGGCTGTCGCGGTCGAGCTGTCGGCACACCCGTCGACGCGCTGCCGCCGCCGCACAAGAATCTTGATCGTCAGACCGTGCCGGCATCCATTCTCTGAGGCCCTTCGTGAGGAGCGAGAGGATGGGCTGCATGGCGGTGGGCGACTTCGATCTGACGGTGGACGAGCTGCGAGCGGTTGTTGGATTCGCAGCTGCGTGCGCTACGCGCGTTTTACCGGAGTTTGCAGCAGCCGCGCCTGATGACTCTCGTCCGCAGGAAGCTCTGGACGCGGCGCACGTGTTCATTGCGGGCAGCCCGCGGTCGAACCTGCAACGGGTCTCGGCTTTCGCAGCGCACCGGGCCGCGAAAGAAGTCGAAGGCGAGGCGGCACAGCTCGCCGCGCTCGCCTGCGGCGATGCCGCCGCGTATCTTCACCCCATCGCGACGGCAACCCAGGTCGGCCACATCCTTCGAGCTGCCGCGTGCGCCGCACGAGTTTCCGAGTTGCGAACCGGCGCAGCCGACATCGGCTCTTTGGCTGGTGTGGTCAGCGAGCCGGTGCCGGCTATCCTCCGCCGGTACCCGGCGGCTCCAAGCGGGTCTTCCCGGCTCTCGCGGCTCATGGCCGAGCTCGACGTCGCGATCCGAGGCCAGGCCTGAGGCGCAATCACCGCCCTACGACGACGGCGATGCCGGCGCCAGCCCGAACGCCACCAGCTCGGCGTGGTCGAGCATGCGGGAGCGGATGATGAACCGCATCCCGGTCGGCCCTTCCACGCTGAAACCGGCACCGCGACCCGGCACCGCGTCGATCGTGATGTGCGTGTACTTCCAGTACTCGAACTGCGCGAGCGAGATGAACACCTCGATCGGGTCGTCGAGGCCGACATCCAGCTCACCGAGCTTCACATCGGCGGGGCCGGTCAGGAACATCCCGACCGGATAGCACATGGGGGCGGAGCCGTCGCAGCATCCGCCCGACTGATGGAACATCAGCGGCCCGTGCTGGGCGGTGAGGTCGCGCAGCAGGGCCGCGGCGGCGTCGGTCACCGCGACCCTGCTGTACGTGTCGTTCGACATGTCGATGAGTGGATGCGGCTCAGAAGAAGCCCATCGCGCCTTCGGCGTACGACACGAGGAGGTTCTTCGTCTGCTGGTAGTGGTCGAGCATCTTGAGGTGGTTCTCGCGACCGATGCCCGACTGCTTGTACCCGCCGAAAGCGGCGTGCGCGGGGTACTGGTGGTAGGTGTTCGTCCACACGCGCCCCGCCTCGATCGCCCGGCCGGCCCGGTAGGCGGTGTCGCCCGAGCGGCTCCAGACGCCGGCGCCGAGTCCGTAGAGGGTGTCGTTCGCGATGCCGATCGCGTCGTCGAAGTCGTCGAAGCTCGTCACCGAGACGACCGGGCCGAAGATCTCCTCCTGGAAGATGCGCATGTCGTTCGTGCCCTCGAAGACCGTCGGGGCGACGTAGTACCCGCCGCTCAGCTCGCCGCCGAGGTCGACCCGATCGCCGCCGGCGAGCAGCTTCGCTCCCCCGGCCTTGCCGATGTCGATGTACGACAGGATCTTCTCGAGCTGATCATTGGATGCCTGCGCACCGATCATCGTCGCCGGGTCGAGCGGGTTGCCCTGCACGATCTTGCCGACGCGGTCGAGGCCGTCGCCGAGGAACGAGTCGTACACCGACCGCTGGATGAGCGCCCGCGACGGGCACGTGCACACCTCGCCCTGGTTGAGCGCGAAGAACGTGAACCCCTCGAGGGCCTTGTCGTAGTAGTCGTCGCGCTCGCGCGCGACATCCTCGAAGAACACGTTGGCGCTCTTGCCGCCGAGTTCGAGCGTGACGGGGATGAGGTTCTGCGAGGCGTACTGCATGATCAATCGCCCCGTCGTCGTCTCGCCCGTGAACGCGACCTTGCGGATGCGGCGGTGCTGCGCGAGCGGCGCGCCCGCCTCGATGCCGAAACCGTTGACGATGTTCACGACGCCGGCGGGCAGCAGGTCGCCGATCAGTTCGAAGAGGAACAGGATCGACGCGGGCGTCTGCTCGGCGGGCTTCAGCACGACGCAGTTGCCGGCGGCGAGCGCGGGCGCGAGCTTCCACGTCGCCATGAGGATCGGGAAGTTCCACGGGATGATCTGCCCCACCACGCCGAGCGGCTCGTGGAAGTGATAGGCGACGGTGTCTTCGTCGATCTGGCTGAGCGAGCCCTCCTGGGCGCGCAGAACCCCCGCGAAGTAGCGGAAGTGGTCGATCGCGAGGGGGATGTCGGCGGCGAGCGTCTCGCGGACGGGCTTGCCGTTCTCCCATGTCTCGGCCACCGCGATCTTCTCGAGGTGCTGCTCCATGCGGTCGGCGATCTTGTTCAGGATGACGGCGCGCTCGGCCGGCGTGGTCTTCTTCCACGACGCGAACGCCTGCCAGGCGACATCGACGGCGCGGTCGATGTCTTCGACGGTGCCGCGACCCACCTCGCAGAACGGTTTTCCGGTGACGGGCGTGATGTTCTCGAAGTACTGCCCCTTGACGGGTTCGACGAACTCGCCGCCGATGTAGTGCCCGTAGCGGGCTCGATACTCTGCGACGGCTCCACGCTGACCGGGAGCGGCGTAGACGCTCGAGACGCCCTCTTCGACGATGGTCATGTCATCTCCTCGACTCCCCGCAGCGCCGGTGCTGCGGTGGTGTCGGGCACGCTACGCCGCGCCACGTTGCAACGCGTTGCACGGCTCGTCCGGCAACGGCGAGGAGGCGCATCCGCACGGTTCTGGGGGGTCAACACCCTGCAGATGCGCGTCCTCGGCGTCGGCAGGGCCGGATGCCGCGCACTGGCGCTGCGGCAATTGTGAGCGCTAACATTTCAGCGTCGTCAGAGCTGACGGCCGTGCAACGTCGCATACGAGAGGTTCCCCCGTGCCCGCATCCACTCGCCCGGCGCCCTGGCGCCGACACCATCCCTGGACGCTCGCTGTCCCGCTCGTCGCTGCACTCGTGGCCGCGCCGCTCGTCGTTCCCGCCGCAGCTCAGGCTGCCGGACCACTTCAGCATTCCGGGCAGGTCGCGCTCGTCGATACCCCCGACGATCAGGTCGCGCAGGCCGCCCTCGACGCCCTCACCGTCACGAACATCGACGACGTGCGCGGCAACCTCACGCTGCCGACGACGTCGCGGGGACTCGACGTGACCTGGTCGTCGGCCGACACGAGTGTCATCACCGCTGACGGCATCGTCACGCGTCCCGGGGAAGACACCACCGTCGCGCTGACGGCATCCGTGACGAAGGGCGCGTCGACGCTCACCCGCTCCTTCCCGGCCGCGGTGCGCAAGGCCGCGAACATCGGAGCCTTCGAGGGCTACACCTTCGCCTACTTCACGGGAAACTCCGTGGCGGGCGAGAACATCTACTTCGCCGCCAGCAACGGCAACGACGCGCTGTCGTGGACCGAGCTCAACGGTGGCCAGCCGACGCTCACCTCCACGGAGGGCGAGCGGGGCCTGCGCGACCCGTTCCTCATCCGCTCGCCCGAGGGCGACACGTTCTACCTCATCGCCACCGACCTCTCCATCGGGCGGAACGGCGACTGGGGCCGAGCGCAGACGCAGGGTTCGAAGTACCTCGAGGTGTGGGAGTCGCACGACCTCGTCACCTGGAGCGAGCAGCGCCACGTCCGCGTCGCCCCCGACAACGCGGGCAACACCTGGGCGCCCGAGGCGTACTACGACGAGGCACTCGGCGAGTACGTCGTGTTCTGGGCATCGTCGCTCTTCGGCGAGGACGACCCGAACCACACGGGCAGCTTCTACCAGACCATGATGTTCGCGACCACGCGCGACTTCACGACGTTCAGCGAGCCGAAGGTCTGGCAGGACTTCGGAGCATCGCGCATCGACTCCACGGTGCTCGAGGACAACGGCACGTACTACCGGTTCACGAAGGATGAAGCCAGCACGACCGGATGCCGCGACATCATCCAGGAGTCCTCGTCCAGCCTGACCGCCGTCGACGATCGCAACGCTCCCGGCTGGAACGCCGCCGACCCCGCCTGGAAGCTGATCGACAGCTGCATCGGTCGCGATGCCGGCCTCGGCGCCGTCGAAGGTCCCACCATCTTCGCGGCGAACCCCGGCGACACGTCGGGCTCTAACTACTACCTCTTCGTCGACGAGTACGGCGGACGCGGCTACATCCCGCTGGGAACGGACGACCTCGACGCGCCGGACTGGCAGGTGCCGGCGAGCTACCGCCTTCCGGCGAGCCCGCGCCACGGCACGGTCATGCCCGTGACCGCCGCCGAGCTCGAGGCGCTGCGTGCCGACCTGCCGCAGCCCCTCGCGGCCAACGAGAAGGGCGAGCTGCTGCGCTACGACTTCACGGATGCCGCAGGCACCGTGCTGCACGACCGTTCCGGCGCCGGGCGTGACGCTCAGGTGCGCGGCGGAGCGACGTTCGCCGACGGCGCGCTCGCCTTCGACGGCACCGACGACTACGTCGACCTGCCCGACAACGTCCTCGTCGGCGTCGACGACATCACGGTCGAGGCGGAACTGCGGATCGACCCGGCCCAGCGCACTCCGTACTTCCTCTACGGCTTCGGCAACACCGGCGGCGACGGTGCCGGCAACGGCTACCTGTTCTCGACGGGCGACCAGTACCGCGCGGCACTGACCACCGGCAACTGGAGCGGCGAGCAGAACGTCACGTCAGGCGCGGCCCTTCCGCGCGACCGCTGGGTGCACCTCACCTACACGCTGAGCGGGAACACGGCACGGCTGTACCTCGACGGTCAGCCGGTCGCCGAGAAGACCGACGTGACGGTGCGCCCCGGGGACATCGGCGGCGGCAGCACGCTCGCGAACTACCTGGGCAAGTCGGTCTACGACGCCGACAACCTCTTCCGCGGGCAGATGCGCGAGTTCGCGCTGTACAACCGCGCTCTGAGCGCCGAAGAGATCGTGCAGAACTCCGGCAACACCTCAGCGCTCGGGGCCGTCAGCCTGCAGGATGCCGGTGCCCTCAAGGTCGCACCGCTGGTCGACACCGACGCCCGCACGGTCATGTTCCCGGTAAACCGCGGCACGGATCTCACGCAGCTGCGCCCCGTGTTCACCACAGCATCCGGCACCACCGCCACACCCGCGTCGGGCACCGTGCACGACCTGAGCACACCCGCCACGGTCACGCTCACCACACCGGGACAGCCCGACGTCGTCTGGACGCTCGAGGCTGTGGAGATGAAGAGCCCGGTGCTGCCGGGGCTGTACGCCGATCCGAACATCGCCGTGTTCGCTGACACCTATTACATCTACGCGACCACCGACGGCACCCCTGGGTGGGGCGGCAACACGTTCTACGTCTGGACGTCGAAGAACCTGATCGACTGGACACGGTCGGCCGAGCCCATCCTGACGCTCGACGGCGCGAACGGGAACGTGCCGTGGGCCACGGGAAACGCCTGGGCTCCGACGATCATCGAGAAGGGCGGGAAGTGCTACTTCTACTTCAGCGGGCATGAGCCGAACGCGAACCGCAAGATGATCGGCGTCGCCGTCGCCGACAGTCCCGAAGGACCGTTCACCGCGCAGCCGGAGCCGATGATCACCAACGCCGAGGCCGTCAACAGCGGTCAGGCGATCGATCCGGCCGCGTTCACCGACCCCGAGACCGGCAAGTCGTACCTCCTCTGGGGCAACGGACGACCCGTCTACGGCGAGCTGTCAGACGACATGCTGAGCGTCGAGGAGGGGACGATCCGGCCCATCGACGGATTGCCCGACTTCCGCGAGGGACTCTTCCTGAACTACCGCGACGGGACGTACCACCTGACGTACTCGATCGACGACACCGGTTCGGAGAACTACCGCGTCGGCTACGCGACGTCGACGAGCATCGACGGGCCGTGGACCTACCGCGGCATCCTCTTGCAGAAGGACCCGTCGCAGGGCATCCTCGGCACCGGCCACAGCTCGATCGTCAACGTCCCGGGAACGGACGAGTGGTACATCGCCTACCACCGGTTCGCGATCCCCGGCGGCAACGGCACCAACCGCGAGACGACGATCGATCGCCTCGAGATCGGTGAGGACGGACTGTTCCAGACGGTGACGCCGACGCTCGCGAGCGTCGACCCCCGCGAGGTGCCCGGCACGACCGAGCCCAACCCGACCGAGCCCAACCCGACCGAGCCCAACCCGACCGAGCCCGGCACCACGGCGCCGGTCGTCTCGGTCTCGGCGACGACGGTCGAGCGCGGGCAGTCCGTGCGGGTGACGGTGACCGGACTCGACTCCGGCGAACAGGTGGCCGCTGAACTGCGGAGCGACCCGATCCGGGTCACCGGCATCCCCACCGCCGATGCGAACGGGCGCGTCGCGTTCGACGTCCGCATCCCTGCCGATCTGGCTACGGGCAGTCACACGATCGTGGTCTTCGGCGCCGACGGTCAGGTGATCGGCAGCGTGCCGATCACCGTGACCGCCTCCGGACAGCTGGCCGTCACCGGCGCTCAGGCGCCGCTCGGCGCCGCGTTGCTGGCTGCGCTCCTGCTCGTCGCGGGAGGCGTCCTGTGGTCGATCCGACCCGCACGCCGGGCCGGCATCGCCTGACACCGGCGCACGCCGTCGTGAACGGGCGGCGGCCTTCTCTCCCGAAGGTCGCCGCCCGTTTCACCAGCGCTCAGCGCCGGCTGCGTCGCGTGACGAAGCCCTCCGCCTGCTTCGACTCGTGAGCCACGCGCACGCCGTAGCGGTAGGCGAGCTTGCCGCCGAGCCATCCCGACGCGCTGAGGATCAGCAGGCTCACGGCGCTGAAGATCACCCCGGCGATGGGGATGTCGTCGGTGGAGGTCCGCAGGAAGAGCTGGAACAGATACGCACCGCACACCACGAAGTTGAGTCCCATGTGGATCGTGGCGGTGCTCGACGAGCGCGTCCGATCGGGGATGCGGAGGTAGTCGAAGATGCCGAGCACGATGGCGACGAGGCTGCCGACGAGACCGATCCCGATGAGGACGCGCGAACCCACGGCGTACGGGGTGGGGTCGGCGACGATGAGGCCGATGATGTCGAAGACGAAGCTCGCGATCCACGCCCCGATCGGAATCGTGACGGCGATCGGGTGGAACGGGTGTCCGTAGGGACCTGCCAGGGGGTTCGCAGGCCGCTTGTCGGGACGGGTGTCCAGGTCGGTCATCATCTCTCCTCGGTCAGGGCAGCGGTTCCAGGCCCTCGGCCTGGGTCGTCTCGGTCGCGACGCGGACGCCGAAGGTGTGGGCGAGCTTGCCGCCGAGCCACCCCGACACCGACAGCAGGGCGAGTCCGGCGAAGCTCGCGATCATCGCGAGGGTCGGAACCGTCTCTTCGTCGACGCGCAGGGCGAGGCTGCCGGCGAACACCGCCATCGCGATGAGGTTCAGGATCATGTGGGTCAGCCCCGTGGCCCGCGCGGGGGTGTCTCTGGGGATGCTGCTCCAGTCGATCAGCCCCAGCACAGCGGCCACGACGGCACCCAGAAGACCGATCGCGATGAGGATGCGGGCGCCGAGGGCGAAGACGGCGGCATCCGGACTCGCGACGGCGATGACGTCGAAGACGGATGCCGACACCCAGGCGCCGATCGGCAGGATGATCGCGATCGCATGGAACGGGTGCCCGTAGGGCCCCGCGATGAGCGACCGCGGGTACTTCGCCCGCGTGAGGGGTGCGGTGTCGACCATGGCGTCTCCTCTCGTTCGACGCCCTGACCGTACGGGCGATGCCCGGTGTCGCACGTACCGGGTTGACAAGCCCGGCGCACGACCTCTACGAGACGGAGCGCAGCGCCCGCTCCACGGCGTCGACCAACGAGCGATATCGCGGAAGCGACGCGAGCTCGTCGAGCATCACCGCCCGCCCGGCAGCATCCGCCAATGGCACCTGCCAGTTGGGATACTCGTCGTCGGTTCCCGGCTGATTCTGCACGCGCTTCTCGCCGACGGCGTCGACGAGCGAGACGCCGAGCAGCCGCGAGGGCGATGCGGCGAGGAAGACGTGGAGCGCCTCGACGACCTCCTGCTCGCTCGCGCCATCGGAGATCAGTCCGCGCGAGCGCAGCTCCGCCAGCATCCGGTCGCGCTCGCGCTCGAAATCCGCGAGCTCGTCGTCGACCGACCGCGTGAGCAGACCGAGCCGTGCGCGCAGCGCGACATGTTCGCCGTCGAGATATCCGGCCGTGGGCGGCAGATCATGCGTGTTGACGGTGGCGAGCACGTCGGTGCGGTACCGCTCGGGAGCGAGTGGCCCGCCGTCGTCATCGGTCTCGAACCACAGGACCGACGTTCCGAGGATGCCGCGCTCCGCGAGATAGTCGCGCACCCACGGCTCCACGAGACCGAGGTCCTCGCCGATGACGAGTGCTCCGGCCCGGTGCGCTTCGAGAGCGAGAACGCCGATCATCGCCTCGTGGTCGTATCGGACGTAGGTGCCCTCCCCCGGGCCGAGCCCCTCGGGGATCCACCACAGGCGGAAGAAGCCGAGGATGTGGTCGATGCGCAGGGCGCCCGCATGGCGCAGAAGCGACCGGAGCATGTCGCGCAGGGGCGCGTAGGCGTGCTCGCCGAGGGCTTGCGGCAGCCACGGCGGCTGATTCCAGTTCTGACCCTGCTGGTTGTACATGTCGGGGGGTGCGCCCACGACGACGCCCGGGGCGTAGAGGTCGCGCAGCGACCATGCGTCGGACCCGGCCGTCGAGACGCCCACCGCGAGGTCGTGCATGATCCCGATCCGCATTCCGGATGCTGATGCCGCCGCGGCGGCATCCGAGAGCTGCTCGTCGACGACCCATTGCAGCCACACGTGGAACGCGATGCGGTCCGACAGTCTGTCACGCAGCTCCAGCACCGCGGGATCGTCGATCGCGATGCCCTCCGGCAGCCGGTCGCCGGTCGCCGCCTCGTGCTCGCGGACCGCGCACCACAGCGCGAAGTCGGCGAGGGCGGCGCCCTGGGAGCGAGCGAAAGCATCGTGTCGAGCGCGTCGCGCCGGCGAGAGGGGTACGTCATGGATGAGCCCGAGCGCCTCGCGCTTGGCGGTCCAGACGAGGTCGCGGTCGATGCGCTCGGGATCTCCGTCGGTCGAGCTGGCGGTCCGGTTCAGCTGCATGAACCGTTCCCGTGCCCGATTCGAGAGGTATGCCGATTCGGGAATGAGCTCGGGGCGGATGTAGAGCGGAGCGAGGAACCGCCGCGACGACGGCAGGTACGGTGACGGCTCGATCGGTGTGGTCACCTCCGCGGCGTGCACCGGGTTGATCAGGAGGTAGTCGGCACCGGATTCCCCCGCGATAGCGGCGAGGTCGGCCAGGTCGGCGAAGTCCCCCATCCCCCACGACCGATGCGAACGCACCGAGTAGAGCTGAGCCATCAGGCCCCACGAGCGGCGTCCCGACTCGGCCGGGGGCGGTGTCAATCGCGGTGGCGTGACGATGAGCGTGCCGCTCGCGAGGAGCTCATCTGCTCCGCCGTACTGCCGCGCCTGCACCGTGTGCCACCCCAGCGGGACGTCGGCGGGCACGGCGACCCGCACCCGCCAGCGCGTCCGGCCGTCGACGCTGCGGGCGACCGGTTGCTGCTCGGCTATCGGCAGGGGACGGATCGAACCGTCCTCCAGCACGAGCACGACCTCGACGTCGGAGCCGTCGGCGACGTGCAGCTCGATCGACCCGGTGCCCTGACGCACGACCGTCGACGCCGCCACGAGTCGTCGCCATGGTTCCGCCGCGCGCTCGGCGAGGGCGCGCTCGACGGCCTCGTCGTCGTCCGCCACGACGCCCATCGCGGCGAGCACCGCGCGCAGGGTCGTGCCGGGCACGTGGACCTGCTCGCCGGAGAACGACCAGTACTCCGTCGCGATCCCGTAGGCCTCGGCCAGTGAGACGAGCGCCTCGCCGGGGGCGTCGTCGGCAGTGGGCGCGTCGCTCATCGTCATGTCCTCGTCTCCTCGCTCTGTGCGGCTCTCACGAACCCGTCACCCGCTCGAACAGGCCGGGGTAGCTGAGCACGAATCCGTCCGCGTCGACAGTGAGCGTGCGTCGGAACTCGCGGTCGCGAGACTCGAAGCAGTATGCGCGCGGGCCGACGCGGGTGTAGCGCTGCCGCCCGAGCCGCACCTCGAGCGACGGAACCTGCACCCAGGCCACCTCGATGTCGGCGCGGCTCCCGACGGCGAGTCCGAGGCGCCGGATCGGGAGCGCATTGGTGGCGGGGGTCGCGGTGATGTCGACGTCGGTCGCGCCGGCGAGGTCGGGTCGCTCCTCACCGTCGACCGTCCAAGCGCCGTCGACATGCTCGATCTGCGTCGTGCGGTCGCCCGATGCGATCGTCGCGTGGCGGAGGGTGCCGTCGGGCGCGAGACTGACGGCATACCGACACGGCTCGTCGCCGCCGTCGACCTCTCCGATGATGCGGATGCCGTCATCGGAATATTCCGTGGTGCATCGCTCGATCGTCTCGACGGACCCGATGCCGGTCCATGAGATCCGTGTCGTTCTCACGCGTGCCTCCTCCCGATGTTTCACGTGCAACATCGCGTCGCCATCCTGTCAGCGGCTCGGCGGCGACGGAACGGTCACTCGTCGGGGTTGCCGAGCGCGGTCAGCCGTGCGACGATGCCCGCCCGCTTCGGCGACCGCGCCGGCAGCAGTCGCAGGCATAGCTGCAGAATCTCCGCGTCGTCGGTGGCCTCGTCCGTCTCGAGGTATGCCAGGAGAACGTCCACCGATGCTTCGGCCATCAGCGCTTCGCGGAGCGACGCCCGGAGGCGGTTGCGCACCTCCTCGGTTCCGGGAGCGCACGAGTCGGGCAGGACGGGGCCCGGATACGCCGCGAGCGCGACGCGGTGCGCACCACGGTCGAGCAGCGACGCCACCTGCTGCGCATCGGTCTCGAGGTCAGCGGGCAGACGGTAGGGCCGCGACAGCGGTACGAGATGCGGCGCAGCTCGTTCGAGCACCCGCCGCAGCCGCACCATCTCAGGGCGGAGGGTGTCGGTGGCGTCGGGACCGTAGACGAGCTCGGCGAGCCGCTCCGCCGACAGGCCCTGCCGGTGCGTCGCGAGCATGAGCAGGATGTCGGCGTGCCGGGACGACACCTCGACGGCCCGCTCACCGCCGACGCCGGCGATCTCGAGGAGCGCACGGTCCCTGCCGAGAACGCGGAGAGTCGACGCCGTCGGCACCGAACCCACGCGACTCCGGGATCGCGTGAAGCCGCGCGGACGCTCTGCACGAGAGCGCAGCCGGGCGACGAGAACCTCGCTCTCGATCGCACGTGCCGTCGCGTCGACGAGCAGCCGTGCCTGCGGACTCGCGGCCTCTGCACGGCCGGTCACGTCGATGACCCCGAGCAGTCGGCGGGTCTCCGGGTCGTGCACGGGAGCGGCCGTGCAGGACCAGGGCTGCACGAGACGGTTGAAGTGCTCGGCGCCCCGGATCTGCACCGATCGGTCGAGCTGCAGGGCCGTCCCCGGTGCCGAGGTGCCCACGGCGGACTCCGACCAGTTGGCCCCCGCGACGAAGCCCATGTCGCCCGTCAGGGTTCGGACGCTCGTATCGCCCTCGACCCAGAGCAGTCGGCCGGCGGCATCCCCGACGGCGACGACGACCCCGGAGTCCGGGCTCGGGACGAGCAGCGCACGGACCATGTCCATGACACCGGCGAGCGGGTGGGCGCTGCGGTAGGCGGCGAGGGCGCGCTCGTCGAACTCGAGCGGGGGCAGCGCCTCGGCACCGACGAGGTTCGCCATCGACCGGCGCCACGAATCGCGGACGAGCGACCGCACGTCCTGCAGACGGCGCTCGGCATCGGTTCCGGCCAACAGCTCGTCGTGCGCGCGCTCGATCAGCAGACGGGACGACTCGGGTGCGACATCCCACTGCGCGGACCACGACGAGGACACGGGCGACTCCGATCGGCGGTGAAGGAGCGCCCTCAGCCTAAGCCGGACGGGCTCGTCGCGGTAGGGCTCGTCGACTCGTCACGCGTCGGAGCGCACGGTCCACCACTCCCGCAGGCGACGCTCCGCGGCATCCTCACCGATCATGCCCTCGTCGAGCCGGATGTCGAGCAGGAACCGGTACGCCTCGCCCACCTCGCGGCCGGGGCCGATGCCGAGGATCGCCTGGATGCGGTTGCCGTCGAGTTCCGGGCGCATGGCGCCGAGCTCTTCCGCGGCCGCCAGCTCGTCGATGCGTCGCTCGATGTCGTCGTACGCCGACTTCAGGCGAGCGGCCTTGCGCTTGTTCCGCGTCGTGACGTCGGCGCGCGTGAGGATGTGCAGTCGCTCGAGTTCGTCACCCGCGTCTCGGACGTAGCGCCTGACGGCCGAATCCGTCCAGGCGCCTTCCGAGTAACCGAAGAACCGCAGGTGCAGTTCGACGAGGCGACTCACCGACGAGATCGTGTCGGAGTCGAAGCGCAGGGCCTGCAGGCGCTTGCGCGCCATCCGGGACCCCTTGATGTCGTGGTGGTGGAAGCTCACTCCCCCGCCGGGCTCGAGCTTGCGCGTCGCGGGCTTGCCGATGTCGTGGAGGAGCGCCGCGAGGCGCAGCACCACGTCGGGCTCCGCGCCGGGGTTACGCTCGTGCTCGAGCTCGATCGCCTGGCGCAGCACCGTCAGCGAGTGCTCGTAGACGTCCTTGTGGTGATGGTGCTCGTCGATCTCGAGGCGCAGCGCCGGCACCTCGGGCAGCACGAGCTGCATGAGGCCGGTGTCGACGAGCAGCCGGATGCCGCGTGCGGGGTCGTCGGTGCGCAGCAGCTTCACCAGCTCGCCCTGCACCCGCTCGGGGCTCACGATCGAGAGCGTCTCACGCAGCTCGGTCATCGCCTGCTCTGTGGCGGGATCGAGCGAGAAGCCGAGCTGAGAAGCGAAGCGGGCGGCACGCAGCATCCGCAGCGGGTCGTCGCCGAAGCTCACGGCGGGATCGCTCGGCGTCCGCAGCGTCGTCGCGACGAGATCCTCGACCCCGCCCGTCGGGTCGACGAGCGAGGGTCCCGGAACACGCAGCGCCATGGCGTTGACGGTGAAATCCCGGCGCGCGAGATCCTGCTCGAGCGTGTCACCGAACTCGACGGTCGGCTTTCGGGTCACGCCGTCGTAGCTGTCCGCTCGGTAGGTCGTGATCTCGATCTGCTCGCCGCGCACCTTCGCACCGATCGTGCCGAAGGCGCGGCCGATGTCCCACGTCGCGGTCGCCAGGGGCTCGACGATGCGCAGGATGTCGTCGGGTCGGGCGTTCGTCGTGAAGTCGAGGTCGTTGGTCGCGCGCCCCAGCAACGCATCTCGTACGGGACCGCCGACGATCGCCAGCTCGAAGCCCGCACGCTCGAAAGCGCCGGCGAGTGTTGAGACGACCGGAGATGCTGCCAGGGCGCCCAGGCGCGCGACACCCTCGGCCATGTTCAGCATGCGTCCGAGCCTACCGGGCTCGTCCGCCCCTCCCCCAGCCCGGGATCAGCCGGCGAAGTGCAGGAAGCCCGTGAACAGCAGCTCGCGCACGCGCGGCAGCAGGTCGGCGCGGAGCGCTGCCGCATCCACCTCGAGCAGGTCGGCGATCGCGGCGACGAGCACGCCGACGGGCAGGTCGCCGTCACTGGCCCCGACGAGCGCGGCGAGGGCCGGATCGACATCGAGCACGCGCCCGAATCCCGCGCCCTGACGCAGCTCGATGACCTGGGGGTCCTCCACGCCCGGAGTGTGATGGCGTGCCTCGGTCACATCGGGGGCGACCCGCAGCACCGCGGCATCCAGGTCGGCGTCGGTCATGCTCGAGAGGCGCTGCCAGGCGTCGAGCGACTCGCCGATGTGGGGGCCGAGGCCGCCGGGAATGCTTCCGACGATGCGTTCGTAGCGGGCGAGCGTCGGGATGACGGCCGGGCGGTGCAGCGTGATGTAGCCGAATCCGACCGCGGTGACCCCGCGAGCGGCGAAGTCGTCGAGCCACGCCTGCACGAGCGGCGCGTAGGCGGGCGAGCCGGGCGCGGTGCCGCCGTCGCGGACCCACAGCTCGGCGTAGGCGAGCGGATCGAGCTGCTCGCGCTCCACGACCCACGCATCGAGGGCGACGGACGACTCCGATACCCACGAGCGCACCCGGTCCAGCCCGTCCTCGCCGGCGCGGTACTCCCAGTTGCCGAGCAGCTGGGCGACGCCGCCCGGAGCCAGCACCGAGCCGACCTCGCGCACGAAGGCGGCGACGAGGTCGTCGCCCGACATGCCACCGTCGCGGTATTCGTATGCCGGTACGCCCTGGACCCGGGGAGTGATCACGAACGGCGGGTTGGACACGACCCGCTCGAACTGCTCGCCGGCGACCGGCTCGAACAGGCTGCCGAACCGTGTCTCGATTCCATCGACGTCGTTGAGAAGGGCATTCAGGCGCGTGAAAGCGAGGGCGCGTTCCGAGACGTCCGTCGCCACGACGCGGTCCCCCGCGCGCCGCGCACGGAGAGCCTGGATGCCGCATCCCGTGCCGATGTCGAGAACGCGTCCCACCTGCGACGTCAACTGCAGCCCCGCGAGCGTCAGCGACGCGCCGCCGACCCCCAGGACATGCCCTGTGGGCAGTGGTCCGCCCACCGCGGCCTCGTCGAGGTCGCTCGCGATCCACCAGTGGCCCTCGCCTGCGGCATCCGAGATGTCCTGCGGTCGCACGAGGGCGTCGGGCACGACGAGGTCGCCGTCGAGGTGGGCCAGCCCCAGCTCCGTGAGGCCCGCAGCGCCGAGCGAGGGAAGCGCGGCGTCCACCGAGGCGCGGGGAGCCGGCCCTCCCAGGAACAGCAGGCCCGCCAGCACGGCCAGCGCGTCGGTGCGTCCGGCCAGCACGCGCCGCGCGGGTTCGATGAGGCCGTGACCCACCGCGGTGTCGACCATCCCGCCCCAGAGCGCACGCACGGCGTCGGCGCGGTAGCCCGCGGCATCCAGATCGGTACGGAGCGCCGCGCAGCGGCCGGCGTCGGGATGCAGGGTCACTCCCCCATTCAACCGTGCGGGCCACCGAATAGCCGCATGGCCCGGCCCGCCTCGGATGACGCACAGCGGGCCCGCCCTAGACTCTGTGCGACCCTGCGGTCGGGTATCGCAGCGGGTCGAGAACCGCCATGACCGACATTTCCCCTGCCACCGCCCGCGCCCGTCGCGGCCGTCGCGGTGCCCGCGTGCTGAGCTGGCTCGCGGCCGCAGCGATCGTCGTGGCACCGCTGGCGTCTCCCGCGTCCGCTCTCGCCGAGACGTCGCCGAGCTCCAGCTCGACGCCGGACGTCAGCCCGACGCCGGGGACCCCGGGGATCGCCTCGCTCATCGCCGCGCCGGCCAACGGCGGAACCGTCGCGACCGGCACCGACGCGCTCATCTCGGTGGATCAGCGGAACGGGTCGCCGCGCCCCCTTCCCGCCGGCACCGTCTCGGTCTCGCTGTCACGGTCAGCCCTGGCGTCGCAGCAGGCGGTCGTCGACTGGCTCCGCCCCGGCGACGACGCGGAAGAGGCGCTTCCGGTCTTCGAGGAGGTCGCGCGCGCCGATGTCGCCGAGCTCGCGGCAGGTGACGAACGCGCCACGAACGTGTCGATCTCCGCGACGGAGAAGGACCTCGTCGGCCTCGCCCCCGGGGTCTACCCGGTCGCCGTGTCCGGTCCGGGTGGTTCATCGCGGACGGTCATCACGGTGCCCCGTACCGACGCCCCGCCGCGCTCGACCACCGTCATCGTCCCGATCACCGCGGGAGCCCGCACCTCGGGACTGCTCACGGCGACGGAGCTCACGGAGCTCACGGCCGAGAACGGAGCCCTCAGCGCGACGCTCAACGCTGTCACGGGCACCCCGGCGGTGCTCGCGGTCGACCCCGCGATCGTCGCCTCGATCCGCGTCCTGGGCTCGAGCGCACCGGCCACCGCCACGGGCTGGCTCGCGAGCCTCATGGCTCTGCCCAATGAGCGCTTCGCCCTGCAGTTCGGCGACGCCGACCTCGCGACGCAGGTGCACGCCGGTCTGATGGCGCCGCTCGAGCCCACGACCCTCGCCCCGTACGCCGATCCGGCGAACTTCAGCGCCGCCGGTTCCACCACTGCCGAGGGCGTACCCGATCTGCGGCAGCTGCTGGCCGTGGGCACGGCGGCGAACACCGTCCGCGACATCTTCTGGCCCGCCGGCGGCACCGCGGGACCCGACGTCGTCGCGGCCATCGACGCGCAGGCCGGGGCGGACGCCGATGCGCTCACCCTCGTCCCGTCCGACACCGTCTCCGGCGGTGACGGCGGCGTCCGCGCCGCCACGGGCGACGCGGATCTCCTCGTGTACGACGACCTGGTCTCCGCCGAGCTCGCACGCGTTGCGGCCGCCTCCGACGACGCGCCGGTCCGCAGCGCGGAACTCGCCGCCGCCACGGCGCAGGTCGCCCTGAGCGGCGAGGGCCCCCTCGTCGCAACGATCGATCGTCCCGCGACGACCTCGCGCGCCGGTGTGAGGACGGCCATCACCGCGATCACGGGCGCTGCGGGCGCCGCGCCGACGTCGCTGCAGGATCTGCGTGCCGCCGCGCCCGGGCAGGTCGCCGTCGCCGACATCCCCGCCGATGCCGACCGCGTCGCGGCCCTGCAGCGTTTCCTCGCCGACGAAGAGCGCCTGGCGACCTTCGCGACCGCCCTGGTCGAACCCACCCAGCTGACGGCACGCGAACGCACCGCCATCCTGCAGCTGATCGGCGACGCGTGGCTGACCGAGCCGACCGCGTGGGCAGCTGCCGTCGCGCAGCACGAGGAGAACACCGAGAGCACGCTGGATGCCGTCGGCATCGCGAACCCCGGCACCATCAACTTCCTCGCCACGAGCGCCCCGATTCCCGTCACGGTCCGCAACGACCTGCCCTGGCCGGTCTCCCTCGTGCTGTTCGCCGAGACCGGGGACCCCCGCCTGATCGTGCAGAAGGCGACGGTCGTCGAAGCGGGCGCGCAGCAGAACACGCGTGTCGACGTGCCGGTCGAGGCACGCGTCGGAAGCGGCGAGACGACACTCAGCCTGCAGCTGCGGAGCACCTCGGCAGTGCCGATCGGCGCACCCGAGGCCATCGGCCTCACGGTGCGCGCGGAGTGGGAGTCGGTCGGGATCACAGCGATCATCGTGATCGTCGTCGTCCTCATCGCGGGCGGCGTGATCCGAACGATTCTGAAGCTGCGGCGTCGGCGGAGCGAGACCGCCTCCGAACAGAACGACATCCCCGAACAGCAGGAGAGCATCGAGTGAGCGGAATCGGCCGGGCAGGAGCGGTCGTCGCCGCGGGAACACTCGTCTCCCGGGTCACGGGCCTCGTGCGCAACATCGTGCTCGCGGCGGCACTGGGTACCGTGGGCGCCGGCGCGGCGGACGCCTTCACGCTCGCCACGCAGCTGCCCAACAACATCTATGCGATCATCTCCTCCGGCCTCCTGGCCGGCGTGATCGTCCCCCAGATCATCCAGGCGGCCAAGCACCGCGACGGCGGCAGTGCCTTCGTGTCCAAGCTGCTGACCCTCGGGGTGATCGCCTTGGCGGTGACGACGGCGCTGGCGGTCATCGCCGCCCCGTTGCTCGTGGTCGCGTACGGCGACAAACTCGCGCCCGAGACGCAGGCGCTGGCGCTGGCATTCGCCTACTGGTGTCTCCCCCAGCTGCTCTTCTACGGCTTGTACGCGCTGCTCGGCGAGATCCTGAACGCCCGTCGGGTCTTCGGGCCGTTCGCGTGGTCACCGATCATCAACAACGTCGTCTCGATCGTGGGCTTCCTGGTGTTCATCTGGATGTTCGGCGTCCGTGAGGATGCCGCGGGCTGGACCCCGACGATGGTCGCGATCATGGGTGGCACCGCGACGCTCGGCATCGTGTTCCAGGCCCTCGTCCTGCTGCTCTTCTGGCGTCGTGCCGGACTGCGCGTTCGGCCGGACTTCCAGTGGCGCGGCATCGGACTCCGGCACATAGGACGATTGGCCGGATGGACGTTCCTCATGGTCGTCGTCGGTCAGATCGCGGGGCTCATCCAGACCAACATCGTCGGCTCGGCGTCATCGAGCGGTCCGTCGATCGCCGTCCTGTCATACGCCTGGCTCGTCTTCATGCTCCCCTTCTCGGTGATCGTGCTGTCGATCGGCACGCCATACTTCACGCGCCTCAGCGAACACGTCTCCGCGAACCGGCCTGACGCACTGCGGGCCGACCTGGATTCGGCGACCCGCACCATCGGGATCTTCATGGTCGGTGCCCTCGCGGCAATCGTGGCCGCGATCGTTCCGATCTCCCGCGTCTTCACGAAGACCCCGGATGCCGCCCAGGCGTTCGCCTGGGTGCTCGCGGCGTACCTGGTGGCCCTCCTGCCCCTGTCGTTCCAGTTCGTGCTCCAGCGGACGTTCTACGCCCACCAGGACACCCGCACCCCGTTCTTCTTCACCCTCGCCCAAGCGGTGCTCGTCGTCGTCACCGCCCTCATCGCCGCCGCGATGCTGCCCCTCGAGCACCTCGCTGTCGGCATCGCCCTCGGTCAGTCGCTCGCGAACGTCGTGCAGCTCGCTCTCGCCGTCATCCTGCTGCGACGCAAGATCGGCCCACTCGGCCTCGGCGGAGCCGTCCGCGCGGTCGTCCGCTTCATCGTCGCCGGCATCCCGGCCGCCGCCGTCGGCTGGCTCGTCTTCGCCCTTCTCGGCGGCAGTGCGGGCTGGGTCACCGGCGGCTACCTCGGAGCCCTGTTCGGCGGCGCCGTCATCGGCCTGGCGACCCTCGCCGTCTACGTCATCCTCCTCGCGCTCCTCCGCGCGCCGGAGCTCGGCACAGCCGTTCGCACGGTGCGCCGCATCCTCGGCCGCTGACACCTCTCCCTCACGGCCGCCGGGGAATGCCCCGCGGCTACCATGGGTTGGACGTGTCGGGGTATCCGCGACGCGGATTCCAGACCCCAGAAAGGGATGTCGACGTGCGACAGGTCATCATCATCGGATCCGGCCCGGCCGGCTACACGGCTGCGATCTACGCGGCACGCGCGAACCTGAAGCCGCTGCTGATCGCGAGCTCGGTCGAAGCGGGCGGCGAGCTGATGAACACCACCGAGGTCGAGAACTTCCCCGGCTTCCCCGAGGGCATCATGGGGCCCGACCTCATGACCAAGATGCAGGAGCAGGCCGAGAAGTTCGGCACCGAGGTCCTCTACGACGACGTCGTCGAGCTCGACATCGACGGCCCCGTCAAGAAGGTCACCCTCGGCAGCGGCGCCACCCACGAGGCCGACAGTCTCGTCTTCGCGACCGGTTCGGCCCCGCGCAAGATCGGCATCGAGGGCGAGAGCCGCCTCTCCGGACGCGGGGTGTCGTACTGCGCCACCTGCGACGGCTTCTTCTTCCGCGAGCGCACGATCGCCGTCGTCGGCGGTGGCGACTCGGCCATGGAGGAGGCGACCTTCCTGACGAAGTTCGCCTCGAAGGTGTATGTCATCCACCGCCGGGACGAGCTGCGCGCCTCGAAGATCATGCAGAACCGCGCGATGAACAACGACAAGATCGAGTTCATCTGGAACAGCGAGGTCGCCGACATTCTGGGTGAGGATGCCGTCACGGGCGTCGTCCTCCGCGACACGGTCGACGGCTCGACCCGCGAGCTCGCGCTCGACGGCATCTTCGTCGCCATCGGGTACGACCCGCGCACGCACCTCGTGCACGGTTCGCTCGACCTGACCGAGCACGGCACCGTGTGGGTCGACGGTCGTTCGTCGCGCACGTCGGTCCCCGGTGTCTTCGCGGCCGGCGACGTCATCGACCCGACCTACCGTCAGGCGGTCACCGCTGCCGGAAGCGGCACGGTCGCAGCCCTCGACGTCGAGCACTACCTCGCCGCCCTGGGTGAGGCATCCGAGCCCGCCGCTGACAGCTCGCCGCTGCGCGGCCGCCCCGACGAAGGACTCGAGTCGCTCGTCGCCGAGACCGAGACGGCCTGACGGAACAATTCCCACGCCCGCGTCGTTGACGTAGGCGACACCCTTTCGAAGGAGATCACCATGACCGCCAAGGCCACGACCGAGAGCACCTGGCAGCAGGACGTCCTCGACGCCGATGGACCCGTCCTCGTCGACTTCTGGGCCGCGTGGTGCGGTCCCTGCCGCATGGTCGGACCCATCCTCGACGAGATCGCTACCGAGCACCCCGAGAAGATCACCGTGCTCAAGCTGAACGTCGACGAGAACCCCAACCTTGCCATGCAGTACCAGATCACCTCCATCCCCGCGATGAAGGTCTTCAACAAGGGCGAGGTCGAGAAGACGATCATCGGTGCCAAGCCGAAGTTCGCTCTCGAGCAGGACCTCGCTTCGTACATCGGCTGACATCCAGACGAAACAAGCCCCGGTCAGATCATTGATCTGACCGGGGCTTTTTCTATCAGCGCAAGTTCGCTGTGCGGCTCAGGATGCGTCGGCTGTCGTCGCAGCATCCCACCGGCGGTGCGGTTCGCTGCCGAGCAGACGCCACACGGCACGGGTCAACTCGGGGTGATCCATCGCGATCTGTCGCAGCACGCGGTAGTTGCGAGCCGCGCTGGGACGCCCACCGCCGTAGGCGGCGATGTTCTCGGCCCGCAGCATGAGGACGACGAGCTCGTCGACCGACGGCAGCTCCTCCATGAACTCCCACGGGTCTTCACCCGCACGAAGACGCTCCTCGACGAGCACCGACAACTCGTCGGCGGCCTCAGCGCGCAGCAGCTCGACGCTGGCTCGCTTGGGGTTCTGCTCGTCGTTCACCGAACAAGCCTACGTCGCGCCACCGACACCGGCGTCAGCGTGCGCCGTACGCGTTCTCGCCCAGCTCCGCGAGGATCCGGTTCAGGTCCTGGATCGTCGCGAAGTCGACGACGATCTGGCCCTTCCGCGCACCGAGCGAGATCTTCACCTTGGTGTCGAGACGATCGCCGAGGCGTCCCGCCACTTCGTCGAGGTGCGCCCGAACTCCCCCCGCCTTGGGGGTGGGGCGTCGGGTGCCGGCTGCCTCGATGGTCTTGGCGGCGGCCTCGGCGGCCCGAACCGAGAGGTCTTCGTTGACGATCTTGTCCGCCAGGCGCTGCATCGCATCGGCGCCGTCGACAGAGAGGATCGCGCGGGCGTGACCCGCACTGAGAACACCCGCCGCGACACGTTGCTGAACCGGCACCGGCAGCCGCAGCAGGCGAATGGTGTTGCTGATCTGCGGGCGCGACCGTCCGATCCGGGTCGCGAGCTCCTCCTGCGTGATCCCGAAGTCCTCGAGCAGCTGCTGGTACGCGGATGCCTCTTCCAGCGGGTTCAGCTGGGAGCGGTGCAGGTTCTCGAGCAGCGCGTCGCGGAGGAGATTCTCGTCCGACGTGTCGCGCAGGACGGCCGGGATCGCCGTCAGACCGGCCTCGCGAGCGGCGCGGGTGCGGCGCTCACCCATGATCAGCTCGTACTTGCCGTCCTCGTTCGTGCGGACGACGACCGGCTGGAGGACGCCGAACTCTCGCACACTGTGGACCAGTTCGGCGAGGTCGTCACTGTCGAAGTGGGTGCGCGGCTGCCGCGGGTTGGGCACGATCTCGTTCGGATCGACCTGGATGAGGGCGGTTCCGGGGATCGAGACGAGCTCGGGAGCATCGTCTTTCGCCGCGTCAGGGGATGCCGGGGGCTCGACGGTGGTCGTCGCACCCTTGGCACCGGGGAAGAAGACGTCGACGGGGCGCGCCTCCGTCGCCTCCGACGTGGGGATGAGTGCGCCGATTCCTCGGCCCAATCCGGTGCGCTTGGCCATCAGGCTTCTCCCTTGTTTCCTCGTGCTGCGGCAGTCGCTCGCTGAGCGATCTCGACGGCTGCCTCGCGATACGCCACCGCGCCGGCCGACTGCCCATCGTAAGCGATCACGGTCTGACCGAAGCTCGGTGCTTCCGAGACACGCACCGATCGCGGGATCACCGTACGAAGCACCTCCTTCGGGAAGTGCGAGCGCACCTCCTCCGCCACCTGCTGCGCCAGACGCGTGCGCCCGTCGTACATCGTCAGGAGGATCGTCGAGAGGTGAAGCCGGCTGTTCAGATGCTTCTGAATCATCGAGACACTGCCGAGGAGCTGGCTCAGGCCTTCCAGCGCGTAGTACTCGCACTGGATCGGGATCAGCAGTTCGTGCGCGGCGGTGAAAGCGTTGATAGTCAGAAGCCCGAGAGAAGGCGGGCAGTCGATGATGACGAAGTCGATGCGCTCCTCGGTAGACGCGAGATAGTCCTCGACGGCCGTGCGGAGGCGATGCTCCCGCGCAACCTGCGAGACCAGTTCGATCTCGGCGCCGGCCAGATGGATCGTGCTCGGCGCGCAGAGGAGATTGGGTGACTCCGGACTCACCTGGACGATGTCCGACAGGGGGAACTGATCGATCAACACGTCATACACGCTGGGGATATCGGCACTGTGCGGGACCCCGAGTGCCGTCGAAGCATTCCCCTGGGGATCGAGATCGATAACGAGGACGCGAGCGCCGAGCGAAGCGAGAGAAGCCGAGAGATTGACTGCCGTCGTCGTCTTGCCCACGCCACCCTTCTGATTCGACACGGTGATGACACGCGTATCGCCGGAAAAATCGATCGATACGGCATCCAACGCGCGCCGGCGCGACGACAGATCGGCCAGTTCACGCGCCAGGGGAGAATCGAACGTCAGCGACGCGCGGCCCGATTCCGGTTCTGCCATTCGTTCAACTCCTCAGTTCCTGATCTCACTCTACGGATGCCCTGCGACGTTTCACGTGAAACGGGGCGGCGACGTTTCAGGTGAAACGCGGGTGGTGATGTTTCACGTGAAACGTGGGAGGGTCTGGCCGACGTTTCACGTGAAACATCACCTCACGGTCGCGCGAATGACGCGCGTGGGTTCCGTGAGTACCGACTCCCCCACGGTCTCGACGCGAACATCCTGGAGCCGGAACCGACGAATCGCCTTCTCGGCGGCAGCAATCTCCGCCTCGGCATTGGCACCCTTCAACAGGATGAGCTCGCCACCGTCACGCACAAGCGGAGCGGTGATCGGAACGAGCGTGCGCAGCGCACTGACCGCGCGCGCGGTCACAGCGTCCAGGGCGCCGGCGTCGCTCCATTCCTCGGCTCGCGTGCGAACGATCTCAACGTTCTTCAGTCCGAGGGCGGAAACCTGCTCCGTAAGCCACGCGACGCGACGCTCCATGGTCTCGATGAGAACCCATTCGACGTCCGGTCTTGCGATGGCCAGGACGAGGCCCGGAAGACCGGCGCCCGAGCCGACATCTCCGACGCGTCCGCTGAAGAGGGGCGCTGCGGCCGCGCAGTTCAGAACGTGCCGCGTCCAAAGTCGCGGGAGCTCGAGTGGACCGATGAGCCCGCGTTCCTCACCGTGCTCCGCAAGAGATGCGGTGTAGCGCCGCGCGAGGTCGGCGTGCGACCCGAAGAGCACCTCGACCGCAGCGGTGGGCTCTTGCTCGATCACGGGTGTTTCACGTGAAACGTCAGCCATGACGGATGACGGTGTGGCGATCCGCGCCCTCGCCGTACGACTCGGAGACGACCCCACGCTCGGAGGCGATGTCGTGCACCAGCTTGCGCTCGTAGCTCGACATCGCGGGCAGCGACGCCTGCGATGCGCCATCGTTGAGACGCTCGACCGCACGGTCGACCAGACGCTCGAGTTCGCGCCGGCGGGCGTCGCGCGACCCTCCGATATCGAGGATGAGGCGCGAGAAGCGTCCTGTCTTCGTCTGAACGGCGATCCGAGTCAGCTCCTGCACCGCTTGCACGACATCCGGATCCGACAGCACGCGGAGCGAGTTCGGGTCGTCGGCTTCCACCGACACGTAGGCACGGCCGGCTCGCACATCGAGATCGAGGTCACCATCGATGTCGGCGATGTCGAGCAGACCCTCGAGGTAGTCAGCAGCGATGTCGCCTTCGCGCTCGAGCTCTTCGACCGTGGCGTCGGGGCGTTCGGTCGTCGGGGACTCGGTGGGGTTCGTCATGATTCCTCGCGTGGTTGGATCTGTGCGATGCGGATGCCGGCAGGGTCAGCCCTGCGAGCCGTCCTTGTTCGACTGCTTCTTCGCGCGCTGCTTGCTCAGCGGCTGCTGACGCTTCGGCTGAGCCGCGCGGGCACGCTCGGCCTCTTCGAGGAGCCGCTGCTGCTCGGCTTCGTACTTCTCCATCGACACGACGCGGCCCTTGGAATCGAGGGCCTTGCCCTTGCGCGCGAGCCGCTCCTCGCGGGCCTTCGCCGCCTCCGAACCGGGGGTCGGAAGGTTGCGGATGACGATGAACTGCTGGGCCATGGTCCAGATGTTCGAGGTGAACCAGTACATGACGACGCCGAGCGGGAAGAAGACGCCCGAGAAGATGAACGCCAGCGGAAGGACGTAGAGCATGATCTTCTGCATCTGGTACGCCTGACCGGTCTTGGCCTCGGGCGACAGGTTCTTCGAGATGATCTGCAGCTGGGTGATGAACTGCGACGCGATCATCAGCACGACCAGGATCACGAGGATCGTCACGGTGGCCGTCTGCCCGAGGTTGATCGCCTCGATCATGTTCGTGTGAAGCGGCGCCACATCGAACAGCTGCGCATCGTAGAACTGCTTCGTCAGGTCGACGTTGAGCAGACCCACGCCGCCCACGCCCCACTCCGCGTGCTTCTTGACGTCGCTGAGCGTGTAGAACATGCCCAGGAGGATGGGCATCTGCACGAGGAGCGGCAGACAGCTCGACACCGGCGTCGTTCCGTGCTTCTTGTACAGCGCCATCGTCTCGCGGCTCATGGCCTCTCGAGACAGCTGGTCGCGCTTGCCGCGGTACTTCTCCTGGATCTTGCGCATCTCGGGCGCGAGCTCCATCATCTTCCGCTGGCTCTTGATCTGCCGCACGAACAGCGGGATCAGCGCCGAGCGCACGACGATGACCAGGCCGATGATCGACATGACCCAGGTGGCGCCTGCCGCGGCCGGCATCCCGAGAGCCGTCAGGACCCAGTGCCAGAACACCAGGATCGCCTCGACCAGGAACTTGAACGGCCACATGATCGTGCTGAAGAAGTCAGCACCGCCGGGAGGAGGAGTCGTCGGGGTCGGCACGACGGGAGTCGGCGTGGCGAGGAAGAGATCCAGCACGGGATCAGTCCTTTCTCGGCGGCACGACGAAGCCGTGCCTGGTCAGGGTGTGGCGGAAGTCCCGGTGGGTGGGAACGTCGTCGACGCCCCCCGCTGCCCACGGGTGGCATCGGGCGAGCCGAGCGGCGGCGAGGGCGGAGCCCTTCGCGAGACCGTGCTGCTGCACGGCTCCCACCGCATACGCGGAACAGCTCGGGTAGTACTTGCAGACGTCGCCGTACAGCGGCGATACGACGGACCGGTATGCGTGGAGCAGCGCGATCCCCGCGTTGCGAGGAGCGAGGGGGATGGCGCGGAGAACGGATGCCGCGGTCAGGTGTCCATCGCCGACGGAGGCCGTCGGGAGCGTCGACCAGCTCATACCGCCGCACGTCGTCGCAGACACCGCTCCACCTCGTCTCTCAGATCCGCGAAATCCGAGCGCGCCGCAGAGGGGAGCGCTCGGATGACGATGTCGGCGCCCTCGCGGACGTCGGGAAGGGCCTGCGCGCAAACGGCCTTCAGCCGTCGGCGCACTGTATTGCGCACGACGGCTGATCCGACTTGCTTGCTGACGATGAAACCGAAGCGGGGAGCTCGGCTCGCACCGGTGGACACCACGTAGGTCACGGTGTGCGCACCGGCACAGCGAGCACCCCCGCGGACGACGGCCTTGTAATCCGCCCCGCGCGTGATCCGGTTTCCGCGCGCCAGCACAGAAGAGGCTGTGTCAGGCCGACAGCTCGGTGCGGCCCTTGCCGCGGCGAGCCGACAGGATGGCGCGACCGGCGCGGGTGCGCATGCGGGCGCGGAAGCCGTGCTTCTTGGCGCGGCGGCGGTTGTTGGGCTGGAACGTGCGCTTGCTCATAGGGATCACTCCGGATCGGCGGTCACCGGAACGCTTCAGACCGGGGACACGGGGGTACAGGACTGCCCTCGCGGGCATAAGTCAACCGACTAAGGGTACGTCGCGTTCTCCTGTAACTCAAACCGGAGCGATGGGAACCCGCAATTATCCACCGCTGTGCACAGGCCCTGGCGGCGACACGCGGGCCGGAACTACAGTGGATTTGGCGCTCCCGACACCGCATGACTAGCGTGTCACGGGCAGTTATCCACAGCTATCCCCAGTTTGGCGCGTAGCTGTGTGGACAAGCATCGATCATCCGCGGGGGAACTCTTGGCTCAGCACGATCTCCCGGACGTCCCGGTGTGGAACGCGGTCCTCGACCTGCTCGCCGACGATGACCGGGTGACCCCCCAGATGCAGGGGTTCCTGAGTCTCGCCGTCGCACAGGGTGTCATGGGAGGAACGCTCTACCTCGACGTTCCGAACGACCTCACCGCCGCTCAGCTCAACAAGCGACTGCGTCAGCCCATCATGGAGGCCCTCGCGCACGTGCACGTCGAGCCGGGCGCCTCGAGCTACCGCGTCGTCGTGAATCCCGAGCTCGCCGACGCCCACCTGACGGCCCCGATCCCGGTCCAGTCCGCGGCCGCGCCCGCGCCGCTGCGGCCGGCCGGCGAAGAGTACGTCGAGGCCCCCGTCTCGACCTCCCGCCACGACACCCGGCTCAACCCGAAGTACACGTTCGACAACTTCGTCATCGGCCAGTCCAACCGCTTCGCCCACGCGGCCGCCGTCGCCGTCGCCGAGGCTCCGGCCAAGGCGTACAACCCGCTGTTCATCTACGGCGACTCGGGGCTCGGCAAGACGCACCTGCTCCACGCGATCGGCGACTACGCGCTCAACCTGTACACCGGCATCCGCGTGCGGTACGTCTCGAGCGAAGAGTTCACCAACGACTTCATCAACTCGATCGCCAACAACCGCGGATCGGCCTTCCAGGCGCGCTACCGCGAGGTCGACATCCTGCTCATTGACGACATCCAGTTCCTGCAGGGTCGCGCCGAGACCCAGGAAGCATTCTTCCACACCTTCAACACGCTCCACGACCACGACAAGCAGGTCGTGATCACGAGCGACGTGCCCCCTCGCCACCTGACCGGCTTCGAAGACCGCATGCGCAGCCGCTTCGAGTGGGGCCTGATCACCGATGTCCAGGCGCCCGACCTCGAGACCCGTATCGCGATCCTGCGGAAGAAGGCGCAGTCCGAGCGTCTCCTCGTCCCCGACGACGTCCTGGAATACATCGCCACGAAGGTCTCGTCGAACATCCGCGAGCTCGAGGGCGCCCTCATCCGGGTGTCGGCGTTCGCGAGCCTCAACCGCTCGAACCTCGACATCTCCCTCGCGCAGACCGTGCTGCGCGACATCGTGGATCAGGATGACGCGAACGTCATCTCCCCCACCGACATCATCAACGCGACCGCGCAGTACTTCCGCCTTTCCGTCGACGACCTCTACGGCTCGAGCCGATCGCAGGCCGTGGCGACCGCCCGGCAGATCGCGATGTACCTCTGCCGCGAGCGCACGAGCCTGTCGCTGCCGAAGATCGGTCAGCTCTTCGGCAACCGCGACCACACGACCGTGATGTACGCCTACAAGAAGATCAGCGAGCTCATGAAGGAGCGCCGCTCGATATACAACCAGGTCTCCGAGATCACCTCGCAGCTCGGCCGTCGCTGAGCTCAGCTTGACAGGGGTCGCACGACGGCCCATCATGCGGTTCTGCACAGTGTGGAAAACCTGTGGATAACTTCGATTCGTCGTCGAAGAGTTGTGAACGAATCACACATCTCCTGTGGATCGCCGCTCGAGCCGCATCCGTCGGCGCTCGACGTCATCCCACGCTCATCCGCAGCCGGCTCACAAGTTACAAACGTGTGGTTCCCCTCTCTCGACTGGGATCGAGCGAGTTGTCCACAGTTTCCACAGCGGAGATGAAGAAGACAGTTACATCTAGAGATTTTGCGATTCGATCACCTCGACGGCGGTGAGGCCGGTCGCAACGGTGCTTCAGGAACCGCTCGGGATGGGCACTAGCATGGGAGAGCTTTCATCCACGACAAGGGAGCGCCAGTGAAGTTCCAGGTCAATCGCGACGTCTTCAGCGAGGCTGTGTCGTTCGTCGTGAAGCTCCTCCCCCAGCGCAACCCGCAGCCGATCCTCGCGGGTGTGCTCATCGAAGCCACCGACACCGGTCTCTCGCTGTCGGCTTTCGACTACGAGGCGTCCGCACGCACGACCATCGAGGCCACGGTCGACGAACCCGGCACGATCCTCGTGCACGGCCGTCTGCTGTCGGAGATCGCCAGCCGTCTGCCGAACGCGCCGATCCAGATCGCCGTCGACGACGACGGGATCCTGCTCACATGCGGCTCGGCGCGCTTCACGCTCGCGTCGATGCCGGTGCAGGAATATCCCGCGATCCCCGAGGTCTCGGGCGAATCCGGTGTCGTGCCCGCCGAGGACTTCGCCACGGCGATCTCGCAGGTCGCCTTCGCGGCATCGCGCGACGACGTGACTCCCGTTCTGACCGGTGTCCAGCTCGAGGTGACCGGAACGCAGCTCAGCCTCGTCGCCACCGACCGCTACCGCGTCGCGCTCCGCGACATCCCGTTCGACAGCGGGATCGTCGCCGACGAGAACACGACCACGGCTCTCGTCCCGGCGCGCACCCTGACCGAGGTGGGCAAGACGTTCGCCCACTCGGGTGACATCACCGTCTCGTTCTCGGGATCGGGAGACCGCGAGATCATCGCCTTCACGGCCGGCAACAAGACGGTCACGTCGCTGCTGATCAAGGGCAACTTCCCGCCGGTTCGGCGCCTGTTCCCCGAGGCGACCGATCACCACGCGGTCGTCAACACGGGTGAGCTCATCGAGGCCGTGCGCCGCGTGGCCCTGGTGCTCGATCGCTCCGCTCCGCTGCGTTTCACGTTCGGTGCCGACGGGGTATCGATGGATGCATCCGGTACCGAGCAGGCGCGCGCGACCGAATCGGTCGACGCGACGCTGACCGGCGAGGAGGTCGTGATCGGCCTCAACCCGCAGTACCTGCTCGAGGCGCTCGCGGCGGTCAAGAGCGAGTTCACGCGTGTCACGTTCACGTCGAGCGAGAACGCGAACAAGCTCAGCCCGATCCTCATCACGCCCCAGACGTCGGGCGGCGTCGAGTCGTTCAAGTACCTCCTGCAGCCCAACCTGCTCCTGCGCTGATCGTCCGGGGCAGGGCCCACCGCGGTGGGCTGTCGGAGACGCGAACTAGGGTGATCTGATGATCGTGGAGCAGTTGAGCCTGGTGGACTTCCGCAACTACGCGGCCGCCGAGCTCTCTCTCGCTCCCGGGGCGAACGTGTTCGTCGGCCGTAACGGTCAGGGCAAGACCAACCTCGCCGAGGCGATCGGGTATTTCGCGACGCTCGGTTCGCACCGGGTCTCGCAGGACGCGCCGATGGTGCGCGACGGCGCGGATGCCGCCTTCGTCCGGGCCCGGCTCGCCCACGGACAGCGTCGGGTGCAGCTCGAAGCGCAGCTCAATCGCGCCGGGTCGAACAAGGCCCGCGTCAACGGATCACCGGTGCGCACCGCTGAGCTCCCCCGATACGCGCAGGTCGTGCTCTTCGCGCCCGAAGACCTGCAGATCGTCCGAGGCGATCCCTCGGCTCGTCGTCGCTTCGCCGATCAGCTCCTCATCCAGCGCGCACCGCGTCTGGCGGGTGTGCTCGCCGACTACGACCGGGTCCTGAAACAGCGCAACGCACTGCTGAAGTCGGCCCGCGCGCGCGGCATCCGGGGCGACGGCCTCTCGACGCTCGAGGTGTGGGACGACAAGCTCGTCACCCTCGGCACCGACGTCATCCGCGCCCGCCTGCGGCTGGCGGCCGAACTCACCGGCCCCGTCGCTCGCGCCTACGCCGCCATCGCCGGTGCCGATCACCGCCCCCAGCTGCAGTGGGCACTGTCGGTGGGCGGCGCCGACCCGGAAGAGGACGACTCCCCCGCCGAATCCGGTGTCGCCGACGCCGCGGCGATCGAGCAGCTCTTCCGTGCCGCCCTCGCCGATCGTCGCAGCACCGAGCTCGAGCGCGGCATCACGCTCGTCGGCCCGCATCGCGACGATCTGATCCTGCGCATCCGCGATCTGCCGGTGAAGGGCTACGCGTCACACGGCGAATCGTGGTCCGTCGCGCTGTCGCTGCGGCTCGCATCGGCCGAGCTGCTGCGCGCCGAGTCCACGCTGGGTGATCCGATCGTCATCCTCGACGACGTCTTCGCCGAGCTCGACGCCGATCGTCGCTCGCGGCTGGCGGGCATCGTGGCCGACTACGAGCAGGTCATCGTCACGGCGGCGGTCGCCGAAGACGTTCCCCTCGGTCTGCGGGCCCGCACCGTCCGGGTCGAGGCGGGCACGCTGCATGAGGATTCCGATGCTGCCGTCTGACGAGGCTCCCGAGACCATCTCCACCTATCTCCGCCTCCGCGGGCTCGAACCGTCGGGGCGGTGGAAGAAACGCAGGCGGCAGCGGACCGACGACGACGAGAACCAGCCCTTCACCTCCGGGCGCGATCCGAAGGGGCTCGGTGACGTGATCGCCGACCTCACTCGTCAGGCCGGATGGGACGCGCAGCTCTCGCGCGAAGACCTCGTGCTGCGGTGGGCGGAGGTCGCCGGCGAGGAGACCGCGCGGCACGCCTCGCCGGTTGCGCTCTCCGACGGCGTTCTGACCGTGCAGTGCGACTCGACGGCGTGGGCGAAGAACCTTCACCTCATGCGGACCGTCATCACGACGCAGCTCGTGAAAGCGTTCCCACAGTCGGGCGTGCAGTCGGTGCGTTTCGTAGGCCCGGACGTCCCCTCCTGGAAATGGGGCCCCAGAGCCGTTCCAGGCCGTGGCCCTCGCGATACCTACGGTTGAGCCACGTCCCCAGTCGTCGAATCCGACTTTCGTTCGCCATACGGGCGCTGAGCGCCGCGTGAGAGCGCCTGAAAGGGTAGACTGGACGGGACTGACCGAACCGATGTGGAGCGCTCGAAACCTATGACGTCTCAGAATCCCGACAGCGTTCCCGAAGACCCCGAAACCCCCGACGCGGCCGAGGCGACCTCGGCCAAGGTCCCGAACGAGTACGGCGCTGACGCGATCCAGGTGCTCGAGGGCCTCGAGGCGGTCCGGAAGCGTCCGGGAATGTACATCGGATCCACCGGTGAGCGTGGCCTGCACCACCTCGTCTACGAGATCGTCGACAACGCCGTCGATGAGGCGCTGGCCGGCTACTGCGACACGATCCACGTGACGATCCTCGAAGACGGTGGTCTTCGCGTCGTCGACAACGGCCGCGGCATCCCGGTCGATCCGCACGCCTCCGACCCGACGAAGTCGACCGTCGAGGTCGTGCTGACCGTGCTGCACGCCGGTGGAAAGTTCGGCGGCGGCGGGTACGCCGTCTCCGGTGGGCTCCACGGCGTCGGATCGTCGGTCGTCAACGCGCTTTCGACGCGCTTCGAGGTCGAGATCAAGCGTCAGGGCTCGGTGTGGCGTCAGACCTTCGCCGACGGCGGCAAGCCGCAGGCTCCCCTCGCCAAGGGCGAGGACAGCGAAGAGACCGGAACGACGGTCACCTTCTGGCCCGACGGTGACATCTTCGAGACGATCGCCTTCGACTACGACACGCTTCGCACGCGCTTCCAGCAGACGGCGTTCCTGAACAAGGGGCTGCGCATCACGCTGACCGACGAGCGCCCCGAGGCGGCCGTCGTCGTCGACCTCGAGGAAGGCGGATCCGAGTCGCAGCAGCGTCACGACGACTTCCACTACGAGCGGGGCCTCGTCGACTACGTCGAGTACCTCAACAAGCTGCGCAAGAGCGAGGTCGTCAACGACGAGATCATCGAGATCGAGTCCGAGGACACGGTGCGTCACATCTCGCTCGAGCTCGCGATGCAGTGGACCACGAGCTACACCGAGAACGTGTTCACCTTTGCGAACACGATCAACACCCACGAGGGCGGCACGCACGAAGAGGGTTTCCGGGCCGCGCTGACCACGCGCGTCAACGCCTACGCCCGCGAGAAGGGCCTGCTCAAGGAGAAGGACGACAACCTCACGGGTGACGACATCCGCGAGGGTCTGACCGCCGTCATCTCCGTCAAGCTCTCCGAGCCGCAGTTCGAGGGCCAGACCAAGACGAAGCTCGGCAACACCGAGGCGAAGGCATTCGTCCAGAAGATCGTCGGCGACCAGCTCACCGACTGGCTCGACCGGAACCCCGCTCAGGCCAAGCGCGTCATCATGAAGGCCGTGGATGCCGCGACCGCGCGCCTCGCGGCTCGCAAGGCGCGTGAGACCGCCCGCCGCAAGAGCGTCTTCGAGTCGGCGTCGATGCCCGACAAGCTCAAGGACTGCACGAGCAAGGACCCGTCGATCTCCGAGATCTTCCTCGTCGAGGGCGACTCGGCCGGCGGTTCGGCCGTGCGCGGCCGCGATCCCGAGACCCAGGCGATCCTCTCGCTCCGCGGCAAGGTGCTCAACGTCGAGAAGGCGCGGCTCGACCGCGCCCTCGGCAACAACGAGATCCAGGCGATCATCTCGGCGTTCGGCACCGGCATCGGCGAGGACTTCGCCGTCGAGAAGGCGCGCTATCACAAGATCGTGCTGATGGCCGATGCCGACGTCGACGGGCAGCACATCACGACGCTGCTCCTGACGCTCCTGTTCCGTTACATGCGCGGGCTCATCGAAGCGGGCTACGTCTACCTCGCGATGCCGCCGCTGTACCGGCTCAAGTGGACCAACGCCGATCACGAGTACGTGTT
Organism: Microbacterium sp. AISO3; assembly: GCF_002204305.1. Classification (NCBI taxonomy): domain Bacteria; kingdom Bacillati; phylum Actinomycetota; class Actinomycetes; order Micrococcales; family Microbacteriaceae; genus Microbacterium; species Microbacterium sp. AISO3. Next base: position 356,636 of record NZ_NHRF01000001.1, on the reverse strand, counting down.
CAGCGACAAGGAGCGCGACGCGCTCCTGGCCGACGGGCTCGCCAACGGCAAGCGCATCCCGAAGGAGTCGGGCATCCAGCGCTACAAGGGTCTCGGCGAGATGAACCCGAAGGAGCTGTGGGAGACCACGATGGACCACAGCACGCGCACCCTGCGCCAGGTGACGATCGACGACGCGGCTGCCGCCGACGAGATCTTCTCGGTGCTCATGGGCGAGGACGTCGAGTCCCGCCGCACCTTCATCCAGCGCAACGCCAAGGACGTCCGCTTCCTCGACATCTGATCGAGCCGAGCGACATCGAGAAACTGAGAACGTATGTCTGACGAAGAACGTCCCGACCTCACTCCTGCCCACAACCACGGCAACATCGACCAGGTCGACCTCCAGGTCGAGATGCAGCGGAGCTACCTCGACTACGCGATGAGCGTCATCGTGGGACGAGCGCTCCCCCGCGTCGAGGACGGCCTCAAGCCCGTGCACCGACGTGTCATCTACGGCATGTACGACGGCGGATACCGCCCCGACAAGAGCTACTCGAAGTGCGCCCGCGTCGTCGGCGAGGTCATGGGTCAGTACCACCCGCACGGCGACAGCGCGATCTACGACGCGCTCGTCCGCCTCGTGCAGCCGTGGTCGCTGCGCTACCCGCTTGCAGACGGGCAGGGCAACTTCGGGTCGCCGGGCAACCAGGGCGCCGCGGCCCCCCGGTACACCGAGACCAAGATGGCGGCTCTCGCCATGGAGATGGTCCGCGACATCGACGAGGACACCGTCGACTTCGAGGACAACTACGACGGCAAGACGCAGGAGCCTGTCGTCCTGCCCTCGCGCTTCCCGAACCTGCTCGTCAACGGTTCGGTCGGTATCGCCGTCGGCATGGCCACGAACATCCCGCCCCACAACCTGCGCGAGGTCGCCGAGGGCGCGCTGTGGTCGCTCGAGAACCCGGACGCGTCGCGTGAGGAGCTCCTCGAAGCGCTGATGTCGCGGATCCACGGTCCCGACTTCCCCACCGGGGCACAGATCCTCGGCACGAAGGGGATCCGCGAGGCGTACCGGACCGGTCGAGGCTCGATCACGATGCGCGCCGTCATCGAGGTCGAAGAGATCCAGGGTCGCACGTGCCTCGTGATCACCGAGCTGCCGTACCAGGTGAACCCCGACAACGTCGCGCTGAAGATCCGCGACCTCGCGCGTGACGGGAAGATCACCGGCATCGCCGACATCCGCGACGAGACCAGCGACCGCACGGGCCAGCGTCTCGTGGTCGTGCTCAAGCGCGACGCCGTCGCGAAGGTCGTGCTCAACAACCTGTACAAGCACACGCAGCTGCAGGAGAACTTCGGCGCCAACATGCTGGCGATCGTCGACGGCGTGCCCCGCACCCTCCCGCTCGACGGCTTCATCTCCCACTGGATCACCCACCAGATCGAGGTCATCGTCCGTCGCACGCGCTACCGCCTCAACGAGGCCGAGAAGCGCATGCACATCCTGCGCGGATACCTCAAGGCGCTCGACGCACTCGACGAGGTCATCGCGCTCATCCGCCGCTCCCCCACGGTCGAGGAGGCGCGAGAGGGACTGAAGACCCTTCTCGACATCGACGACCTGCAGGCCGACGCGATCCTGTCGATGCAGCTGCGCCGCCTCGCCGCGCTCGAGCGTCAGAAGATCATCGACGAGGCGACCGAGCTCGAGCTGAAGATCGCCGACCTCAACGACATCCTCGCCACCCCCGCACGCCAGCGCTCGATCATCGGCGAGGAGCTGACCGCGATCGTCGACAAGTACGGCGACGAGCGGCGCACGCACATCCTCCACGGGTTCGACGGCGACATGTCGATGGAAGACCTCATCCCCGAAGAGGAGATGGTGGTCACGGTGACACGTGACGGCTACATCAAGCGCACGCGGAGCGACAACTACCGTTCGCAGCACCGCGGCGGCAAGGGCGTCAAGGGTGCCCAGCTGCGCGCGGATGACGTCGTCGAGCACTTCTTCGTCACGACGACGCACCACTGGCTGCTGTTCTTCACGACGAAGGGCCGCGTCTATCGCACCAAGGCGTACGAGCTTCCCGAGGCCGGTCGCGATGCGAAGGGCCAGCATGTCGCGAACCTCCTCGCCCTCCAGCCCGGTGAGGAGATCGCGCAGATCCTCGACATCCGCGACTACGCCGCTGCGCAGTACCTGGTGCTCGCGACCCGTGACGGCAAGGTCAAGAAGACCGCGCTGACCGAGTACGACACCAACCGCCAGGGCGGTGTCATCGCGATCCGCCTGCGCGGTCAGGACGACGAGACCGGCGGCGACGAGCTCGTCAGCGCTCTGCTCGTCGACGAAGGCGACGACATCCTGCTCATCACACGCAAGGGGATGTCGCTGCGCTTCGCGGCCACTGACGACGCGCTGCGTCCGATGGGCCGATCGACCGAGGGTGTGAAGGGCATCTCGTTCCGCGAGGACGACAGCCTGCTGTCGGCATCGGTCGTGCGCGACGAGGGCTACGTGTTCGTCGTCACCGACGGTGGCTATGCCAAGCGCACCTCGGTCGACCAGTACCGCACCCAGAGCCGAGGCGGCCTGGGCATCAAGGTGGCCAAGCTGAACGACGATCGAGGCGTGCTGGCGGGCGGTCTCATCGTGTCGGAGACCGACGAGGTCCTCGTGGTTCTTGCCAGCGGCAAGGTGGTACGCTCCTCCGTGGCCGAGGTCCCGGCCAAGGGTCGCGACACCATGGGCGTCGTCTTCGCCCGGTTCGGTGACGACGACCGCATCCTCGCCATCGCCCGGAACGGCGAGCGTGGACTGACCGAAGACGCGGCATCCGAGGATGCCACCGCCCCGGATGCACCCCCGTCCGCGGATACCGAAGAGAGTGGTTCTGACGCATGAGCACGGTCGCCGACAAACTCGCCAAGAAATCCACGAGCAAGACCAGCGCCAAGCAGGTCCGCCTGCGCCTCGTCTACGTCGATTTCTGGTCTGCCGTGAAGCTGTCGTTCCTGGCGGCCGTGGCCCTGGCGATCGTCACGGTCGTCGCGACCTTCCTCGTCTTCATGGTGCTCAGCACCACCGGTCTCATCGACCGGGTGGACGAGCTCTTCGTGGCGTTCTCGAACGGCGACTTCTCGATCAAGCAGTTCCTGAACCTGCCGCAGGTCATGGCGTTCGCGGCGGTCGTGGCCATCCTCAACCTCATCGTCATCACCGTGCTCGGCGCTGTCGTCGCGGGCATCTACAACGTGATGGTCAAGGTCACCGGCGGCCTGCTCGTCGGCTTCACCTCCAATTAGTAGATTCCCGGATCATCGGGTAAAGTCTTGGAGGTTGCCGGCGCGTGAAGCGCGTCGGTACGGGGCTATAGCTCAGGCGGTTAGAGCGCTTCACTGATAATGAAGAGGTCCCAGGTTCAAGTCCTGGTAGCCCCACCCCGAACCCCCTCGGGGCCTTAGCTCAGCTGGTAGAGCGCCTGCTTTGCAAGCAGGATGTCAGGAGTTCGAATCTCCTAGGCTCCACAGATAAGACGCCGGGTATCCGTTCCAACGGATACCCGGCGTCACTGTTTCGCCGGCGCGTACGTCAGCGCGTGAGCAGCCTCAGACCGTACGCCTGCAGGATCTCGTTCACCGGCTGGAAGTACGTCGTGCCGCCGGTGCTGCAGTTGCCCGATCCACCGGAGGTGACGCCCTGCGCCTGGTTCCCGGCGAGCAGCGAACCGCCGGAGTCTCCGCGCTCGGCGCAGACCGACGTGCGGATGAGGCCCGAGACGATGCCCTCCGCGTAGCGGACGCTGCTGTTGTAGGCCTGCACCTGACCGCAGTGCCAGCCGGTCGTGGATCCGGAGCGGCATACGGTCGCGCCGACGGCTGCGGGCGTCGATCCGGCGACGGCGACGGCGCCGCCCGCGTAGTCGGAGACGGTCGCGACGGGGGTGTGCGACGGCGTCGCGACCCAGGCGTAGTCATCGCCCGGGAAGCTCGAGCCGCGGAACGTCCCGTAGTTCGTCGACGCCCCCGCCCGGCCGCAGTGGCCGGCGGTCACGAACCCGCCCTCGACGGCGAAGCCGACCGAGCAGCGCGAGGTGCCGTTGATCGTGTAGGCGATCCCGCCCTGGATGGTCGCGAACGTCTCGGGCGCCTCGGCCGTGGTCTCCACGCGCACCGCGTCCGCGGGGGCTCCGATCTGCGACGCGACCTCGGATGCCGCCGCATCCCCGAGAGTCTCGACGACCACCTGATTGGTGGTCACGTCGATCCACCACGACGTCACGTCGCCGACGGGTCCGCCTTCTGACAGGCGGGCGGAGATCGCTTCGAGATCGTCGATCGAGTATGTGACCTCGACGGGGACGGCGCCCGCATTCTCGGCTGCCTGCCGCGCGTCAGCGGTCGTCACCGCCGTATAGACGGTGCGGGTCGACTCGTCGAGCCACGAGCCCGCATACGCGGCCCCCGTCTCATCGGCGAGTGTGGCGGTCGTTGCGTTCGCGGTGTCCTGAAACGCGAGGACGTCGAGGGCGCCGGCGGTGTCCGTGCCGAGTTCTTCTGCCATCGCGGAGAGCAGGCCAGGATCGACGCCGCCAGAACCATCGTCGGGCCCGGGTGTCTGAGCCGACGCCGGAGCCGTCATGATGCTCGTGAATGCCAGGCTCAGGGCGGCGATGCCCAGAGCCGAACGGGTCGTTGATTTCACGGGATGTCCTTCCATCGGGGGGAATGAATGGTGGGTACCCACTGGCATCAAAGCATCCTGAGAGCGTTTTGCGAAGGGCCTGCTCGGAAACTTGGACGGAATGTAACAACCCGCGCAACAATCGCGGAAAGTCAGGAGTGCGCGTGGTTCTCCGCGCCCGTGCTGAGGGCGATCCCGTCCATGACCACGGCCACCACCTCTTCGGCCAGCGTCGGCGTCACCGGCAGGTGCCCGAACAGCATCCGGTAGTAGACGGGCGCGGCGAGCATGTCGAGGATCAGCGGGATGTCGACATCGGGGCGGATGTCGCCGCGCTCGATGCCTCGTCGCAGCGCCGCTTCGCTGGAGGCGCGGCGGGGATGGAACAGTCGGTCGAAGAACTGCGTCTCGAGCTCCGGGTCGTGCGCGAGGTCCGCTACGAGCGCCGGAAGGACCGAGCGACCCATCTCCGCGTCGAAGGACGGGCTGAGAGAGCCGATTCCCTCGATGAGGTCGCACCGGGTGCATCCCGTGTCGGGTGTCGGTGCCGCGCCCAGCCGGTCCAAGAGCGCGCTGACGATGAGGTGCTGTCGCGATCGCCACCGGCGGCGAAGCGCCGGGGTGTTCGTCCCCGCCCGCGCGGCGACGTCTTCGAGCGTCAGGCCGCTGTAACCGCGCTCGGCGAGAACCTCGAGCGTCGCACGCCGGATCGCCTCGTCGATGCGCGGATCTCGAGGCCGGCCGCGGCTGGGGCGGACGTCGCGAGCATCGGAAGCGGAGGAAGCCACGGTCACACGATAGTCGTTTATATTGTGTTCTGACATTAAACATAAATCGGTCGAGGGGTTCAGAGATGCCGGAACATCGGGGAAGCGCGTCGTCGCCGTCGTCCACTGCGCGGAGCGGGGTCTTCGATGCCCGCCACCGCGGGCTCACCGCGGGCATCCTGCTCTCCGTGGGGATGGTCGCTTTCGAGTCGCTCGGTGTCGCGACCGTGCTGCCCGTGATCGCCCGCGACCTCGACGGGCTCGGCGCCTACGGGTGGGGGCTGTCGGCGCTGATGCTCGCGAACATCGTGGGAACCGTGACCGCGGGCCACATGGCCGATCGGCGGGGAGCGGCGCGTCCGCTGGCGCTCGGCATGCTGGTCTTCCTGACGGGGTGCATGATCGCCGGTGTCTCGGGCTCGTGGTCGCTCTTCCTGCTCGGGCGGGTGGTCCAGGGAATCGGCGTCGGGGCGGTGATGGCTGCGAGCTACACCGCGATCGGGCGCGCATATCCGGAGTCGCTCCGAGCGCAGATGTTCGCGTTGCTGTCGTCGGCGTGGACCATTCCCTCACTCGTCGGGCCGCTCCTGGCGGGGATAGCCGCCGACCTCGTGGGCTGGCGGTGGGTGTTCGTCGCGATGGTCCCGTTGATCATCGCGGCCATGGCGCTCACGCTCCCGCGACTGCGCCGGGTGGCGGACGCCGGCCCGGCTCACGCGCAGAAGACGACCGCCCGTGGAGCGCGGTGGTGGCGTGGGCCCCTCGCCAGCTCGCTCCTGCTCACCCTCGGAACGGCGCTGCTGCTCCAGGCTCTGCTGCTCGCAGACCTCGTGCTGATGGCGGTCGGTGCGATCCTGGGGCTCGGCGTCGCGCTCGTCGCGTTCCGCCGGGTGACGCCGGAGGGAACGCTGTCCGCCCGCGCCGGTCTCGGAGCCGGCGTGATCGTTCGCCTGCTCCTCAGTGGCGCCTACTTCGGCAGCGAGGCGTTCCTCCCGCTCGCGTTCCAGGAACTGCGCGGGCAGACTCCGGCAGCGGCGGGCCTGGCGCTCTCAGCGGGCGCCCTGACCTGGGTGGCCGGTTCGCTGCTCCAGGCCCGGTGGGACCGTCGCCATCACGGGCGCCGTTCGCGCGCGGTTGCCGGGGGAGCGGCTGTTCTCCTCCTCGGCACAGTCGCTATCGCCGTCACCGCTCTGGTGGACGCGGTTCCCGGGTGGTGCGCGATCGGTGGCTGGGCCATCGGGGGACTGGGCATGGGCATCGCCTTCAATGCGTCGACCACGGACACGATGGAACAGGCCCCCGACGGACAGCAGGGCCAGGTCAGCAGTGCGCTGCAACTGGCTCAGACGCTCGCCACCGCTGTCATCGCGGGCGTGGGCGGAGCGATCGTCGCGTCAGCGGCCGGCGCGGCCGAGAGCCTTCACGCAGCGATCGCGACCGTCTTCGCCGTGACCGCCGCGCTCGCTGCACTCGCGCTCGCACTGTCGGGGCGACTGCGATCTGCGGCGGGGCGATCCGACACAGTCAGCGCGAACGCTGCTCGGTGATGTCGGCGACAGTCGCGCCGTAGGCGGCGATGAGAGCATCGGCGTCGACGAACAGGCTGTACCCGTGCGCGCCGGCACCCATCGCGATGCGTCGGCCCGCGATGGACGAATCGGCGAAGACCGGCCAGTCGTGAGTGCTGCCGATGGGCACGATCGTGCCGCGTTCGTAACCCGTGGCCGCCAGGGCGAGCTCAGGCTCGGGCAGGCGCAGCTTGTTGACTCCCACGAGCGCCCGGAGCTTCGGCCAAGAGATCACCCGGTCGCCCGGGACGAGCGCGAACAGGTAGGTGTCGTCGCTGCGCTTGACCACGAGAGTCTTCACGATGTCGTCGGGCTCGAGTCCGAGGAGCGCTGCGGCCTCATCGAGGCTGGAAGCGTCCGGACGCGGTCGCACGACGACATCGAGCCCACGCTCGGCCGCAGCGAGGCGGACCCGAGACGTGGGCTCGATGTCGTCGGTCATCCGATTCAGGCGTCGGGAGCGCGCAGCGGGTCGTCGGCAACCCACAGCTCGTCGTCGGCGCGGAGCGTCTGCCATGCGGCGTAGAGCACGCCGGCGGCGGCAGCGACACCGAGGACCAGGGCGATGACGCCACCGGCGCCACGCTTCTTCTTCGGCTCGGGCAGTGCGGCACGCGACTGGAACTTCTTCGTCGCCTTCTTGCCGTACTTGGCGGCCTTCTTCTTGACCGACGTCAGGTCGAGGTCGACGCCGCGGCCGTGGGCGAGGCGCTCACGCGTGTCGTTCGCGGCATCCCACACCGAGAGGGCGCCGCCCACGACGGCACCAGCGGCGGGGATGAGGGCGCCGTTGTACACCTTGCGGGTGGCGCGGACGCTCTTGTCGACGTACGGCGCCGCGTACTGCTCGTAGGTGTTCTGAACGGCGGGCTTGACGTGCTCGCGGTTGTAGTTGCCCAGCTGGTGGCCGGCGTCGCGTGCGACTTTGGCGGCCTCTCCCATCAGGACCTGCTGCGACTCCCACAGGGTGTTCGCCTGCTTCTGGAGCTTGCGGAGTTGCTTCTTGCGCTTGCGGCTGAGGCTCACGTGGGCCCTCCCTGCATCGTGGGACGTTTTCCCTCATCTTGCCAGAGAGCGCTCCAGCCAGCAGGGCATTGACAGGTGCGAGAATGGCACACATGCCTCAGCACACCGCAGTAGCGACGATCCACACCAACCACGGCGACATCGTCGTCAACCTTTTCGGCGACCAGGCCCCCCGTACGGTGAAGAACTTCATCGGCCTCGCCGACGGTTCGCAGGAGTGGACCGACCCCGCCACGGGCAAGCCCGGCGAGGGCGCGCTCTACACCGACGTCATCTTCCACCGCATCATCCCGAACTTCATGATCCAGGGCGGCGACCCGCTCGGCCAGGGCATCGGCGGCCCCGGCTACAACTTCGACGATGAGATCAGCCCCGAGCTGGACTTCCAGAAGCCCTACATCCTCGCCATGGCCAACGCCGGACTGCGCCGCAACGCGATCACCGGCAAGGCCGAGGGCACGAACGGCTCGCAGTTCTTCATCACCACCGACCCGACCCCCTGGCTGCAGGGCAAGCACACCATCTTCGGCGAGGTCGCGGATGACGCGTCGCGTCAGGTCGTCGACACGATCGCCTCGGTGAAGACCGGCGCGCAGGACCGTCCGGTCGACCCGGTGGTCATCTCGTCGATCGACGTCGTCACGGTCTGAGGCGGTACGTGAGCGCGTCCGAGCTGCGGAGCAACCCCGACAACTTCTGTTACCGGCATCCCGATCGACAGAGCTTCGTGCTCTGCCAGCGGTGCCTGCGCACCATCTGCGCGGAATGCCAGACGCAGATGCCCGTCGGTGTGATCTGCCCCGAATGTCTGCGTGATCAGCAGAAGAGCTCGGGCGCGCCGCGTCCCCGCCGTGCACCGCGCATCCTGCGTGCGGTGCGCTCCGACGATTCCCGGCCGTTGGTCACGTACGGGATCATCGGCGTGACGTTCTTCGCCTTCGTCGTGGGACTCATTCCCGGCGCGGGCGCGGCGGTGCAGTCGCTTCTGGCGCTGTACCCGCCGCTGCTCTACCCGCAGTTCAGCGGGACCTTCCAGCCATGGCGGCTGTTCACGGTGCTGTTCGTGCACAGCGGCTTCTGGCACGTCGGGCTCAACATGCTCGCGCTGTGGATGCTGGGGCGCAGCCTCGAACCGATGCTCGGACGCAGTCGTTTCCTGTGGCTCTACGTGCTCAGTGGCCTCGGGGGATCCGTCGCGGTCGTCCTGTTCGGCTTCACGTCCGCGGTCGTCGGAGCATCGGGCGCGATCTTCGGACTCTTCGGCGCCTTGCTCGTGATCGGCCGTCACATCGGCGCGAACATCACAGGCATCGCCGTCGTCCTCGGGATCAACCTCGTCATCACGTTCCTGCCCCTGCTCACGAGCGGGCTCGGCGGCGGGGGCGGCGTCCAGATCTCGTGGCAGGCGCATGTGGGCGGACTGGCTGCGGGCGCTCTGGTCGGACTGATCTACGCGCGCACCCGGACGATCCGGCGCCGGAAGCTCCAGATCTGGTTGCTCGGCGCCACCGCGGCGGCCTTGGTCGCCCTGCTCGCCGTGCCCCTCGCGCTGTACTGACGAAAGTTATCCACAGGTCTATCCCCAGGTGGGGATGGAATCACACCGGTGTGATTCACCCGATGTGGAGAACTGGTCAGCGCCACCGCGTGGTCATGAGGAAGCCCACGAAGGCGATTCCGAAACCGATCACCAGGTTCCAGCCGCCGATGCCGGGAACGGGGAGGGTGGAGTTGCTCAGGTAGAAGACGAGCACCCACACGAGTCCGATGAGCATCAGTCCCAGCATGATCGGCTTGAACCAGACCGGGTTAGGTGCGTCATCTGCGGGGCGTCGCTCCACGGTCGGGTCGTCGTGGTCGCTCGAAGATGCCATGGGAGAATCCTAGCCGTCGGACCTCGAAGCGCCCGGGCTCACCCGTCAGGACTCCCACAGGCCCGCCGTGAGAAAGTAGGGGAGTGCTCCGCCTCGGTGACGGCATGCCGAATCGAGAGGGGCCGATATGCCCGCATGGTGGGAACAGATCGTCCACGCAGTAACCGGTCGCGTCAGCCGGCACGATGACCTGCCGGATCTTCGGCAACTGCCGTCGCGGGCGGTGAGACTGGAACGTACCCACTATCTGGTCAACGACCGCGAGCGACAGAGCCGTCATCCGCGTGCCTATGTCCTGCGTACCGAGGTGGACGCATCCCGGGGCAGCGGCAACGTCGCCGCCTTCTCGAACGGCCGTGGCGTCGGATACCTGCCGCAGTCGATCGCGGCCGAAATGCATCCGCTGCTCGATGACCTCGGAGGAGCCGCCGTCGTGAACGGCGCAGGTGCCAGAACCGGCAGCATCCGGCTCTGGATCGACGTGCCGACGCCCGGTTCGGTCCGTGGGCTCGTCGCCACAGTGAGATCTTCCAGGGCCGAGGGATAAACTCTGCGACTGTGCAGAGCACCCGTACGCCGACCCTACGCTCACGTCGGTCGCAGGTGCGTCCGCGGCGACGCGCGAGTGTGATCAGCGTGTTCGGCGAGCTCCTCCTCACCGCCGGTGTCGTGATGCTGCTCTTCGTGAGCTGGCAGATGTGGTTCGGCGACATGATCATCGGATCGCAGAAGCAAGCCGAGGCCGCCGCGCTGGCGCAGCAGTGGCAGACGCAGGCGCAAGAGGCTCCGACGCCCACCGGAGAATCCGGGCCGGCAGACCCTGCGGCGATTCCCGTGATGGCCGAGCCCGAACCGGGCGCCGAGTTCGGCATCATGTATGTCCCGCGCTTCGGTCCCGACTGGCAGTTCACGATCGCCAACGGCACGGGCAAGAAGGCGATCCTCGACCAGGGGCGCATCGGTCACTACGAGGGATCGGCGATGCCGGGCGCCGACGGCAACATGGCGGTCGCCGCGCACCGCTGGACTTCCGGTGCGCCCTTCGACCCGGTCGACCGGCTCGTCGTCGGCGACGCGATCGTCATTCAGACCCAGGACGGCTGGTACACCTACCGCTTCCGGAACGTCGAGTACGTGCAGGACACCGCCATCGAGGTGCTCAACCCGGTTCCGCAGCAGGTGGATGTCAGTGCCAACGGCAAGTACCTCACCCTCACGAGCTGCGCGCCGAAGCTCAACATGCTCGAGCGCATCATCTCGTATGCGGTCTTCGAAGAGTTCACCCCGACCTCGGCGGGACCGCCGGCGTCGCTGACAGAGGGAGTCTCCGCCTGATGTACGGAGCGCTGTGGCGAGTTCTCCCCGGGCCGTGGTGGCTCCGGGTGGTCTTCCTGCTCATCCTCGCGGCCGCGGCCGTCTACGCACTCTTCTTCTGGGTGTTCCCCGCCGTCGCGCCGTTCTTCGCCCCCGGCGAGGAGTCGACGGTAGGGTGACCGCCGTCCTCGTGATCGACAATCACGACAGCTTCATCCACACCCTCGTCGGCTATCTGCGTGAACTCGGCGCCGAGACCGAGATGGTGGAGTCGGATGCCGTCCTCGACCCCTCACGCGTCCTGACAGGCTACGACGGCGTCCTCGTCTCGCCCGGGCCCGGGACTCCCGAGGACGCGGGTGCATCGATCGCCGTCGTACGGGCGGCCGCGGCATCCGCGGTTCCCCTGCTCGGGGTGTGTCTCGGTCATCAGGCGATCGCCGTCGCCTTCGGTGCCACCGTGGGCGAGGCGCCGGAGCTCATGCACGGGATGACCTCGGACGTGCGGCACGACGGGTCGTTCCTCTTCGACGGACTGCCCGACACCTTCACGGCGGGCAGGTACCACTCCCTCGCCGTCGACCCAGCGACGCTGCCGGCCGAGCTGCGGGTGACCGCGCTGGCCCCGGGCGGCACCGTCATGGCGATCGCCCACCGAGTCGCACCCATCGTCGGCGTCCAGTTCCACCCTGAGTCCGTGCTGACTCAGGGCGGATACCGGATGCTGGGAAACTGGCTGGGCTCGCTCGGGCTGATCACCGCGCGGGAGCGTGGCGCCCGGCTGCATCCGCATCGACGGGATGTCGGCGCTGCCTGATCGGACGAGGCGCTGCTCTCAGCTGCCGGTGCAGACCCGGAGGGTGACCGTCGATCCGATCGGCACCTCGCCCGGTGCAAGCGACTGCGACGAGACCGTGCGTCCGCCGGCATCCGCGGCACAGCCCGGATCCTCGACCACCTCGGGGATCAGCTGACGCGACTCCTGCTGGAGCTCGCGCTCGGCTGCCTCGACGGTGTACCCGGTGAGGTCGACCAGGGTCACGGTGCCGCTCGCGACCACGAGGTTCACCGACGATCCCATCGCGAGCGCTGAGCCCTCGGGAGCGGAGGCCTCGATGACCGTGCCGGCGGGCAGGGTCGGATCGTTGCGGGATCGCACGGTTCCCAGTTGCAGTCCGGCGCGCTGCAGCGCCTCGGTCGCTTCGGTGCGTGAGAGGTTCTGCAGCGTCGGGACGGTGGCCATCTCCTGGCCGGTCGAGACGTAGACGGTGACGCGCTGTCCGGGGGACAGGGTGATACCCGCGGCCGGTTCGGTGCCGATGACGTCGCCTGCCGGCACCGCGTCGTCGCTGCGGTCGGAGCGGACGGGATCGAGCTCCGCCTCTTCGATCAGGTTCTCCGCGAGGTCCCAGGACTTCCCGGAGACCTCGGGGACGGTGCGCGAGGTGCTGGGAACGGTCGTCCCGGTGTCGCGGAAGGCGAGCACCCAGATGAGCACCGCGATCAGCAGCGCCGCCAGTACTGCAACGCCGGCCCAGATCCAGCTCACGGGCGGGCCGGACTGCGTACGGCGCATGGTGTTGTCGGTGCTGAGCTGACGCAGCGACCGCGCCGTCTCGGCCGCGTGACGCGGATCCGGTCCGTACAGCTCGCTCGCAAGAGCGCCCATCTGACGCTTCGTCGGCTGCTTGCCGCCGACCGCCTGGTCGAGCGCGGCCCGGAACTCCGTGGCGTCCTGGAATCGCTGGAACGGACTCTTCGCGAGGGCACGCAGCACGACCGCATCGAGCGCCCGCGGTACCTCGTCGACGATCTCCGACGGCGGCAGCGGCGCCTCGCTGACGTGCTGGTAGGCGACCGCCACCGGCGTCTCGCCCCGGAAGGGCGCGCGGCCGGTGAGCAGCTCGTAGAGCACGACACCCGTCGAGTAGAGGTCGGCGCGCGCGTCGACGGGCTCGCCCTTGGCCTGCTCGGGGGAGAAGTAGGCGGCCGTGCCGATGATCGCGGTCGTCTCGGCGACCGTGGACGACGAGTCCGAAACTGCACGGGCGATGCCGAAGTCCATCACCTTGACGTTCCCGGCGTCGGTGATCATGACGTTCCCGGGCTTGATGTCGCGGTGCACGACCCCGGCGCGGTGCGAGTACTCGAGGGCCTCGAGGATGCCGTCGACGTAGCGCACGGCATCCTCCTCGGAGAGCGGTCCGGCTTCGACCATGTCCTTGAGCAGGCGGCCCGTCACGAGCTCCATGACGATGTACGGCACGGAGTGCTCGCTGCCGTCGGGGTCGATCTCGGTATCCTCCCCGGCGTCGAACACGCGCACGATCGACGGGTGGGCCATCCGCGATGCCGCTTGGGCCTCCAGACGGAACCGCATGCGGAAACCGGGGTCGTCCGCGAGCTCGCGCTTGAGCACCTTGATGGCCACGTCGCGCCCGAGGGTCACGTCGTATCCCCGATACACGCTCGCCATTCCGCCGCGCCCGATGGGCTCGTCGATGCGGTAGCGCCCTGACAGCACACGTTGCTCTGCCGACACGTCACTCCCTGCGTTCGACTCGTACTCGGATGTGGGACTCATGGTCGAACCGGGTCAGTCGTCGTTTCCGCCGTTGCCGTTTCCGCCACCGTTGTTGCCGCCGTTGCCGTTCTGGCTGGGGGTCGGAGAAGGCGCCGTTTGAATCGTGGCGGCCGCCTCGGGGGAGGCGGGCGACGTGCGGTCGCCGCTCTCACCCGCACAGGTCACGGTGTAGGTGACGGAGAGCGCGCCGGAGTCTCCGACCGTGACCGGCGCGGGACGCTGGTTCAGGCTGAAGCTCGAGGTGGTCTGGCCGTTGCCGAACGTGCCGCCCGAGACCGTGAAGCGGTACTCCGAAGGCGTGAGACCTGCCGGGCAGGAGTAGCTCGACCACATCACCTGCACGGTGGAGCCGGCGGTGACGCTGGTGGCGGTCTGACCGTTGGACTGGATCGTCGGAGCGGAGGGTGCGCCGAGCGGGCTCTGCTCCGCGTAAGAGGTCAGGGTCACCGAATCGGTGGCCTTGACGTTGCCGAGCGGGACGACGTCGTAGACCTGTCCGACCTGGTCCTCGCTCGGAGCGGGGTTCCCGGGTGCGCAGGTGACGTTCTCGAGGCCCGCGCGAGCGGCGACCGCGAGGGCGTCCTCGCACGAACGCCCCGTCAGCCCCAGCCCGTCGACGTTGATCGTCGTTGCCGCGCTCGGACTCGCCGGGGTCGACGGCGTGTTGGCCGGGGTCGAGGGCGCCGACTCGGTCGGCGTCGTGGGAGCGGGCTCGGGGTCGCCGTTGCCGGACAGCAGGGCGAACAGGGTGCCGCCGAGCACGATGACGAGCAGGGCGATGAGAGCGACGAGGGGCCACGTCCACCGGCTGCGCTTGCGCTTGGGGGTCTCGGTCAGGTTGTCGTCCACGGCGGCCGCTTCGGACGCGGCGCCCGCCGAACCCGCGGCCGCGAGCCCGGCACCGGCCGCGGCGGCCCCGGCCGGGAGCAGCAGCGTCGCGGTGTCGCCTCCTTCGGCGGGGAGCAGCTGCGTGACATCGCTCGTGCCGGCACCGGCCACGATCGCCGGGACAGCGGCGTGGGCGGCGGCCAGATCGCCGCGGCGGAGAGCGGATGCCGCGCGCGCGACGGCCGACGCGGAGGCCGGACGGTCGTCGGGCTTCTTGGCGATCATCGCGAGGATGAGCCTCTGCACCGGGTCGGAGACGGTGGCGGGAAGCGGCGGGGGCTGCTCGTTGATCTGCGCCATGGCGATCGCGACCTGCGACTCGCCCGTGAACGGGCGCTTGCCCGCGACGGACTCGTACGCGACGATGCCGAGCGAGTAGATGTCGGTCGCCGGGGATGCTGGGTGCCCCGAGGCCTGCTCGGGGGAGAGGTACTGCACCGTGCCCATGACCTGACCGGTCGCAGTCAGCGGCACCTGGTCGGCGATGCGCGCGATGCCGAAGTCGGTGATCTTCACGCGACCGTCGGGCGTGATGAGCAGGTTGCCCGGCTTGATATCGCGGTGCACGAGGCCCGCCGCGTGAGCGGCCTGCAGGGCCGACGCGGTCTGGGCGACGATGTCGAGCGTCTTGTCCGACGACAGCGAGCCTTCACGCTCGAGGATCGTGGACAGTGCCTCACCGGGAACGAGCTCCATCACGAGGAACGCGCTGCCGTTCTCCTCGCCGTAGTCGAAGACGCTCGCGATGCCCTCGTGGTTCACGAGTGCGGCGTGGCGGGCCTCGGCGCGGAAGCGCTCGAGGAACCCGGGGTCGCCCATGTACTCGTCTTTGAGGATCTTGATCGCGACGGTGCGGCCGATGACGTGGTCAGTGGCTTCCCACACCTCGCCCATACCGCCGATCGCGATCCGCGAATCCAGTTCGTAACGCCCGCCGAAGCTCACGCCTTGCATGGGTCTCATCTGTTCAGCACCGCCTCGATAACCTTCTTCGCAATGGGGGCTGCGATCCCGCTGCTCGTCCCGGCCTGCCCCTGGCCGCCCCCGTTCTCGACCATCACTGTGACGGCCACCTGGGGGTTGTCCGCCGGCGCGAAGCCGGTGAACCACAACGTGTACGGATCGCCTGGACCGTGCTCCGCAGTGCCCGTTTTTCCGGCGACATCGACGCCGTCTATTCTTGCACCGCTCGCCGCACCGTCACGGACATTGGCGACCATGAGCGTGCGCATCTGCTCCGCGACATCCGTGCTGAGAGCGCGTTGGAACTCGCTCGGCTCGAACTTCTCCTGCACGGTCAGATCGGGTGCGACGACGGAGTCGAGCAACTGCGGCTTCATCACCATCCCGCCGTTCGCGATGCCTGCCGAGACCTGGTTGATCTGCAGCGGTGTCGCGGTGACGTCGCCCTGCCCGAAGCCGGAGAGCGCCGTGCGGGCGTCGTTCAGTCCGCGGGGGTACTCGGATGCGGCGGCCGGGAGCGGGATCTCCATCTCGCTGTTGAAGCCGAACTTCTCGGCCTCTTCGCGGATGGCGTCGTCTCCGAGCTCGACGGCGAGCTCGGCCATCGGGATGTTGCAGCTGAGCCGCAGCGCGGTTGCGAGCGTCACGGTCTCGCCCGGACCGCACGTGCCCAGGTCGAAGTTGTGGAGCGTGTTGCTCGTTCCCGGAATGGTCCAGGTTGCGGGATTCGGGAACGTCGACTCGGGCGTGTACTTGCCCGAAGAGAGTGCAGCCGAGGTCACCACCAGCTTGAAGGTCGATCCCGGCGGATTGAGGTCGCCGCCGATCGCGCGGTTGAACAGCGGCTTCAGCGGGTCCGCCGCGAGCTCGTCGTACGCGGCGTTGACGCCGGCCGAGTCGTGCGACGCGAGAAGGTTGGTGTCGAAGCTCGGGCTCGTCACCATCGCGAGGATGCGTCCGGTGGACGGGTCGCTCGCGATGACGGCGCCTTCGTACCCCTGCAGGGCGTCGAACGCGGCCTGCTGGATCTGGGGGTCGATCGTGAGCAGCACGTTCGACCCGCGCGCGGGTGCACCCGAGATGATCTGCTCGAGGCGGGCGAGGAACTGCGTGTCATCGGTGCCCGAGAGCGACTGGTTCATGATCTGCTCGATCCCTGATGCAGGTGAGCCGAGCACGGGGTTGATCCAGCCCGTGATCGGCGCCCACATGGCGGCATCCGTGTACTGGCGCTGCCATGAGTAGATATCGCCGCTCGGCACGGATGCCGCCACGACCGAGCCGCCCGCGATGATCGACCCGCGCTGCACCTCGAAAGAGTCGTACAGCGTTCGCCGGTTGCCCGGGTTCTCGTTCAGCGCCTGGGCCTGGATCACCTGGATCCAGCTGGTCGAGATGAACAGCGCGAGGAACATCGCCAGCATCACGAAGCTGAGTC
Source organism: Microbacterium sp. AISO3 (assembly GCF_002204305.1). Taxonomy (NCBI): domain Bacteria; kingdom Bacillati; phylum Actinomycetota; class Actinomycetes; order Micrococcales; family Microbacteriaceae; genus Microbacterium; species Microbacterium sp. AISO3. Next base: position 339,539 of record NZ_NHRF01000001.1, on the reverse strand, counting down.
GCCGCAGTTCCTTGGTCATCCGATCACCACCCGGGGTCGAGAGCGAACCGCATCCGAGATGCGGAGGAGGAGGGCCACGATGATCCAGTTCGCCACGAGCGACGATCCGCCGGCAGCCAGGAACGGCGTCGTCAGCCCCGTGAGCGGGATGACGCGGGTGACGCCGCCGACCATGATGAAGACCTGCAGCGCGATCGTGAACGACAGGCCGGTCGCGAGGAGCTTGCCGAAGTCGTCCTGACCGGCCAGGCCGATGCGGACGCCGCGGCTCGTGAAGACCATGTAGAGGCACAGCAGGGCGAAGAGGCCGATGAGGCCCAGCTCCTCACCGAGGCTGGGGAAGATGTAGTCGCTCTGCGAGAGTGGCGTCATCCACGGGCGGCCCTGGCCGAGTCCCGTGCCGATGAAGCCGCCCTTCGCGAGACCGTAGAGGCCGTTCACGAGCTGGAAGCTACCGCCGGCCGCGTCGATGTTCGCCGGGTCGAACGGGTTCAGCCAGTTCTGGAATCGCCCCTTGACGTAGGGGAGCACCTGCGAGGCGATCGCACCGCCGGCCACCACGAGGCTCAGGCCGATCATCACCCAGCTCGTCTTGCCGGTCGCGACGTAGAGCATCGCGATGAACATGCCGAAGATCAGGGTTCCGGTACCGAGGTCGCGCTGGAGCACGATGATCCCGAGGGAGATCACCCAGATGACCAGCACCGGGCCGAGCTCGCGAGCGCGCGGCCACGTGATACCGAGGAAACGGGTGCCGACCGATGTGAGCGATTCGCGCGTGCGCACGAGGTAACCCGCGAAGAAGATCGCCAGGGCGATCTTCGCCAGCTCTCCCGGCTGGAACGAGACGATTCCGCCGATGGACACCCAGACGTCGGCGCCGGCCTCGACACCCAGGCCGGGGATGAACGGCAGGAGCAGCAGGGCGATGCCGGCGAACCCGAAGACGTAGGTGTACCGGAACAGCACGCGGTAGTTGCGCAGGGCGATGACCACGATGAGAGCGGCCACCAGGGCGATCGCGCACCAGACGATCTGGCGCACGGCAAGCATGTCCCAGCCCGCGGAGGTGCCCTCGAGGTCGATCCGGTAGATCATGGCGATGCCGATGCCCGACAGCAGCGTCGCGATCGGAACGACGAAGGGATCTGCGTCGCGTGCGCGCAGGCGCAGCACCACGTGGATCGCCAGCGCGACCGCGTCGAGCACGGCGCAGTAGATCAGGAACGAGGAGTCGATCGCGTCGTTCTTGCCGAGCTGCACGAGGGCGAGCGCGGCGGCGTTGATGACGAACGCGAAGAGCAGCAAGCCGAGCTCGCGGTTGCGCTGCGTCTGCGGCATCCGCAGTTTGCGCAGCGCCTTGATGACCGAGGTGTCGGCCGAGACGGCGGTGCCGGTCACGATGATCCTCCGTCCACGCGCAGGTTCTCGACGATGGCTCGTGCATCCGCGAGGGAGTCGGCCGTGATCGTCTGCTTGACCAGGTCCAACTGGTACGGAGCCAGGTCGGCGAGGGCGATCCCGGTGTCCTCTTCGGGCGAGGAGAGCGAGATCGGTCCGATGCTCGGCGGGATGCCGCGGTAGATCACGACCGTGTCCTCGTCGACGCCCACGAAGAAGCGGGTCTGCGTCCAGCTGTAGGCGCCGAACAGCACGACGCCGATCGCCGCGAGGATGACGATGAAGCCCGCGAACCAGGTGAGCCGGCGCCGGCGTGCGCGGCGGCGGTCCTCCTCGATCAGTTCCTCGAGGAACTCGGCGGCCGGTTCGAAGTGCGTGGGCTCGTTCGCGGCCTGCCGGGCAGGATGCAGCCAGCTGCTGCGCTGCGGACGCGCTGCGGGCACCTCGATGCCGAGCGGGTGCGACGCCGAGCCGACGACGGTCGGCGGTCCGCTGAAGAGGGGGTGCTGACCTCCGACGTCGACGATGACGATCGTGACGTTATCGGGCGCTCCGCCGTCGAGGGCCTGCTTGAGGAGGCTGTCGGCGGTGCGACCGGGGGCCCAGCCCTGCCCGAGCGCCTTCGCGGTGTGCGCGTCGTCGACGACGCCCGACAGTCCGTCGGAGCACAGCAGCCATCGGTCGCCGGGCTGCGTGGGCATGATGAACGTGTCGATCTCGGGATCGGGGTCCATGTCGCCGAGCACGCGCATCAGCACCGAACGGCGCGGGTGATACCGGGCCTCCTCCGGGGTGATGCGACCCGAGTCGACCAGGCGCTGCACGAAGGTGTGGTCCGTCGTGATCTGGGTGAGCGTCCCGTCGCGGAAGAGGTAGAGGCGCGAATCGCCGATGTGGGCGATCACGGCGTATTCGTCGACCATGACGAGCGCGCTGACGGTGGTTCCCATGCCGGCGAGCTCGGGGCGCACCTTGACGGTGCTGATCAGCTCCGCGGCCGTGTCGGCCAGCGCCTCGCGCAGCGCGGCCTCTGCCTCGGTCGTCGACGAGAAGGCGTGGTCGAGACTCTCGAGCCGTCGGACCGCCAGGCTCGACGCGACGTCACCGCCGGCGTGCCCGCCCATGCCGTCGGCGACGACGAACAGGTTCGAGCCGCAGAAGCCCGAGTCCTGGTTGTTCGAGCGCACCTTCCCGGTATGCGAGATGGCGGCGCTGGAGCCCTGGAAAACCATGCGTGCGGGCTACTTCCGCAGTTCGAACGTCGTCGCGCCGACCTTGATCGGCGCTCCCACGACGACCGGAACCGGAGAAGCGACGCGCTCGCCGTCGTGCCACGTGCCGTTGGTCGAATCGAGGTCCTGGATCATCCACTGGTTGCCCCACAGCACCAGGCGCGCGTGGTGGCTCGACGTGTAGTCGTCGCGGATGACGAGACCCGACTCGCTCGAGCGGCCGATGGTCAGCGGCTCGGAGCCGAGCGGAAGCTCGAGGCCCGCCTTGGGGCCGCTCGTGATGACGATGCGCGACACGGCGTCGGTCGTCGCCTTTCCGCCCTTGCCCGCCGGCGCGGGCGTGCCGACGGCGCCGACTGCGGCGGTCGCGGCATCCGGAGACGACGTGGGCGGACGGGTGACCGCGGGGCTCGCCGCGGGCGCGGCACCGGCGGCGGCCGGCTCGGGGAGCTTGCGCACCTTGACGCCGAACAGGTCGGCGCGCAGCGAGTACACGACGGCGAAGACGAAGAACCACAGCAGTACCAGGAAGCCGATCTGCAGCAGCAGGAGGGTCAGCGGACTCATCGGACGTCACCTCGGGTGTCGTACATGCGGGTCGCGTCGGCCGCCGACATCCGCGGACGTGCGGGAGCCTGAGCCTGCGGGACGACGCGGAAGACGATGTCGGTGCGACCGATCCGCACGACGCCGTCCGACGGCAGAGCGGCCTCGCTGACGCGCGAGCCGTTGAGCTGGGTGCCGTTGGTGGAACCGAGGTCGCGCACCATGGCGCGCTCGCCGTCCCAGAGGATCTCGACGTGCTTCCGGCTGGTTCCGGCATCCGGAATGGTGATGTCGGCGTCGCTGCCGCGCCCGATGACGGTGCGGGCCGCGACGATCGGATGCCGCGTCCCGTCGATGTCGAGCACGGCCTGCCACGACACGCGGGCGCCCGCGTCCGAGTTGGAGTCGACGCGGACGGTGCCGGTCGACAGCTGCGGGTCGGCCTGGAGCGTCACGGTCACGGCGCCCGAGAACGAGTAGCCCTGCGCCTTCGCGTGCTTCTCGACCATTCCGCGCAGCTCGTCGAGAAGAGCGGGCCCGATGGCGTTCATGCGCTCGGCGTCGTTGTCGGAGAGGCGCACCGTGAAGGCGTTCGGAACGAGGATGCGGTCGCGGCTGACGACCGCGGCCTTCTTGTCGAGTTCGCTGCGGAGGGCCGAGGCGATCTCCACCGGCTGGACGCCGCTGCGGAAGGTCTTGGCGAAGGCGCCGTTGACGGCACGCTCGAGACCCTTCTCGAAGCTGTCAAGTAGTCCCACTGGGCTCCTCAGGCAGGCGGATGGTTGCTTCATCGTAGTCAGCGAGGCTGAACGGACCATGCATTGGGCCTCGGATCGCGGCTCAGGAGCCGCCGTCGGCGTGATATCCTCGGGAAGTTGAGTTCGTGGAAACACGTTCTCGCGCGAGTGGCGGAATAGGTAGACGCGCTGGCTTCAGGTGCCAGTGCCCGCAAGGGCGTGGGGGTTCAAGTCCCCCCTCGCGCACAGTGAGACGAAGGCCTCCGACCGGGAAACCGGCGGAGGCCTTCGGCGTTCGTATGGGTCTGGCGGGCTTGACCGGACTCGATGTCGATGAGCCCGCTCGATGCGGGGGAGGGCGACCGAGGGCTCGTAGCATCACCCCATGGGCATGCAGAGGACGATCGTCGATCCGCAGACGTGGCTGGAAGTCATCGTGCCCGACTTCGCGACCGATCAGGAAGCTCTCGATCGCTCGCGTCGCCGAGAAGCTGGCGGGGTACCGGCGGTCAAATGGAGCCCGACTACGGCTGTATCTTGTCGCTCTGGCCGGAGAGCAGCGGTGCCGTGGAAGACATCGCTCGTCGCCTCCCCGAGGACGTGGTCCGAGACCTCATGCTTTGGCAGGAACGGTTCGAGGTGGGTTACGTCTTCCCGACAGCGTGGCGTTCCGACGAGCACCGCAGCGAGTGGCTGGAGCAGGGCGAGCGACTGTTCACAGTCGTAGAGAAGGCCCTCTGGTCAGACTTCGACGTCATCCCGAGCTTTCGGCGAGCGACGGGGGAGAGCGATCGCATATAGACACGGGTCGTCTGATCCGCATGCCCGGGACTGCGCGCCGTCAGGACGCCGGGGCCTCCAGGGCGACCTTCGGCTTAGCCCAGGAGCGACCGCGCGTGTCCTTGAGGATGTCGTACTCGACGTCGACGTGCGGTTCGATCGCGCTGTACTTGTCGTTCGGCGCGCCGATCACGAGCTGGAAGCCGAGTCCGCGCCATGCTCCGATCGCACGCTTGGTGAAGTGCGCATCGGCCTTGATGAGGGCTTCGTCCATGAACACGGGCGCGTAGCGAGGTCGTTCGGCGCTGGCGTCGCCGAGCTGGTAGCGCAGGGCCGCGCCGACGATGAACGCGATGAGCTCCTGCGACTCGCCGCCGGACTTCTCGCCGATGTGGTCGTACAGCGCGACGTGCTCCTTCGTCACGGCATCCACCCGCTCGGCGCTCACGCGAACGTGGTTGCGGACGTCGATGAGGTCGCCGAAATCGGGTGCCGACCGCCGCATGTGCCCGATGAGGCGCGACATCCGGCGGTAGGCGTGCTCGCGCTCATCATCCGTCGTGGCGTTCTCGATCAGCCCGCGCACCTCGCGCAGCTCGCGCCGGAAGCGCCGGCGAGGCTCGGACTGGTTCTCGCGCGTGGTGATCTGCAGGCGGTGGTCGTCGTCGTAGAACGGGAGGTCCTGCATGATGCGGTTGATCGGGTCGATGCGATCACGGATCTCGCGGATCGACCGGCTGAGCGTCGAGTCGAGGTTCGTGAGGTCGTTGCCCGATAGCTTGAGCAGGCTGTCGCGCCACTCCGCCTCCAGCTCATGCAGCCCACTGGTCTCGAGGGCCTGGAGAGCGCGTTCGAAGTCGTCGATCGAGGTGTCGGGGTCGGGCAGCAGGTTCGGATTCGGCCACCGCTCGAGGAAGCTCGCCATGATGCGTCGCAGGCCCTCACGGCTCTCGTCGAGGGCATCGACGGCCGCCCGCCGGTCCTCTGCGAGGCGCTGCGCAGCCGTCGCGAGGGCGGCGGAGAAGCGGTTCAGCGCCTCGGACGGGCTGGCGTCCGAGGTCGGCCCATCGAGATGGAATCGCTCGTCGAGGAACGCGGACTGTGCGGCGGTGAGAGTGCGCTCCGCCCGCTCGGCGTCGTCGAGCACGGACTGATCCGAATCGACGTCGTCGATCACCTCGGCCCACTGCGCCTCGATCTGATCACGCTCGATCGACACGCGGGCGATCTCGTCGCGCAGGTGTGAGATCCGGTCCTTGATGTCGGAGATCCGTCGCTGCACATCGGCGATCTCGGGGTTGGCGGCCGTGACGTCGCTCTGCACGCCGATCCAGCGCTCTCGTTCCGCGGTGACCGCCTCGACGTCGACCTCTTCCCAGGTCAGGTCAGTGATCTTGGCGTACACAGCAAGGCGCGAGTCGACCGTGTCGAGCTCGGTCTCGGCGACCTTCCGCTCCCGCAGGGCGTCGTCGAGACGGCGGCGAGCGTCGTCGATGAGACGCGCCACGTCGTGCCGGCGTCGCTCGTTCGAGAACCCGAGGACGTTCTCGCGACCGTGGCCACCGTGCGCGCCGCGGTTGCCCTGCGCGACCTGTCCGGTGATCGTGAGCGCCATGCGATGCTTCGGCAGCTCGGCGCTGGAATCGACGCAGACGTATCCGTGACGGGTTTCGAGCCGCTCCTGCAGCCAACCGGTGAACGGCGAGCTCTGGTAGTCGAGGCGCCCGGGCAGGGTCTGCGGGTCGAGGTTGGCGACCGGCTCCATGCCTGCGTGCACGCCCTCGAAGCGCAACCGCACGGGGGTGTGGACCGATTCGATCGCCGCCCGGAAGCGCCCCAGGTGAGCGGTGTCGATCAGCACCGTGGTCGCGAAGCCGCCGAGCGCGAGGTTGAACGCCTCTCGCCACGGCTCGAACTCGGTGCGCACTTCGACGAGCTCGCCGACGAAGGGAAGGTCGGCTGTCGTGAGCCCGGCGGCCTCCGCGAGCCGCTCGCGCGACTCGTGCAGAGCGGGTGGGATGTTGCCGTGGCGAGAGGCCACGCGCTGAGCCTCCGCCTCCAGTTCTGCGACGTCGATCCGCGCGGCTTTCGCCGCCGACGCGGCTTCAGCGAAGGCGGAGCGAGCACGCGCTTTCGCATCGGAGTCGGCGAGTTCGGCCCGCGCGCGGGAGATGAACGCTGTGAACTCGTCGCGGTTCGAGATCTCGACGCCCAGACCGCGGAGGGCGGCGTCGAGCACCTCGCGGTGTCGCCGGACGTCGGTGAGGCGCCGCTCCACCTCGCGCAGTTCGCGCTGCGCCGTGGCCAGCCGATCCCCGCCGGAGAGCCGGAGCACGTCGATCAGGCCATCGCGCTCCGCCTCGGCGCCATCTGCGAGGGCACGCTTCTCGCGCAGCGTGACCTCGGCCGCGGTCTTGCGCTCGCGCAGCTCGGTCTCGACGTCGCGCAGCATCCCGAGGCGTCTGTCCGCTCGCCAGAGCGTGGCGAGCGACCCGGCATCCGAGAAGGAGCCGACCTCGTCGATCAGGTTCACCCGCTCGGCGGCGGCGGCCATCTTGGCGCGCAGCTGCGGGATAGGCGTGAGCGCGGTGACCTGCTGCCGAGCCGTCAGCATGCGCATGCGCGTGCTCTCGAGTCCGTCGAAGTGCGCGACGACGGCGTCGGCGGTCTCCATCGTCTCGGGCTCTTCGAGCACGAGACGCTTGTAGAGGTCGTCGACGGTCGTGATCTGCTGGCCCGCCTGGATGCGCGCGAGCAGGCTCATCGCCTTGGCCCCGGCCCCTGCTGCCCCGATGCCCAGGACGGCGTGCAGGCGGGCCGAGAACTCGCGGTCCGTTCCGACGGGCTCCAGACCGGCGTCGCGCACGGCGGAATCGGAAAGCCGCTGCGCGGCGGCCGGTTCGAGCGAGCGGAGGTCGAAGGCCCGATCGGTCGTCGCCCGCACGCGCACGGTGTCTTCGAGCACGCGCGCGCTGGCCGGGATGTACCAGGCTCGCACCGCTGTGAACTGCGACCCGTCGTGATCGATCCACGTCATCGAGACGGCGGTCCAGGTGTCTTCGCCGTCGCCTCGGAGGACGGTCATCTTCGTGCCGTCCTCGGTGCGCGACTCGTCGATCTTGCCGCGACCGTAGGAGAGGATGTTGCGCTGCTCGGAGCCGCGAGGACGCCCGGTGACGCCACCGTTCGAGGCGCCGTTGAAGGGAGTGGTGTGGGGCATCATGAGCGCGATGTAGGCGTCCATCAGCGTCGACTTGCCCGACCCCGAGCCGCCGCACAGAAGAGTGGCACCGAGGGAGAAGCGCACGCGATGGGCGCCCTCGTAGCCGCCCCAGTTGATGAGCTGAAGGTCTTCGGCGAGCCACTGCTGGCCGCGGGATGCCGCCGGGATGAGCCCGAACAGCGTCTCGAGCATCGTCACAGCTCCTCCTCCTGAGGCTCGTCGTCGCCTTCTTCGTCTTCGTCTTCGCCGGCCGCGATGCCACCCGTGTCGTCCGCCCCCGACCGGTCGCGTAGCCAATCGCGCAGTTCCCGCAGCTTCTCGGCGCTGAGGACGATCTCGACGAGCGGACTGATGCGGAAGCGGCCTGTCGTCTCCTCGTCGACGATGCCGTCGCGGGCGAGCCGGTCCATCGCTTTGCGGATGAGGCGCTGCCGCTTCGCGGTGTCGCCGTCGGCATCCGCGAAGTAGCTCATCACGGTCTGCTCGACGTCTTCGATGTCGACCCGGGCAGCCGGCTCACCGGCCGCCGATTCCCGCTGGTACACCGTGCGCAGGTGCACGAGGACGAGGGTCTCGGAGCGCGTGTATGCGGCATCCCGAAGCAGGATCGGAACATCGAGCTCGTCCGAGCGCACCTGCTGCTTGTACGCGACCCCGCGGTCGTGGTCGATCACGAGCCGCACGAAAAGGTCGTTGAGGCGCGATTCGACGAGCTGCTGATTGTCGAGGAGGGCTGTCCACTCCTCGCGGTTGCGGTCGGCGAGCACGAACCGCCGCTGCAGCAGGTGGACGAGCACGCGGCGCACCGCGGGATCGAGAACTCCGCGATCGCCGGGGAAGAGCTCGCCGAGATCGTCCTCCATCGCGGCGGGCTCGACGAATGCGCCGTCGCCCGGGGCCTCGTCTTGGGCTGCGCCGAGGGTGGCGGTGTCAGTCATCGTCGGACTCCTTCGAGGTGCGGGCGGTCACGGATCCGAAGGCGAAGCGCCGGGTGGTTCCGTCGGGGCGACGCGCCTCGACCACCGAAAGGTCTTCGCCCTGGCGCATGCCGTTGCGGTGGGCGATCTCGAGAAGGCCCACCAGGTCGACCGGGCGGCGGACGTCGTCGTCCGCGGCGAGGAAGGCCTCACCCAAGTCGAACTCCTCGCCGAGTCCGGCGACGAGAGCCTCGAGCTCCGCATAGCGCGGACCGCCCCAGGCCCGCGTATCGGCATCCAGCATCTCCGGGTCTTCGTCGGATGCCGTCAGCGGTGCCGGCGCACGCGGCGGGCGGATGTCGGTCGTCGACTGCCGCAGGTGGCGGATGTCGGCCGTCGGCAGGCTGCGGATCATCTCGACGGTTGCCTCGGATGACGTGCTGTGCGTCCAGGCCTGGAGGCCGGCCATGACATCGCGCAACAGATCGTCGACGTGGCGATCGCGGATGGGGTCGTGCGTGCGCACCTGCGCGGTGATGACCCGCGACGCACGGCGCTGCGCGGTCAGCACCTCTTCGACGCCGAGCTCCACGCGCCTCGAGATCGCATCGAGCTCGGCGCGCTGCTCGGCGTCCATCAGGCGCGCGAAGGGCTGCGCGACCAGGGCGTGCAGCTGATCGGTGAGGCTGTCGATCCGCTCGGGGTCGCCGATCAGCCGCAGCGCGCCGGCGAACGCCCGGCCCTCGGGGGTCGACTGCATGACGTGCTGCCCGCGCTGCAGGTACTCGCGCAGCACCTCTCCGGTGGGCCGAACATCGCGCCGGAGGTCGGCGACGACATCGCGCTGCATGGCCTTGATCGACTCCGCGACGCGCGTGAAGTCGGCGGGCAGCTCACGCGCCAGGTGCAGCACGTTCTCGGCCTCTTCGAGGAGCTGCTCGTCATCGATCGGCTCGGACTCACCGACCTGGAGGCGCGCGATCTCGGCGTCGAGCGCGTCGCGTTCGCGGATGAGGCGAGCCAACCGCACCTCCGGGTCGGTCTCGGCGTGGTCGGAGAGTCGTTCGACCGCTTCGAGGAGGGTGCGGACACGCGAGTTGGAGACCCGGGTGCGTCCGCCGGTGGTGCGTCCGGTGATCTCAAGCGCGCCCACCGCGTGGGCCGTCAGCCGGTAGACCTCGACGTCGCCGTCGATCTGGGGGACGAGCCATCCCACCCGCACCCAGTAGCGACAGATCTCACGGGCTGTGCCGGCCGGGAGCGCGCGGTCGTCCTCGTCGTATCCGGCCCCCCGCAGCTCGTCGAGGATCTCGGCGACCTCGGCATGCGCGTCCGAGATCTCGACCGACGGCCGGTCGACGGAGAAGACGAGCGAGAGCGTCGCGACCACGAACGGCGCATAGCGGCCGTGGAGCAGATCGAGCGTGGGGGTACGGAACGCCGACAACGCACGCAGATATGCGGCCTCAGCCCGAGTACTTCCCATCCATGCAACAGTATCCGGCGCGCCGACACCGAACTGTCGCGTCAGATCCCGTCGAGCGCCGGTGAATCTCGCCATCCGCGCGTTCGGCGACCGGACGCAAAACACCGGTGGGTGCCCGAGCCTACGTGCCGGCTGGGGCGTTGTCGTATCGGAGTATGTCGCCGGGCTGGCAGCCTAGCGCCTCACAGAGCGCAGAGAGCGTGGAGAAGCGGACGGCCTTCGCACGACCGTTCTTGAGCACGGCAAGGTTCGCTGGCGTGATTCCTATCGCCGCGGACAACTCAGCGACGGTCATGCCGCGTTCGTCCATGAGCCGGTCGATGTCGACGACGATCGGCATCAGATGACCTCCGCAAGGTCGTATCGCATGGAGGCGGACTGCCGAAGCAGCGTGAACAGCACGGCCAGGATCAATGTCGCCGCGGCACTGACTCCGATCGCGGACAGCATGCCGAGCATGAGCGCCGGCGGCGTGACGTGCGCGGCGTTGAGCACCACGAACATCGCGAGGGTGCTGAGCCCAATCGCGGCGGGGCACCACGTCAGCGCGCGCACCCACGTGAAGGCGTCGGTCGTGAAGATGCTGTCGTCGCGCACAAGATCGAGCAAGCGCCACGTGACGACGACCGCTGCCTGACCGCAGGCGATGACGAAGGCTCCCCACCCGATGATGACGGGCTCGATGCTGGCGACCTCCGCGTAGTCGCTGGCGAGGCCGGCGACGTTCGCGGGGATGATGAAGAGCTGGAGCGCGAGCCCGATGAGGGCAAGTACGGCGAAGACGATCTTGGCGGTGGCGATCAGGGTCCGGTTCATATCGCGCTCCTTCACTAGGTATCGAGAAACGATCGATTGTTTCTCGATAGGCGTCTACCCCCTGGACGCGTAGCGGCCGGGATGCCGGCCGGGTCAGCGGGCTCCACAGCGCGAACCAAGTACCTGGCGATGGCCGGCCATAAACGATCGTTTCCGGTGGGCTCGTCGGCATCGATGAGCAGCTGCGCGATACGCCGAGGCTCGATCTCATCGAAGAAGCGATCCTCGCGCCCTGGGGCCATGGACCCGCAGTCCCCGGCGGTCATCGTCCAGATGAATGAAGAAGCCCGAACTCCTGAGCTGCAGTTAGTAGCTCGCGACGGCGGCACCGCCTTGAGGGGGGGTTTCGGTGGAACCCGGCTGATGGCAGAGTCCTATGCGGCAGGGGGGCTCCACCTAAAGAACGGACAGAAAATGCGGAACGCGAAAATGCTCGGCCTCGTCGTCGCGTCGGCGCTTGCCATGATGCTGGCGGTCCCGGGGGCTGCTAGCGCGGCGCAGGTTGAACCGGCACCACCGGCTGATGTGGCGGCTCAGATCGCGAGCGATCCCGAGCTGCGGTACGTCACGGTAGCGGAAGCGGAAGCACTTTATGGTTTCGACGCTGATGCTGAAGATGTCCCGGAGCCAGCCGCAACCGAGCCCGTCGTCACCCCTCTGTGGTCTTGGTGGGGCTGCGACTGGCGCGGAAAAGCCGATTACCCGCACGTGACGAAAAACGAAGCCTCTGTACATGGGTACTGGGTCAAGGATGGTGGCGACTGCCCAGCGACGGGAACGGTCACTGTTGAACTGCAAGCTCTGGGCTGCAGCCAGTTCGGTTGTACATGGATCACCCAGGCGACAGACGTCGCCCCGGGTGTGAAGCCAGGATCGGGAACGGGGCGGTGGGCCACTCCGCACAAGGCGTGCGCGAACAACAACCTCACCGGTTGGCGCGGCCGTGTCGACACGGCGCTCACTGATTTCTACGATCCGTTTGGTTGGGACGATGGGCCGGCCAAGGATCTGAGCTGCTCGCCGGCATGAGTGAGGACGACGAGCAGATCCGGTACGTCCCTCTGCGCCCAGCCGACGAGTACCATCGCGCACCTCAACGCCGAGCCTTCGTGTTGTCAGAGCTTTCTGTCACGCGACTGGTCATCATCTGCGAACTCGACCAGCCCCTTACCGGTAGATCTCGGCCCACCATGAGCATGAAGATCACGCAGTACTTGCGGATGTCGGACGACTCGATGGTGCGCCTCGACATGGATCGCGGGGTGAGCTCGTTCAAACACGGGTGGGAGAGGCCCGTGAGCTGGAAGAGCGCCGCGCAGGACGTGATCGATGAAGTTCTCGACCTCGTTCGGGCTGACGGAGTGGACGGCGAGTCATTTCCGTGGGAGGAGTACGCGGAAGCCGCGCGAGTGCGCGGTATCGAGGTGGGTCCAGACGAACTGAAGGACCTCCCCCACACCGTGCTCATATCGGACGAGCTGACGAAGGTCTTCGAGTTCTGACTTCCGGGACCCGTATCACTTGTGGCCCCGGCGTGAGTATCACCCGGGGCCACAAGTATTGCCCGCACGGTTCGCCTTCGTGGTCTCATCCGCGCCGTTCTTGCTCAGGCGGTTCTGGATGGCGCATCAGCCGACGAGATAGCCGAGACTGCAGGCCTCCTACAAGCGCAGGCCAACGAGATCATGTCGGGTCACACAAGCTTCTCGAAGCTGCTCTTCGAAGCTGCCGCCGCCGACTCGCTGCCCACAACACGAGAGCAGCAGGCGAGAACTTCAGCGTCCTTCTCGAAGTCCAGCCGGGCTGGTGGCCTGTAGCGAAGTTCGGTCAGATCCCGTCGAGCGTGGGCGGGAGGGCGAACACGAGTTCGTCGATCTCGGCGCCACGCGCGGGGGCGTAGGCGCGCTGCCGCCGGATCTCGCTGAAGCCGTTCTTGGTGAGGACGGCGATGGATGCCGCGTTGTCGGCGGCGACCCGCGCGTAGAGCGGACGCTCGGCCTCGCGGGCGACAAGAAGTCGCAGCGCGGCGGAGGCGACACCGCGGCCCTGCGCATGGCGGGTGATCCAGAAGGTGACCTCGCGGTCTCCGTCCACGGTGAAGGCCGCGGCGGTGCCGGCGAAGCCGCCGTCATCGGTCACGACGAACATCGAGACCCGGTCGTCGGCGCGGTGGCGCTCGAGCCAGGCGTCGAACGCTGCCCGGTCGGAGGGGTCGTCGGCGGTGAACGCGGCCTGGGCGACGGCATCCGGGTCGCGCATCATCTCGAAGACGGCATCCGCGTCGTCATCGTCGAAGGGGCGGAGATCCACATGAGTCACACCGGCACGCTACGCGGATGAAATCCGTCTCATTTATGGGTATCGGTGCGCGGCGAAGATCAGTACGCTTATCCCGTCACGCATCGCGTGACGTATCCGGGGGGATCCGTCGACGCCCGGGCGCTGCATTTCTGGCACGCAGCCCGGGCGTCGAATGGGGGAGTGCCCCGACGCTCAGCCGGCAGGGAGCAGCTGCGTACGCAGCTCGTCGATGTCGGCCGCCACGGCGATCGCGCCGTTCGCCTCGTCGGGGGTGCTGAAGCCCCACGACACGAAGATGACGGGCACGTCGTTCGCGGCGCCGCCCTCGACGTCGTGGTGGCGATCTCCGATGAGAACGGGTCGCGACACGTCGATGCCGTCGGCCGCCAGGCGTCGGAGAGCCTCCGCCACGATGTCCGACTTCGAGCTGAGCGTCTTCTCGTCGCTCGTGGCCCCGACGATCTCGCGCAGCCGCGGAGCGAGGCCGAAGTGCTCCATGAGCGCCCGCACCTGGATCTCGGGCTTCGAGCTCGCCGTCGACTGCGGCACGCCGGCCTCATCCAGCTCGACCATGAGGTCGGCGACGCCGGGATAGAGGCGAGCACCGGTCGTGTAACCGTCGGCCTTGCCGAGCACGCGGTAGAACGACACCGCCTCGGTCGCCTTCTCGGGCGTCATCCCGAGGTTCGTCTGGAACGACTCGTGCATCGGCGGACCGATCCAGTGGATGAGCTCCTCACGCGTCGGCGCGGGGTGGCCGAAGTGCTCGAGCGTGATGGTGAGGCGGCGGAGGATGCCTTCGGACGCATCGACGACTGTGCCGTCGATGTCCCACAGCACGCAGGAGAACGGCGATCGGGTCATAGGTCCCACCCTATGTGCGCGATGACACGGAGTACGGCGTGAGGGCGCCGTCGGCCATCTCCAGCACGCGGTCGCAGTGTCTTGCCGACAGGCTGTCACCTACGAGGGACAAGTTCACATGCGCCGTGCACGCCTCCATCGAGAACCCCGATGACGCCAGCGATCACGTCGTCGGCGTCGACCCCGTGCTCCACGAGCTGCATGCCGGCGGTGATGACGCCCTGAACGAGGGCCGCACGGGTTGCGGCATCCGGGATTCCCAGCTCCTCGAGGAGGTGACGCAACGGCGCCGTGAGTGCGTCGTGCATCGCCATGATCGCCTCGACGTTCTTCGGCGAGATATCGGTCTGCTGGAGCCCCGTTGCGAGCGTGTGCTTGCCGTCGGCCGTCATCCGGATCGTCGCGGTGACGTAGGCGTGCAAGCGATCACGCCCCGGCCCGGCGGCATCCATCGCGGCCTCGAGCTCCGCCCCCCACTCCTCGAACGCCTGCATCGCGATCGCGGCGAGGAGGTCGTCCTTGGAGGGGAAGTACTCGTAGAAGCTCGACCGGGACAGGCCTGCTCTCTCGCAGACCGAACGCGGGGTGATGGCGGCGACGCCGGCCTCGGCGATGATCGCCTTCGCCGAGGCGAGGAGGGCTCCGTGTTGAGCGACGCGGTGTTCTGCGACGGTCGCAGCGGTGATCTTCGGCACCGCCCCATTATGGGTCTCGCTCATGAGGCCCGGCGGGGTGGCTATGCGGGTGGCGGGAATGTCTCGCGGCTCCCGCGCGCTGACATCCTCATGACGACATCCAGCACGTCCTCAGCCCACGCTTCCGGCACCTTCCGCATCGGCGGCGACCTCGAGGTCAACCGCCTCGGCTACGGCACGATGCAGCTCACCGGCCCCGGCGTCTGGGGTCCGCCGAAGGATCACGACGAGGCGATCCGCGTGCTCAAGCGCGCCGTCGAGCTCGGCGTGAACTTCTTCGACACCGCCGACTCGTACGGACCCTACGTCGCCGAGGAGCTCCTCAAGGAGGCGCTGCACCCCTACGGCGACGACGTCGTGATCGCGACGAAGGCCGGACTCACGCGCACTGGGCCCAACGAGTGGCCGCCGCTCGGGCGCCCCGAGTACCTGCGCCAGGAGGCCGAGATGAGCCTCCGCCGCCTCGGACTCGACCGCATCGACCTCTTCCAGCTGCACCGCATCGACCCGCAGGTTCCCCTCGAGGACCAGGTCGGCGAGCTGAAGAAGCTGCAGGACGAGGGCAAGATCCGCCACATCGGACTCTCCGAGGTCACCGTCGACGAGGTCAAGGCCGCCCAGCAGATCGCGACGATCGTGTCGGTGCAGAACCTCTACAACCTTCAGAAGCGGGATGCCGAGGAGCTGCTCGACTGGTCGACGGAGCAGGGCATCGGCTTCATCCCGTGGTTCCCGCTCGCGACCGGCGGCCTGACCGGTGCCGACTCGCCGCTCAGCGAGCTCGCTGAGCGCAAGCAGGCATCCCCCGCCCAGATCGCGCTCGCGTGGCTGCTCAAGCGCTCGCCGGTCATGCTGCCGATCCCGGGCACCTCGAGCGTCGCGCACCTCGAGGACAACCTCCGCGGCGCCGAGATCGAGCTGACCGACGACGAGTTCGAGGAGCTGTCGAAGCTCGGTTCCTGACGGGTTCGTGGTCGCGGGCGCGCCGCGTCAGAACAGGCGCGGTGCGCCCGACTCGATGCCCTTCATGGCGTCGTAGTCGAGCGTGACACAGCGGATGCCGCGGTCTGTAGCGAGCACTTTCGCCTGCGGCTTGATCTCCTGTGCGGCGAACACACCCGACACGGGCGCGAGGTGCGGGTCACGGCCGAGCAGCTCGAGGTAGCGCGTGAGCTGCTCGACGCCGTCGATGTCGCCGCGGCGCTTGACCTCGACGGCGATCGTGCCGCCCGCGGGATCGCGCAGCAGCAAGTCGACCGGGCCGATCGCGGTCGGGAACTCGCGTCGGACGAGCGTCAGGTCCTCGCCGATGACCTCGACCTGCTCGGCCAGCAGCCGCTGCAAGTCGGCCTCGACGCCGTCCTTGATGAGACCGGGGTCGACGCCGAGCTCGTGCGACGAGTCGTGGATCATCTCGTAGATGCGCACGACGAGGGTGTCGCCCGACTTCGCGTGGGTCACCCGCCACTGCTCGACGACCTGCTCCTCGACATCCGGGTCGTCCTCGGGCGTCTCGACCGTGAGCGTGCACGGCGGACTCATCCAGTTGAGTGGCTTGTACGACCCGCCGTCGGAGTGCACGAGCAAACTTCCGTCGCCTTTGTGCACCAGCAGCCGAGTAGCCAGCGGAAGGTGAGCATTGAGGCGCCCCGTGTACTGAACGGAGCAGCGGGCGATGACCAGACGCACCCGTCGAGCCTAAGCGCTATCGCTGGGCGGCGTCGGTGTCGGTGTCGGTGTCGGCATCGGCGTCGGTGTCGGCATCGGCGACGGAGAGCTCGTAGATGATCTCCCGGCCGTCCTCGTCATCCCACTGCTCGCCGCGCTCGACGAACCCGTAACCGTCGATGAGCGCTCGTGACGCGACGTTGTCAGGGCTGATCGTCGCGCGCACCGTGCGCACATCGGGGTGGGTGCGGGCGACGTCCAGGAGTATCTCGAGAGCCTGCCGCGCATATCCGCGGCGTCGCAGCTCGGGGTCTACGCGGTAGCCGACCTCGACCATTCCGCCCTCATCAGGCGGGCCGTGGAAGCCGGCCACTCCGACGGCGACGTCGCGCTGGGGATCGATGATGAGCCGGGTGATCCACGGAGCGTCACCAGGCGCGTTCCCGACCTGTGCGCTGCGGTGCCGCCAGAGCCAGTCACATTCCGGGCCTGTGAGGAACGGATTGGCGTAGATCGGGTCGAGGTTCGCCGTGTCACCTGCCCCGAGGGCATGGAGAACCTGCTCGGGGATCATGTCGAGGTGGACGCCGGTGTCGGATGCCGGGAGATGCCAGGGCTGTGTGGAGATCGTCATCGCGGATGATCCTGGCAGAGTGTCGGCGCGGGCGCGCGCCCGCGTGTTCAGCCGATATGCGCGGCGACGGTCGGGATGAGGATGGGTGCGTTCACGGCTGCGTGGAGCACCATGCAGGCGACGAGGCTACGGCGCCAGAGGTACAGCACGTAGATCGCCACGGTTCCGCTCGCGTGGTAGAGAAGCCACTCGGGTCCGAAGGTGAACAGATGTGGCACGACGAAGAACGGAAGCGTCGTGGCGACCGCGACCCAGCGTCGCCGGGTGAGCTCGGTCAATCGTTCGAGGGGATAGCCGCGGAACTGGACCTCTTCGCAGATCGCGGCACTGAGGATCATCGCGACGACCACCAGGATCGGGAGCGCCGCGATGGTGGCGGAGCCGGTGTCGGGTGCGTTCTGCGGACGGATGAGCTGCGCCAGCCAGCTCCAGGCCATGGCGCCACCGAAGAAGATGAGCGCCCACTCGAGGTCTTTGCCGGTCGGCCGCACGATGCGCAGAGACGACAGTCCGCGCCGCTCGACACCGAACACCCACGCGAGGACGAGCGCCGTCGCGAGCCAGTTCCAGAAGATCGAGGCCGCCGGTCCCGCGAGCCCGATCGCCGCGAGCGGGGGGCGCGGGTCGGCTCCGACGGCGCGAAGCACCTCCGGGAGCCACATCGGTGACCACGCGAGACCGATGCCCACGAGCGCGGTGACCCATGCGCGTGCCCGGGTGCGCGGGCGCTGCGATTGCGGTGCCGCGACGGGGTTCGATTCAGGTTCCACGAAAGCAGATTAGCTGCTCTAGAGTGGGCACTCTAGTAACGATCGGCGGGTTATCGTGGCTCCCGTGCCACGCCGACGCGATCCAGAACGCTTCGAAGAGCGACGTTCGGCGATCTTGGATGCCGCGGCGGCCGAGTTCGCCGCATCCGGATACGCGGCCGCCACCACTGCGTCGATCCACCGTCGCGCGGGCGTGTCGTCGGGCACGCTGTTCCACTACTTCCCGACGAAGCTCGACCTCCTGGTCGGAGTGCTGGAGCTGGGGCGTGCGGAGACGGCTCGGGCGCTCGGGGAGATCACCGGAAGAGCTGCAGGCACGGATGCCGTTCTGGCCTATGCCGCCCACGTCGAGACCGAGCTCGCCGACGAGCTGTACCCCGGTCTCGTCCGGGCGATCGGCGACGTCGAACGGCTCGAGCCCGTCCGCGAAGCGCTCGCCGCCGAGACCGCGGCGATCGACGACTTCCTCACGCAGCACCTCGCGCAGGCTCTCGATGCAGACCCGGCGAGGTGCACCGGCCAGGCTCGCGCGATCCGCTGGCTCTTCGACGGAGCCGCAGCCGACGCGGTCGCCGCGCCCGTCCCCACCGGGTTGCTTGTCGACGCGGTGCGCGCCCTGCTTCGCGGCATGGGGGTGCCGCTGCCGCGGTTCTGAGCTACCGCGCCGGCATCTGCCGGTTGTCCCGTCGTCAGGCTCACCTGCCGTTCAAGCCCCGCGGGCCGTCAGCGAGCACGGTTGAGCCTGTTGACCGGACGGGACCGGCTCGGCTCACACGAACCCGACTCGTCCGCCAGGCCATCTGCCCCCGCCCGCTTCACCGCTCCGCCGAGGTCCCAGTTGGGCCGGGAATGGCGGCGGGATACCCGGCCAAACTGGGACCTCGCGGCGCGGTGACGCGGCGCGGACCTCGCGCGACGGGTCAGTGGCGCCCCGCGCCGACCTTGGCCCCGGGCAGCGGCTTCGCGGCGGACGAGGCGAGACCGGATGCCGCAACGAGCACCACCAGGATGAACAGCGTCGGCAGCAGGCCGATGTGGTCGCTGATGAAGCCGAGGATCGGCGGCCCGCACAGGAACGCGACGTAGCCGATCGTCGCGGCGGCACTGACGCGCGCGGCCGCGCGGGCGGGGTCGTCGGCGGCGGCCGACATCCCGAGCGGGAAGCCGAGCGACGCCCCGATGCCCCACAGTGCCGCGCCGACGAAGACGAGCGGCAGGTTCGGGGCGAGGATGAACAGCAGGATGCCGGCTGTCGCGGCGACGGCGAGCACGCGCAGCGTCGCGACGCGGCCGAAGCGGTCGACGAGGGGTCCGCCGAAGACGCGCACCACGGTCATCGACACGCTGAAGACGGTGAGGGCCGCAGCGCCGATGGCGGCGGTTCCGCCCTCGTGCTCGACCACGCCGAGCGCGAGCCAGTCGTTCGCGCCGCCTTCGGCGAAGGCCATGCCGAGCATGATGATGCCGAGCGTGTAGGTCCGCGGCTCGCGCCAGGCCGAAAGCGACACGGCGAGGCGCTGACGCCAGCCGGGCGCGGGACCGTCGGCGGGCGCCGCCTCGGGTGCCGCGGAATCGGCGGCGACGGCGTCGGTGACCGCCCGGCGGGGGACGTTCGCGATCGCGACGATCGCAAGCACCACGATGAGGGCGGCGATGGTGACGGCGTGGATCGCGACGCCGATCCGCAGGCCCGCGGCGATGGCGCCGAGCCCCGCGCCGATCACGGTTCCGAAGCTGAAGAAGGCGTGGAACAGGGGCAGGATCGTCTTGCCCGACTGCGTCTCGATGGCGGCACCGTCGACGTTCATCATGACGTCGAGGCATCCGTTGCCGAATCCGAACAGCGCGAGCCCGACGATGAGCATCGCGTACGAGTGGAAGAAACCGCTGCCGAGCCCGAGGATCGCGAGGCCGATCGACAGCGTGATCAGCACCCCGAACATGCCGGTGCGGGTGCCGAGCCGGGCGATGATGACGGAGCTCGCGGAGAGCCCGAGGATCGAGGCGATCCCCATCGCGAGCAACGCCAGTCCGATCTCGCGGTTCTCGATGCCGAGGTCTTCTTTGATCGTGGGAACGCGCGCCGCCCAGGTGGCGATGCTCAGGCCGCTCGCGGCGAAGATCGCGAAGACGGCGTTGCGCCAGCGCAGGTAGACGGAACGGGAGAGCACATCGGTCACCGGGTCAGCGTACCGAATCGATTCGACGTCGCACGACAGCCAGGTACGATCGGGGCGTGAATGCTCGTCGGCCCACCATCTCGGATGTCGCACACGCGGCCGGGGTCTCGCCGTCGACGGCATCCGTCGTCTTCAGTGGCAAGACGCCCGTGAGCGAGGCGACCCGGGCGAAGGTCCTCGCGGCCGCAGCCGAGCTCGGATACCTCGGGCCGGACCCGCGCGCGGCGTCGCTCCGACGCGGACGCAGCGGCATCATCGGCGTCGTCAGCGGAGGGCGACTCGGCAGCGTCTTCGGCGACCCCGTCATGCGCACGACGATGGATGCGCTCGCCGATGCGGTCGCTCCCATCGGTGCGGGCCTGCTGCTGCTGCGCGAAGGCAGCGTCGTCGCGGGCGAGCCGACCCTCATGACGGCTCCGATCGACGCCGCCGTGCTGATCGGATGCAGCGCGCTGCTGCGCGATCACCTCGCGAGCGTGCGCGCCCGCGGCATCCCGGTCGTCGTCATCGAGGGCGACGGGGGAGAGGGGGTGCCCCGCATCGCGCTCGACAACCGCGAGGCGCAGCGTCTGGCCGCCGAGCACGTCCGCGATCTCGGGCACACGAACGTCGTCGCGGTGACGATGCCGGTGCGGTGGGGGTCGGAGTCGGGCTGGCTGTCGCGTGACGACGAGAGCACCACCTCGGTCGACGTGGTGGCCGACCGGCTCGCCGGATTCCGCGACGTGTTCCCGGATGCCGCGGCCTACGCCGCTGTCGACAGCTCGATCGATGCCGGCGCCGCGGTCGGCCGCGCCCTGTTCGCGGGTGACGGCCCTCGGCCGACCGCGATCGTCGCGCAGAGCGACCTGCTCGCCGTCGGCGTGCTGCGCGCGGCGGAGGAAGCCGGACTGCGGGTGCCCGACGATGTCAGCATCACCGGCTTCGACGGCATCGTCGTCGACGGCCTGGCGCCCTACGAGCTGACCACTCTCGTGCAGCCCGCGTGGCAGAAGGGGCGCGCCGCCGGCGAGGCTGTCGCTGCGCTGCTCGGCGGCGACACGCCCGACTCGCAGTGGTTCACCAGTACGTTCCGCATCGGGAACACGACGGGGCCCGTCGCCGGCGAATCTTAGATCCCGGGGCGCAGGACCGTCATCCTGTCGGTAAGATGGATGACACGACCCCCCACGCCCAGAGGAGGCCTGTTGCTGATCTTCCTCGGTGCGTTCGCGGTTCTTCCGTTGGTTCTGCCGTGGTTGATCAAGCGGATCGGCGCCCGCGCATTCTTCGTCGCAGCCCTGCTGCCCATCGCCGCGTTCGTCGATGCGGCCCGCCGCGCTCCTGAGGTTCTGAGCGGTGGCATTCCGTTCGAGTCATACGCCTGGATCCCCCAGCTCGACATCGCGCTGTCGATGCGGATGGACACCCTCGCGTGGATCATGACGCTCATCGTCACGGGCGTCGGTGCGCTCGTGATGATCTACTGCCGCTGGTACTTCGACGGCAAGAAGGTCGGCGTCGGGCAGTTCGCCGCCGTGCTGCTGGCCTTCGCCGGTGCCATGTACGGCCTCGTCCTGACCGACGACATCGTCGTGCTGGTGATGTTCTGGGAGATCACGAGCGTCCTGTCGTATCTCCTGATCGGGTTCTACAACGCCCGCGGTGCGAGCCGGCGCGCCGCTCTGCAGGCTCTGCTCGTGACGACCCTCGGCGGGCTTGTGATGCTCATCGGCGTCGTCATGCTGGTCGTGCTGTACGGCACGACGAGCCTGAGCACGATCGTCGCGTCACCGGCCCCCGACGGCGCGCTGCTGAACGTCGCCATCGCGCTGACCCTCGTCGGCGCCCTGAGCAAGTCGGCGATCTTCCCCTTCCACTTCTGGCTTCCGGGCGCGATGGCCGCACCCACGCCGGTGAGCGCGTACCTGCACGCGGCCGCGATGGTGAAGGCGGGCATCTACCTGATCGCCCGCCTCGCCCCCGCTTTCGCCCACGAGGATCCGTGGCGCCCGATGGTCATCGGACTCGGCGTCTTCACGATGCTGCTCGGCGGATTGCAGGCGCTGCGCGAATCCGACCTCAAGCGCATCCTCGCCTTCGGCACCGTCAGCCAGCTCGGCATGCTGACGGTCGTGCTGGGCTACGGAGAGCGCAACTCCGCTCTCGCGGGTCTGGCCCTGCTCGTCGGCCACGCGCTCTTCAAGTCATCGCTCTTCCTCGTGGTCGGCGTCATCGACCGACAGCTGTCCACTCGCGACATCCGTGAGCTCTCCGGGGTGGGCCGGCAGGCGCCGACGCTCGCGGTCTTCTCGATCATCGCGATCGGTTCGATGGTGGGCCTCGCGCCCACCGTCGGCTTCGTCGCGAAAGAGGCGGCGCTCTCGTCGCTGCTCGAGGGAGGCACCGATCCCGAAGCCCTCGCGCCTCTCATCGGAATCGTGCTCGGGTCGCTCCTGACCACCGCCTACGGCGCCCGCTTCGTGTGGGGGGCGTTCTTCACGAAGAAGGATGCCGCGGGCGAGACTCTGCCCCGTACCGAGTGGCCCGACCCGCCCATCGGTTTCCTCGCGGCCCCGGTGCTGCTGAGCGGCCTGACCATCGTCGGCGGTGTCGCGGCACCCCTGCTCGACGTCGCATTCTCGGGTTACGCCGACACGATGCCCGAGGTGGCCGGCGCCGACGGCTACGAATACCACCTGGCTCTGTGGCACGGTCTCGAGCCGGCGCTGTTCCTCTCGATCGGCAGCATCCTCGCCGGTCTGGTGCTGTTCTGGTTCGTCGGCCGGCGCGACGGCACGCAGCGTCGCTGGCTTCCCTTCACAGCGGTCGACGCCTACAACGGCACGGTCCGTGCGATCGTGCGGACCTCGGTCTGGACGACGTCGCTGACCCAGCGCGGGTCGCTCCCGGTCTACGTCGGAACGATCTTCGTCGTCTTCGTCGCGGCCGAGGGCACTGCACTCATCGCGCACGGAGGCTGGCAGGCAGACCTGGCCGCGTGGCACTCGCCGATGCAGGTCTTCGTCGCACCGATCATGATCATCGCGGGTATCATCGCGGTGCGCGCGCGGAAGCGTTACACGGGCGTCGTGCTCGTGTCGGTGACCGGGCTCGGCATGGTCGCGCTCTTCGCCTCGGCCGGTGCGCCCGATCTCGCCCTGACGCAGATCCTCGTCGAGACCGTGACGCTCATCGCCTTCGCGCTGGTGCTGCGCCGCATCCCGTCGCGGATGGGCGACCACAATGCCTCGGTCTGGCCGATCGGGCGCGCGCTGCTCGGAATCGGCGTCGGCGCGACGATGGCGCTCGTGGCGATCGTCGCGACCAGCGCCCGCGTCGCCGAGCCGATCTCGACCGCGTTCCCCGACCTCGCCTACGAGATCGGCCACGGCAAGAACGTCGTCAACGTGACCCTCGTCGACCTGCGCGGCTGGGACACGATGGGCGAGCTGTCGGTGCTCATCCTCGCGGCGACGGGCGTGGCCTCGCTCGTCTTCGTCACCCACCGTTCCGACACGCTCTCGCGGGCGATCTCGTCGCTGCCGACCGGCGCGCTCCGCACCCGGCGCCCGCTCGTCGAGACGGCGGAGGGCCCGCGTCCGCGTGCCGGCTCGGGCTCGTCTCGGCAGGCCTGGCTCGTGGGCGGGCAGAAGCTCCGGCCCGAGACGCGCTCGATCATGCTCGAGGTGATCGTCCGCATCCTGTTCCACACGATCATCGTCGTCTCGCTCTACCTGCTGTTCGCCGGCCACAACCTGCCGGGCGGCGGCTTCGCCGGCGGACTCGTCGCGGGCATGGCGCTCGTCATGCGCTACGTCGCGGGCGGCCCGTACGAGCTCGGTGCGGCGGCTCCCGCGGATGCCGGGCGGCTGCTGGGCGTCGGGATGGCGCTCGCCGTCGGCACGGCGGTCGTCCCCCTCTTCTTCGGGGCACCAGCTCTCACCAGCACGTTCTGGGAAGCGGAACTGCCGGTCCTCGGCCATGTCGAGTTCGTCACCTCGACGATCTTCGACGTCGGCGTGTATCTCGTGGTGATCGGTCTCGTCCTCGACGTGCTCCGCTCGCTGGGCGCTGAAGTCGACCGCCAGCGCAAGGAGCGAGAGGAGCTCGCCCGATGAACGTCTCGCTGATCCTCATCATCGTCATGGGTGTCCTGTTCGCCGCCGGCGTCTACGCGATGCTCGAGCGCAGCCTGACGCGCGTGCTCATCGGGTTCCTGCTGCTCGGCAACGCGGCCAACCTGTTCCTCCTCGTCGTCATGGGGGCGCCCGGCGTCGCGCCGTTCTACGGCTCCGCCGACGACCCTTCGGAGTTCAGCGACCCACTGCCGCAGGCCCTGACGCTCACGGCGATCGTCATCACCTTCGCGGTGTCGGCGTTCCTGCTGGCCCTGATCTACCGTTCCTGGCAGCTCGGTCAGGCCGACACGGTCGAGGACGACGAGGCCGACCTCGCCGTGCGTGATCGTGTCGCCGAAGACGACGAGGCGATGGAGCAGGAGATCACCGACGAGGACGACGACGCCACGACCGACTTCGTCGGCGATCAGACCTCGCCCATCACCGTGCTGCACTCGCGCGACTTCGACGCGCTGCGCGACGACGCGCCCACCGATCGCCCCGGAGGAGACCGATGAGCGCCCTGGTTCCCCTCCTCGTGACGCTGCCCCTGCTGGGGGCCGCGATCGCCCTCATCTTCGGTCGCCGCCGCCGCATCCAGGTCGGGGTCTCGATCGTCACGCTCACCGCGACGCTCGTGATCGCGGCGGTGCTCCTGAACGCCATCAATGCCACCGGCGTGCCGATCGCGGTCTCGGTCGGCGGCTGGCCGATCCCCTTCGGCATCGTGCTCTACGTCGACCGGCTGGCCGCGCTGCTGGTCGTCGTCTCGAGCGTCGTCCTGCTCGCGGTTCTGCTCTTCTCGGTCGGCCAGGGCGCCGCCGACGGTGACGACGAGACGCCGGTCTCGATCTTCCACCCGTCGTACCTCATCCTCTCGGCGGGCATCTTCAACGCCTTCATCGCGGGCGACCTGTTCAACCTGTACGTCGGGTTCGAGATCCTGCTCGTTGCGTCGTACGTGCTCATCACCCTCGGCTCGACCGAGTCGCGCATCCGCACGGGCGTCGTCTACATCGTCGTCTCGCTCGTGTCGTCGATCCTGTTCCTGTCGGCGATCGCGGCGATCTACGGCGCGCTCGGCACCGTCAACATGGTGCAGCTCTCGCAGCGGATGACGGAGCTGCCCCAGGAGACGCAGCTCGTCCTGCACCTGCTGCTGCTGCTCGCGTTCAGCATCAAGGCCGCCGTCTTCCCGCTGTCGTTCTGGCTACCCGATTCGTATCCGACGGCCCCCGCTCCTGTCACCGCGGTGTTCGCGGGTCTGCTGACGAAGGTCGGCGTGTATGCGATCATCCGCACCGAGACGGAGATCTTCCAGGACAACGATGTCAATACGCTGCTGCTGATCGTGGCGCTGGCGACGATGATCGTCGGGGTGCTCGGCGCCGTGGCGCAGGCCGAGCTCAAACGCATCCTGTCGTTCACGCTGGTGAGCCATATCGGCTACATGATCTTCGGCCTCGCGATCGCGACGCCGGCGGCCGTCGGGGCCACGATCTACTACATCGTCCACCACATCGTCGTTCAGACGACCCTCTTCCTCGCGGTGGGGCTCGTGGAGCGACGCGCGGGGTCGACCTCCATCCTGAAGGTCAAGGGCCTCATGCGGGCCGCACCGCTGCTGGCCGTGCTCTACTTCATCCCGGCGATCAACCTCGGGGGGCTCCCGCCCTTCTCGGGCTTCATCGGCAAATACGCGCTCTTCGACGCGGCCGCCGACGAGGGCACCCCGCTGATGTACGTGCTGATCGTCGCGGGCATCATCACCTCGCTCCTCACCCTCTACGCCCTGATGCGCGCGTGGAACCTCTCGTTCTGGCGGGAGAAGGACGAGGTCGGCGAGGGTGAGAGCGAGACCGACTCGCGCATCGCCTACCTCGGGGATGCCGAGGGGGCCGACGTCCAGACCGAGAAGCGCGTCATCCCGCGCATCATGACGACCGCGACGGCCGGAATGGTCGCGGTGACCGTGGCGCTGACCGTCTTCGCCGGGCCCCTGTACGACCTGTGCGCCGCCATCGGAGAATCGCTCCTGCAGCCGGTCACGATCAGTCAGCTCGAGCAGGAGGTGCAGTGATGATGGGCGAGGCGAAGCGCAATGCCGCGACCGCGCTCTGGCGACAGCTGCCGTTCTTCGTCTGGCTGGTCGCGCTGTGGATGCTGCTGTGGGGTCAGTTCACCGTGCTCGCGGCGCTGACGGGGATCGTGGTGGCCCTCTTCGTGACGCGCGTATTCCGGCTGCCGCCGGTCGAGCTGTCGGGTCGGGTCAACATCTGGTGGGGCGTCGTCTTCTTCCTCGAGTTCCTCCTCTCGCTCGTCAAGGGATCGCTGCTGGTCGCCTGGCAGGTCATCGATCCGCGCCGTCAGCCGGGCGCTGCGATCATCGCTGTGCCGCTGCGTACCGACGACGACCTGATCATGACGCACGTCGCGGTGACGGCATCCCTCATCCCCGGCTCGCTGATCATCGACATCGACCGCGATCGCCGCATCCTGTATGTGCACGCCATCGGCATCCGCACGCAGGAGCAGCTCGAGCACCAGCGGCGCGAGATCCAGCACTGGGAGGAGCGCATCGTGCGTGCAGTCGGCTCGAAGGAGCAGGCGCACCAGCTCTCGGACCTGCGGAGGGAGCGCTCATGACCTGGCTCATCGTCGTCATCTCGGTCGTCTTCGCCGTCTCGGCGCTGCTCACGCTGTGGCGCATCATCGTCGGCCCGTCGATCCTCGACCGCGCCGTCGCCTCCGACGTGCTGCTGACGCTCGTCATCTGCGCGCTTGGCGCCGAGATGGCGATCAACCATCACACCCGCACCTTGCCCGTGCTGCTGATCGTCGCCGCGGTCGGCGTGTTCGGTTCGATCTCGATCGCGCGCTTCGTCGCGCGGAAGGACAACACGGACGCATCATGACCATCACCGACGTCATCGCCCTCGTGCTCGTCCTCATCGGGGCGCTGCTGTGCCTCACGGCGGCGATCGGCTTGCTGCGTTTCCGCGACGTGCCGACCCGCCTTCACGCCGCCACGAAGCCGCAGGTGCTCGGCTTCATCCTGATCTGCATCGCGGTCGGCGTCTCGCTGCACTCGTGGCCGGTCGTCGCCTTCCTCGTCCCCGTCGCGCTCATCCAGCTTGCGACGGCTCCTCTGTCGGCGCACATGGTGGGGCGGCAGGCATACCGGAACAAGACCCTCGACCGCGATTCGCTCTTCGTCGACGAGTTCGCCGACGCTCCTGCGCCGAGCGACACCCGCGACTGAGGCGCGAAGAAGCGCTAGCCGGCGAGCGAGTCGAGGTGGCGCGCGAGCACCTCATCGGCGTTGACGACGGTGTCGATCGACGAGGTCCAGATGAGGTGCAGCGCCAGCCCGTCGAGGAGCGCGTGCAGTCGCTCCGTCTCGAGGACCGGGTCGAGGTGCGACGCGAGCGCTCCCGCGGCCGCGAGCTCCTCCACGGCGGCGGCACAGACCCGATGGACGCCCTCGTGCAGCTCGCGGGCGTGGCCTCGTAAGCCGTCATCGGTGAGTGCGAGCCGGGTCAGTTGGAGCTGAACCAGCAGCTCGGTACGCCGGGAATCGTCGAGCGGCAGCAGCTCGCGCATCCAGCGCATCGCGCGTTCGCGGCCCTGGCCGGTCACGGCGAGCAGGCGGGTCGTGACGTCCTGTTGCAGTCGCTCCAAGCAGAATCGGCGCAGCTCATCCTGCGTGGAGAACGCGCGACGAAGGGATGCGGTCGCGATCCCCGCCTCGTCCGCCACCCGCCGTACCGACAGTGCCGCGACCCCGTCGCGGGCGAGCACTCGGAACGCGGCCGCAGCGATCTCGTCGTTGCGGTGGTCGTGGTCGATCAGGCGGGGCATGCCAACATCATCCCGCAGCGACGGGAGCCCGCTTGGGCCAGAGGGAGTAGCTGATCGCCCAGAGCAGGTCGATCCCGACGATCACCCCGAGAATGGGGAAGAACCCGAGCAGCTCCGAGGTGCGGTCCGCGTCGCCGACGACGACGATGAGCCCGCCCAGGATCGAGGCAGCGATCGCCGCCGCGAGCAGTGTGCGCGGGACGTCCTTCCAGCAGGCGACGGCATACGCCGCGCCGTACAGCGCGGGGCGTGGGGCCGCGCCCCGGAAATGTGTGGCGACCTTCGCGTCGGCCCAGGCGATCATCCGGTGCCCGTACGCGACGGAGATGCCGATATAGAGCGCGGCGAGGCCGTGGTGCCAGGAGGCCGTCCCGCCGCCGATCAGGTCCGCTGCGACGAGCAGGAGCAGGAGCAGGTCGATCAGCGGCGCTGCGAGGAGCAGCATCGCACCGAGTCGGGGGCGGTTGAGGGCGTAGCGGGCGACGAGGCCGGCGACGATCGCGACCCAGAACCCCACCTCGCAGGCGATGATCGCGGCCAGAATCATGATCGAGTCCTCTCGAGTCGACGAATGCGCCGATGTTAGCACGCGTGTGCTATCAAAAAGGCATGGCTCCGCGACCCGAAGCGGGCGGAAGTCGTATTGACAGGAGGCATGACGCACGCCCCGCCCGACACCCGGGTCTTCCCGGCGGAGACGACGCCCGTGGTCGTGGCGACAGGACACCGATCATGGGAGAACCTCGCGCGGCAGGCGATCGTCGCCGCCGTCGTCGTCGGAGCGGCCATCGCGAGTGCAGCCGTGCCCTGGCTCCCCGTGACGGACGCGACGAGGATGTGGCAGGGAGCCGCTCTCGCGGTGGTGCTGCTGGTCCTGGGCGCTCTGATGGCGCGGTGGCCGGTGCTGCGGCGCGCGGAGCTGATCATCCCGATCGGCGACTTCGTCGCGATCGGCTTGCTGCGCTTCGGCACGGGCGACACGCAATCCGTGTTCCTTGCGATCGTCGTGCTCCCGGTGATCTGGATCGCCGCCGGGCCCGGGCGCTGGCGCATCCTCGTCCCCCTCGTCGGCGTCTGCGTCACGCTGCTGCTGCCGCTCGTGCTGGCGCCCGGCCAGGTACTCACGGTGAGCGAGTTCGTCCGGCTGATCATCGCCGTGCTCGTCTACGCGGCAGCGGGCGCCGTCGTCAACGAGCTGTCGCGCCGCTCGCTGCAGAAGCTCACGGCGTCGCAATGGCACCGGCGCCTGGCCGAGGCCGAGGTTTCGCAGGCCGCCGTCGTGCAGCGGTCGTTGCAGCCGGTCGACGGCTCGGACCTCCCGCCGCGCTTCCGCGTCGCGGGGGTCTGCGTGCCGGCCCGGACGGTCGGCGGCGATTTCTACGACTGGTACGCCACGCCCGACGGCGGCACAGCCTTCACTCTCGGCGACGTCATGGGCAAGGGTGTCGGCCCCGGGATGATCGCCGCAGCCGTCCGCACGGTCATCCGCAGCAACGTCGACGATCCCGACCCCGCCGCGGCTCTGCGGCGCGCCGCCGTCGGCCTGAACACGGGTCCCACCGACACGATCGGCACCCAGTTCACGACGTGCTTCCACGCGCGGATCAGCCCGGATGGGATGCTGCGCTGGGCCGATGCCGGGCATGGCCTCACGATCGTCCGGAGCGCCGACGGCACGAGCTTCTTCCTGCGTTCGGGACAGCTCCCCATCGGTGTCGGCACCGGCTGGACCAGTGACGAGGTCGCACTGCGGCCCGGTGACAGTGTCATCAGCGTCAGCGACGGCGTCCTCGACCTCTTCGGCGGATCGCTGGACTCGATCGACCGCTACCGCGACTTCGTCACCGGTCGGGACGACATCGACGCCGTCGTCAGCGAACTCGCCGCTCGTGCCGCACAGAGCGAGCAGGAGGACGACGTCACGGTGATCGCGGTCACCTGGGGCATCGCCTGAGCTTGCCGACGGCGCTCAGAACGCGCGGTTGCGCACCAGCTCGACGGCGGCCTGCTCGTACCAGCTGCCCGCGGCGGGCCCGCCGTTGCAGGCCCCGTCGCTCTCTCCGGGACGCTTGACCCAGAGCAGGGCGTCGAGCCCGGAGCCGTCCGTGCCGATGCTCGGCGGGGTACCGAGGCCCACCCCGGTCGGGTTGCACCACGTTCCCTGCCATCCGCGGCCGTTGCGCGAGGTGTCGATGACGTACCGCGGGGCACCGCCCAGAAGGGCCCGCAGGCGCTCCGCGTAGCGCTGCTCGTCGGCCGTCGGCGAGAAGTTCGACACGTTGGTGGAGAACCCCCGGCCCTCGAGCACCCCGGCGTCGCGCAACCGCTGGGCCATCGTCTCGGGCGGCACCCAGTTCGCGTTTCCCGCGTCGACGTACGCGGCGACGCCGGCCGCGGTGAGGGCACGGACGGCGTCGCCGATCAGCGTCGCCCGCGGACCCTGGCCCTCGCAGTCGCCGAGCATCGCCAGGGCGTCGGGCTCGACGATGACGGCGGATGCCGTGCCGCGCAGCGTCTGCGCGATAAGCCGTGCCCACGCGCCGTAGCGGTCGACCGGGAGCCCACCCTGCGAGTAGGCGGAGCAGTCGCGGGCGGGGATCGCGTACATGACGAACGTCGCGACCTTGTTCTGCGCCGCCGCCGCCGCGGTCTCCGCCTGGAGCACCCGTACGAGCTCGGCGTCGCTGTACCACTCCCCGAGCCAGGTCGCGGTGGGTCGGCTCGCGATCACCTCGAAAGCGTCGGCCTCGGCCGTCCGGCCCTGAGCTCGCGCGTCCGACACCGCTTGGGCCGCGGCCGAATACGTCGGCAGCGCGGCTCCGCGCGCGAGTGGGTTCGGGCCGGAGCTCGCGCCGGCCGACGGGCCCGCGCCCCGCCGGGTCTGCTCGTGTGCGCTCGCCGGCGCGGCGTGGGCGATCCCGACGGTCACCGCGAGAGCGAGCACCGCCGTGATGGCCGAGAAGATCCGCAGAACGCTTCGCATGATCGACCACCCTCCAAGAACGATGTCCCGAGACTATCGGGATGCCGCGCGCTCGTCAGCGGCCCCGCGCGACCTCCGCCCGGATGATGTCGGCGAGCTCGCGCGGCCTGCTCCACATCGGCCAGTGGCCCGTGGGCAGGTCGACGACGTCGACGTGCCGAAGCCGCGTGACCTCGGCGAACATGGGATGACCGCTCTCGGCCATCCGAATGACCTGCGCGCCCGAGATCGAGCAGCACACCAGCGTGGTCGGCACGGCATGGCGCGCATCGTTCGTGAGGCGCACCGGTTCGCGCACCACCGGCGCGGGCTCGGCCATGGCGCGGTCGCGGAAGCGGTCGAGGTGGTCGGCGTCGAGCCCTGCGAGGCTCGCCTGCTGCCCGAGTTCGTCGAAGGGGGGCAGGGGAAGTTCGGAGACGGTCTCGGGCAGTCCTGGCGCGAACGCGGAGCCGCTCGCCATCGGGCCGGAATCGACCCATACGATGCGCCGGACGAGTTCGGGATGCCGGTCGACGACGATGCTCACCGGCCCGTTGGCGCCGCTGTGGGCGACGACGACCGCCGGGTCGGCGGGTGACGCACCGAGCGAGTCCAGCGTCTCGAGAATCGCGGCGACCTGGTCTTCGATTGTGCGCGTCGCGTGCGCGGGGTCGTCGCCGTCGAGGCCCGGCAGGGTGAGCGCCTTCGTACGAGCATCGGCGGGGGAGAGGTGGGCCAGGACGTCGTCCCAGGCCCATGCGCCCAGCCAGTGGCCGGGGACGAGGAGGAGCGGGGGAGAGGTGAGCTGATCGGTCATGACACCAGCATCCGCCGGGTGTTGGACAGCAGTGTGTCATCATCTATGTCATGAATTCATCGCGATTCCGACGATGAAGCGCGCGGAGCGCTTGCACGCCCTGTCCGAGACGCTGCGCCGCAGCGGGGCGCGCGGTGTCTCGGCCGAGCGTCTGGCGCAGGAGTTCGAGGTGTCGGTTCGGACGGTCAAGCGTGATCTCGATGCACTCGAACGCAGCGGTGCGCCGATCTGGTCGCGGCCCGGCCCGGGCGGTGGCTACGGGCTCGCCGCCGGGTCCTCCCTCCCGCCGATCAGCCTGTCGCCGTCTCAGGCGGTGGCGCTCATGGCCGCGACCGCGGCCGCGACGGACGCGCCGTACGCCGACCTCGCATCGGCCGCCGTGCGCAAGATCGTGGACGTGCTCGACCCACGCACCCGGAAGCACGCGGCCGACCTCGCCGGACGGGTCTGGGTCGACGGCGCGCCCGGCGCCTCGCGTGCGGTCAGATCAGCCCTCGAACAGGCGATGGCCGAGCAGCGCGTCGTCCGCATCCGCTACACCGCTGACAGCGGCGCCACCACGACGCGCGACGTCGAGCCGGTGCTTTTCGCGTCGAATGGCGGCCGCTGGTATCTCATCGGATGGTGTCGCCTGCGCGACGGGATGCGTTGGTTCGCGATGGATCGCGTCGAGCGGGCGCACGTGACGGCGGCGGAGTGCGAGGGGCACACCGTCGCCGAGGTCGGGCGGCCGCCGGACCACGCGCGGCCCGTCGGCGGGTCACGAACGGAGTGAGTCCGCGGGGTCGCCGAAGTGCGTGCGGATGTGCTCGCTGATGACGCGCCGGCCCTCGTCCTGGTCGCCCGCGCGCAGGGCGTCGAGCAGTGTTCGGTGCTGCGCCCCCACGGCGTGCGGGTCGCTGTAGAACGACGCATCGCGCCGGAAGTACGCGCGTACGCGGGGCTGGATCGTCCGCCAGATCTGCAGGCAGTGCTGCTGGCCGGAGAGGATCACGATGGCCTCGTGGAACCGGGCGTCCTCGTCGGCGAGCCGACCCAGGTCGCCGGCCGACGCCGCATCGTCCATGCGCTCGATGATGGCTGCCAGTCCTGCGGCATCCTCATCCGTGCACGCCTCCATCGCCTTCGCGAAGGCGAAGCGCTCGAGGGCGAGGCGGACGGGAACGAGGACGTTCTCGATCTCCTCCTGCGAGACGCCGAGCACCTCGGTGCCGCGGTACGGGTAGGAGACCACGAGCCCCTCCTGCTCCAGCTGTCGGAGCGCCTCGCGGATCGGCGCACGACTGGTCCCGAGCTGACTCGCGAGCTCGAGCTCGGTGAGCTTGTGTCCGGGTTCGAGGTCCCCGGACGTGATGGCCTCTCGCAGCACGTCGGCGACCTGCTGGCGGCGAGAAGCGGTCGGGATCGGCGGAAGCGGAGAGGAGCTCACTCCGCCACCGTAGCAATCCGGTGGTCGTTGTCGACAATGGCCGGAAGAGGCCGGTACGGTTATTGTCGACAATCGACAGCAAGGATTCCGTGGTGAGGAAGGCGGATCAGATGAAGATCACCGAGATCAAGACGTGCGGGCTGCGCGGCGCGACCCCGGAGGGTGGGTGGACGCACGAGCACGGCCCCGACGACGTCATCCACACCCTTATCGCGGTGCACACCGACGAGGGCGTCATCGGCGTCGGCAGCTGCTACTCGAGCGAGGCGCTCGTCCGCGCCGCGCTCGAGCTCCTGACACCGCTGGTCGTCGGGGCAGACCCGCGCGAGCCCGAGCGGGTGAGTCAGACGCTGGCAGCCCATACCTTCTGGATGGGAAGAGGGGGCGCGGTCGCGCACGCCATCAGCGGGATCGACATCGCCCTGTGGGACATCCTGGGGCAGACGGCGGGACTTTCCGTGGGGATGCTGCTCGGGGGCGTCTACCGGTCGCGTGTACGACCGTATGCGTCGCTGCTGGTCGACGACCCCGCCCCGCTGCGCGACACGCTCCACGAGATCGCGGCCGACGGTTTCCACGCGTTCAAAATCGGGTGGGGCGGTTTCGGACGCCGCGACAGCCGATACGACGAGGATGTCGTCGCCACGGCGCGCGACGCGATCGGGCCGGATGCCATGCTCGCCGTCGACGCCGGCGGGTCGGATGGATTCTGGGCGGGCCGATCGGCGTGGGCAATCCGCACCTCGGCGATGCTCGCCGACTACGACGTCGCATGGTTCGAGGAGGCATTGGCGCCCGATGACATCGAGGGCTACACGGCTCTGCGTGCTCGAGCCGGCGTGCCCATCGCCGGCGGCGAGGTGCTGACGCGGCGCCAGGACTTCGCGAGATGCATGCGCGCCGGGGCCTTCGACATCGTGCAGCCCGACACGACGAAGAGCGGCGGGCTCAGCGAATCACGCCGTGTGGCCTGGCTGGCCGAGGAGTTCGGGGTGCAGCTCATCCCGCACGGGTGGAACACGGCGGTCGGGCTGAGCGCGGATCTGCATCTCGCGTCCGCTGTCGCCGGCACCGACCTCGTGGAGTACCGCACGGGCTCGGCCTACATCGACGGGCTGCTGGAGACGCCTCCCGAGCTCGACGTCGACGGCATGCTCGCCGTGCCTGAGGAGCCGGGCCTCGGCATCCGGCTCTCGCAGGAAGCCCTCGACCGATGGGGCACGCGGCCCGATCTGCTTCGGCCGAGCGTGAGCCGGTGAGCGCCGCGGGTCAGTGAACGACCGTGTCGAGGATGAGAGTGCGCATGCCCGCGCGCGAGGCGGCCAGCGCGCCGACGGCGCTGTCTTCGATCGCGAGACACCGGTCGGCTGGAGCCGCGACGAGCGACGCGGCTCGACTGTAGAGGTCGGGGTGAGGCTTGGGGCGGTCGCGTGGCGTCCATCCCACCAGCGTCACTCCCGCCAGCAGGGGCAGCGCGCAGGAGACGGTGTACTGCAGCCGTTCCTGCGCGCTGTTGCTGACGATCGCGACGGGAATACTCGCGCGGACGAGCTCGCGGGCGAGGCGGTAGGTCGCCTCGATGGGCTGCAGGCTCTCGTCGAAGGCTGTGCGCAGGCGCCGCCAGTACTCGGCATAGACGACCTCGGTCGGGGGAAGCGCGGGATTCGTGGTCCGCAGCGCCTCGAGGCGCTGCTCGAAGCTGAGGCCCTCCGCGTCGGCTCCCGGGGCTGCCACCACGCCCAGGTCGCCGGCGAGAGCGCCCCAGACGCGGTGGCCGATGGGCTCGGAGTCGACGAGGGTGCCGTCGCAGTCGAACATCACCGCGTCGATGTCCTGCCGTCGGACGAGATCGACCACGGCAGTGCCGACGTCGTCGACGCGGGTCCGCTCGGGGGCCATCGGGTCACGTGCTCCGTCGGCGTCCACGTCCACCATTCCGCCACTCCTCGCTCTCGTGTCGATTGTCGACATTCTAGCGGGACTGGCCCGGAGTGAATCAGCCGATGAGGCTCGGCTGTAGGTCGCGCAGCGTGCGACCGTGCGTCATCCGGGCCACGCCGACCGCGGCGAGCACGAGAGCGCCGGCCATCCACGCGAAGAGCACCGCGAGATCGAGACTGACCCGACTGAGGTCGCCCCCGTACATCCACTGGCGCATGCCGTCGACGACGTAACCCATCGGCAGAACATGGTGCAGGGCGGCGAGCGGTGCCGGCAGGGTCTGCCAGGGGAAGGTTCCGCCCGCCGTGACGAGCTGGAGGACCATCAGCACGAGGCCGATGAACTGACCGACCGACCCCAGCCACACGTTGAGCGCGAGGATGATCGCGGCGTACGTGAACGACGCCGTGATCAGCATCCCGAGCGTGCCGACGGGGCTCGAGAAGTTGAACCCGAGCGCGATAGAGAGCACCCCGAAGAGGACGATCATGCCGATCCCGCCCAGCATCGCGGGTGTCAGCCAGCCGGCGAGGGTCACGCGCAGGGGTGAGCGCAGCGCGGTCACGGCGCGGCGCGAGACCGGCTTGACGATGAGGAACAGGGCGTAGATGCCGATCCATCCGGCTAGGGCGGCGAAGAAGGGCGCGAGGCCCGCGCCGTAATCGCCGGCCTTCGCGAGGTTGCCGGAGTCGACCGCCACCGGGTCGGCGATCGTCTGCGCCTGCTGGTCGCGCAGCTCGGGAGTCGAATCGGGCAGCTGGGCCACGCCCGAGCTCAGCCCGTCACGCAGGGTGACGAGCCCGCCGTCGAGGGTTCCGAGACCCGACGCCAGCTGCCGCGCGCCCTCGTCGAGCTGAGCGGCGCCGGTCGCGGCCTCGTCCGTCGCCGACGCGAGCTGGCCGGCACCCGACGACACGGATGCCGCACCGTCGGCGGCCTGTGCGGCGCCGCTCGCGAGCTGGGCGGCACCCGAACTGACCTGAGCGGCCCCTGCGGCGAGACGGTCGATCTGCCCCGTCGCCTCGTCGACGCGCGTCGCGCCCGACTGCAGGCGCTCGCCGATCGGATCGAGGCGCGCGAGGACCGCCGCGATCTGCCCCTCGTCGAGTCCCCCGTCGGCGAGCAGGGCGGCGATGTCCGTCCGCACCTGCGGGAGCTGCCCCGCAGCGTCATCGACGGCCGCGCGAACGCGATCGGCGTAGCCGGCGAGCTCGGCCGTGCCGTCGGAGACCTGGGCCGCGCCCGACGCCAGATCGGACGAGCCCTGAGCCAGGGTGCGGGTGCCGTCGGCGAGCTGCGACGCACCGCCGGCGAGCTGGTTCGCGCCGTCGCGCAGCTGCACGGCGCCGCTCGAGAGCCGCCCGGTGCCGTCGGCGAGTTGGTTCGCGCCGTCGAGGGCCTGACCGGCACCGTCGACGAGCTGGTTCGCACCGTCGGTGGCGTTCTGCAGCTGCACGCGGATGTCGGCGATGCCGGTGAGCAGACGCGACGCGGCCTCGCGGCCGACGAGCTCGGCGACGGACGAGCGGATGCGTTCGACCGCCTGCGAGCCGATCGATGAAGCGAGGTAGTTGTTCGCGTCGTTGGTGGCGAGGACCAGCGTCGCCTGCCGGGGCATGTCGCCGGCGGCGCTCGTCAGAGCGAGCGAGAAGTCCTCGGGAAGGGTGACGGAGAAGTCGACCTCGCCGGTGCGCAGCGCCTCCTGCGCCTCGGCGGCATCCATCTGCTTCCAGCCGAAATCCCTGCTCTCGACGAGCTTGTCGGCGACCTCCGACCCGTAGTTGACCGTGCCGTCGCCCTCGCTCGCGGGCGCACCCGCGTCGAGGTCGACCAGGGCCACCGGGATGTCGGCGAACTTGCCGTACGGGTCCTGGTTGGCCCACAGGTACAGGCCGCCATAGAGGACGGGAACGAGCATGAGCGCGATGAGGGCCACCACCGACATCCGGGTGGCCGTCAGCCGTCGCAGCTCGGCGCTGATCAGGGCGGGGATCTTCATCGGGAGGCCTTCGGACGGGTGCCGCGCAACCGGATGCCGCTGGGCACCAGGCGTCGATGCGGCGCGAGGGGATCGGTTTCAGTGAGGAGCGTCGCGGCGGCCTCGCCGGCGATGACGAGCACCGCGAGCCCACGTCCGGCGAATTCGCGCGCGAGCGTCCACCAGGCATGGGGATCGCCGCCGTGGCGGTCGGGCGAGACGAGCACGATGCCCTCGACGCCCGGGCGCAGGGCCGCGAGCTCGAGCAGCATCCGGATGCGATCGGTCGCGGGAACGTCGCCGATGGGAACGCGCGAATACGAGCGCAGGTCGTGCTCGTCGAGCCAGCGCCGAGCGGAGATCGGGTCGGCGAGCCGGCCCGCGAACATCAGCTCCTCGCCGACCATGCCGACCGTGGAGATGTTCGGTGGCGGATCGCTGACGTCGGGAGCGTCGATCAGTGCGGTCTTGTGCCGAAGGGTACGCGCCGCCCGGGCGCCGTCGAGCAGAACGGTGCCGCCGTCGGGCCGCATGCGTCCGCTCGCGATGAGGCCGAGGACCGTCGGGCGCTGCTCGGTCTCGGCGATCGCGAGGGTGGCGCGGCCGGTGCGGAACGACAGGCTCGTGGGCGGCAGAGCGAGATCTTTGCGGCCCTTCGCCACCTCGCGCAGTTCGACGCGCATCAGGACACCGTTCCGACCACGTCGGCGTGTGCGTCGATGATGGCGGCGGCGTCGCGCCACGAGAGCCCCGCGATCGACAGCACCGCTCGGACGACGAGCGAACGCGCCTCGGGCGACGAGGCGTCGAGGCGCACGATGACCGTTCGGGCGGTCTCTTCGATGAGGCGGGCGAGCGTCGGCGCCGCGACGTCCGTGCGGAGCGTGCGCTCGTCCTGACCGCGGCGCACGAGCGCCATCAGCGCTCGGCGGAGCGGGGCGAGGGCCGCGGCGGAGTCTTCGACGTGGCGCTCGTCGAGGGCGACGGCCGCCGCGACCTGCACGTGGGACGCCTCGCCCCAGAGCCGGCCCGTCAACCGGGCGAGGGCGACGGGGACGGGCTCGGTGTCGAGTCGCAGCGCGGGGTCGGTCGCGATGGCGTTGAACCGCTGCGCGCCCGAGGCCACGAGCTCGCGCACGAGGGCGTCACGGTCGTCGAAGTGGCCGTAGAGCGCGCGGCGGCTGAGCCCGGCGGCGCGGGCGATCGCGTCGACGGAAGCGCTCGGGTCGAGCGCGAGCGTGCGCGCGGCGGCGGAGAGCAGGCCGGCGCGGTTCGCGGCGGCATCCTTCCGCGGACGACGGGGGGAGACGGTGTCGGTCACCCGTCGATGATACGAACCTGCACATGCGTGTGCAAGTTACCTCGCTGCAGCGCGTGCTGCGGGTCAGTCGGCGCCGAAGTCGAACGACGCGGACTCGCCCGCGGCATCCACTCGCTCGGCGAGATCCTGGTCGGTCGGCTCGACGTTTCCGGTGATCTCGGCCGCACCGCCCCGCTCGAGGTCGCCGACGAGCTCGGCCGTCGGACCGCCGATGAGGCCGATGCCGGCGTAGTGCTCGAGGCGCGAGCGCGAGTCGGCGATGTCGAGGTTGCGCATGGTGAGCTGGCCGATGCGGTCGGTCGGACCGAAGGCCGAGTCGCCGACGCGCTCCATCGAGAGCTTCTCGGGCGAGTACGACAGGTTGCGGCTCTCGGTGTTCAGGATCGTGTAGTCCTCGCCGCGGCGCAGGCGCAGCGTCACGGTGCCGCTGATGGCGGAGCCCACCCAGCGCTGGATCGACTCGCGCAGCATGAACGACTGCGGCTCGAGCCAACGACCCTCGTACATCAGGCGGCCGAGGCGGCGACCCTGCTCGTGGTAGGTCGCGAGGGTGTCCTCGTTCAGGATGCCGTTCACCAGGCGCTCGTACGCGATGAACAGCAGCGCCATGCCGGGGGCCTCGTAGATGCCGCGGCTCTTGGCCTCGATGATGCGGTTCTCGATCTGGTCGCTCATGCCGAGGCCGTGGCGGCCACCGATCGCGTTCGCCTCCATCACGAGCTGCACGATGTCGGAGTACTCGACGCCGTTGACGGCGACGGGACGGCCGGCCTCGAACGTGACCGAGACGTCCTCGGTCTCGATCTCGACGGCCGGATCCCAGAAGCGCACACCCATGATCGGCTCGACGATCTCGAGCGAGACGTCGAGGTGCTCGAGGGTCTTCGCCTCGTGCGTCGCGCCCCAGATGTTGGCGTCGGTCGAGTAGGCCTTCTCGACCGAGTCGCGGTAGGGGAAGCCGTGCGCGACGAGCCACTCGCTCATCTCGGTTCGGCCGCCCAGCTCGGTGACGAAGTCGGCATCGAGCCACGGCTTGTAGATGCGCAGCGCGGGGTTGGCGAGCAGGCCGTAGCGGTAGAACCGCTCGATGTCGTTGCCCTTGTAGGTGGAGCCGTCGCCCCAGATGTCGACGCCGTCCTCCTTCATGGCGCGCACGAGCATCGTTCCGGTGACGGCGCGGCCGATCGGCGTGGTGTTGAAGTAGGTGCGTCCGGCCGAGCGGATGTGGAAGGCACCGCACGACAGGGCGACGAGGCCCTCCTCGACCATCATCGGCTTGCAGTCGATCAGGCGCGAGCCCTCGGCGCCGTACTGCAGCGCGCGACCGGGGATCGACGCGATGTCGTCCTCGTCGTACTGACCGAGGTCGCCGGTGTAGGTGAAGGGGACGGCGCCCTTGTCGCGCATCCACGCGACCGCGACGGAGGTGTCGAGACCCCCCGAGAAGGCGATGCCGACGCGTTCGCCGACGGGCAGGGACTGGAGGACCTTCGACATGGGGACAATCCTACTGAGCAGGCGTCAGTCCTTCGTGACGGGGACGACGAGGCCGCCCCAGGTCTCGTTCTCGAAGTCGGCGACCTCGGTGGAGGTCAGCAGGTCGTAGAGCGCAACGATGCGGGGGTCGTCCTTCAGGTCGGGGCGCGTCGCGAGAACGTTGTAGTACGGGCTGCCCTCGCCCTCGGTGAGGATCGCCTGGTCGGCGGTGAGGCCTGCGGGCAGCGCGAAGCTGATCGTGACGAAGGCGGCGTCGACGTCGGGCACGGCCTGCGGCAGCGTCGCGTTCTCGATCTCCTGGAACCGGAAGTCGCGCGGGTTGTCGGTGATGCCGGTGAGGTCGGCGACGTCGTCGGAGACCTCGATCAGGCCCTCCTGCGCGAGCAGCTTCAGTGCTCGTCCCTCGTTCGTCGGGTCGTTCGGGATGGCGATCGTCGCGCCGTCCTCCAGGTCGTCGAGGCTGTCGACCTTGCTCGAGTAGAACGCGGCCGAGGGCAGGTAGGCCTCGCCGACGCTGATGAGGTCCGACCCGGTGTTGGTGTTGAAGTTCTCGAGGAAGGTCGAGTTCTGGAACAGGTTCGCGTCGATCGAGCCGTCGACGAGCGCCGTGTTGGGGGTGTTGTAGTCGGTGAAGGGGACGAACTCGATCGTCAGCCCGAGTTCGGCCGCGCCGTTCTCGGCGATGTGGTTGAGGATGTCGCCGGCCGGGGTCTGCAGCGCGCCGACCTTGAGCGTGCCGAGGCCGTCTCCGTCGGCGTCACCCGACTCGGACGCCGGCGATCCGGCGCACCCGGCGAGCAGGAGCGCGGCCGAGGCGACGGCGGCGATGAGGAGCGGGGTGCGGGCGGTGCGAGCCGTGCGGGACATGAAGGGTTCCTCTCGGGATGACGGTGCGGTGCGGTGCGGTGCGGTGCGTGGGGTGCGGGTCGGGGACGGACGGGTGTTCAGGCGGCGCCGCGGGCATCGGCCCGCTGCATCCGTGCGCTCGGGGCGGCGGTGCGGCCGCGGGGCGAGCGGCGGGCGAGGCGCCGGGCGCCCCAGCTCGCGAGGCCTTGCAGCACCATGACGATCGCGAAGATCACGACGATGACGCTGACGATGTGGATCCAGCTGTACTGCTGGTAGCCGTACCGGATCGCGACGTCGCCGAGACCGCCGCCGGCGACGGTGCCGACCATCGCCGAGAAGTTGATGATCGAGGTGACGGTCGTCGAGAGGCCGAGCAGCATCGCGGGCGCGGCCTCGGGCAGCAGCACCTTCGTCACGAGCTGCCAGCGGCTCGCTCCGAGCGATGCGGCGACCTCGAGCAGGCCGTCATCCACTTCCTTGATCGCGATCTCGACCATGCGGGCGAAGAACGGGATGGCGACGACCGACAGGGGCACGATGGCCGCGGTCGGTCCGATGAAGGTGCCGACGATGAGCCGGGTGAAGGGGATCAGCGCGACCATCAGGATGATGAACGGCACCGAGCGGCCGAGGTTGACGATGAAGTCGAGCACGCGGTTGATGACGATGCCGACGCGGCGCGAGCCGAAGGGCGTTGCGAGAAAACGCCCCTGCTCCGTGCCGACGAGCACGACGCCGAGCGGCAGGCCGATGACGATCGTCGCCAGCAACGCGACGCCCACCATGTAGAGCGTCTGGCCCGTGGCGACCAGCAGCAGATTGAGCAGTTGCTCGTTCACGCGGCATCCCCTCCTCGCAGGACATCGACGATGAGACCCTGACTGCGCAGGTCGGCGATGACGGCGGATGCCGCGGACGCGGGCACCTCGAGACGGGTGCGGCCGGCCTGCGTCCCTGCGATCTGCTCGACGAGAGCGCCGAGCAGCGACACGTCGACGTCGTGGTCGCGGGCGATGCGCGCGATGACGGGACGGTCGGCTGTGCCGCCCGCGAACGTGATGTCGATGACCGTCGCGCTCGGATCGGCTCCCGCAGGAATCGGCCCCAGCGGGAAGAGCTGCGACGTGAGGCGCGAGCCCGGCGTGCGGATGACGTCGGTCAGGCGCCCGCTCTCGATGACGCGGCCGTGCTCGATGAGCGCCGCCGAGTCGCACGTCGACTTCACGACATCCATCTCGTGCGTGATGAGGAGCACGGTGAGTCCGAGCTCGGCGTTGATGCGCCGGTAGAGGTCGAGGATCGAGGTCGTGGTCTCGGGGTCGAGGGCGCTCGTCGCCTCGTCGGAGAGCAGCACGCTCGGGCCGCTCGCGAGGGCGCGGGCGATGCCGACGCGCTGCTGCTGCCCGCCCGACAGCTCGTGCACGGCGGCGTCGCCGCGGTGACCGAGGCCGACGAGGTCGAGCATCTCCTGCGCGCGGTCGCGCCGCCGGGTCCGGGGGCTGCCGTCGAGTTCGAGGGCGAGCTCGACGTTGCCGCGCACGGAGCGGCTGCCGAGGAGGTTGAACCGCTGGAACACCATTCCGATGCGGCGGCGTGCCGCGCGCAGGCTGTTCGCGTCGAGGGCGGTCAGATCCACCCCATCGACGACGACTCGGCCTGTATCCGGCCGCTCGATGAGGTTGACCATACGGGCGAGCGTGCTCTTGCCGGCGCCGGACTGGCCGACGATGCCGTAGATCTCCCCGGAGGGGATCTGCAGCGAGACGTCGTCGACGGCGGTCAAGCCGCCGTAGGTCTTCGATACGTGCTCGAGCGCGATCACGGTCGGGCCTTTCGGAGGTGTGCGCCGTCGGGTCGCCGGCGTCACCCCGAGTTTCCCGGTGTTCACGCGCCGCGCCGAATTCTCGTTACCCCAAATGTCGCCGTCGCTTGCCGACGCGCGAGCACGCACCGTCGCCGCGAGCGCGTACCCCGCATGGCGCGTTCTCGCCGAGAGGGTGCGTTCTCGGCGGATGCCGCGTGCCCGGGCCGCGGCCAGACGGTCGGATGCCGCGGACGTTCGGTCGGGCGCACGTTCGGCCGAGGCGACAACATCGGAAGCATGACCTCGACCGCAGCCATCCCCCTCGCCCGCGAGAACGCCGCGCCCATGAGATACGGCGGACTCATCGTCGTCATGCTCATGGGGTTCCTCGTGGTCACCGCGGAGTTCCTGCCCAACGGCGTGCTGACCGAGATGGCCGCGGGCCTCGGGGTGACACCCGGTCAGGCGGGCCAGACGGTGACGATCACGGCGCTCGCCGGACTCATCGCGGCCCCGACGATCGGCCTCATCTTCCCGCGCCTCGATCGGCGCGCGCTGCTCGTGGGGGCCGCGGCGGCGGCATCCGTCTCGAGCATCGTCGTCGCGCTCTCACCGCACCTGGTCGCGATCCTCATCGCCCGCTTCTTCCTCGGCGCCTCGATCAGCGCGTTCTGGTCGATGTCGATCACGGTGGCCGCCCGGCTCGCCGGGCCGGAACGCATCGGCCGGGCGATGATGTTCACCTCGGCCGGGGTGTCGCTCGCAACCGTGGCCGGCGTGCCCCTCGGAGTCCTTCTCAGCGAGATGCTCGACTGGCGCATCGCGTTCGCCGTCGTCGGAGCCGCGACCGCTGCCGTCGCGCTCGCCGTGCGCCTCACCCTGCCCACGGTGCCGGCCGCGGCGGCATCCAGTCTGCGGCTGCTCGTCGACTCGCTCCGGCGCACCGGCGTCGCGG
Organism: Microbacterium sp. AISO3; assembly: GCF_002204305.1. Lineage (NCBI taxonomy): Bacteria > Bacillati > Actinomycetota > Actinomycetes > Micrococcales > Microbacteriaceae > Microbacterium > Microbacterium sp. AISO3. The sequence continues at coordinate 295,775 of NZ_NHRF01000001.1, read as the reverse complement.
CGGGCATGATCGGCCATGTGCTCGTCGTGCTCGGGCACTTCCTCGCGTACACCTACATTCGGCTGGCGCTGGAGCGGGTACCGGATGTCGGGGCCGAGACGATCGTGCTGCTGCTCGCGGTGTTCGGGGCGGGCGGGCTCGTCGGAAACCTCGTCATCGGGCTGCTCGTCGACCGGGCGTTCCGCATCCTCGCCGTCACGGCGCCGGTCGTCATCGCCGCGGCGCTCGCGCTTCTCGTGCTGCTGCCCGGATCGATCCCCGTCGTCGTCCTGGCGGTCTTCGCCTGGGGCTTCTTCTTCGCCTCGTGGCTCATCATCGTCAACACGTGGGTGGGACACCGGATGCCGGACCGGCTCGAGGCCGGTGGAAGCCTGACGGTCGTCGGGTTCCAGCTCGCGATCGTGGTCGCGGCCGGACTCGGCGGGCTGCTGGTCGATCTCGTCGGCGTCGTCGCGATCGACGTCGTCGCCGTTACCCTCCTCGCGGCCGGCGCGGTGCTGTTCGGTTGGGTCGTGCGGACGCACGAGGCCGACCGGATGCCGCGCCCCTGACGAGGCGCCCGGACGACCGCCCCGCCGCCGAGGGCGGCTCTCGGGCGGCGGTACCGTCAGTACAACGACGGCGCCGCCGCCCGCGCACGCCACAGCGACGGCGGCATCCCGGTATGGCGGCGGAACGCCCGGCTGAAGCCTTCGTCGGATCCGTAGCCCAGGGTGCGGGAGGTCTCCGAGACGGATGCTCCCGACTCGAGCATGTCCTTGGCGTGCTGCATCCGGATCTCGGTGACGTAGCTCGCGGGCGAACGCCCGTACGCGCGCCGGAAGCGTGCGGCGAAGACCGTCCGCGACATGGCGCTGAGGCTCGCCAGCTGGTCGATGGTCCAGTCGCGACCGGGGTCGGCGGCGACGGCCTCCGCGGCGCGGCTGAGGAAGGGGTCGACGGCCGGCGCGGGCCACGCGGAGGCGCCGGCGGTGTGCGCGGCCCACGCGCGGATGGCCGAGAGCAGCACGGTCTTGACCATCATCTGGCAGATGACGGCGTCTCCCGACCGCCCTGACGCGGTGCCGGTTCCGAGGTGGGAGACGAGGGCGGCGGCCGCGGGCTCGAGCTCGACGAAGCCGTCGACGAAGACGAACGGCGGCAGCGGGGTCACCGCGGCGAGGGAGACGTCGGCGGGGACGACCGTCAGCTCTGCGCCCGACTGCGAGGTCAGGGAGATCGGACGGCATCCCAGGCTCAGGAAGGCGTCACCGGCGAGGAGCGTGCGCGCGCCTGTCGGGGTCGCGGCGTCGCCGGAGGGTCCGACGACCGTGCAGCTGGTGCCGGATGCCGGATCGCCGGTGATCTCGCCCGATCGCACGTACACCAGCGTTGCGTCGCCTGTGCCGAGCGGCAGCGATCCACCCGGGGCGAGGTCTGCCCGATGGGCCATACGCGGCCGGATCTCGAGGGATGCCAGAGCCTGTTCGAGCGCGATCACGCTGTCCCCAACGCCGTGCCGAGCGGCCTCATTCCGCCGCGCACGCCTACGCCCACGCGAGAACGTACCGTCGGGGCGAGCACGCACCCCGTTCGGTGCGTGCTCGCGGCAAGGGTGCGTTCTCGGCGGGCTCGTCCCAGCCGCGGGCGGCTCAGCCCAGTGAGACGCCGGTGATCGTCACGGGGGTTGCGGGGGCGCCGTCGCCGGCGCCGCCCTCGGCGCCGGCTGCGGCGACCTCGCGCACGACGGCGAGGCCCGCTTCGTCGAGCGTGCCGAAGACGGTGTACTTCGCGGGCAGCGGGGTGTCCTCGTACACGAGGAAGAACTGCGAGCCGTTGGTGTTCGGGCCGGCGTTGGCCATAGCGACCGTTCCGGCCGGGTAGGTCTCGCTGCCGTCGAGCTCGTCGGCGTAGTTGTAGCCGGGGCCGCCGCGTCCGGTGCCCGACGGGTCGCCGCACTGGAGCACGAAGATGCCCGAGGTCGTGAGGCGGTGGCACGGCGAGTCGTTGTAGTAGCCCTGCTCGGCGAGTGAGACGAAGCTCCCCACCGTGCACGGCGTGCGGTCGGCGTCGAGGGTCATCGGAATGTCGCCCGCCGACGTCTGCAGGACGGCCGAGACCTGCCCCGACACCTCGGCCTCAGCGGGCGGCGGCGTCACATCGCGCACGCCGCCGGCTGCCTCGACGTAGGCGCACGAGCCCTCCGGGACGGTCTCCGCCGTCGGCATCGTGTCGGGTTCGGCCGGCGCCGGCGACGACGAGCATCCGGCGAGAGCGAGAGCCGACAGGACGAGGAGGGCGGAACCGAGGCGAGCACGCATGGTCCGAGCCTACGGTCTTGGATGCCGCCTCCCGGGTAGTCCTCGCGACGTCGTTCGGTCTCCGCGGCAGACGCCCGGATGTCGGATCTTTCCCGCACGCGGCGCGAGTGGCACGATCGGACCGTGACGCCCGCGCCGCGGGCCGCGGAAGGGGTGGCGATGGCTGACAGCACGGCGGGCGGGGCCGGGTTCTCCGACGAGGAGAAGGCCGCGATGAAGCAGCGGGCCGAAGAGCTCCGCTCGACGAAGGGTCTCAAGGGTGCCGCGAAGCTCGCGAAGGAGCTCGAGGCCTGCATGGAGGCGATCGACGCGCTCGAGGGGATCGACGGCGAGGTCGCCCGCATGGTCCACCGGATCGTGTCGGAGGAGGCATCCGACCTCGATCCGAAGACGTTCTACGGGTTCCCCGCATACGCGCGGGCGGGCAAGGTCGTCATCTTCGTCCAGCCCAAGTCGAAGTTCGACACCCGCTACCCGACCCTCAACTTCGACGAGACGGCGACGCTCGACGACGGGTCGATGTGGCCGACGTCGTTCGCGATCGTCGAGGTCACTCCCGAGGTCGAGCGTCGCGTGCGGGCTCTGGTCCGCGCGGCGATCGACTGAGCGCCGACGCCGGCGAGACCCCCGCCGACCGCGGTTCTCGCGTCGCGGCGACCGCGATCGCCGTCAGCAGCGCGGGCACGGCGAGACCGAGCAGAGTCCCGGCCGCGACATCGTGCAGGTAGTGCGCACCTTCGAACATCCGGCCCGACAGCACGATGAGCGCCGCTGCGACAGCCGTCCAGGTCGCCCACGCCCGGTGCACCGCGACGGCGATGACCCAGACCGCGCCCATCGCCAGAACCGAGTGGTTCGAGGGGAAGGAGTAGCCCGTCGCGTCACACGCGGTCAGCGCGGTCCAGCGGGTGCACGGACGGGCCTGCATCAGAGCCACCTTGACCATCTCGCTCGTCGCGTAGGCGATGACCACTCCGCCCGCTGCGGCGATCGAGAGGATGCGCCGCCGCGGGCTGCCGCGGAGCGTGACGGCCAACGCGACGACTGTTCCGACGGCGAGAAGAGACAGGAACACGTCCGACAGGTACGCGGTCGCCGGAAGCGCGAGTCCCGCGTTCATCGCCCGGCGCGTGACCTGGACACTCAGGCTCACGCCCCACCACGGGATGAGCAGCGCCGCCGCGGCGATGACGGTGACAGCGGACAGGGGGAGTATCGACGATCGAGGGATGACGGTGCTCACTTCAGCAACGCTAGGAAGCGCGCCGCGGCGCGGCATCCGCTCGCAGGCTGAGTCGCATCGTCCGCGCGGTGTATTTCCGCCTCAGGAGAGCAGCGCCTCCGCACGCAGCGTGAGCGCGGTCGCGACGATCGTCGACAGCAGGCCCGAGGCCAGCAGGAGGCCCGGATGGGCGAGACCGATCACGATCTGCCGGGTGCGCGGCGCCTCGGCCAGGAAATGCTCCGGGATGCGGTGACGCGTAGGCACGGCCGACCAGCCGCGCAAACGCACGAGGTAGCTCGCGTAGCGGATGATCAGCACGCAGTAGAGCAGCACGGTCACCGGAGGCACGATGCGGGCGAAGAGGTCGCCGGCGACGAGCCAGGCGGTCTCGATGTTCGTGCCGCTCTCGTCGGCGAGCTGCACGGCGATCGCTCCGCCGATCACGACCGAGCCCAGCCAGAACACGAAGGCGCTGAAGAGCGCGAGGAACCGCGCGAAGAAGTGGGTCAGGATCGACGGCTCGTACTCCAGGTGCGACCTCGGTGTCTGCGACAGGACGATGAGCGTCGCCACGAGCGGGGGCAGTGCTGCGGTGAGGGTCAGGGTCGCGCGCAGCCAGTGCGGGCCGCCCAGCAGATCGCAGATCACGAGCAGGGCGACCACGGCGACCATCCACAGCAGGCCGAGGGCCGTGGGGTGGGAGGTCACGAACGACGGATGATGCTCCTCCAGGCGGGCCCCGGCTCGTTCGACGAGGCGCCGTCCCCGATCGTTCGTCGTCACGGGGGGATGCTATCGCCGGTGACGGCCGGGCGGGCAGGGAGTAGCCTGGACGCGTGAGTGCCGCCCGCCTGCCGATGCCCTCTGGGCGTGAGGGGGTCTCCGGCGCGCTCAGCGCCGGCGGCACAGGCGCGGCATCCTTCGTCCTCCTCGCCGGTTGATCCGGCGCGCGTCGCGTCGACTTTCGTCCGCGATGCACTCTCCCGGTCCCGGGCGACGGCTCCGTCGTTCCGGGATGATCCGCTCACGACCGTCCGCTCGCAGCCCGTTCCGGGCGCCGGCGCGACGGTGGTGCGCGAACGTGTACTCAGACAGGACCCCGTCATGTTCGCCCTCACCGCGAAAGCCATCCGCTCCTCGTTCATCAACGTCTCGCTCCGCGAGCGCAATTCGCTCGTCGTCCCCGCCGATCTCGGGGACCTCGACTGGTCCACCCGTGACTACTACGGATGGCGCGACCCCAAGACTCCGCTGCTCGGGTTCATCGTCGCCGAGGTCGACGGCGAGGCCGTCGGCCTGCAGCTGCGTCAGGCCGACCAGGCCACGCGCACCCGTCCGCAGTGCTCGTGGTGCTGCGACGTCACCCTCCCCAACGAGGTGGTCTTCTTCGCCGCGAAGCGGGCGGGCAAGGCCGGTCGTGCCGGAAACACCGTCGGGACGCTCCTGTGCTCGGGATTCGAGTGCTCGCGGAACGTCCGGCGGCTCGACCCGCCGCCCTACCTCGGGTTCGACGCCGCAGCGGCGCGCGATCGTCGCATTGCGACGCTCCGGAACAACGTCGACGCCTTCTTCCGCGATCTGCGCGACGGCGCCTGAGCCGCCCCGCCCGGGCGTCCGGCTTCTCCTCGACGAGGTGGGGCCGGACGCCGGCGGTCACCGATCAGATCGTGGCAGGGGTGATGTCTACGAGCAGCGCCTCGGCGGCCAGTGCGTCGAGCGATAGGCCGAGGCTCGCGGCGACGGCGGCGACGGTCGCGAACGACGGGGTCGCCAGCCGCCCCGTCTCGATCTTGCGCAGCGTCTCGGGAGACACCCCCGCGGCTGCCGCGACCTCGGCGATCGACCGGTCGCCGCGCGCTCGCCGGAGGTGGGCGCCCAGGCGCCGGCCGCGCTCGACGGCTTCGGGGGTGAGAGCGCGACGAACCATCATGCGCTCATCGTATCGGTATAGTTTGACCGGTATTTTTATACCGGAGGAGCGCACCATGATCGAGATCTTCACACCGCCCGAGGTCGACCGCGCCCGAGAGACGGGAGCCATCGTCGGCGGCATCCTTCGCGACCTGCGCTCGCGGGTGCAGGTGGGCACGAACCTGCTCGAGATCGACGAGTGGACGCGCGAGCTCATCGCCGACAACGGAGCGACGTCCTGTTACGTCGACTATGCGCCGTCGTTCGGGCGGGGACCCTTCGGGCACTACATCTGCACCGCCGTCAATGACGCGGTGCTGCACGGGATGCCGCATGACTACCGTCTCGCCGATGGCGACCTCCTGACGCTCGATCTCGCGGTCATCAAAGACGGCCTCGCTGCCGACGCCGCGATCAGCTTCATCGTCGGGCGCAAACGTCCCGAGGGGGCGGCGGCCCTCATCGACGCGACCGAGCGCGCCCTGGCGGCGGGCATCGAGGTCGCACGCGCGGGCAACCGGGTGGGCGATATCTCGCGCGCGATCGGCAATGTGCTCTCCGGTGCCGGATACTCCATCAACACCGAGTTCGGTGGTCACAGCATCGGGACGGTGATGCACGGCGACCTCCACATCCCGAATACCGGGCGGCCGGGGCGCGGCTACATCCTGCGGCCCGGGCTGCTCATCGCGATCGAGCCGTGGGTCATGGAAGACACGAATGTGCTCGTGACCGACGCGGACGGGTGGACGCTCCGCAGCTCGACCGGATGCCTCACCGCGCACACCGAGCACACGATCGCCATCACCGACGGAGCGGCCGAGATCCTCACTCTGTCGCGGTGATTTCCGTCGCGGCGGCCTCTGCCGTGGTGGCCTTCGTCGGCACGGCGCGGCCGCGGCGGCGGGTGACCCACACCGCTCCGAAGCCGACGGCGACGAAGCCGATCGCGATGACGACGACGTACGCCGTGACCGACCCCCATCCGCCGGGCCCATTCGGATTCAGGAACGGGTACGGGTACCAGTACGGCTCGCCCGTCGTGGGGTTCGTGACGAGCGGGCCTCGGACGAGCGTGTAGGCCACCCACAGCAGCGGGAACGCGACTACGACCCAGACGACCTGCCAGCGGAGGGCGCGGCGCCGGGTGCCGATCAGCAGGTCGAGCACGAGGAAGATCGGGCCGATCAGGTGCAGCACCTCGTTCGACCACGGCACCGGCTCGGATCCCTGCGGGAGCGTGATCCCGCGCAGGAGTGCGTTGTAGACGATTCCGGTGATGACCATGTACGCCGTGGCGCAGGTGAGCGCGGCGGAGAGCCCGAGTGAGCCGGCGGCTTCGGCGGGCCGCATCAGCGCTCGGGCGCCCGCCGTCGCAAGGACCACCGCCGCGATGACGTTCGAGAGGATCGTGAAGAAGCTGAAGAAGTTCGCGAACACTGTCGCGACGTCGCCGCCGGTCTCGGCGGTTCGGGTCAGTGACACGGTCAGCTGGGTGATGACGGCGGCCAGGATGACGACGGCCATCGCCAGCCGCAGAACGGACCACACCGTCGCCTGCCTCGAGCTCTGCACGAGGGCACACTATCGCTCGCCCGCCGTTCGTGAACGTATGTGGCGGCGGTCCGGGATGTCGCGTCCGGTCACGGCTAGCGTCGCGGTGCGGCATCCGCGGGCATGGATCTGCGCTCCCGTGCGTTGCGTTCCTCGGCGACCGCGACGAAGGCACCACGCGGCGCGCGCGAGAGGACGAATCCGATGACCATCACCACCCCTCCTGCTCTGGGAGTCTCCGACGTCCGCGACAACGCCGCGTGGCACTCGCTGACCGGGGTGCATGCGCACCTCGCCATCGGCGACGATCTCGTCCGCCGGTACCCCGACGACGTGGCCGGCTTCGTGGGCGTGCGCACGTGGGACGACCCCGCGGTGTGGGACTCGCTCGCGACCGTGGTGGGGTCGGGCAACGAGTTCAGCATCAGCACGCCCGACCGTGCGGATGCCGCGGGCGTCGCTGCCTCTGCGCCGGAACTGCCGGAGGGCTGGGTCCGTACGTTCGGCGGCGCAGGCGTGCAGCTCGTCGAGACGGATCGCCTCCGCCCGAGGCCGGACGACGAGGCGGTCGAGCTCGGTGAGGCGGATGTCGCCGACATGCTCGCGCTCGTCGAGCGCAATCGGCCCGGCCCCTTCCGCCCGCGCACCTACCTGCTCGGCCGGTACATCGGCATCCGGCGTGACGGCCGGCTGATCGCGATGGCCGGGGAGCGGCTGCAGCCGGGCGAGTGGACCGAGATCAGCGCTGTCGCTACCGACGAGGCGTACCGGCGGCAGGGGCTGGCGTCTCGGCTGGTGCTGGATGTCGCTTTCCACATCCGGCAGCGGGGCGGCCGCGCGATGATGCACGCCGCGGCGTCGAACGTGAATGCGATCGCCGGGTACGAGAAGCTCGGATTCGAGCTGCGGCAGCGGACGAACTTCACCGGCGTGCGAGTTCCCTGAGCGGGGCGTTCGCTGCGCGATTCTCCAGCGGCGATTCCTCCCCAGGGGGCGCGCTCTGACGGGCTTCTTAGTTCGTCGCTATGTTCGATACTAATGTCTGACCCTGCTGCCACAATGGGAACATGGCAGCGAACACGGGTGGTGGCTCGGACGGGGTGGAGGTCTCGCCGCACGCCCACGCGATCGCCGCTTACGGCGAGACGTTGGCGCTGGTGCATTACGCGGAGGTCGCGTCGGTGCGCGCGCTGGCCGAGCTCGGGCGGTCGGCGCTTCGTGAGGCCCAGCGTCATGGGGTTCGCGGGATGGCGTCGGACATGGAGCTGCGCTCGGTCGCGGCCGAAGCGGCCGGGCTGGCCCGGCGCAGCGACCGGCGCCTGCAGGCCGACATCGACCATGCGTTGACGATCGTCGATGACTACCCGGCCGTGTTCGAGGCGTGGGAGCAGCGGCGGATCACCCGCGACCATATCGAGGTGGTCGTCAAAGCGGGAACCGGGCTGCCCGATGAGGTGCGGGCCGAGTTCGAGTTCGCCGCGATAGCGGTCTGTGAGCGGGATATCGCGACGCGGGTGAAACCGGCCCTGCGGGCCCTGGCCGAGCAACTGCACGAACGCACCTTCACCGACCGGCACCGAGAAGCCGCCGCGAGCAGGTGCGTGCGGGTATCGCACGGTGCGGACGGGATGTCGGACCTCATCGCCACCCTCCCCACCGTCATCGCCGCCGGAATCCTCGACCGGCTCACGCAGATGGGACAGTCCGTGAAGGACGCCCGAGTGGAGGCGGCCGGCGCCGTGGCAGGGCCGAGCGCTGAGGGGCTGGATGCCGCGGGCGCGAGTGTCGATGCGGATGGCGCGGGCGCGAGTGTCGATGCGGATGCCGCACCGGATGTCCGGACGATGGACCAACTGCGCGCGGACGTCCTCGGCGATCTCGTCCTCGGCGGGGCGCCGGTGGTCGATCCGACCTACGGGACCGACCGGGCCGGTGGGCTCGGCGCGATCCGCGCGCGGGTGCAGGTCGCCGTGACCGCCGAGACCCTGACAGGTCGGGATGAGCGGCCCGCCGAGGCCGTCGGGGCCGGGCTGATCGACGCCGAAACGGCACGCGAGGTCGCCGGGCAGGGATCGGAGTGGGACCGGCTGTTCATCGACCCGGTCACCCGCACCCCGGTCGAGATCGACACCTACCGGCCCACCGCGGCGATGAAGAAACTGCTGATGGCACGGGACCAGCATTGCCGGTTCCCCGGATGCCGACGGGCAGCGATCCGCTGCGAACTGGATCACACCATCGACTACGCCCTCGGCGGGCACACCCATATCAACAACCTTGCCCACCTCTGTCAGCGACATCATTCGATGAAGCAATTCACGAAATGGGAAGTCAGACAACTCGGCGGCGGAGTCCTCGAATGGACCTCACCCCTCGGGCGGGTCTACCGCGAAGACGTACCGACACCGGCGGTGTGCTTCACGATCGACACGGGTGACACGGCCGCTATCGGCGACGCGCCACCGGGTGGCCGAACCGAGCGGGTAGCGCCACCCGAATCACCACCCTTTTGACGCCAGCTCTCTGACGCCGGTCGCGTTCGACACCGACAATTCCCCCGCGGTCAGCCTGTGCGACATGCGGTCAGCTCTTCGAGCCGGCGAACGCAAGGGTGCCGCCGAGGCCGATCATCATCACGCCGCCCGTTCCCGCGAGCGTCGACATGCGCCGCGGCGAGTCGGCGAACCAGGCGCGGGCCGTTCCCGCAGCCAGCGCCCACAAACTGTCGCAGACGACGGCGAGCACCTGGAAGAGGAGGCCGAGCGCGAGGAGCTGCATCCAGATCGGACCAGCTTCGGGGGCGACGAACTGCGGCAGCACCGCTACGAAGAACGCGATCGTCTTCGGGTTGGTCATGCCGACGACGAACCCTTGGGTGAGCAGACGCGTCGACGAGGTCCGTTCGCCTCCCGGAGCGTCGACCCGCACGTGGCGATGGCGGATCGCCTGCACGCCCAACCACACCAGGTAGGCGGCGCCCACGAGTTTGATCACGGTGAACGCTGCGACCGATGACGCGACGATCGCACCGACGCCGAACGCCACCGCGATCACAGCGGGCACGGTGCCGAGGGCATTGCCGATGACGCTCAGCACCCCGGCCCGGCGCCCCAACGCGATCGACCGCCCGATGACGAACAGCACGCTCGGCCCGGGGATCACGATGATGACGACAGCCGCGAGGAGGAACGCCAGCAGGTTCTCGAACGGGATCACGAGCGAACGCTACTCCGTCGATGTTTCAGCCGTGCGGCGGACGCTCGCCCGACCCGCGCTGCACCAGCGAAGTCGCGATCTCGACGCGTCGCGGCGGCGCCGTCGGGCGGTCGATCCGATCGATCGCGAGCAGCGCTGCGGCTCGGCCGAGCGCGTGCGCATCGTGCGCGACGACAGAGATCCCCAGCATCTCCGCCAGCTCGAAATCATCGAAGCCGATCAGCGCGCACGGCGAATCGAGATCGCGCAGCGCCTGCAGGGTCGCCGTCGTCGCCCGGTTGTTGCCCGTCACGATCGCGGTCGGCGGCTCACTCGAACGCATCAGCTCGACGACGGCGTCGCGCGTGCTCGCCGCCGGGTCGTCGCCGAGGCTCAGCCAGCGATCGGTCGGGCTCACCCCCACCTCCGCGAGCGCGTCGCGGTACCCCGCCAATCGCTCCCGCACTGTGTGCACCGATGCGGGATTCGCGACGAACGCGATCCGGCGGTGTCCGAGGGCGGTCAGCGATCGCACCGCCTCAGCCATCCCGGCGCGATTGGTGAGCAGCACCGTGTCGGACAGCAGGTTCTCGAGAGGCCTGTCGACCCCGACGATCGGCGTGCCGAAATGGCGCTCGCCCTCGAGGTACGACTGATCGTCCGCGACGGGGATCAGCAGCAGTGCCCGCACGCCCTGTGACAGGACCGCGTCGACCACGCGGCGCTCGGTCTCGGCCGAGTCGTCCGTCGTGGCCAGCAGCATCGTGTACCCGTGCTGCGCCAGCTCGTACTCGATGCCCCCGGCGACGGTGAAGTAGAACGGGTTCTGGATGTCGCCGATCACGAAGCCCACGGTGCTGGTCACCCCGCCGCGGCGCAGATCGCGCGCGACGCGGTTCGGGCGGAATCGCAGACGTTCCGCGGCGGCCATCACCCGCTCGCGCGTGTCCGGACGCACCTGGTCCGAACCGTGGAAGACGCGCGAGACGGTTTTCGCGCTCACCCCTGCGAGCCGGGCGACATCCTGAATCGTCGCCCGCGTCGGATTCGGCATCCCTGCTCCCTCCGATGACAACGAGGGACATTCTATCTGTGCGGCGATGCTTCACACATCGCAAGGCGGAGCGTAGAGTGACGTCGCTCGATGACAACGTTGACATCCGATGAGCTGGGGCAGAGGAGCTTTGGTGACCGATTCAGAATCCGGCGTGCCCGGACACGGCCGCGAACGGCCTGACCGGAGTTCGACCGGCCGACCCTTGCTCGAGATGCGCTCCATCACGAAGCGCTTCCCCGGCGTCATCGCCCTCGCCGACGTGTCGCTCACGGTGCAGGTCGGAGAGATCCACGCGATCTGCGGCGAGAACGGCGCCGGCAAGTCGACGCTCATGAAGGTGCTCTCGGGGGTCTACCCGTACGGGACCTATGAGGGCGACATCGTCTTCGACGGGCAGGCGGCCCAGTTCCGCGACATCCGGGCGAGCGAGGATGCCGGCATCGCGATCATCCATCAGGAGCTCGCCCTCATCCCCGAGCTGTCGATCGCGGAGAACATCTTCATCGGCAACGAGATCTCGCGGTTCGGCCGCATCGACTGGGACGCCTCGCGAGCCCGGGCGCGTGAGCTGCTGCAACGCGTGGGCCTGCGCGATGACCCGGCCACCCCCATCAAGCAGCTCGGCGTCGGCAAGCAGCAGCTGGTCGAGATCGCCAAGGCCCTGTCGAAGAACGTCAAGCTGCTGATTCTCGATGAGCCGACCGCCGCGCTGAACGAGAACGACTCGCAGCACCTGCTCGGCCTCATCACCGATCTGCGAGACCGCGGCGTGACCTCGATCATCATCAGCCACAAGCTCAACGAGATCGCCCAGATCGCCGACTCGATCACGATCATCCGCGACGGTCGGACGATCGAGACGCTCGACGTCCACGCCGGCGACGTCGACGAGGACCGCATCATCCGCGGCATGGTCGGCCGCTCGCTCGAGAACCGGTTCCCGCCGCGCGACGCGAAGATCGGAGAGGTCTTCTTCGAGGTGCGCGACTGGACGGTGCGGCATCCGCTGAACGCCGACCGGCTCGTCGCGAAGTCGTCGCACCTCACCGTTCGTCGAGGTGAGGTCGTCGGTCTCGCGGGGCTCATGGGCGCGGGCCGCACCGAGCTCGCGATGAGCCTGTTCGGCCGCTCGTACGGCCTCTACGAGGGCGGTCAGATCCTCATCGACGGCGAGCCCGTGACGCTCAAGGACGTGCCGGCGGCGATCTCGCACGGGCTCGCATACGTCAGCGAGGACCGCAAGGTGCTCGGGCTCAACCTGCTCGATCCGATCCGTCGCTCGGTGGTGTCGGCGAAGCTCCGCAAGATCGCGCCGCACGGCGTGCTGCATAAGGACGAAGAGCGCGCCGTCGCCGACGACTACCGGGGGAGGCTGCGCATCAAGACGTCGAACGTCGACAACGGCGTCTCGAAGCTCTCGGGCGGCAACCAGCAGAAGGTTGTCCTCGCCAAATGGATGTTCACCGATCCCGACCTGCTCATCCTCGACGAGCCCACCCGCGGCATCGACGTCGGGGCGAAGTACGAGATCTACTCGATCATCAACGACCTCGCCGCTCAGGGGAAGGGCGTGCTCCTCATCTCGAGCGAGCTACCGGAGCTGCTGGGCATGGCAGACCGCATCTACACGGTCTTCGAGGGGCGCATCACCGACGAGATCGACGCACGCAGAGCCACACCCGAGGAACTGATGCGGAGCATGACCGCAGACCGTGGAAAGAAAGTGACCGCATGACTCAGCCCGACACCGCCCCCGTCCGCACCGGCGGGCTGGCCGACATCCGCAAAGCGTTCGGCGGCGGACAATCCACGCTGCGGCAGTTCGGCATCCTCGGATCGCTCGTGCTGATCATCCTCGTCTTCCAGATCTGGACCAATGGCCTGACGCTGTCGTCGGGCAACCTCATCAACGCGATCAATCAGAACTCCTACATCCTGATCCTCGCGATCGGCATGGTGATGGTCATCATCATGGGCCACATCGACCTCTCGGTCGGGTCGGTCGCCGCCTTCACCGGCATCGTCGTCGCCAAGTCGATGGCCGACTGGAACCTGCCGTCGTACCTCGCGATCGTGCTCGGGCTCGTCGTCGGCGTGCTCATCGGCGCCTGGCAGGGGTTCTGGGTCGCCTACGTCGGCGTGCCGGCGTTCATCGTCACGCTCGCCGGGATGCTGATCTTCCGAGGCTTGAACCAGATCGTCGGGCAGTCGACGACCCTCGCCGTGCCCGCCGACTTCCAGGTGATCGGCGCCGGGTACCTGCCCGAGCTCCCCTTCATCCCGTTGCCGTTCAACGTGCTGACCCTCGCGCTCGGCATCCTCGGTGCGCTCTGGATCGTCGTCAACGAGATCCGCCTGCGCCGGCGTCAGGCCAAGACCGGAGCCGAGTCGGCCCCGCTGTGGGTCTCGATCCTCAAGGTCGTCGTCGTGGGCGGCGTCATCCTCATCGCCGCCTACCTGTTCGCGACCGGGCGACCGGGCACCGGGTTCCCGATCTCGGGCGTCATCCTCGTCGCCCTCGTCATCCTGTATTCGTTCATCACCAACAACACGACGTTCGGCCGACGCATCTACGCGGTCGGCGGCAACCGTCTCGCAGCGACGCTGTCGGGCGTGAAGGACCGGCGCGTCGACTTCTTCGTGATGATGAACATGTCGGTGCTGGCCTCGCTCGCCGGCATGATCTTCGTCGCCCGCTCGGGTGCCTCCGGACCGCAGGACGGCAACGGATGGGAGCTCGACGCCATCGCGGCGGTGTTCATCGGCGGCGCGGCGGTCTCGGGCGGCATCGGCACCGTCATCGGCGCGATCATCGGTGGACTCGTGATGGCCTTCCTCAACAACGGGCTGCAGCTCGTGGGCACCGGCGCCGACCTCGTATCGGTCATTAAGGGCCTCGTGCTGCTGCTCGCCGTCGGCATCGACGTGCTGAGCAAGGCGACCGGGCGCCCGTCGATCATCGGCCTCTGGTCGGCGCGCCGCCGGGCCCGCGCCGACGCCCCCACACCTCCGACTGTCTTGCCGACCGCCGGAACCAATGAGACCAGTCAGCCCGTCGATGCCGGTCGTCGATGACGACACCGCTCGCTGATGGCTCTCCGCACCGAAGAAAAGAGATGAATGCAATGAAGAAGATCGCTCTCGCCGTCACCGCGCTCGCGGTCACGGCGCTGGCCCTGTCGGCGTGCTCCAACGCGCGCACCGACGCGGGCGCCGGCGGCGACGCCTCCGCTGCGGCGGGCTTCGCGGCCGACGCGACGATCGGCGTCGCCTTGCCCGACAAGACCAGCGAGAACTGGGTGCTCGCGGGCGACCTGTTCACGAAGGACCTCGAGGCCGCCGGCTTCAAGGCCGACGTGCAGTACGCACCGGCATCGAACACAGTCGCCGAGCAGCAGAACCAGATCTCCGCGATGATCACGAACGGTGCGAAGGTCATCGTCATCGGCGCGAAGGACGGCAAGCAGCTGGGTACCCAGCTGCAGCAGGCCGCCGACGCGGGCGTGAAGATCATCGCCTACGACCGGCTGCTGGAGAACAGCGAGAACGTCGACTACTACGTCGCGTTCGACAACTTCAAGGTCGGTCAGCTGCAGGGGCAGGCGCTGCTCGACGGGCTCGAGGCGCGGTCGGGCCACGGCGCGCCGTGGAACATCGAGCTGTTCTCCGGCTCGCCCGACGACGCGAACTCCGCGGTGTTCTTCAACGGCGCGCTCGACGTGCTCCAGCCGAAGATCGACGACGGCACCCTCGTCGTGAAGTCGGGTCAGGACGAGATCGCGCAGACGGCGACCCAGGGCTGGAAGGCCGAGAACGCCCAGAGCCGCATGGACTCGATCCTGACGTCGACCTACAGCAGCGACACGCTCGACGGCGTGCTCTCGCCCAACGACACCCTGGCCCGTGCCATCCTCACCTCGGTGAAGCAGGCGGGCAAGGATGTCGCGACCTTCACCGTCACCGGTCAGGACTCCGAGGTCGAGTCGGTGAAGTCGATCATGGCCGGTGAGCAGTACTCGACCATCAACAAGGACACGACGCTGCTGGTCGAGCAGACGGTCAAGATGATCGGCGAGCTGCAGCAGGGCGAGGATGCCGAGGTCAACGACACCGAGCAGTACGACAACGGCGTGAAGGTCGTTCCGGCCTATCTGCTCGAGCCCGTGATCGTCACGAAGGAGAACGCGGCCGAGGCGTACGCCAACGTCCCGAGCCTCCTCGAGATCGTGCAGGCGGCGCAGTAGCCCGAACCGCTCTCGGAACCGGCCCCCAAGCTCTCTCGCTGGGGGCCGGTTCCTCGTATTACGCCGTATCTCTCTTCGTGTCGTCGTGTGAGCGGATGCCGCGACACCGGGCTCCTCCGAGTCCTACTGTCGTGCGATCCGCAGCCTCCGCTGCATCCACGCCGTTCCGAGGAGATCCGCATGACCGACACCGTCTCGCGCGTCGACCGCGCCGTCGGCGACCCTGCGTCGACCGCGCCGCGCGTCGACCTCGGCGACATCCCCGTCGTCCGCACACGGCACTGGTTCCGCTGGGCGATCGCGGCGATCGTCGTGTTCGTCGTGGCCCAGTTCGTGTGGTCGCTCGTGACGAACGAGAACTACGAGTGGGACTACTTCGCGCAGTACTTCTTCTCCGACCCGGTGCTGCAGGGACTCGGCCTCACCCTCGTCTACACGGCGGTGTCGGCGACGATCGGATTCCTGCTCGGGACGGTGCTCGCGCTGGCTCGGCTCGCCAAGTCGCCGCTGCTCAACGCCGCGGCGTGGGGCTTCATCTGGTTCTTCCGCTCGGTCCCCCTCGTCGTGCAGCTGGTCGTCTGGTACAACCTCGGCTACCTGTATCCGACGCTCGGACTGGGCACCCCCTTCACAACCGACTTCTGGATCGTCGAGTTCCCGACGGTGCAGCTGATCAGCGCGTTCGCGGCCGGCGTGCTCGGCCTGAGCCTGCACCAGGCGGCCTACTCCGCCGAGATCATCCGCGGCGGCCTGCTCTCGGTCGACCAAGGCCAGCTCGAGGCGGCCGCCGCCCTCGGCATCCCGCCGCGTCGGCGGCTCAGCCGCATCGTGCTGCCGCAGGCCATGCGATCGATCATCCCCAACGCCACGAACGAGGTGATCGGGCTCGTCAAGGGCACCTCGGTCCTGTTCGTGATCGCGATCCCCGAGCTGTTCTACGCGGTGCAGGTGATCTACAACCGCAACAGCCGCGTCATCCCGCTGCTGCTCGTCGCGGTGGTCTGGTACACGATCATCACCACGGTGCTCAGCATCCTGCAGTACTACATCGAGCGTCACTACGCGCGGGGATCCGTGCGGGTTCTGCCGCCCACGCCCGTTCAGCGTGCGCGCCGCTGGATCGCCGTGCAGTGGGCCCGCCTCGGCGACGACGCGCCGGCACCCCGCCCACTCGCGACCAGCCGCGCCACTTCCGGAGGAGAGTCATGACCCGCGGTCTCGTCGAGATCCACAATGTGCACAAGAGCTACGCCGGGGTCGAGGTGCTCGGCGGTATCGACCTCACCATCGAGCCGGGCGAGGTCGTCGCGATCCTCGGCGCGAGCGGCTCGGGCAAGTCGACGCTGCTGCGCACCATCAACCACCTCGAGACGGTCGACCGCGGATCGGTCACGGTCGACGGCGAGTTCATCGGGTACGAGCAGCGCAACGGCAAGCTCTACGAGCTGCGCGAGAAGGCCGTGCTCGAACGCCGCACCCAGATCGGGATCGTGTTCCAGAACTTCAACCTCTTCCCCCACCTGACCGCCCTCGAGAACGTCACCGAGGCGCCCATCGCGCTCGGGCGCCTCTCGAAGGACGACGCCCGCGAACTCGCCCTCGGGCTGCTCGACCGCGTAGGACTCGGCGACAAGGCCGGTCACTACCCGCGCCAGCTCTCCGGCGGGCAGCAGCAGCGCGTCGCGATCGCGCGAGCGCTGGCTCTCAAGCCGAAGGTGATCCTGTTCGATGAGCCGACGAGCGCGCTCGACCCCGAGCTCGTCGGCGAGGTGCTCGACGTCATCCGCGACCTCGCACAGCTCGGCACGACGCTCATCATCGTCACCCACGAGATCGGCTTCGCCCGCGAGGTCGCCGACCGCGTCGTCTTCCTCGATGGCGGCCGGATCATCGAGCAGGGCCCGCCGACCGAGGTGCTCGTCGCACCGAAGCACCCGCGCGTGCAGGAGTTCCTCGCCAAGGTCCTCGCCTGACATCCCATCCCACCCCTCCACCCGCACCCCACTTTTCGAGAGAGACCCAACAGCATGGCCATCAGTAAGAAGCAGGGCATCGCCGCCGGACTCGGCGTCGTCGCGGTCGCCGCGATCGTCGGCGGCATCGTCACCGCCGTGAACCTCAACCGGCCTGCCGAGGCCGAGGCCGCCGCGCCCGCACCGACGACGGCGAACGTCGCGACCGACGACATCCACTGGGTGCACCTCGACGAGCCCGTCGCCGAGGCCGTCGCCGCCCTCGAAGCGAGCGGTTTCGAGCCGGTCGAAGAGGGGAAGCTGACCGTCGCCCACTCCGCTTACCTGCCGCCGCTCGGCTACATCCCCGAGGGAGAGACCGAGGCCGCCGGAACCGAGCCCAACATCGGATCGCTCATCGCCGAAGCGCTCGGCCTCGAGTACAACCCCGTGGTCGTCGCATGGGCCGACTGGCCCCTCGGCATCCAGTCGGGCAAGTACGACCTCATCACCTCGAACGTCACCGTCACGGAGGAGCGCAAGGAGCTCTACGACTTCGCGAGCTACCGCGAAGACCTGCTCGGCTTCTACGTCCGCGCCGACAGCGACATCGACACGATCGAGGAAGCCGCCGACATCTCGGGCCTGAAGATCGTCGTCGGCTCGGGCACCAACCAGGAGCAGGTGCTGCTCGCCTGGAACGACGAGCTCGAAGCCGCGGGCGAGGCGCCTGCCGAGTTGCAGTATTACGACGACAACGCCGCGGCCGTGCTCGCGCTGCAGTCCGGCCGCGTCGACGCCACCTTCGGCCCCAACGCGACGTCGGCCTGGTCGGCGCGGGAGACGGGCGACACCAAGCTCGTCGGGCTCGTGCCGGGCGGCTGGCCGCAGACCGCGAACATCGCCGCGGCCACCGCGAAGGGCAACGGCCTGATCGAGCCCGTGTCGATCGCGCTCAACGCCCTCATCGCCGGCGGCCAGTACGACGAGGTCCTCGAGACCTGGGGGCTCGAGTCGGAGCGCATCGAGAAGAGCGAGATCAACCCGCCCGGACTCCCCGCGTCATGAATGGGCCCGCGTCGCGATCGGGTCTCGGTGAGAGGTAGCGTCACCTCGTGACATCGACCGCGACAGCGCTCACCATCCGGCTCGTCCGCACCGAGGAGTTCGCTCGGGCGGGCGAGCTGACCGCTCGCGCCTACCAGCACAGCTACGGCGAACTCTCGGAGCACTACCTCGCCTCGTTGCGCGACGTCGCCGCGCGCGTCCGGAGCGGAGATGTGTGGGTGGCGGTGGACGCCGGCGGGAGGGAGGATGCCGCTGCCGAGCCCGAGATCCTCGGGACCGTGTGGGTCGCTCGGCCCAACCGCCCGCTCGCCGGGGTCGCGCAGCCCGGCGAGACCGACTTCCGTCAGCTCGCCGTCGCCCCCGAGGCGCGGGGGCGGGGCGTCGGCGAGGCGCTCACGCGGCACGTGATCGAGCTGGCCCGCGAGCGCGGTTCGCACCGCGTCGTCATGAACAGCGGACCCGAGATGACCGCGGCGCACGCGCTGTACGCCAAGCTCGGCTTCACGCGGCTCACCGAGCGCGAGGGGCGGATCGAGGTCGAGCCCGGCCGCTTCATCGAGCTGCTCGCCTTCGGATACGACCTCGCGCCCGAGCCTGCCGCCGCAACCCGCGCTCCTGCAGGCGCCTCGGCCACGACGTGGCTGTTCGAGCACATCGACTACGACGACCCGCGTGCCGAGGCCCTGCGCGCCGAGATGGACCGCGAGGTCGGCCCGCGCTACGCCGACCGCTTCGACGAGACCGACCCCGAGGCCGCCGCTCGGTCGGCACGAGCGTTCGCCCTCGATCCCACGACGATCGTGGCGACGGTGCTCGTGACGGATGCCGCGGGCGAAGCAATCGGCCACGGCGCGCTGCGCGATCTCGAGCACGACGGCATCCGCGATCTCGAGATCAAGCGCGTGTATGTCCGCCCTCGGGCCCGCGGTCTCGGCGCGAGCCGGGCACTGCTCGCCGAGCTCGAACGCATCGCCCGCGACCGGGGCGCGGCGCGCGTCATCCTGCAGACCGGCGACCGCCAGCACGACGCCGTCGTCCTGTACGAGCGCCTCGGCTACACCCCGATCCCGATCTACGCCCCGTACACCGAGTACGCGTTCTCCCGCTGCTTCGCCAAGACCCTGTAGCCCCGAGCCCCCTGGCACGATCGCCGAGAACGCACCCTCCCGGCGAAGACGCACGGTGCAGGGTGCGTCCTCGCGATGGCGGTGCGTTCTCGCGGCATCGACACCGCCGAATTTCCATCCGTTGCGGGCTCGGCGACGAAGACACTATGCACGGTAGGAGTGATCTGCCGATCGAGAGGCGACAGCGATGGCGAAATCGACCGCATCCGCGAACGAGGCGAAGACCCGTCGCTGGGTCTGGGGCCTCTGGAGCGCACTCGCCGGCATCGTCAGCGCGGCCGCCTTCCTCGCGGTCGCCGAGCTGATCGCGCTGCTCGTCGCGCGCGAGAGCAGCCCGATCCTCGCGGTGGGCGCCTTCGTCATCGACATCGTGCCGCAACCCCTCAAGGAGTTCGCGATCGCGACCTTCGGCTCGGCCGACAAGATCGTCCTGCTGGGCAGCCTCGCGCTCGCCGTCGTCATCGCCGCGGCGATCGCCGGCATCCTGCAGTTCTTCGTCCGGCCCTTCGGAGTCATCGTCATCGCCCTCGCCGGGGTGATCTCGACCGCGGCGATCATCACTCGAACCGGCGCCAGTCCTCTCGCGTTCGTGCCGCCCGTGGTCGGGACGCTCGTCGGAGTGCTCGTCCTGGTGTTCCTCATCACGCGCCTCCGGCGCTGGGCGGGCGCCGCGGATGCCGCTGATGCCGACACTCCCGCGGCACCGGCCGCCGAGCAGCGCGGCCTCGGTCGCCGTTCGTTCCTCGTCGCGACGGGAGGCGTCGGCATCGCGGCGGTCATCGTCGGCGTCGGCGCACGTCTGCTCAACGCGACGTCCGCGTCGGTCGACGCCCTGCGCCGCGAGCTGCGCATCCCCGAGCCGCGGTCGACCGTCACGATTCCCGACGGCGCCGAGCTCGAGGTCGAGGGCATCTCGCCGCTCATCACCCCGAACGCCGATTTCTACCGCGTCGACACGGCGCTCACCGTGCCCTCGGTCGACCCCACCACGTGGCGTCTCGTCATCGACGGCATGGTCGACCAACGCGTCGAGCTGAGCTTCGACGACCTCGTCGGCATGGGCCTCGACGAGTACGCCGTGACGCTCACCTGCGTCTCGAACGAGGTCGGTGGCGGGCTGGTGGGTAACGCGATCTGGCAGGGCGTCCCGATCCGCGACATCCTGCGCATGGCCGGCCCGCAGTCCGGCGCCGACATGGTGCTCTCGAAGAGCGTCGACGGCTACACGGCGTCCACCCCGCTCGAAGCTCTGACCGACGATGCGCGCGACGCGATCTTCGCCGTGAAGATGAACGGCGAGCCGCTTCCGCTCGAGCACGGTTTCCCGGTGCGCATGGTCGTTCCCGGGCTGTACGGCTACGTCTCGGCGACGAAGTGGGTCACCGAGCTCAAGGTCACGACGTTCGAGGCCGACGAGGCGTACTGGACTCCGCGCGGATACGCGGCCGAAGCTCCGATCAAGTTCTCCTCCCGCATCGACACTCCGCGCACGGGTACCCCGGTGGCGGCGGGAACCGTCGCGATCGCCGGGATGGCGTGGGCGCAGACCGTCGGCATCGAGCGCGTCGAAGTGCGCATCGACGACGGCGACTGGCAGGCCGCGACGCTCTCGACTCCGATCAATGCCGACACCTGGGTGCAGTGGATGCTCGAGTGGCAGGCCGAAGCGGGCACCCACTACGTCGAGGTGCGCGCGGTCAACAAGAACGGCGACACGCAGATCGAGGAGCGCGCCCCCATCGCCCCCGACGGCTCGAGCGGCTGGCAGCGGGTGCTGGTCACCGTCTCAGCCTGATCCCCTCTGACCCTGCGACACCCCCGGTCGACTCGCCACGAACTGCGGGTCCTGGCCCCGCCGTATCCGCAATTCCTGGCGACTCGACGGGGGTGCCGCGGAGCGCGGGGTGCAGCGCGGCCGCGAGCGACAGGGCGCTCGCGAACGCGCAGACGGCGACCGCGGCCTGCAGCGAACCGGCCGTCGCCTGGCCGCCGGCGGTCAGCAGGATGCCGGTCGTCAGCGCCACGAGGAACGTCGCCGCCAGCCGCTGCGTCAGCTGCAGGAAGGATGCCGCGACGCCATGCAGTCGCGCCGACGCGAACGACAGCGTGAGCGCGCGGATCGGCGGCTCGACCAGCCCGCCGGCGAACCCGAGGCCGATCTGGGCCGCAACCGCGACGACCAGCAGCGCGCCGTCGTCGACGAGCGGCGCCGCCACCGCGATCAGCGCCAGCAACAGGAGCTGGATCGTCAGCCCGAGCGACACGGTCGCCGTGCCGATCCTCGCGAACACCCGCTGGCTCAGCAGAGAGGCCACCAGTCTGGCCACCGCCCCCGGGGCGAAGAGCAGGGCGATCGCGAACGGCGTCAGCCCGGGACGCTGCAGGAAGTACAGGGTCGCCGCCGAGGCGAAGGCCATGCCGCTGCCGAACCACAGCAGCGCCGAGACGTTGCCCGCGACGAAGCCGCGCGAGCGCACGAGGGCCG
Organism: Microbacterium sp. AISO3; assembly: GCF_002204305.1. Classification (NCBI taxonomy): domain Bacteria; kingdom Bacillati; phylum Actinomycetota; class Actinomycetes; order Micrococcales; family Microbacteriaceae; genus Microbacterium; species Microbacterium sp. AISO3. Next base: position 273,657 of record NZ_NHRF01000001.1, on the reverse strand, counting down.
GCGCGAACAGCGGAAGCCGTCCCCGCTGGCCGTAGTGACGCTCCCACGCGACGAGGGCCACGATCAGCACGGCGGCGGCGGCCGCAACGATGATCCCGGCGACTCCCGAGAGGCCGGGTTCGACGACCGGCAGGGTCGCCGCCACGACGATCGCGCAGAGCAGCACGATGCCGGGCAGGTCGAGGGCGACGCGGCGCCCGTCCGACGGACCACGGCGGACGGGACCCGGCAGTCCGCGAGCCCCGAGCGCGAGCGCCGCGAGCACGAACGGCAGCGGCATCAGCAGCACGATGCGCCAGGCCCCGTCCGTCCACCCTCCGTCTGGCCAGGCTCCGTCCGCCCGTGCGGCGGTCGACACCAGGGCCGCTGCCACCGGCCCGAGCAGCCCCGCGAGGGCTCCCGTCGCCGTGTAGGCGCCGAGCGCCCGCAAGCGGGCTGCCCCGGTGAACAGGTCCTGGATCGTGCCCAGCACCTGCGCACTGATGACACCCGCACCCAGGCCCTGGACGAAGCGGGCCGCCACCAACAGCCCGATCGATGGAGCCGTCACCGCCACGAGTCCGCCGACCAGGAAGACCGCCAGGCCGAGCACGAACAGCCGGCGCCGCCCGTACACGTCGCCCAGTCGGCCCGAGGGGATCAGCCCCAGGCCGAACGTGAGGGAGAACGACGCGAGCAGCCACTGCACGCCGGCGGTCGACGCGTCGAGGGATGCCGCGACATCCGGCGCCGCGTACGTGATGACGGTCGCGTCGAACAGCGTCGCGAAGCCGGCCGCCACGCACGCCCACAGCGCCGCCCGGGAACTCACGCGGGCACGGCCACCTGGTCGGCGGCGGCGGTCTGCGCCCGACCTGCGGCGGGGTCGCGCTCGGTCCACAGGTCTGTCGGCAGCTCGCGCCGAAGCACCGGGGCGACCTCTGTGGCGAAGCGATGCAGGATCTCCAGCTGGCGCGGGAAGGGCACCGTCGTAGGCAGGCTGATCGACTGCAGGTCGTGCCCCAGTCGACCGTGGAAACGTGCGATCTTGTCGATCACCTGCTGCGGCGTGCCGACGAGGGCCGGCCCGTCGGCGACGGCGTGCTCGATGTCGCGGAACGGGGTGTTGTTGCCCGGCACGTTCGTCGCGGCGACGAGCGCGTTGTACACCGGGCCGTAGGCCGCGACGGCCTCCTGGGTGGTGTCGGCGATGAAGAGCGCGCCCGACCCGGCGCCGACGAAGGCGCCGCGGGGATCGTGCCCGTGCCGGGCGAACTCGGCGCGGTAGTGGTCGACGAGCACGCCGTAGTTCTCGAGCGGTTGGATGGCGTTCGCGCTGAACAGCGGATCGCCGTACTGCGCGGCCAGCGCCGCCGAGAACAGGGTGGTCGCCGAGCCGTGCCAGACCCGCGGCGCACCGGCGAACGGGCGGGGGAGTGTCGTGACATCCGTCAGCGGTCGCGTGTAGGGCGAGCCCGCCCACGACACGCCCTCGTGGCGCCAGAGGGTGCGCAGGAGCGCGTACTTGTCGGCCAGCAGCTCCCACTGATCGTCGATGTCGAGTCCGAACAGCGGGAACTGCGCGACCTCGTTCCCCTTTCCGATCGTGATGTCCAGGCGGCCGCGCGAGAGCTGATCGATCGTCGCGTAATCCTCGGCGACCCGAACGGGATCGAGGACCGACAGCACGGTGACGCCTGAGTTGAGGCGGATGCGGCTGGTGCGCGCCGCGATCGCCGCGAGCAGCACGGTCGGCGACGACGAGATGAAGTGGCCCGCGTGGCGTTCGCCCACGGCGACGGCATCCAGCCCCCACTCCTCGGCCCGGACCGCCTGCTCGAGGGTCTCGGCGAACCGATCGGCCGGTGACACCTGGCGGCCGGTGACGGGATCGGGGCGGTAGGGCACGATGTCGAGCAGTTGGAACCTCATCGTGACACCTCCGTGTCGGCGCTGACGCGGGCGAGCGGAGTCTTCTCGCCCGCCTCGATGCCGATCGGCAGCCGGTTCTCCGCCGGGGGCAGGGGACACGTCGCGTGGTCGGTGTAGGCGCACGGCAGGTTCACGGCGCGGTTGAAGTCGATGACCGTCCAGCCGTCGGCGTCGGGCGCCGCGACCGAGACCGACCGGTTCGCGGCGTACGTCGTGAGTCCGCTCGTCGCGTCGGTGAAGAGGACGAGCAGGCTTCCCGGCCCGGCGTGGCCCGGGAAAGCGGTCAGCGAGAACGTCTCACCGCGCCACGAGAACTCCAGCACTCCCGGAGCCTCGTACACGTGCGTGAGACCGTCGACGGCTGCGCCGACCTCGGTCGGACGGGGCTCGTCGAACGCCCGGAACCGCGCCGCGACCCGCCAGCGCGGATTGGGAACGTACGTGGGTGTGCCGGTGTACGACGCCAGGAAGGGATGGTCGGGGCGCCGCGGACGCACGATCGTGTGACCGCCCCGCTGTGCGAGCTCGATCACCCCGGTGACGTCGCCGTCGACGAAGCCGAGGTTCACGCCGCCGCGCTCGGGGATGTCGCCGAAGGCGTGCTCGCCGCGCAGCGTCTCGCCGTCGAGGTCGAGCGTCTCGCCGTCGGCCAGTCTCACGACCGGCCCGTCGGGCCCGAGCGTCCACGTGCCGGGTGCGTCGGGCAGCGTGACGGCGGCATCGCCGAGCCAGTGCAGCCCCGTCACCGCGAGGAAGCCGTGGGGGTCGGCCCGCCGCGCCTCGTGCTCGCGGTGCCAGGTCTCCCAGTCGCGACCGAAGGCCGCGCGGTCGATCGTGCCGCCGGGGATGCGGTCGTCGGTCGTCGTGCTCATGTGTTCTCCTGATCGTGGAAGGTACGCACGACGTGGTCGAGCGCGTGGACGGTGAGGTCGAGCGAGGCCAGGTCGATGCGCTCGTTGTGGCCGTGGAACAGCCGGCGGAAGGTCCCGTAGTCCCAGCGTTCGCTGAGCACGCCGAACCCGTAGGCCGGGATGCCGCGGCGCCGGTAGAACCGGCCGTCGGTGCCGCCGATGCCGAGCATCGGAAGCAGCTCCGCGCCGGGGTAGGCCCGGCGCACGGCGCTTCCGAGCGCCGCGAACAACGGCGTGTCCGTCGGCGAGATCGTCGACTCGCCGAACCAGTCGCCCTCGATCTCGATGTGCTCGAGCAGATCGCCGAGCGCCTCGCGCAGGTAGCCGTGGACGTCGTCGCGCGTCACACCCGGCAAGATCCGGATGTCGAGCTGCACGGTCGCCTCGCCGGGGATGACGTTGGCCTTCTCGCCCGCGCGCACCACGTTGGGCGAGATGGTCGTGTGCGTCGAGGCGTGCGCGAAGCCGTTGAGGTCTCCGAGCGCGTCGACGCCCTCGAAGAACCGGGCAGGATCGGTGACCGCCGCACTCACGTCGGGCTCGAGCTCGAGGGCCTCCGCGTAGGCGCGCCACTGCGGCGTGATGACCGTGGGGCCGCGGAATCGCGCGAGCCGCGTCATCGCCTCGGCTGCGATCACGCCGGCGTTGCGGGTCCCCCACGGCGCGGAGCCGTGGCCCGGCACGCCGCGCACCCGCAGCAGTCGGCCGGCTCCGCCCTTCTCGCCGATCATGACGCCGAGCGCCGGCGTGGAGCCGGCGTGCGCGCCGCCCGACTCGGTCAGGACGTAGTCGGCGTCGATGAGGTCGAGTCGGTGTTCGGTGAGCCAGCCGACACCGAACCTGCTGCCGCTCTCCTCGTCGGCCACGGCCGCGAACACGAGGTCGCCGCGCGGACGGAAGCCGCTCGTCGCGATAGCCCGCGTGACGACGGCGTAGGCCGCGGTGAGATTCAGCATGTCGATCGCCCCGCGTCCCCACAGCACGTCGTCGACGATCTCGGCGCCGAACGGATCGCGCTCCCAGCCGGCCGGTTCGACGGGCACGACATCCGTGTGGCCGACGAGCGCGAGCGAGGGCGCGCTGCGGTCGGTGCCCTCGATCCGCACGATCAACGACTCGCGCCCCGGATGCGGTTCGACGACGACGCCTTCGACGCCGGAGCCGGCGAAGAACTCCTGCAGCGTGCGCACCTGGCGCCACTCCTGCCCCGAGTCGGGGGTACCGTCGTTGACCGCGGCGTTCCGGATCAGCTGCTGCAACAGCTCGGTCGTCTGCTCGGCGAGCCCCGGAGTGCCGCTCATGCGACGGCCTCTCGTGCGCGTCCGGGGATGGCGTTGATCAGACGGCGCGTGTACTCCTCGCGCGGGTACGTCAGCACCGTGGCGGTCGCTCCCTGCTCGACGACGCGTCCCTGCCGCATCACCGCGACGCGGTCCGAGATCTCGCGCACGACGGCGAGATCGTGGCTGATGAAGAGGTACGACACCCCGAGCTGCTGCTGCAGCTCGACGAGAAGGTCGAGGATCTGTGCCTGCACCGACACGTCGAGGGCCGAGACCGCCTCGTCCAGAACCACCAGGTCGGGGTCGGTTGCCAGAGCGCGCGCGATCGCGACGCGCTGGCGCTGCCCTCCCGACAGCTCGGCGGGCCGGCGCCCGGCGATGTCGGCGGGGAGCGCGACGCGGTCGAGCAGCTCTCGCACGCGCGCCGCGCGTCGTGTCCGATCGCCGATGCCGAACGCGCGCAGCGGCTCGTCGACGACGTCCGCGATCGTGAACCGCGGGTCGAGCGAGGCGTACGGGCTCTGGTAGACGAGTTGGAACCGGCGACGGAGCGACCGCAGCTGCTCGCGCCTAGCGGCCACGAGGTCGACGCCGTCGAAGCGGATGCCGCCGGCCGTGGGCTGCTCGAGCCGCAGCGCGAGCCGCGCGGTCGTGCTCTTGCCCGACCCCGACTCGCCCACGACGGCGAGGGTCTCGCCCCGCCCGACCGTAAACGACACGTCGTCGACCGCGACGAGACGCCGGCGGCCGGGAAGCGCGAACTCCTTGCGCAGACCCGTGACCTCGAGAAGCGGCGCGGGCTGCACATCCGCTGCAGGCCGCACATCCGCCGTTCGCAGACCCGCCGCCCGCAGTCCCGGTGCCGCCGCGATGAGTGCGCGGGTATAGGGATGCTGCGGAGCCGCGAGCACGGCGCCGGTCGGTCCCTGCTCGACGATCCGGCCGTTCTGCATCACGACGATGCGGTCGGCGCGGTCGGCGGCGACTCCGAGATCGTGCGTGATGAGCAGCACCGCGGTGCCGAGGGTGTCGGCGAGCGTGTCGATGTGGTCGAGGATCTGCTTCTGCACCGTGACGTCGAGCGCGCTCGTCGGCTCATCGGCGATCACGAGCTGCGGCTCGGCTGCGAGCGCCGCGGCGATGAGTGCGCGCTGCCGCATCCCGCCCGAGAACTGGTGCGGGAACTGCTGCGCCCGGGCCTCGGGCTCGGGGATGCCGGCGAGCCCGAGCAGCTGCACCGCCTGCCGATCGGCGGCACGGCGCGAGGCGAGACCGTGGATCACGAGCGGTTCGCCGACCTGCCGCCCGACGCGTTTGACGGGGTTGAGGCTCGTCCCCGGGTCCTGCGGGATCAGGCCGATCCTCCGGCCGCGCACCTCGCGCCAGGCCCGGGGCGACAGCCCGGTGAGGTCTTCACCGTCGAACCGGATGGCACCGGCGTCGACGCGGGCATTGCGTGCGAGCAGATGGATGACGGCATGCGCGGTCGTGCTCTTCCCCGAACCCGACTCGCCGACGATGGCGACGACCTCTCCGCGGTCGACCGAGAACGAGACATCCGTCACCGCCGCGCGCGTCTCGCCGTCGACCGTGTACGACACGCTCAGGCCGTCGACCTCGAGCAGGGGTGTGAGCGGGGCGGTCATCGGGTTCCTCCGTTGCGTTCGAGAGCGCGTGAGATGCGGTTGGCAGAGAGCACGACGGCGACGATCACGAGTCCCGGGAGCGTTGTCAGCCACCAGGCGACGGCGAGGTAGTCACGCCCGCCCGACACGAGCGATCCCCACTCGGGCGTCGGCGGCGGTGCGCCGAAGCCGAGGAACGACAGCGATGAGATGGCCAGCACCATGACGCCGAACTCGAGGGCGGCGAGGGCGACGACCGGTCCCGACGCGTTCGGCAGGACGTGGCGGGCGAGGATCGTGTACCACCGCACGCCCGAGACCCGGGCGGCCTCGACGTAGACGGACGTTGCGACCTGCAGCACCTCCGCGCGCATGACGCGCGAGAACGATGCGACGCTCGCGAGTCCGACCGCGATCGCGACGTTGATCGTCCCGAAGCCCAGAGCCGTGATGAGGGCCAGCGAGAGCAGCAGGCTCGGGACCGCGAGGAGCACGTCCATGAAGCGCATGATCACGTCGTCGACGAATCCGCGCAGAAAGCCGGCGAGCAGCCCGAACACCGATCCCACCGTGAGCCCCACGACGACGGCGACGCTCGTCGCGGCGAGCGACGTGGCCGATCCGTGCACGACCCGGGCGAACAGATCGCGGCCGAGGTTGTCGGTGCCGAACAGGTGCTCGGCCGACGGCGGCTGCAGCCGGTCGCGCGCCACCCCCTCGATCGGGTCCCATGACGTGAACCAGGTCGGCGCGACCGCCCACAGCACGACCAGGGCGAGCACCGCGACGGCGAGCACGAGCGTCGGTTGACGCAGGAATGATCGGATGCCGCGCGCGGCACGTGCCCGATCCGCTCCGGTGCGGGGCGGCCGACGGCCGCCGCTCGGCCCCCGGCCGGCGGATTCGGCGGGATCGGCGGGTTCAGCGGGGCGGATGGGGGCGTCGAGGGTGATGGCCATGATTCCTCCGGCTCAGGCGGCGACGAACGCCGTGCGTGCGAGCGTGATGCGGCGGTCGACGAGCGGGTAGACGAGATCGACGATCAGGTTGGCGACGACGAAGACGAGGGCGGCGAACACCACGACGATCTGCACGACCGGAACGTCGCGGTTGTTGACGGCGGTCACCACCAGGCGTCCGATGCCCAGCCGCGAGAACACGGTCTCGGTCACGACGGCCCCCGACAGCAGGCCGCCCACGAGCACGCCGCCCATCGTGAGGGTCGGGATGACGGCGTTGCGCAGCGCATGCCCGAACTGCACGCGGGTCTCGCCGGCACCCTTCGCGCGGACGACTTCGACGTAGGGCTGCGCGAGGGTCGAGCGCAGGCTCCGCGAGAGCAGCTGCGCGATGAACGCGCCCGAGGGGATCGCGATCGTCACGGCGGGCAGGACGAGACTCACGAAGCCGTCGTCGCCCATCGCCGGGAACAGGCGCAGCTGGAACGAGAACGCCTGCAGCAGCAGGAGACCGATCCAGAACACCGGAATGGAGACGCCGATCGGCGGAAGGGAGAACAGCAGGTTCCGCAGCCACGCGATGCGGGTGAGCGAAGCCGCGAGCGCGAGCACCGCACCCAGCACGACGGACAGCACGAACGCGAAGCCGGTGAGGGCGAGAGTCGGAGGCAGCGCCTCGCCGAGCAGATCGGCGGCGGGGCGCCCGGTCTGCGTCGAGGTGCCGAAGTCGCCGACGAGCGCCCGCCCGAGTGCCGTGAGGTACTGCTCCCACAGGGGGCGGTCGAGCCCGAGCTCGGCGCGCAGCCGGGCCACGAGCTCCGGGTCGACCGCTTCCTGGTCGGCGCCGCCCGCGAACAGGGCCGCGGCGTCACCGGGCAGCAGGTACAGGACGAGGAACGAGATCGTGTACGCCGCCCAGAGCACGACCAGTCCCTGCCCGACCCGACGCGCGATATAGGTGAGCCACATGATCACTCGGCGATCCAGGCGTCGTAGAAGTCGAGCCGGCTCGACGCCTCGAACGTCAGTCCCCGCACCTTCGAGGCCGCGGTGATGGTGGTCGACAGCTCGTAGATCGGGATGGTGATCCCCTCGGTGACGAGCGCGCGCGCCGCCTCGTCGACGACGGTCTGGCGCTGTGCGGCATCCGTGATCGCCGACTGCTCATCCAGCAGGTCGTCGACGGCGGTGCGCGTCGTGCGCCGGGTGTTGCCGGCCGGGTTGTCGGCCGTGAAGACGGTGCGCAGCACGTCGGGGTCGGACCGGGTCAGGTTGCCGTAGACGAAGTCGTAGGTGCCGTCGGCGGATGCCGCCTGCGAATCGGCGATGCTGGCGAACTTCAGCTGCAGGTCGACGCCGATCTCGCGCAGCTGCTGCTGGACGAGCTCGAGCACCTCCTTGGGCGACTGCCAGTACGTGACGAGGAAGCTGAGCTTCTCGCCGTCCTTCTCGCGGATGCCGTCGGCCCCGACCGTCCATCCGGCCTCGTCGAGCAGCTCGCCCGCGGCATCCGGGTCGTACTCCAGCACATCGCTCAGGTCGCTGAAGTACGGCGTCGACGAGGCGAGCGGCGACAGCGCCGGCTTGTCGTCGGGTCCGAGCAGGGTCGCGGTGATCTCGTCGCGGTCGATGCCCTTCTGGATCGCCAGGCGTACGTCGGCGTCGGCGAGCTTGGGCGTCGACTGGTTCGCGTAGAGGTTGTAGACGACGCCGGGGTTCGCGCGGTTCTCGCTCCAGAATCCGTCGCCCTCGAACAGCACGGCGTCGGTCGCCGAGATGCCGGTGGTCGCATCGATCTGTCCCGACTGCAGGCTGCCGGTGCGGTTGCCGGCCTCGGGCACCACGACGTACTCGATCGCGTCGAGGTAGGCCTCGCCCGTGTGGTCGTTGGTCGAGGGACCCCAGTCGTAGCCCTCGCGGCGTACGAGCGTCGCGCCCTGGTTGGGCGTGTAGCTCTCGACCGAGAACGGACCCGAGCCGACATATTCGCCGAGGCAGCGGTCGGCCTGGCTCACCGCGGCGGTCGCTGGGGAGAGCAGGCCGAGGCTGAACGTCGAGGTCGCCTGCAGGAACTGCGCGCTCGGACGCGAGAAGGCGATCGTCACGGTGCTGTCGTCGACGACGTCGATGCTCTCGAGGTCGGCGAGGTACGACGAGCCGAGGGGTGCCTTCGCCCCGAGCGCTCGGATCGCCTCGAAGTTCGTCTTCACCGAGGCGGCGTCGATCGGCGCGCCGTCGGCGTAGGTCGCTCCGTCGCGCAGCGTGAACGTGAAGCTCGTCGCGTCGGCGTTGACCTCGTAGTGCTCGGCGAGCCAGGGCAGGATCTCGCCCGTCTCGGCATCCTGCGTCGTCAGCGAGGCGACGGTCTGGCGGGCGATCGCGATCGCGTCGTTGTTGCCGACCTGCTGGGGGTCGATGCACTGGCTGTCGACGGAGATCGCGAAGGTCAGCGTGCCTCCCGAGACGGGTTCGCCCGACGGCGAGGGGCTCGCGCCGGCGGTCGTCGAGCTGCAGGCGGAGAGGAGGACGGCGCCGGCGGCCGCGCCGACGAGGAGCACGGTCGGCGCGGCGCCGCGCAGCGCGCGCGAACGGGTGCGGATACGGGAAGGTGTGCGGAGGAGAGGCATGCGTCCCAGGCTCGCGACCATCGTCGCGGCCGGCGCGCGGCCCCGTCACACAGCGGAAGACCCCGACACGCAGCGTCATCCGCCGCCCTCCCACACTCCGTCGACTCGCCAGAAAGGGCGGATGCTGACGCTCCCTCATCCGCAATACGTGGCGAGTCGACCCCGGGCGGAGCGAGGCGGCAGGTCCTCAGGCGCGGTGGTGGCGGCCGAGGGGAGAGACGAGGGGCGCCCCGGAAGCGGGGTCGGGGATGACGATCGCGTCGATGCCGAAGACCTCGCGCACGAGGTCGGCGGTGACGACATCGGCTGGGGCGCCCTCCGCGACGATGCGCCCGCCCGACATCGCGACGAGATGGTCGGCGTAACGGCACGCGAGCGACAGCTCGTGCAGCACCATCACGATCGTGGTGCCGCGCTGGTGGTTGAGGTCGACGAGCAGGTCCAGCACGTCGATCTGGTGGCTGATGTCGAGGTAGGTCGTCGGTTCGTCGAGCAGCATGACATCGGTCTGCTGCGCGAGGGCCATCGCGATCCAGACGCGCTGGCGCTGACCGCCCGAGAGGGTGTCGACGGAGCGGTCGGCGAGCTCGGCGACCCCCGCCGTGCGCATCGCAGCGTCGACGATCGCGTCGTCCTCGGATGCACGTCGCCGCAGCCAGCTCTGATGCGGATACCGTCCGCGGGCGATGAGGTCGGCCACGAGGATCGACTCCGGCGCGACCGGCGATTGCGGCAGCAGCCCCAGCACACGCGCGACCTCCGCGGTCGGCCGCGAACGGATGTCGGCGCCGTCGAGCAGCACCGCGCCCGTGGTGGGCGTGAGCAGCCGGGCGAGAGCCCGCAGCAGCGTCGACTTCCCGCACGCGTTCGCCCCGACGATCACGGTGATCCGCCCGGGTGGCACGGCGAGCGACAGGCCGTCGACGATCGGGACTCCGTCGTAGCCGAGCGTGATCGCCTCGGCGCTGAGTCGGTGATCGGCGGTGGTCATCGGGTGCCTCCCGGTCGGGTGGGGTCGGAACGTGTCAGCAGCCAGGCGAGGTAGGGCGCGCCGATCGCGCCCGTCACGACCCCGACGGGAAAGGGGATGCCGGGTACCGCGTACTGCGCGATGAGATCCGCCGCGCTGACGAGGGCGGCGCCGACGGCGGCCGAGGCCACGAGCGAGATCGACCCCGGGCCCACGAGGCGTCGCGCGATCTGCGGCGCCATCAGGGCGACGAAGCCGATCGGTCCGCTCGCTCCGACGGCGATCGCGGCGAGGACGACGGCGGTGAGCAGCACACCGATCCGGACCCGCTGCACGCGCACGCCCAGGGCGGCGGCGGTCGCGTCGTCGAGCTCGAGCCCACGCAGACCCCGCACCTGCAGGACCAGCAGGGCGAACACGATGACCGCGACGGCCCCGCTCGTTCCGACGACGGCCCACGACGAGCCGCCCAGGCTGCCGACGAGCCACGTGTACGCGACGCTCACATCGCGGATCTCCGCACGGGTCAGCACGGTTCCGGTCAGCGCCGTCGCGAAGGCGGAGAACCCGACGCCGACGAGGATGAGCCTCATGCCGTGCAACCCGCGGTTCCAGGCCAGGACGCCGATGAGCGCCGCGGCGACGACCGACCCGCCGGCGACGAGGCCGGTCAGTGCGATGCCGCTGACACCGAGACCGAGCACGGCGGCCACGCCGACGGTTCCGGCGGACGCCGTCACCCCCAGCACATCGGGGCTCGCAAGCGGGTTGCGCAGCACCGACTGGAAGACGGCCCCCGCGGCGCCGAGGCAGGCGCCGACGACGACGGCAGCGAGGGCGCGTGGCATGCGGAGCTCCCAGACGACGAGCGAGACGACCGGCTGGGCGCGGCCCGTGATCGCCTCGACGACCTCAGCCGGCGAGAGCGCCGCCGGTCCCAGCAGCAGCGCAACGGCGAACAGGACGGCGACCGCGACGGCGGCGCTCGCCGAGACGATCACGACCCGGCGGGCAGCTGCTCGGCGGAGCGGCTGAGCGAGAGCTGCGGGAACCGCGCCCGTCACAGCCCCGCCATCCGACCCCGCCGCACGAGCGCGATGAAGAACGGTGCGCCGACCGCCGCGACCACGATGCCGACCTGCAGCTCGCCCGGTCGCGCGACGATCCGGGCGACGACGTCCGCCGCGACGAGGAGGACGGCGGCGGTCGGCGCTGCGAAGAGCAGGATCCATCGGTAATCCGGGCCCGCGATGCTGCGCACGGCGTGCGGCACGATCAGACCGACGAAGGCGATGGGACCCGCGACCGCCGTCGCGCCGGCTGCGAGCACGACCAGCGCGATCGCCAGAAGCAGGCGCGCGCGGTTCACCCGCAGGCCGAGGGCCGCGGCGGTCTCATCGCCGAGGGCGAAGAGGTTCAGCGTCCGACCCGACGCCAGCGCGACGGCGGCCGCGACGATCAGCACCGGCAGCACCGGAACGAGGACGTCGAGACCACGTCCGGCCAGGGCTCCGACCTGCCAGAAGCGCATGGCATCGAGCGCCTCGCGGCTGACGATGAGCACCGCCGAGACGAGCGAGAACAGCGCGGCGGACACGGCCGCTCCCGCGAGGGCCAGCTTGCCCGGGGTGGCCCCGTCGCGACCTCGCGACGACAGCACCCAGACGATGGCGGCGGCGATCGCCGCGCCGACGATCGCGAACCAGAGATACGAGTTCGGCCCGGTCGCACCGAAGACCGTGATGGCTGCGACCACCGCGAGGGCGGCTCCCTGATTGACGCCGAGGATGCCGGGGTCGGCGAGCGGGTTCCGGGTCACCCCCTGGGCGAGGGTGCCCGACAGCCCGAGCGCGGCGCCGACGATGATGCCGACGACCGTGCGCGGCAGACGTTTCTCGACGATCGCGATGTGCTCCGGATCGGCGGGGTCGTAGGCCGTCAGCGCATGCCAGACGGTGCCGAGAGGAATCTCGGACGTCCCGACCGCGAGGCTCGCGACGACGACGCCCCCGAGCGCGAGCGCGACTGCCGCCCCCGCCCAGACGCGCCGACGGGGCAGCGACCGCGGAGAGCGGCCCCTGCCCCGGGGAAGCGCGAGGGTGTCAGCCGACACGCTCGGCGACGGCGGCGAGCTGCGGAACGTACTGGTCGAGCATCCACGGGATCGACAGCACCGTGGGCGCGCTCGAGGCCATGACGAACGACTCGCCGACGATCGGGGCGAAGCGGTCCTCCTTCACCTGCGGCATGGCGGCGACGAGCGGGTCGGCGACGAACGCGTCCACGTCTGCCTGTGTGCCGAAGTAGGCCACGAGCACGTCGGACTCGAGGGCGTTCAGGTTCTCGAAGCCGAGCTGGTAGAAGTAGCTGTCGTCGTCGGGGGCGAGCGTCTCGACCGAGGGGGCGACCGTCATGCCCAGCTGGGTGAGCAGCTGTACGCGCGGGTCGTCATCGCGGAAGACGTTGAAGATCTCGGGCTGGTTGTTCGCTCCGTAGGCGAAGGACGTGCCTGCGAGCGCCGGATACTCGGCGGCGAGGTCGGCGATGTCGGCGTCGACCTGAGCGACCAGGTCGGCGGCCGCATCCGTCAGGCCCAGCGCCTGGCCGACGATAGCGGTCTGGTCCTCCCACGAGGTCGCCCAGCGCTGGTCGGGGTATGCGACGACGGGCGCGACCTTGCTGAGAGCGTCGTACTGCTCCTGTGTCAGCCCCGAGTAGGGCGCGAGGATGACGTCGGGGCGGGCTTCGACGAACTCTTCGATGTTCGGCTCGCCCGTGTCGCCGCCCGTCAGGAGCGTGGGGGTCTCGCCGCCGAGGTCCTCGATCGCATCGGCATCCCACGGGAGCACGCCGTCGACGCCGCCGTAGGCGAACGCGGGCATGGCGACCGGGACGACGCCGAGCGCGAGCGCCGCGTCCTGCGCCGACCAGCCCCATGTCGCGATGCGCTCGGGCTTCTCGGGGATCACCGCGTCGCCCAGGGCGGACGTGACGGTGACGGGGAAGCCGGCAGCGTCGGAGCCGTCCGCGGCGGGTGCTGTGCTCGCGTTCTGGTCCGTGGGGGCGGAGCAGGCGACGAGGCCGGCTCCGGTGATGATGAGGGCGGTGACGGCCGCGGCGGCGCGGCCCCCCGGACGTGAGAGAGCGGTGTGCATGGGGATCCTGGCTGGAGAGGGTTGTGCGACCGGTGATCCGGCCGCACGTTAGGTTACCCTAACCAGCGGCGCAGCTGCGTCGAGAACGGTGGCGACGATGGCGCCGGCGGTGCGATCCGTCTGGCGGATCGAGAGCGCGTTCGACCCCGGGCGGGTGAAGGCGCCGCTCTCGGGCAGCGACGTGAACGGTCCGAGCGCGAAGGCGGATGCCGTCGGCACGCCGTCCGCCGTCAGCACGCGGCCGTCGGCGTCGGTCAGCACCCGCGCCACCGAGCCCTGCTGCCGGGCGAGCGCGCGCAGCACGGGGTTCTCGCTGAGGGCGGCGCCGGGTCCGGGGACCCACGCGTCGACGAGGCTGCGGGCGACCGTCTCGCCCGGGACCCGCGGGCTCGAGGCGACGAAGCCGCGCTGCGGATCGATGCGGACACCGATCTCGGGTCCGAGGAAGCGGACGACCCCGGCATCCGCGAGGGCGAGGAGCTCCTCGAGGCGATGTGCGGGCGGGCCGCTCGCGACATAGCTGAAGAAGGTGTGCCACCGCCCCGGCAGCGACTGCGTGCGCGAGCGCTCGTTCCACCGCGCCGCGGGGATCTCGGCAAGCGCGAGGAACGACAGCAAGGCGGCCAGGAAGACGCCCTGCGCGGCACTGCGCTTCGGCGACGTGCGCAGATGCAGGTCGGTGACGATGTGGGCGCGCACGCGGTCGTGCGCGTCCTCGCGATCGGTGAAGGTCTTCGCGGCCAGCGGGCGGTCGAGCGACGCGACGTCGAACCGGTCGAGCGGGTCGGGCACCGCCGCCGCGATCGCCTCCAGAAGCGCCGGGTCGTCCCACGCGTGCGACTGCAGCACCGCACGGAAGGTCGGCCAGTCGCCTACGACACGGTCGGGGTGGCCCGTGAACAGCTCGCGGTAGTGGCCGTGCAGCAGCTCGCCCGCGATGAGCGGCCAGACATCGGCCTCGAAGTCGATGAGACCGGGGCGGGCCACCAGCTCGGCGATCGCCGCGGGCGTCAGCACCTCGCGCTGCGGCGCGTCGCCCTGTATCGCCGACGACACCTTGGAACGGTAGGGCACACCCCGGCGCGACCCGAGATGCAGGCGGGGCTCACGCCCCGAGGCGACGTACCGCAGGGCGCCGCCGTCGTCGACGAAGCGTCCGCCACGGCCCTGAGTGAGCAGCACGACGAGGTCGACCGCGGCCAGCCCCATGCCCCGCACGATGACGTCGTCGCCGGCTCCGAGATGGGAGAGGTCGGCATCGGCGGTGAAAGCCGGCGGCACGTACTGCAGTTGTCCGCGGCGGGCTCCCGCGATGAGGTCGGCGGTGGCGGCATCCGGTTCGCGACCGGTGTGACCCAGCGCGAACACGACGCCGTCGGCCTCGAGCTCGAGGCCGCTCGACAGGGTCACGCGATTCTCCGGGCTCACGCTCGCGACGGTGTCGGGCCGCCAGCGCACCGTGACGCCGGTCGGCGCCTCGGCGACCGTGCGTCGGTAGAACCACTCCAGGTAGTAGCTGTGCAGCCGCCGCGTGGGAAAGCTCTCGCCGCGCAGCCCGCGTGCCTCGGCCGCGGCGACCTCGTCGTCGATCTCGATGCCCCGGCCGGTCGCGGTCAGCTCGCCGCTGCGCCAGAGCTCGGCCCACTCGATGAGCGAGGGCCCCGGGCGGATCGGGCCGTCGATCGTGCAGCTGTCGTCGGTGAAGACCGTCACGTCGCGCGCCATCGAATTGAGCTTCAGCAGCGGCGATTGCGCTCGCCGCCAGATCCGGCCGGCACCGGGGGGATGCGGGTCGATCAGCTCGACGTGCAGCCGCGGTGCACCGACGGTACGAGCGTCCGCCGTGCCCGCCGCGGCGCCGAACCGCGCGACGATCCGCTCGAGGAGCATGATCGCGCGCGGGCCGGCGCCCACGAAGACGAGCCGGTGGACGCTCACGCCGGTACGGATGCGGGGGCCGGAACCGCGGCCGGCAGCCCGAGCAGGTCGCGCAGCGTCGCACTCTCGTCGTACGAGTCGCGGTACGACCCGCGCTCCTGCAGGAGGGGGACGATGCGGGTGGCGAACTCGTCGAGCCCGTTCGGCGTCAGATGGCCGACGACGGTGAAGCCGTCGGTCGCCCGCTCCTGCACGTAGCGGTCGATCTCGCCCGCGATGTGCTCGGGCGTGCCGACGAACGTGTGCTTCGCCGTCAGCCGGATGACGAGCTCGCGCACGCTCAGACCCTCCGCCGCGGACAGGTCGCGCAACGAGGCGATGCGCGCTTGCACGGCCTTGTGGCGGTTGGCCCAGCCGCGTGCCGTCTCCGACCCGGTGTCGGGTTCGACGTCGGGCAGCGGGCCGTCGGGGTCGTAGCCGCTGAGGTCGCGACCCCAGACCTGTTCGAGGTAGGTCAGTGCCTGCTCGGGCCGCACCTGCTGAAGCGCGATCTCGCGCGACCGCTCGCGCGCCTCGGCATCCGTGTCGCCGATGACGAACGTCGCGGCGGGCAGGATCTTCAGCGAGTCCTCGTCACGACCCCAGGCGGCCAGGCGGCCCTTGACGTCGTCGTAGAACACGCGGGCCGCGTCGAAGTCCTGATGCAGCGAGAAGATCACCTCGGCGTGCTCGGCTCCGAAGTCGCGCCCGTCGGCGGAGTCGCCGGCCTGCACGATCACCGGGCGCCCCTGCGGCGAGCGGGGAACATCGAAGAGGGCGTCGACGTCGAACTGCGGACCCGCGTGGCGGATGCGGCGGGGCAGCGCCTCGTCCTCGTCCCATGAGTCCCAGAGCTTCTTCGACAGGGCGGCGAACTCCTTCGCGCGCTCGTAGCGGTCGGCGTGGTCGAGGAACCCGCCGCGGCGGAAGTTCGCGCCGTGGAACGCGTCGGAGCTCGTCACGGCGTTCCACCCGGCGCGGCCGCCGGACAGGTGGTCGAGCGTCGCGAGCTGACGCGCGAGCTCGTACGGCTCGTTGAACGTCGTGCTCAGGGTGCCGACGAGACCCACGTGGTCGGTGACCGCCGTGAGCGCCGCGAGGACGGCGAGGGTGTTGGGGCGGCCGAGCACGTCGAGCTCGTGCACGCGGCCCTTGTGTTCGCGCAGCCGCAGGCCCTCGGCGAGGAACACGTAGTCGAAGAAGCCGCGCTCGGCGGTGCGGGCGAAGTACTCGAAGGCCGCGAAGTCGATCTGGCTGCCCGACGTGGGATCGGTCCAGACGGTCGTGCTGTTCACGCCGGGGAAGTGTGCGGCCAGGTGGATCTGGCGGGGTGAACGGCTCACAGGGCGACCTTCTCTCGTGCCGGCGCGGAGTCTTGCGCGGGAGCGGCGTACCTGCTCGCGGGACGCGGCAGGCCGAGTCGGCCGCGCAGGGTGCCCGCGTCGTCGTCGCGCAGCACACGGGTCGCGCGCAGCAGCGGAGCGAGCCGATCCGCGATCGCGACGACGTCGTCGGGCTGACGTGCGGGACGCAGCCGCACGCCGTCGACGCCGGTCTCGGCGAGGGCACGGAGGTGCTCGGCGACGTCGGTCGGCGTTCCAGCGATGATCCGCGCGTCGGAGCGGAACTCGGCCCCGGCCAGGCCGTCGAGCCGCGCGAGCGCATTGCGCGCGGCGGCGGAGGTCTCCTCGATCAGCACGATCACGTCGGCGAACACGCGCAGTCGCTCGGGAGAGCGGCGCAGCTCGGCGGCGGCGCCGTCGAGCTCGGCGAGGATCCCGGTGGCCGCGGCCTCGTCGTGGGGCGTGACGAACACGACATCGGCGTGCTCGGCAGCCAGCCGGAACGGCACCGTCTGATGCGCGAGCACCGAGATGATCGGGCGGCCCTGGGGTGACCGGGGCACGATCGACGCGCCGGTGATCGAGAAGAACTCGCCCGTGAACTCGATGTTGTGGATGCGGTCGGCGTCGACGAATCGGCCGCTCGCGGCATCCCTGATGATCGCGTCGTCCTGCCACGAGTCCCACAGGCGTCCGATCGCGTCGGCGACCTCGCCCGCCTCGCGGAACCCGGTCTCGAGGTCGATCTCGTCGCGGCGCCCGAAGTTCGCCCGCTCGGCTGCCGACCCGCCGACGACGAGGCGGACGCCCGCGCGGCCGCGACTGGCGAAGTCGAGCGTCTGGATGCCGGTGGCCACATGGAACGGCTCGGTGTGCGTCGTCGTGACCGTCGGGATCAGGCCGATCCGGTGGGTGAGCGGCGCGAGCGCAGCGGCCAGCAGAACCGCATCGACGCGGCCGTGCAGGCGCTGCGGGTCGGGGGCGTCGGCGTTCTCGGAGCGATCGGTCAGGGTGAGCGCGTCTTCGATGGTCGCGAAGGTGACGCCCGCCCGGTCGAGGACGCGTACCTGCTCGGTCCAGTGACGCGATGTGGTGAGCGCGCGTGGCGAGAGGCCCGCGGCGCGCCACGCGGCGGGGTGCCAGCCGGCCCGCTCGAGAGCGACGGCGAGATGGATGCGGTGAGACATGAGCCCACTGTCGACCTCACCCTCGGCGCTGCCAAGGGCGCGCGTCATCCGGCGACACCTGTCGTAACCGGAGTTCGCGGCGGGAGCCCGGGTCAGGCGCTGCGGAGCCGATATCGCGTCGCCACGGCCCCGGAGCGGAACGCCGTGCGGTCCACGGGGTCGAGTCCGATCTGCCGGTCCAAGCCGGCGAGCAGGGTCGGTCCGCGACCCGCGACGACCGGCTGCACGAGGAACTCGAACTCGTCGATGAGGCCGAGGTTCGCCAGGGCGGTCGGCAGGGTCACGCCGCCGACCCAGAGCCCGGTGCCCGGCTCGGCCTTCAACGCGCGGACGGCTGTCTCGAGGTCGCCCGAGAGGAGCTCGGCGTTCCAGTCGGGGTCGCTGAGGGTCGACGACACGACGTACTTCCGCGCGCCGTCGATGGCCTCGGCGAACCTGACCTCGGCGTCATCCATCCAGTCGGGCCACTCGCCCGAAGGCGGCCGCCGCCAGGCCGCCGCCATCATCTCGTACGTCACCCGCCCGAGCAGCAGCGCGTCGACGCCGGCCATCTGCGCCGTCCAGAAATCCATCGATTCCTCGTCGGGCGGCAGGCCCGCCTCGTGGTGGCAGCAGCCGTCGAGCGTCACATTGATCGAATACCGGAGAGGTCTCATGTCGCATCCCGCCTGCGGCGGATGACGCCGCGACGCCAGTCTGGACCTGCGGGCATCGATATGCGAGGAGTCCAGGCCAAAAGCACGGCGAAGACGACGCGCGTCGCGAGCAGGACCGCCCAGATGGCCTCCGCCGAGCCGGAACGCGTGACGGCGAGCAGCGTCAACCCGGGGCCGGCCACCGCCCCGTAGGCGATCCCGAGGGCGGGCAGCCCGGCCGCCGTCGACAGCGCGATCTTCCGGTAGGAGTAGAGAACGCCTGCCCACGGTTCGATGAGCAGCTGCACGGCCATCATCGCTATGAGCAGCCAGCCGAGCTGGTCGAAGACCGGCAGGGCGAGGCGCGAGATCGCGAGCGCCACCGCGATCGCCGCGAGCAGGACGAAGCAGTTCGTCTGGACCGTCGACAGACGCATGGCGTCCTCGCGCTCGCGCCCGCGCTCGGCGATGACGAATCGCGCCCCGACCACGCCGAACTGCTTCAACGGGACGATGACCGAGCGCATCACCGCCACCGAGAGCGCGACGACAGCGCCGTCTGCGGGGGAGTGCGCTGTGGCCACCAGGATCGCCGCGGTGAAGGTGACCAGGAAGACCAACCCGTCGACCGACGCAGCAGCACGCTCGCCGAGCGAGCGGACCACCGCGACGGGGTGCGCGAGAGCGTCTCGCGTCGCCGCCGCGAACATGGGCCACGAGATCATGTCCGCCCGCGCGAGCTGGGATCCTCGTACCAGCGCTCCCAGGATCGACGCGACCGACGTCGTGGCCCCCACCGCCGCGACGGCAGCAAGCGGTGAGACGCCGAGCACGACGACGACCGCCGCGACGGCCGCTTTCACGAGCGTCCCGGTGACCGCGGTGATCAGGTTCGTGCCATCGCGGTGCAGCGCCTGGAACGCGCCGTTGAAGACGAAGCCGATCGGCGTGAGCACCGTCGCCGGGATGGTGGCGATCCAGTACGCGGCGAAGAACCCGCCCGCGTCCGAGCGGGAGAGCACCGGGCTGAGCAAGGCGATCGCGATCGATGCGAGCAGCAGGAGCATCGCTGCCCCGACGGAACCCGTCAGCTCGCCCTGGAGGGAGCGTCCCGCCGTGCGTGCACGAATGGTGGTGACCACGAAACCGGATGCCACGACCGTCACGATCGCGGCGGTCGAGCCGCCCAGCCCGATCGCCGCCTGCACGTCGTCGGAGTAGGCCGTCGCCATGATCAGCAGGATGACGACGCTGCCGATCCCCGGCAGGAACATCGCGGATGCCGCCAGAGCGGCCCGCCCCAGATAGTCGCGCCTCATGATGGGGCTCCTGTCCACGCCTCGATCGAGGCGACCACCCGATCCGAGGCATCGAGACGCAGGGCGTTGAGGAGTGGGTACTCCTTCCAGCCGTGGTCCCCCAGCGCGGGCTCGGGGACGGAGCTCCGCCGGACTGTGATCGCGAAACTGTTCGACGTGTACATCACCTCCGCCTCGAGACGCTCGAGTGCGCGTCGCAGCCGATGGTGCAGCTTCCGCTGGCGTGTACCCACGTCGTGGGCGCGACGGCGAAGGTTGTCGCCATCGATGAATGCGTCCCAGACGGCGCACTGGAACACATCGAGCTCCATCGGGTTCGGCATGACGTGCGGTCCGGGTCCGCCATCGAGCAGAACGCCGAGACGGATGCCGGCCAGGCCCAGCGATTTCGACGCGCTGACGATCACCGGCGCGTCGGTCAGGCGCAGCAGGGGCGCGAGCCCGGCGACGCCGTCGGGGTCGAGAAGCGAGAATGTCGCGTCGACAACGGCTTGGGCGCCCCTTCCCGCCAGCGCCCGGAGGAGATCGCCGGCATCCGCCGTCGCGATCGGCGACGACGGCGTCGTGATGACGACGAGGTCGCCGCGGCGCGACCCCGCGAGATCGTCGAGGTCGGCGTACGTGAGAAGCGGGATGCGGCAGGATGACGCGACGCGAGCGAATCCGGGGTACCCGTGCGCCGGGGCCCACAGTCGTTCGGGCGCCCGGTGCTCGATCAGGCACCTCAGCGCGGCTTCCGCGCCGCGGTGGAGCGACCCGCGCCGGTCGCCCCCGGGGTCGAGCCTGAGACGCTCCGCGAAGTCTCGGGCTGCTTGCCGTCCGTCGAGGCCGACGTAGGTGTTCCAGCGCGAGAGGCGCACCCGCTCGAGGACCTCGGCTTTCCAGGCGACATCGACATCACGGTCGTGCGTTGCGAACGACACCCGCGAGGGCGGGCTCAGCGCGTAGTCCGGATTCACGCGGCCAGGAGCATCTCGAGATCGTCGTGCGCGAGGATGCGCCATGGTGAGTCCGGCGGCAGTGCTGCCTCGGGCTGAGCGGATGCCGCGACTGCGTTGATCTCGTCGAGCGTCATTCCGAGCTCGGAACGCAGGAACCCGACCACTGTCCAGTGCTCCGCACGCTCCGGATCGAAAGGCCCGAAGCTGTGCACGTAGTCCGGGACCCAGCGGAGGAACTCGGCGACGAACTCCCGCTCTCCCGTCCGCGCGGCGTATGCGTCCGGCGTGATCGAGGCATGGTGAACGTACCTGCCACCCGGCAGGGCTTCGCACAGGGCGAAATACGGGCCCGTCTGCACGATGAGCTCGTGCCAGACCTCGTCGACTTCCGGAGTGACGACTATTCGTCGCCCGCTGGTGCCCGACATGATCGCGAGGCATTTCAGGCACTCGATGATATGTCGGTCGGTGCAGGCCAGTCCTTTTTCGTCGACACGGCTGCGAACCGTCTCGACGTAGTTCCTCGTGAGCATGAGTCGCCTCTCCTTCATTTGCGGCACGGAGGGCGGCGGGTGCGCTCTCGGTCCGCCCCGCCGCCCGGTGTGATCACTTCGGTTCGTCGATCACTGCGCAGCAGTCCATGTGGACCTGCTTCAGCTGATCCAGGTGTCGCGCTTCGATGAGGTCAGCGATGGCATCCATGCTCGCTCCTTTCTGCCGATATCCGGCCTCGGAGTTTTCGGAATAAGACGCACATTTTGCGCCCCGTGGTGCGGGAATTTACCGGCGTCGGGATATGCACTCAATGGGCCACTGGTGTTCTCGGCCACTTTTGACGAGTTTCATTGTCGGTGGCGCCCGCTAGCGTCAGATGGATGGATCTCCAGCGCGCCGCAGACCTCGCCATCGCCCTCGCCCGGGAGGTCGGTGACTTCGCCGTCGCAGAGCGGGCGACCGCCCGCGTCCACGCGAAGGGCGACGGCGCCGACCTGGTGACGCACGTCGATCGCGAGGCCGAGCGCCGGATCGCCGCGGCCCTCCGTCGCGAGTACCCGGATCACGCGATCCTCGGCGAGGAAGGCGGCGAGCAGGGCGCGGAAGGCAGCGAGTGGCGCTGGCTGATCGACCCGCTCGACGGCACGCACAACTACGTGCTGGGACTCGACGTGTACGGCGTCTGCATCACGCTCTGCCACCACGAGCGACCGGTCATGGCTGTCGTGCACTATTCACCGCGCCACCGCACCTTCTGGGCCATCGAGGGCCGCGGGGCGTTCGTCGCCGACGCTGCACCCGACGCCGGAGCCGCCGCCGACCGCCTCCGCGTCGACGCGGAGGGCGCGCTCGCTCACGCGACCGTCGCCTTCACGCAGGGTTACGGCGTCGGTCATGACGACCCGCGCCGCAACCAGCTGTTCGACCGCCTCGAGCGCCGCACGAAGCGGGTGCTGCGCAGCTGGGCGCCGTCGTCCGACTGGGCGCTGCTCGTGACGGGCGGGCTCGGCGCCCTCGTGGCCTACCGCAACGAGATCTGGGACCTCGTCGGCGGCGCGCTCATCGCGACCGAGGCGGGAGCGGCATCCTGGACCTCTGCCGACGGCGACCTGGTCATCGTCGGCCGACCGGATGTCGTCGCGGCGCTGCGCGAGCTCGTCACTCGCTGACCGGCACGACGATCGGCAGTTCGCGGACGGGCACGAGCACGATGTCCTGCACCTTCCAGTCGAGCTCGACGCAGCCTTCGCGGGCAGCCTCCAGCTCGTCGAGGCTTGGCATGCGCCCGTCGCGCGGCACGACGAACGACTCGACGTGGAACACGTGCCCCTCGTCGCGCACCCGGCTGCCGACAGCCGAAACCCAGGGCAGACCTGCGAGGTACGCGTCGATCTCGCCCGCGAGCGGATGGGGCTCGGCCTCGTCGAACGTCGTGGCGCGCGCGTCCATGAGATCGACGATCGCGGCCCGCAGGTTCTTCAGTCCGTCGCGCAGGATGCCCGACGCGATGAACAGCGCCGCCGCCGCGTCGAGCCACCACAACCCGAGCCCGATGCCGGTGACGCCGACGATCGAGCCGACGGCCGTCATCCAGTCGGCTTTGTTCATGTCGGCATCCGCGTAGAGCACCTTGTTGTGCAGCTCACGCGCCAGCTTGAGCTTCGCGCGCCCGAGGAGGACGGGCGGCACGGCGGTCATCGCCATGACGCCGATCATGAGCCACCCGAGCCAGATCGACGCGCCGAACAGCTCGACCGTCCCGATCGTCGGGTGTTCGCCGCTCAGCAGCCCGATCCCCGACTCGACGATCAGGTAGGTGCCCATCGTGGTCAGGGCCACGGCCGCGACCAGGTGGCCGACCCCGACCGAGCGGTGATAGCCGTACGGATGCTGGAGCGTCGGCCGTCGACGGTTGACCCGGATAGCGATGAGGAACGCCAGCGGCGGGATGAACGACAGCAGATCCTCGATCCACGCCGCCTTCATCGCCTGCGAATTGCCCAGCACGAGGAAGACGAGGGTCACCGTCACCGCGAGGAACCCGATGGTGATCCACTCGAGCCGCACCGCGCGGCGCAGCACCTCGACCTGACGCTGCGGCAGCTCGGTCTGCCCGAAGCGCACCTCCGACCGGTTCACAGCTCGCCCGCCTTCGCCCGCTCCGAGAGGAACGTCTCGAGGCGCGAGAGGAACGCGTTCTCGCCGAGCGGCACGAGCATGACGACCTTGAGCGTGCTGCCGTCCTTCGCCGTCGCTTCGGCGTAGGGGCGGGTGACCCCCGCCTTGTCGGTCCACGGCGTCTGGTCGGTGATGCCGCCGGCGATGAGGTCGAGCCCGCCGTTCTCGAGCTCGCGCACCAGAGCCTCCTCCGACCCGACGGTCCATTCCACGTCGGCGTCGAGTGACTCGGCGAAGGCCCGGATCGCGTCCGGCTCGCTGCCCTGCGGCTCGTCGCCGTCGACCTGCACCCACTCGCCGTCGGGGGAGACCCCGGCCCGCAATGTGCCGCCCTCGACCGAGGCGAGCGTGCCCGACGGGTCGGTCGGGATCGACAGCCCGCACCCCGCGAGCGCGAGAGACGATGTCAG
Source organism: Microbacterium sp. AISO3 (assembly GCF_002204305.1). Taxonomy (NCBI): domain Bacteria; kingdom Bacillati; phylum Actinomycetota; class Actinomycetes; order Micrococcales; family Microbacteriaceae; genus Microbacterium; species Microbacterium sp. AISO3. The sequence goes on along the minus strand of NZ_NHRF01000001.1, from coordinate 249,791 downwards.
CAGCAACAGGACCGCGCCGACCGCTGCGGCGAGCCGGTGGTGCATGAGACCCTCCTCCTTGCGTGTCTGATCGATACATCCGATCTGCGCCATCACCCTGGCGCGCGCGCCGCGATCTCCGTAAGGGGGTTGCGTCCGTGTCGATAGGATGGGGTGCAATCCCTCCTCGACAGAAAGGGAGATCCGCATGCCGGGAATCGTCATCGTCGGCGTCCAGTGGGGCGACGAGGGCAAGGGCAAGGCCACCGACCTGTTGGGCGACCGCACCGACTGGGTCGTCAAGTTCAACGGCGGCAACAACGCCGGGCACACCGTCGTCATCGGTGACGAGAAGTACGCCCTGCACCTGCTGCCGAGCGGCATCCTCTCGCCGGGCGTCAACGCCGTCATCGGCAACGGCGTCGTCGTCGACCTCGAGGTGCTGTTCGCCGAGCTCGAGGCGCTGTCGGCGCGCGGGCTCGACATCTCGCGCCTCAAGGTCAGCGCCAACGCGCACCTGATCACGCAGTATCACCGCACGCTCGACAAGGTGACCGAGCGCTTCCTCGGCAAGCGTCAGATCGGCACCACCGGCCGCGGCATCGGGCCGGCCTACGCCGACAAGATCAACCGCGTCGGCATCCGCGTGCAGGACCTCTTCGACGAGAACATCCTGCGGCAGAAGGTCGAGGGCGCCCTCGACCAGAAGAACCACCTGCTGGTCAAGGTCTTCAACCGTCGCGCGATCACCGCCGATGAGATCGTCGAAGACCTGCTCTCGTACGCCGATCGCCTGCGTCCGATGGTCTGCGACACGGGCCTGCTGCTGAGTGAGGCGCTCGACAACGGCGACGTGGTCGTCTTCGAGGGCGGCCAGGCCACGATGCTCGACGTCGACCACGGCACCTATCCCTTCGTCACCTCGTCGTCGGCCACCGCCGGTGGCGCCGCGACCGGATCGGGCGTCGGCCCCAACCGCCTCGACCGTATCGTCGGCATCGTCAAGGCATACACGACGCGCGTCGGCTCGGGTCCGTTCCCGACCGAGCTGTTCGACGAGAACGGCGACTTCCTCCGCTCGCGCGGGTTCGAGTTCGGCACGACGACCGGCCGTCCCCGCCGGGTCGGCTGGTACGACGCCCCGATCACCCGCTACGCCACGCGGATCAACGGCATCACCGACCTCGTGCTCACCAAGCTCGACATCCTCACGGGGCTCGACCGCATCCCGGTCTGCGTCGCGTACGACGTCGACGGCGAGCGGTTCGACGAGGTTCCGGTCAACCAGTCCGACTTCCACCACGCGAAGCCGATCCTCGAGTACTTCCCCGGCTGGAAGGAGGACATCTCGACGGCGCGCACGTTCGACGACCTCCCCACCGCGGCCCAGGAGTACGTGCTGGCCCTCGAGAAGATGAGCGGCACCCGCATCTCGGTGATCGGTGTCGGGCCCGCCCGCGACGCCGTCATCGTCCGCCACGACCTCGTCGACTGACGTGCGGCTGCTGCTCGGCGGCTACACCGCCGACATGGGCGGCGAAGCCGCCGGCATCGGGCTGCTGCACGCCGGCGATCCCGACGGTGCCACCGCGGACGGTCAGCTCTCGCTGCGGCCCGAGGTCGTCGCCGCGTCGTCGCCGTCGTGGGTGGCCCGCCACCCGCGCCTCGACGTCGTCTACGCGGCTCTCGAGTTCCGTGGCGAGGTGCGGGCCTACCGGCGCACCGGGCTCGACGCGTGGACGCCGCTCGGCCGCCCCGTCGCGGCGGGCGAGGCGGTGTGCCACGTCGCCGTCGCCCCCGACGGAGCATCGCTCGTCGCGAGCTGCTGGAGCGACGGCCGCGTCGTCCGCATGAGCGTCGACGCCGCCGGCATCCCGTCAGCGCCCGTGATCGCGCCCGCCGCCGTCGACCCGTATGGGCCCGACGCACCGGCCGAGCCCACGGTGGACGACATCGACCTGGCCGCCGCTGCGCGGGCGCTCCGAGAGGCGGCCGGTCCCGAGTTCGCCCATCTGGTGCCCGGCTCCGACGCGCCCGCCGCGCCGCATCCCGGTCCCGATCAGGATGCCGAAGCCCCGCGTCCGTCGCGATCTCACCAGGCGCGGTACCTGCCGGGCGGCCTCATCGTCACGACCGATATGGGCCTCGACCTCGTACGTTTCTGGCGTGACAGCCCGCGCGGGCTTCGGCTCGTCGAGCAGGTCGCCCTGCCGCTGGGCAGCGGGCCGCGCCACACGCTCTGGCACCCGAGCGGCCACCTGTACGTGCTCACGGAACTCTCGCGCGAGGTGTTCGTGCTCGGTGCCGACCGTGAGGGGCGATGGCGGATGCTGTCGGCGACCGGCCTTCTCGGCGCTCTCGACGACGACACCGCCGCTGAGATCGCCATGACGCCGGACGGCGAGGCCATCTATGCCGGTGTCCGTGGCAGCAACACCCTCGGTGTGCTGCGCGTGCGCGACGCCGGCGACCGGCTCGAGCAGCTCGCGCTCGTCGATGCGGGCGTCGACTGGCCGCGCCACCACGTCGTCGTGCGCGACACCCTGCTCGTCGCCGGGCAGCTCTCGAGCGAGGTCGTGTCGATGACACGTGACCCCCGGACCGGCGTGCCCGGTCGCGTGCGCCACCGCGTGACAGCGCCGAGCCCCACCTGCATCCTGCCGGTCGCGTGATCGCGTGCCCCCGCCGCGGGGCTCAGTGGGGCAGCTTCTTGGCGTCCTGACGCGGGATGACGATCTGGTTGATGATCAGCAGGATCGACGCGGTGACGGGGATCGCGACGAGGGCGCCGAGCAGGCCGAGCAATGTGCCGCCGACCAGAGCGCCGATGACGACGAGTGAGCCGGGCACCGAGACCGTGCGGTTCATGACCCGCGGCGTCAGGACGTATGCCTCGACCTGCATGTAGAGGAGATACACGGCTGCGAAGATGATCGCCTGCACCGGCGCAGTCGGATTCGTCAACAGGGTGATGACGGAGGCGCCCACCCAGAAGATCACCGTTCCGACGAGGGGGATCAGGGTGATCGCGAAAGCGAGCACGGCCATGAGGGCCGCGAACGGGACGCCGAGGATGGTGAGCACGATGAAGGCGAACGTCGCGTTCATGAGCGCGAGCACGACCATGCCCGACAGGTAACCGCCGATCGACTCGGTGATCTGGCGGGTCATGTCGGCGACCGTGGCCCGTGACCGGGCCGGCGAGATGCGCACGAGCGCGGTCTTCATGCGGGGCAGCGACGCGAGGAAGTACAGGCTCAGCACGAGCACGATGATCGAGCCCGAGATAGCGGTCACCACGTTGACGCCGACCTGCAGCAGGCCGCCGCCGATCGCGGCGATGTTGGAGGGGTTGGTGACGAAGCTCTGCACCTCATTGATCACGTCGCTCAGGCTGTCGCCGAAGGTGTCTTCGGCCCATCGGACCGTCTCGCTCTTCAGCACATCGTTGACGATGTTCGGCACGTCCTTCGCGAACTGCTCGACCTGGCGCACGACCGGCGGCAGGACGACCCACAGGATGCCGGCGATGATGAGCGCGAGCGCGGCGAACGTGATCACGATGCCCCACGCTCGCGGGATGCCGCGGCGCACGAGGAATCGCACGACCGGGTCGAGCGCGAGGGCGACGAATAGGGCGATCGCGACGTAGATGAGGACCGTCGACAGGCTCGAGATCGCCAGGCCGAGCACGATCGCGGCGAGAGCGCCGAGCGCCAGGAAGAAGCCCGCGGCGAACGGGCGGGAGAGCGCGCCCCAGATGGGCTGGTCGCGTGTGGCCTGCTCGGAGACGGGGACGGTGGGGTCCGCGGGCGCGGGGCCGGTCGAGCGAGGCTTCGTCATGGTCACACTCTAGAGGCGGGGTCGGCGCTCCGTGAGGGGCGGGGCGGAGGCCGTCGAGCAGATAGGGTCGGCGGGGGAGGAGCCACCATGACCGACGCCACGACCGAACTCCATCGCCTGCGCGCGAGCATCGACAACATCGACGCCGCGCTCGTCTTCATGCTGGCCGAACGGTTCCGCTGCACGAAGCAGGTCGGCGAGCTCAAGGCGACGCACGGCATGCCGGCCTCCGATCCTGGTCGGGAGGAGCGGCAGATCGCCCGGCTGCGTCGTCTCGCCGAGGAGGCGGATCTCGACCCCGAGTTCGCTCAGAAGTGGTTCGGGTTCGTGGTCGCCGAGGTGATCCGCCACCACCGCATCGCGGCCGAGGACATCGCCGACTGAGTCTCAGTCGCCGGGAGCCGCGAGCTGCCGGATCGATTGCTCGATCGCCGCGCGCTGAACCGCGTCGAAGTCGAGGAACCCCGTCGCCCGGCTCACCCACAGCCCCAGTGCCGCTGCCACGGCGGTCAGCTGCGCGGGTGTGGCGTCGTCCGGCTGCAGCCAGTGCGCCCGGATGCGATGCCATTCGTCGTGCATCCGCCGCCCGCCGATGGTCTCGACCGCGAGGCGCAGCTCGGCCGGTGTGGCGTCTCCTTCGAGCATGCCGGCCACGAACGCGGCGAATCTGTGCGGGGGATCGTCGGGTTCGTCGGCCGCATGGGATGCCGCCGCCTCGGCCCAGCCGTCGATCAGCCGGCCCGCGACAGCCTCGAGGATCAGCTGCCGCGTCGCGAAGTGATAGACGATGCCGCTCTTGGTGAGACCGGTCTGCGCCGCCAGGTCGTCGTAGGTGACCGATTCGGCCCCGGAGGTCGCGAACAGCTCGACGGCCGCGTCGATGATGAGCTCGCGGTTACTCGGCCGCACGGGGTGCTCCACTCGCCGCGGTGTCACCGGCTCGCCACATCGCGAGCGGGCCGGCGCCGTCGGGCCAGGGCAGCCGCGTGAGCGGAACGAAGCCGTGCCGGCGGTACAGCGCGGTCGTGCGGTCGTTCGACGACTCGAGGTAGGAGGGAGAGCCCTGGGTGTCGATCAGCTCGAGCCGAGCTGCCAGCAGGGTTCCCCCGATGCCGCCGCCGACCGCGTCGGGCGCGACGCCGACCGCCTTGAGGTACCAGTGCGGGACGGCGGGCCGGTGGGAGTCGATCGCGTCGGACACGCGGAGGGCGCGCGCGAGGCCCCCGATGCCGATCGCTCGGGCGTACTCGGGCAGGGCGGCCGTGCGCATGCCGGTGTCGCCCGGACGCGACCACACGGCCACCCCGATGAGCGTCCCGGTATCGGGATCGCGAACGCCGTCCACGGTGCCGTTCTGCAACGGGCCGCCCAGCAGGATGGCGCGGAACAGGCGGTGGCGCGCTCGCTCGTCGTGCGCGCGCTCCTGCAGCAGCGCGCGCGTGGGGGCATCGTTCGCAAACGCGCGGGTCAGCAGGTCCGCCGCCACGTCGATCTCTCCGCGGGTGACAGGGGTGACGGTGCGGGACGTCGTACGGGTCATGCCGTAACTGTACGTGCACTGCACATACAGTTGTCTGTGAGTCGACTGTCCATTCGGGCGCGTGCGCGCGCGTTTATCCGAATGGCCGGTCAGCGGTCAAATCCTCGGTTCGATTTGCGACCTCCCTGTGAACGTGAAACGTTGGATGAGGCCCTCCGCGGGCCACTACCCGACCAGTCCGCGGTCGCTGGTGGCAATCTCCTGAGGTTCCAGACCGGCGAGCGTATGGTCGGCGGCCTGTGCTCGTGGGTCCGACATCCGCAGCCGAGACGCCGTCGCGAGACGCGCCGAGAGGTCGCCACCCGGGCGTAACCGATGCAGCCTGCACCGGCTGCCGAGGTGACCTGTGACCAGTCCGTCTTCTTCGGGGGAAAAGACGTCCCCCGCTCTCGAAGCCAAGAATCTGTACAAGGTCTTCGGGCGCAACCCGAAGTCCGTCGTCGAGAAGCTGCGGGCCGGCGCCCAGCGCAACGAGATCTCCGACGCCGGGACCGCCGCCGTCATCGACGCCTCCTTCACCGTCCAGCCCGGCGAGATCTTCGTCATCATGGGCCTGTCCGGCTCGGGGAAGTCGACCCTCATCCGCATGCTCAACGGCCTGCACGACGCCACCGCAGGAACGATCACCGTGAAGGGCGACTCGATCACCGATGTCGCGCCCGCCCGGTTGCGCAGCATCCGTCGCGAGCGCATCGCGATGGTCTTCCAGCACTTCGCCCTGCTCCCGCACCGGACCGTCGCCGCCAACGTCGCCTACCCGCTCGAGCTTCGCGGCGTCGGCAAGGTCGAGCGCCTCGCGAAGGCCGAGGAGATCCTCGCCCTCGTCGGGCTCGAAGGCTGGGGCGACAAGCTGCCGTCGGCGCTCTCCGGCGGAATGCAGCAGCGCGTCGGCATCGCCCGCGCGCTCGCCGCCGACAGCGACATCCTGCTCATGGACGAGGCCTTCAGCGCGCTCGACCCGCTCATCCGGCGCGAGATGCAGGAGCAGCTGCTCGAACTGCAGCAGAAGCTGCAGAAGACGATCATCTTCATCACGCACGACCTCAACGAGGCCATGTTCCTCGGCGACCGCATCGCGGTCATGCGCGACGGCCGCATCGTGCAGATCGGCACGCCCGAAGACATCCTCACCGACCCGGCGAACGACTACGTCGAGCAGTTCGTGCAGGACGTCGACCGCGCCCGCGTCCTCACGGCCGCGAACGTCATGGAGCGGCCGCGCCCCGTCGTCGCCGAATCCGCCGGTCCTCGCGTGGCCCTCAAACAGATGCGGGATGCCTTCATGTCGGCGGCCTACGTCGTCGGGCGCGACCGCAAACTGCTCGGTGTCGTCACCGACCGCGACGCCGTCAAGCTCGTCCGCCGCGGCGAGTCGGCGCTGTCTTCGGTCATCAAGCCCGCGCCGCAGACCGTCGGCCAGGACGAGGTGCTCATGAACCTCTTCGTCCCGGCCGTCGAGTCGCCGCTGCCGCTCGCCGTGACCGACGCGGAGGGGCGCCTCGTCGGCGTCATCCCCCGCATCACCCTGCTCGCCGCCCTCGGCCCCGGGCCCGGCGCGACGGAGGAGATCACGATCCCGCTGCAGCCGATGCCGCAGGCCGCGATCGATGAGGTGCTCGCGGAGGCGACCGCCGTCGACGGCGCCGCTCTCCAGAACGGGGAGGTGCGCTGATGGATGGGTTCCGCATTCCGCTCGGCCAGTGGGCCGAGGTCGCGGTCGACTGGATCCGCGACAACCTCTCCTGGCTGCTCGGCGCGGTCTCGACCGCGGTCGGCTGGCTGGTCGGCTCGCTCGCCGACCTGCTGCTGAGCGCACCGATCGTCGTCGTCATCGTCATCGCGGCGCTGCTGGGCTGGTTCCTGCGCTCGTGGAAGTTCGCGATCGGCACCGCGATCTCGTTCGCGATCATTCTCGGCGTCGGCCAGTGGGTCACCGCGATGCAGACGCTCGCACTCGTCGTCATCGCGACGCTCATCGCCGTCGTCATCGCCGTTCCGCTCGGCATCCTCGCTGCGCGCAGCGACCGCTTCAGCGCGATCATCAAGCCCGTCCTCGACCTGATGCAGGCGATGCCGGGGTTCGTCTACCTCATCCCCGCGATCGTGTTCTTCAGCATCGGCTTCGTGCCGGGTCTGGTCGCGACCGTCATCTTCGCGCTGCCGCCGGGCGTGCGTCTGACCGAGCTCGGCATCCGCAGCGTCGACTCCGAGACCGTCGAGGCCGGGCACGCGTTCGGCGCGACGCCAGGGCAGATCCTGCGGGGCGTGCAGCTGCCCCTCGCGATGCCGACGATCATGACGGGCGTCAACCAGGTGATCATGCTCGCGCTCTCGATGGCCGTCATCGCCGGTATCGCCGGTGCTCCCGGCCTCGGCAAGGAGATCGTCCAGGCGATGTCGACCGTCAACATCGGCACGGGTGTCGAGGCGGGCCTCAGCGTCGTCATTCTCGCGATCTACCTCGACCGCCTGACCTCGGCCCTCGGTGACATGAAGGGCCAGAAGGGCTCGATCCTCGGCGTGATCGGCCGCCGTCGCACCGCGGCCGCCGCCGCGACCGCCGCGGAGAAGCGCGAGCTCGCCCCGGCTGCGTGAGCCGCGGCATCCCGAACGTATCCTCCCTGCACCACCCATACGGAACGAATGAATCCATACGGAAGGCACACGATGAACAAGCGACACCTCACCGGGATCGTGGCGCTCGGCGCCGCGGCATCCCTGGCCCTCGCCGGCTGCGCGAGCGGTAACCAGGCCGAAGGCGGCTCTGGCGAGAGCGGCGACAGCAAGGGCACCATCACGCTGGGCTACCTGCCCTCGTGGACCGACGGCCTCAGCACGGCGTACCTGCTCGAGAACCAGCTCGAGCAGCTCGGCTACACCGTCGAGATGCAGGAGCTCACCGAGGCGGGCCCGCTCTACGCCGGTCTCGCGCAGGGCGACGTCGACATCTACCCGTCGGCCTGGCCCGAGCTCACCCACGCCTCGTACATGGAGCGCTACGGCGACCAGATCGACGACCTCGGCGCGTACTACGACAACGCCAAGCTCACGATCGCTGTGCCCGAGTACGTCGACATCACCTCGATCGAGGACCTGGCTGCGAACGCCGACCGCTTCGGCGGGCAGATCTACGGCATCGAGCCGGGCGCCGGGCTGACCAAGCAGACCCAGGAGTCGATGATCCCCGAGTACGGCCTCGACGGCACGTACGAGCTCGTCACCTCGTCGACCGCGGCGATGCTCACCGAGCTCGACACCGCGATCGCTGCGCAGCGCGACATCGTCGTGACCTCGTGGCGTCCGTTCTGGGCCAACGAGCGCTACGGTCTCAAGGACCTCGAAGACCCGCGCGGCGCGATGGGCGACACCGAGGCGCTGCACTTCCTCGCGACGTCCGGCTTCGCCGACGAGCACCCCGAGGCCGCCGAGCTGATCGGCAAGATCAAGCTCGACGACGAGCAGTACGCCGCGCTCGAGGACATGGTCGTGAATCAGTACGGCGAGGGCAAGGAAGCCGAGGCGATCACAGCCTGGCTCGAGGAGTACGGCAGCCAGGTCGACGGTCTGCAGACCAGCTGACCTCGTCTGAGTGACGACGAAACCCCCGGGAGCTGCTCCCGGGGGTTTCGTCACTCCGGCCGGTCGCCGCGCGACGGGCGGTCGCGCCGCATCCGGTTCCACATCTCGGTCGACCGGGTGATGGCGCGTTGCGCGTTGTCGAGGAGGTCTTGCGCGACCTCGGCCCAATCGGGCGAACGGTCGTCGGGCTCGGGAAGCTCGCGAGGCGTGCCCTGCCGCGCGGCGCGCTCCGCGGCGTCGAAGGCATGGGTAGCGCGCCGGACGGCTTCGCGATAGGCGCTGTAGTCGGCCGGGGCCATGCGAACCTCGCGCGAGGCCGGGCGCAGCCACGACGCCTGCTGGTGCTCGCGCAGGAAGAGGTCCATCGGCGGCCAGCGGGCGTCGAGCATCATCGGGAATCCGATGGCCTTCGCGGCATCGGTCTCGTAGTCCATCCACCGCGCCAGCAGTGCGTCGTGCTCGGCCATCAGCCGGGCCAGCGGCATCCGGTCGACCTCCTTGCGCGACGCGGGCATCATCGCGCGCGCGGCCTGTACGCCTGCGCGCCGCGCCTTCAGCTCGGCGACGGCGGCCCGTGCCTGGCGCTCGGCGATCTGCAGGCGACGACGGGCCTCGGGCACCGCACCCGCGGTCGCCCGGGGAGTCGCCTTCTCGGCCTGCGCGCGCATCAGCTCGGCGCGCGCGACCTTCAGCTGCGCGCGGGCATGGGTGACGCCCTGCTGCGCGCGGCGGAGGTCCAGCTGGGCGGCATCGAGCTCGAGGCGACGCTGCGACGGCCGTCCCCGGCGCAGGCCGGCCCAGCCGAGGGCGCCCGCGCTGGCTCCCGCCGGCGCGATCCACCACCACTCGGCCGCGAGTGCGAGGATCGGATCCACTTCTTCAGCCTACGCACCTCGACGCGCCGCGTCTTCGAGCCAGCTGGGGATACACCTGTCGGACTGGTGGTGCTGGTGTACGGTCGAACCCGCCGTGAGGCGACACCAGCCCCACGGGTCCTACGGATGTATCAGCCGAAGAGCAGCGCGAAGACCGTCGAGCCGCCGCCCACGAGGATGAGCGAGACGATCGCGACCCACGCGGTCACGCGCAGGCGACGCGAGCGCCCGCGCGCAAAGCCGGCGTACTCGTCGTCCTCGCCCTGCGGCGTCAGGTCGCGCCCGCTCATGCCGCGCTCATGACGTCGGCACCTCGTCGACGATGTCGCCGAAGGCGGCGGGCAGGGTCGCGCGCGACGTGGCGCGGATCTCGGCGACGGGCACCGAGAACAGGCCCTGGATGTCGAGCACCGACTCGACGCCCTCGGCGGCATCCGTTACGCCGATGCGGATGACGGGGTAGTCGCGGCCCTCGCACAGGCCGCGGAACTTCACGTCCTCCTCGCGCGGCACCGAGACGATGACGCGGCCGGTCGACTCGCTGAACAGCGCGGTCGCGACATCGACGCCGTCGCGCTCGACGATCTCGCTGAGCCAGACGCGGGCGCCGACGCCGAAGCGGGTCGTCGCCTCGGCGAGGGCCTGGCCGAGGCCGCCGGTCGACAGGTCGTGCGCGGCCGAGATGAGTCCCTGCTGCGACGCGGCCTGGATGAGGCCGGCCAGACGCTTCTCGGCGGCGAGGTCGACCTTCGGGGGTCGTCCGCCGAGGTGGCCGTGGATCGTGTCGGCCCAGGCCGAGCCGTCGAGCTCCTCGGCGGTCGTGCCGAGCAGGTAGATGTTCTCGCCGGCATCCTGCCAGCCCGACGGGATGCGGCGGGCGACGTCGTCGACGATCCCGAGCACGCCCACGACGGGGGTCGGGAAGATCGGCTGGTCGCCGGTCTGGTTGTAGAACGAGACGTTGCCGCCCGTCACCGGCACGCCGAGCTCGAGGCACGCGTCGGAGAGCCCGTCGACGGCCTGGCCGAACTGCCACATGACCTCGGGGTTCTCGGGGCTCCCGAAGTTGAGGCAGTCGGTCACGGCGGTGGGCACGGCGCCCGTGACGGCGACGTTGCGGTACGCCTCGGCGAGGGCGAGCTGCGCGCCCGCGTACGGGTCGAGCTGGCAGTAGCGGCCGTTGCAGTCCGTCGCGATCGCGAAGCCGAGGCCCGACTCCTCGTCGACGCGGATCATGCCGGCGTCGTCGGGGAAGCTGAGCGCGGTGTTGCCGAGCACGTAGTAGTCGTACTGGTTGGTGATCCAGCTCGTGTCAGCGAGGTTCGGGCTGCCGACGAGCTGCAGGAACTGGTCGCGGAGCTCCTCGCCGTCGGTGGCGCGGGGGAGGGATGCCGCCGAGTCGGCCTGCAGGCCGTCGATCCAGGTCGGGTAGGCGACCGGGCGGTCGTAGACGGGACCGTCGACCGCGACGGTCGAGGGGTCGACGTCGACGATCTTCTCGCCGTGCCAGAAGATCTGCAGGCGGCCGTCGCCGGTCACCTCGCCGAGCACGCTCGTCTCGACATCCCACTTGCCGACGACGGCGAGGAACGCGTCGAGCTTCTCGGGAGCGACGATCGCCATCATGCGCTCCTGGCTCTCGCTCATGAGGATCTCCTCGGGCGTGAGCGAGGGGTCACGCAGCAGCACGTTCTCGAGGTCGACGCGCATGCCCGATCCGCCGTTGGCGGCGAGCTCGCTCGTGGCGCACGAGATGCCGGCCGCGCCAAGGTCCTGGATGGCCTCGACGAGCTCGCCCGCGTACAGCTCGAGGCAGCACTCGATGAGCACCTTCTCGGCGAACGGGTCGCCGACCTGCACGGCGGGGCGCTTGGTGGGTCCGCCGTCCGCGAAGGTGTCGGACGCGAGGATCGACGCGCCACCGATGCCGTCGCCGCCCGTGCGGGCTCCGAACAGCACGACCTTGTTGCCGGCGCCGGTGGCGTTGGCCAGCTTGATGTCCTCGTGGCGCATGACGCCCACCGCGAGGGCGTTGACGAGCGGGTTGCCCTGGTAGACCGAGTCGAAGACCGTCTCGCCGCCGATGTTCGGCAGGCCCAGGCAGTTGCCGTAGAACGAGATGCCGCTGACGACGCCGTGCACGACGCGGGCGGTGTCGGGGTGGTCGATGGCGCCGAAGCGCAGCTGGTCCATGACCGCGACGGGGCGCGCGCCCATCGAGATGATGTCGCGGACGATGCCGCCGACACCCGTCGCAGCGCCCTGGAACGGCTCGATGTAGCTCGGGTGGTTGTGCGACTCGACCTTGAAGGTGACCGCCCAGCCCTCACCGACGTCGACGACGCCCGCGTTCTGGCCCATGCCGACCATGAGGCGGGTCTTCATCTCGTCGGAGACCTTCTGGCCGAACCGGCGCAGGTAGTTCTTGCTCGACTTGTAGGAGCAGTGCTCACTCCACATGACCGAGTACATCGCCAGCTCACCCGAGGTGGGGCGGCGGCCGAGGATCTCGCGGATCTTCGCGTACTCGTCGGGCTTGAGGCCCAGGGCTCCGTAGGGCTGATCACGCTCCGGAGTGGCGGTGGCGTTCTCGACGGTATCTGCGACAGGGGTGCTCACGCGGCTGGACTCCAGGACTCGGGATGCCGGACGCGATCAGTCTAGTTGGCGGGACGAACCGCCGAGTCGCCAGGAAATGCGGATGCGGGCGGTCCGGTACCCGCGCCTTCTGGCGAGTCGACGCTCAGGAGGGCGCGTTGTATGCGCCGAAGAGACCGGTGCCGTGCTCGACGAGGGCGTCGTACGCCTCGCCGTAGGTCGCGGGCAGCGTGCTGCCGGGGTCGAAGCGCGACGTCAGGAGCCCGAGCAGTCCGCGAGCGGGCGGGGTGAGCGGACGCTTGTGGTGCTTCTCGTCGGGGGCCTTGGTCGCGCCCTTCTCGGGATTGGGCGGTACGTACAGCGACTGCGGCTGCGGCCAGGTGTAGGGCTGGCGCGGCGTCGTGAGGTTGACGGCGTTGAAGATCGGGTTCGCGGTCTCGTCGCGGACGTTGAGCGGCCGCAGCCCGTGCAGCCGGCAGAGCGTGTTGATCACCGATCCGTGATGCATCTCGTCGTGGATGACCGTCCCGGCGGCGGTGTACGCGCTCACGACGATCGCCGGCACCCGCAGACCGAGGCGGTCGAACGTGAAGCCCATCTCGCCGGGTCCGCTCGCATCCGGCGGCGGCGCGGCCGGCGGCGCGACGTGGTCGAAGGTGCCGCCGTGCTCGTCGAAGGTGATGACGAGCGCCGTGTTCATGGCGTTCGAGCCGGAGGTCGACGCACTCGTGCGGATCGCGTCGTACACGTCCTGCGCGAGTTTGTCGCCGGCGCGGACGTCGCTGTCAGCGCTGTTGGTGATGCGGATGCGACTGCCGTCGGGCAGCTCGAGCTCGCCCTCGCGAGTCGCGCCCCAGGGCGGATGCATGTCGTTGTGATTGAAGACCATGCGCGGCTCGATGAACGCGTAATCGGGCAGCTCGCCGTTCGCGGCATCCTCGTAGAACTGCTCCATGACGCGGAAGTTCGTCTTCCAGTACCGCTCGAGCACGGGCGCGTGGAGCATGCCGGTGAGCGAGACGAGCTGCGTCGCGTCGTAGTAGACGCGCCACGACAGGCCGGCGTCTTCGAGGCGGTTGAAGATCGTGGGTGCTGCGGGTGCGTCGATCCACTTGTCGTAGTTGTCGCCGGTGTGGTTGACGACGTAGCCGTGCGAGGTCGAGGCGTGGAAGAAGCTGCGGTTGCAGAAGGTCTGGGACGGCACGCCGGCGAACCAGCGGTCGTAGACGCCGAACTCACGGGCGAGGGTCGAGATCACCGGCAGCATCTCGGGCGAGAAGCCGCCCATCGCCGTGGCGTACTCGTCGGCGGTCGGCTCGCGCTTCTTCGCGAGGCGGTAGTTGACGACGTAGTCGTGCACGAACCCGTCGTTGCGGGGCGCGCTCCCCGCGGCGGGAGCGTTGTAGGGCGGCTGCAGCCCGTTGCGGGCGATGTCGGCGTTGGCGGGCGGGTCGATCGTCCCGAACAGCTGCGTATTGACGTGCGGGTAGGTCTCGCCGGGGTCGGGCTGCGGCTGCTGCATGATGTGGTCGGTCGCGCCCGTGTAGACGTGCGCGGGCACGACGGTTCCGTCGGGGGCGGTGTTGGCGTAGTCGCCCTGCAGGATGCCGTCGAAGTCGGCCGCGCTCTTCTCGTCGGCCGTGTAGAGGTGGCCGAGCAGGTTGTCGAAGCTGCGGTTCTCGAACATGAGCACCACGACGTGGTCGAACCCGGCGACGCTCCGCGCCGCGAGGGGCGCGAACTCGGGCGGATGCGCGGTCATCGCCGCCGTCACGGCCGCGCCGGCCGAGCCTCCGACCGCGAGGCCTGCGGCTCCGAGGCCCGCGCGGCGCAGGAAGTCGCGGCGCGACGGGCGTCGGCTGGCCCAGGAGGCGTCCGTCTCGTCGCGATCGGCGTCGGTCACGGGTCCCCTCCCTCCCTGGGCGCTCGGCGATCAGGCTACCCTCACACCATGGAGGACGGCCTGCGTTTCGATCGGGGAGCCCGATACGGTGCGGCGATCGTCGCGGCGATGTTCGGCACCTATCTCGCCGTCGCGTCCGACTTCTCCGCGATCGTGCAGGCGCAGATGTACGCCGGCACCATCACGAACGACATGCCGTACGTCGACACGCTCCAGTTCGTGCTCGTCGTGGCGACCCTCGTCGCCGCGTTCGCCGTGCTCCCGACGTCGCCGATGCGCCGCGTGGGAGGTGTGACCCTCGCGTGCGTCGCGCTGTTCCTCTGGGCGACGTTCGGGCTGCTGCGCGGAGCCGGTCATCTCGCCCACCTCGACCCCCTGTGGGAGGTCGTGCTCAATCAGGGCTTCATCGCGTTGCTGGCCGGGGTGGGCGGCTGGGTGGTCGCGCGCGGCCGGCATCCGCTGTCGTGGGTCGTCGTGATCGTCGCGCTCGTCCCGCCGATCGTCGGCCCCCGACTGGTCGAGGCCAACGTCACGAGCGGCGGCTACGCGCTGGCGATGCAGGGCATCGTGATCGTCGGCGGGCTCGTCGCGACGTGGGCCGCTGTCGGGATCGATCGGTTGCTGCGCCGGCGAATCAGTGGTCGGGATGCAGCGACGCGTCGGCCGGCACGCTCCGCCACGACACGAAACGAACCGTGAGCCCGGCGCGCGTGGGCGCGCAGCAGAACGGCCCGGTCGCCACCTCCGCCTCCGGGTCGAGGGGGGCCACCCGGACGAGCCGCCAGTCCTCGTCGTCGACGCGGGCGCGGATCGTGACGGCGTCGCCCGACCGGCTCGCGCGAACCGTGACGACGCGTCCAGCCCAGTCGGCGACGGGGGAGAGCGACCAGTCCGACATCCCGCGCGTCACCACCGCGCCCAGGCTGTCGGCGCCGTCGCTGTGCTCGATGCCGGCCTTGATCCAGGTCTCGTCGTCGACGCGCAGGAAGACACCCGCCTGATCGAACTGCGCCGAGAAGTCGAGCACGAACGCCACCTCGACCGCGGTGTCGGGTGCCATCGGCGCGAGCAGCGCGTGCTCGTCGTCGTGCACGAACCCGTACGACGTCACGCGCCACGCGTCGCTTCCCTCGCGCGCCGTGACGAGCAGGTCGTGGCCGTCGAGCGCGGTCGCCGCGGGCTCGTTGGTCCACGATCCGGTGGACCAGGCGATGTCGGTCATGTGATTCCTCTCGGGTCAGGCGCGCAGCTGGGCCAGCAGCGCGGCGTGGTCGGTGGTGCCGGCGAACTCGACGATGCGGCCTCCCGCCACCCGCAGGAACCCGAACTCCGCCACGTTGACGTGTCGGCGGGTGGGCCGGATGCCGCGGAACGGGCCGGTGTGCGTGCCGCTCGCGCGCACGTGCGCCGCGATGCGGTCATCCTCGACGACGAGCTGGATGCGGCGCACCTGCCAGTCGGGAAAGGCGTCGAGCACCTCGACGGCGTCGGCCATCCACGCGTCGGCTCCGCCGGGCAGGTGGGCTCGCCGCACGTTCGGGTCGATGAACGAGCGGATGGCGTCGAGGTCATGACGATTGCAGGCGTCGAGGTACTCGGCGTACCAGGCGTGCATCTCCCACGGCTCCATCCGCCCATTATCGGCTGGTGCGACGGGGTACCCCGCCCTCAGCGGGTCGCGGTGGCGTTCTCGTAGGCCCGCATCGCGGCATCCTGTGCGTCCACGAGCGCTTCCTCGGCGGTCTTGTCGCCGAGAAGTGCCGCCGTCACGGCGTTGTTCAGCTCGTTCTGGATGTCCTGTCCGGCGGGGGAGGAACCGAACGACGTGCCGTAGTCGACCACGTCGTAGTAGGTGGCGACGACCTGGTCGAATCCCTCGTCGCCCGACGGAGTGACCCACTTCTCGCGGATCGCCTGGTCGGGCTGCGGCGATCCCGTGAACAGGCCGGTGTTGGCACCGCCGTCAGCGGCGCGCGTCTCGGCGCGCGCTTCGCCCGCCGCGTTCCACGCCTCGTCGCTGGTCAGAGCCGAGACCCACGCGCAGGCCGCCGCGGGGTTCTTCGCTCCGGCCGGGATGACGAAGGCCTGGCCGCCGGAGACCGAGAACGGCTCGCCGTCGCTGTCGCGGAACGGCACCGCCTCGATGTCGATCTGCTCGAGGTAGGGCGAGAGCACGTTCGGGTACCACTGCGCGTTGACCTGTGCGCCGACCTGGTCGGTGACGTACTGATTGGCGTCGCCGAACGTGTCGAAGGCGTCGGTGAAGCTCTTCACCTGCGCGAAGCCGCCCTGCGCGTCGTTGATGCGCTGCAGCAGCTCCATGCCGGCGAGGTTGCTCGGGTCGTCGAGGGTCGGCATGCCGTCGTCATCGGTGAGCTGCCCGCCCGCCCCGAGGATCCACAGCGCGGACTGACCGGTCGAGACGGGATCGAAGCCCAGGCGCGTCGGAACACCGCCGGACTCCTGATACATCTTCTCGATGGCGGCCAGCAGGACGTCGGGCTGCGAGGTGTCGATCTCGTCGGCCGTCACGCCCGCGGCATCCATCACCCGCTTGTTCAGGATGATGGCCGGCGGCTGGTAGAACTGCGGCGCTCCCCACACCTGATCCTCGTAGCGCACATCGTCGACGACCGACTCGTACCACCGGTCGTCCGCGTCGACGTCCTGTGCGTCGAAACAGCTGTCGAGCGGCAGGATGAGGCCCTGTGCCGCGTACTGCGTGACGTAGCGGCGGTCCATCTGCACGACGTCGGGCACGTCGCCGCTCGCGATGCGGGTCGTGAACTTCTGCGAGTCGAAGGCCGTGGCATCCAGTTGCACGTCGACATCCGACAGCTGCTCCGCCGCGTAGTCGAGTCGCGCGGTGCCGACGTCGTCGGCGTTCTCGAAGCCCCACGCCGCGAGGGTTCCGGTGGGCGTCGCCGAGAAGTCGACGTCTTCCGCGGTGCCGGCGTCGTTGCTGCATCCCGCCAGCACGATGACGGATGCCGCGGCCACCGCGGTCGTCCCGATCAGTCGATTGCGCATGTGATTCCTCCTGTCGTGGTTCCGCGCGAGCACGCGGGTCATCCCTTGCGGCCCTGGGTCGCGACGCCTTCGATGAAGTAGCGCTGTCCGAAGGCGAAGAGGATGAGCATGGGCAGCGTGACGATGAGCGATGCCACCATCACGTACTGGTAGTCGCCCTGGCCGCCGGCCGTGGGGCTGTACTTGGTCATCGCGAAGGCGATGCCGAGAGGTGCGGTGAACTCGTCGACCGACCCGGCGTTGAGGTAGATGAGCGCGGACTGCAGGTTGTTCCAGCTCGCCTGGAACTCGAACAGGAACACGATCACGAACGAGGGCACCGACAGCGGCATCGCGATACGCCAGAAGAGTCCCCAGTAGCTCGCGCCGTCGATGCGCGCCGCCTCGAAGAGCTCGCGCGGCAGGCCGAGGAAGAACTGGCGCTGCAGGAAGATGTAGAACGCCGACCCGAAGAGGTTGGCGCCCCACAGCGGGACCCACGTTCCGAGCAGGCCGGTCTCCTTCCAGATCAGGTAGACGGGGATCATCGTCACGGCGCCGGGCAGCATCATCGTCGCGAGCACCAGTCCGAACAGGAGCTTGCGACCGGGGAACGAGAAGTAGGCGAACCCGAACGCGACGATCGAGCTCGAGATCGACACCGCCGTCGCCGCCAGCAGCGCGATCGCGACGCTGTTGAACATCCAGCTGAGCAGCGGGAGCTGGTTCCACACCTCGGCGTAGTTCTCGGGCACGAAGGTCTGCGGGATGAGGCGGTTGTCGAACACCTCGCCGCGGGGCTTGAAGCTCGCCGCGAGCAGCCAGGCGAACGGGTACAGGAACAGCAGGGCGAAGCCCGTCGAGATCGCGGCGAGCGTGACGCGGCCGGCGACGGTCTTCGGGGTGCGGAACCTCGTCGCCATCAGCGGTCGCCCTCGTAGTAGACGAAGCGGTTGCCGAACTTCACCTGGATGACCGTGACGGCCATGATGATGACGAACAGCAGCCAGGCCATCGCGGCGGCGAACCCGAAGTTGAACTGCCGGAACGCCTGCTGGAAGAGATAGATCGCATAGAACAGCGACGCCTCGGGTGATGCGTTGCTCTGATCCCGCCAGAACAGCAGATAGGCCTGGTCGAAGACCTGGAAGGCTGCGATCGACAGCACGATGACGTTGAAGAACATCGCGCCCGAGATCATCGGCAGCGTGATCGAGAAGAACTTCCGCACCGGCCCGGCGCCGTCGAGGGATGCCACCTCGTACAGCTCGACGGGAACGTTCTTCAGCGCGGCGAGGAAGATGACCATCGTGCCGCTGACGGTCCACAGCGCCATGATCACGATGCTGGGCTTCACCCAGGCCGGGTCGACGAGCCACTGCGGACCCTGGATGCCGATGGCCGCGAGCCCCTGGTTGATCGCGCCGGAGTTGCCGTTGAGCAGAAGGAAGAACACCGCCGCCGTCGCGACCGCCGGGGTCATCTTCGGCAGATAGTAGAGCGTGCGGAAGACGCCCGCGCCGCGACCCATCCGGTTCAGCAGCAGCGCGAGCACGAGGGCGAACATGATCTCCAGCGGCACGGCCATGACTGCGTAGAACAGCGTGTTGCCCAGGGACACCGCCACGCGGGGGTCGTCGAAGAGCCGGGCGTAGTTGTCGAAGCCGATGGGCCGCGAGGAGTTCGTCGCGAGGTTGTAGCTGCTGAACGAGATGTACAGGCTGTAGACCATCGCCCCGACGGTGAAGACCAGGAAGCCGATGATCCACGGCGTCAGGAAGAGGTAGCCCGCCAGCGCCTCGCGCTTGTTGTACTTCTGCCGGATGCGGCTCGGCCGTGTGGCGCGGACCGCCGTCGGTCGCGCGCGAGCGGTGATGCTTATGTCGTCCTCCGGATGCCGTCATACCCGCAGGACCTGGTGGATGCCGTCCTGTGAGGCCGAAGTTAGGAGCCGGGAGAACCGCTTCCCCAGTGGCTTGACACGGCGGCATCCCTCGGGCAGTGCTCGCCGGACAGTCCCGATCAGGCTGACGTGGTCACAGCGACGAGGAGATGCCTGCGTGCTGGTTCATCTCCGCGACGAAGCTGGTCCCCGTCGCGACGACCTCGACCTTGAAGCCCGCCGCATTCTCGAGCCAGCCGGCGTAGTGCTGCGGGCCGCCGGCGTGCGGGTACCGCTCCTGATACAGCGGCACCCAGCCCGCGGACGGGGCGTCGGCCATGATCGCATCGACCTCGGCGGGGGAGCCGCCGTGGAACGCCAGGTGGTTCAGCCCCGGGCGCCGACGGTCGTGCTCGGCGCCGACCGT
Source organism: Microbacterium sp. AISO3 (assembly GCF_002204305.1). Classification (NCBI taxonomy): domain Bacteria; kingdom Bacillati; phylum Actinomycetota; class Actinomycetes; order Micrococcales; family Microbacteriaceae; genus Microbacterium; species Microbacterium sp. AISO3. Next base: position 230,156 of record NZ_NHRF01000001.1, on the reverse strand, counting down.
GTTCGGTGACGTGGTGAGCGTCAGGTAGTCCCCGCCCGCCGCCCACGACTCGCCCTGCGCCCACGTGCTCTCGAGGTCGAAGCCGACCCGCCGAAGCAGCCAGCCCCAGTCGGAGCGTGCGCTCTCGATGTCGCTGACCCAGAGCTCGACGTGATGGAAACCTGCCATGGCTCCAGTCTCGCGCGTGGAGTGAGTGACTCGTTTCGCCTCGTTGTCCAGCCCCGCCGTCGATGCCGGCGACCCGGGACGTGATGACCCGAGTCGCCGGCCGCTGGTCAATCCGCGACTGTCATCCGATCGAGGTTGACATAGTTCGCGCCGCCCGCCGCGCTGTCGACGCGCAGGTCCACGCGGTTGTACCCCTCATCGAGCGAAACGGTCACCGTACGCGTCTGCCAGTCACCCCAGCCGGACGTCGCGGGGAACGACAGCGGGGTCGTCGCACCGTTGACGGTCAGCGCCCGTGAGGCGACACCAGCCGCGGCGGCGTAGTGGAACTGCAGCTCGTAGGTGCCGGCGGACGCGACGTTGACGTGGAAGGTCGCCCCGGTGCCGTCGCCGATCCAACCGCCGATGTATCCGCGCCCGCTGTATCCCGACTGCCCGCTCTCGGACATCACTCCCGAGCGCTCGGTGTTCTCGGCCTCGTAGACGCGGGTTCCCTCGACCGGCCCCGTGTAGCCGTCGGGCGTCGCCTGGCTCATGACGGCAACGCTGGCCGCTGCGGCGAGACTCTGAATGGCGGTCGTGCCGAGCTCGGGTGCCGGGGCGGTCCAGTCGTATGCCCCGATGCCTGCGGAGTTGAGGTGGTTGGCCGCCTGGGTCGCGTTGTCGGTGAGCAGCTGCTCGTACTGCGTCTGCCCGGCCTCGTCGATGAGCGCGCGGATGTTGCGCGTGAGGATGGCCTTGAACCCGCCCGTGTCGTCGACGCCCTCGAAGAGGAAGGTGCCCGATGAGGTCAGGTTCGCCACGGCCCAGTCGACCGCCGCAACCGCGCGCGAAAGCTCAGCGGGATCGCCCGAGTCGAGATACATCTCGAGGGCGGCGCCGGCGTAGTTGCCCTGGTTGTAGGTCCAGTCCCAGTCGACGAACTGGCCGGTGCCCTCGATGTGGTCGCGCAGTTTGCCGCCGACGTAGAAGTTCGCGTCGAGCCAGGAGAAGATGCTCCGCGCCTGGTCGCGGTACGAGACGTCGCCCGTCGCGGCATAGATGCGCATCGCCGTGTAGACGGCCGTCGCGTTCGTGGCGACGTTCTTCTCGTTGCGCTCGCCGTCGCCGATGTCGACGTTCTTCCACCAGATGCCGCCGCCGTAGGTCGTGTCGGCGTACTGGGCGATGAAATCGAACATCTCGATCGCGTCGTCGCGGTACTCGACGTCGCCGGTGAGCTCGTACGCGCGGATGGCGCCGCGGGCCCACCATCCGATGTCGTCGTTCCAGTCGTTGTCGCGGAAGTCGGGATACTGCGTCTGAAAGCCGTCGTAGATGTCATCGATCATCTGGCGGGCGTCGGTGCTGCCGGTGCGCTCGTAGACATCCATGACCGTCTCCCACAGCTGCGCCTCCCACCAGTAGTCCGTGTAGAGGCCGCCCTGAGGGCCGTGCGCGTGTTCGGGGTGGATCTGATGGTCGCTGTACGTGAAGAAGTAGTTCGCAGAGTCGTCCCAGAAGACGTCGACGAAGTCGTCGAAGGCCGTCTCGGGCTCGGCCGCGGTCAGCGCGTGCGCCGGTTGCGGGACCAGGAGGGCCGCCGCGAGCAGCGTAGCCCCGAGGATGGGCAGGGATCTCTTCATCGTTCTCTCCTCAGTGAAAAAACATATTGATTGCCGACCGGTCGACGCCGCCTTTCAGTGGCTTCAGCGTCTTGGGCTACGCGAGACACAGCGTTGCACATATTTATACGTTTTAATAGACGGATTGCTAGATCCGTCCTATACTCGGGCCTACCGTCCACCGCTGGGCGGGTCCGACACCACCCGAGGAGCAACGTGGCTCACGTGCATTCGGCCTTCATCCGTTCCGTCTCCGATCGTGTGCGGGAACGTCTCGACGACGAGGTCGCCGACATCTTCGAGCGCTGCTTCGAGAACACCCTCGGCACGACGCTCACGGCGATGCCCGACGGGACGCTCTTCATGCTCACCGGCGACATCCCCGCCATGTGGCTGCGCGACTCCACAGCGCAGCTCGCGCCCTACCTGCATTTCGCCGCCGAGGATCAGGCGATCTCCGACATGATCGCCGCCGTCTCGCGGAGACAGGTCGCCTTCGTCCTCATCGACGCTTACGCCAACGCCTTCAACGCCGCTCCCGACGGCAAGGGCCACCAGGACGACCTCACCGACGGCTCACCGTGGGTCTGGGAGCGCAAGTACGAGGTCGACTCGCTCTGCTACCCGATCCAGCTCGCCCATGACCTGTGGACGGTGACCGGTCGGACGGATCACCTCGGGCCCGACTTCGGCGAGGCCGCACGTCGGATCATCGCGCTGTGGCGCGTCGAGCAGGATCACGAGGCGTCCTCGCCCTACCGGTTCCAGCGCTTCGACTGCCCCCCGAGCGACACGCTCGTTCGCGACGGCCGTGGTCCCGAGACCGCGCCGACCGGCATGACGTGGTCGGCCTTCCGCCCGAGCGACGACGCGTGCGCATACGGCTACAACGTGCCCGGCAACATGTTCGCCGCCGTCGAGCTCGGCCACATCGCCGACATCGCCGAGACCGTGCTCGGCGATCCCGAGCTCGCCCGCACCGCGCGCGACCTGAGGGACGATATCGAGCGCGGGGTCGCCGAGCACGGTCTCGTCGTCGACTCCGATCACGGCGAGCTGTACGCCTACGAGGTCGACGGTCGCGGCGGTGTCCTGCTCCTCGACGACGCCAACGTGCCGAGTCTGCTCTCCCTGCCGCTCATCGGGTGGTGCGGAACGGACGACGACCGGTACCTCGCGACCCGACGCTTCATCCTCAGCGACGCGAACCCGACCTTCGTCCGTGGCGTTCTGCCGGACGGCGGCGACGTGCGCGGCCTCGGCAGCCCTCACACCCCTGCCGGTCACATCTGGCCCATCGGCCTGTGCATCGAGGGTCTCACGACCTCGGACGAGGACGAGCGGCGCCGCATCCTGCGTCTGCTCCTCGACACCGACGCCGGCACCGGGCTCATGCACGAGTCGTTCCTCGCGACCGACCCCGAGACGTTCACGCGCGAATGGTTCTCGTGGGCGAACGCCATGTTCTGCGAGTTCGTGCTCGACCTCGCGGGCCTCCGCGTGCTCGTCCGCGACGCGGTCACCGAGGCGCGGCCGTCATGAGCGCGTCGACCGTGGTGCGTCCGGGCTCGGCCGAGCAGACGCCGCGTGCGCAGCGGACGCATCGGCCGGGGAACCCCTCGGCCCGGCAGATGACCCGGAGTGCCTGGCTGTTCCTGCTGGTGCCGGGCGTGCTGTTCCTCGTCTTCATGGCGCTACCGATCGCGATCGCGCTCGTGCTGAGCCTGACGGACTACGCCATCGTCGGAGACTTCGACTGGCTCGGGCTGCAGAACTACGCCGAGATCGCCGTCGACCCGTTCTTCTGGAGTGCGCTGCGCAACACCGCCTACTACACGGTGCTCTACGTCCCGGCCGGACTCGTCGTCGCGCTCGGCACGGCGCTGCTCCTCAATCGTCGGCAACGGGCCGTCCGTATCTTCCGCACGCTCTTCTACATCCCCGTCGTGGCTTCGACGGTGGCGACGGCGACGATCTGGTTCTGGATGCTGAACCCGCAGAACGGCCTGCTCAACGTCGTGCTGAGCTGGTTCGGCATCGACGGCCCCGCGTGGCTGTACGAATCGCAGTGGGCGATGATCGCGATCGTCATGATGAGCGTCTGGGCCGGCTTCGGCGCCAACATGATCATCTTCCTCGGCGGACTGCAGGGCGTTCCCGGCGAGCTCTACGAGGCCGCTCGTCTCGACGGCGCGAACGCCTGGCAGCAGTTCCGGTACGTCACTCTGCCGTCTCTCACGCGCACGACGTTCCTCGTATCGACGCTGCTGATCATCGGCGCGTTCCAGGTCTTCGACCAGGCCTATGTCCTCACCAAGGGCGGGCCGGGCAACTCCACCGTGACGATGGTCTATTACATCTACAACAAGGGGTTCGGAGCCCTCGAGATGGGCTATGCCTCGGCGCTGTCGTTCATCCTCTTCCTCATCATCCTCGTGTTCTCGCTCGTGAACGCACGACTCACGAATCGCGGAGGCGTCCGATGACGAACACGCTCAACGGCTCCGTGGACGGCGGCAGCGCCGTCCAGACCGCCCTCGCGGCCCGGACGCCGGTCGCGGCGGCTCCGACCGCCCGTCCGCGGACGCCGCGGCAGCGCGCGGGAACGATCGCCTGGTACGTCGGAGTGATCCTCGTCAGCATCGTCACGGTCGCGCCGCTCGTCTGGACGATCTCGACGTCGATCAAGCCGGCCACCGAGATCCTCTCCGGCGCCCTGTCGCTCATCCCCGATAACCCCACGATCGAGAACTACGTCCGGGTGTTCGACGAGGTGCCGTTCGGGCGGTACTTCGTGAACTCGCTCGTGCTCGGCATCGGCGGCGCGGCGACGAACATCTTCTTCGGCGCGCTGGGCGGCTACGCCCTCGCCAAGCTGCGGTTCCGCGGCCGCACGGCGGTGTTCGCGGTCTTCCTGTCGTCGCTCATGATCCCCGGCATCATCACGATGATCCCGTCGTTCCTGATCCTGCGGTCGATCCCGTTCGCGGGCGGCAACGACATTCTGGGGCAGGGCGGCCTCGGCCTGATCAACACCTACTGGGCCGTCATCATCCCGGGCGCCGCCGGTGCATTCGCGGTCTTCTTTATGAAGCAGTTCTTCGAGACTCTGCCCGACGAGCTCGGCGAGGCGGCGCGCATCGACGGCGCCGGCGAGTTCCGCATCTTCGCGCTCATCTACTTCCCGCTCGCGAAGGCCGGGCTCGCCGTGCTCGGCATCATCAGCTTCCAGGCCGGATGGAACAACTTCCTGTGGCCGCTCATCGTCCTGAACAGCCAGGACATGATGACGGTCCAGGTCGGGCTCGCGTCGTTCGTCAACAACTACGAGACGGCATTCGGCCCGCTCATGGCCGGGACCGTGGTCGCGAGCCTCCCCGTGCTGCTCGTGTTCCTCTTCGCCCAGCGATACATCATCGAGGGCGTCGCGCACGTCGGCACCAAGTAGACGACACTCCCACCCGCAACCACACCATCCGATCACAGGAGATTCCGATGAAGAACACCGTGCGCTCGCTCGCCCTGCTGGGCGTCGCGACCCTGACCGTCACCCTCGCCGGCTGCGGCGGCTCCGATGCCGGCAACGGCGGCGACGGACCCGAGCCCGTCGTCATGTGGGGCTCGTGGTCGGGCGATCAGGTCGCCCAGCTCGAGGCTCAGGCCGCCCGCTTCAACGAGGCGCAGGACGACTACGAGGTCAGTTACGTGCCGCAGGAGCTCGTCGAGGAGAAGCTCCTCACGGCCCTCGCCGGGGGCCAGGTGCCGGACATCGTGCTGTGGGACCGCTATCAGACCTCGCTCTACGCCCCGAAGGGAGCGCTCGCTCCGATCGACGACTTCATCGCCGAGGATTCCGTCGACACCAGCGTCTTCTACGAGCCGGCTCTCGGCGAGATGGAGGTCGACGACAAGCTCTACGGCCTTCCCCTGCTCGTCGACAACCGTTCGCTCGTCTACAACCGGGCGCTGCTCGACGAAGCCGGCGTCGCGGCGCCGACGAACTGGGACGAGCTCCAGGCGGCCGCCCAGGCGCTGACCAAGCGCGACGGCAGCAAGCTCGTGCAGTCGGGCTTCGACCTGAGCGACCCCGGCCTGTTCAGCATGTACCTCGCGCAGGCGGGGGGTGAGCTGCTCAACGACGACGAGACGAAGACCGCCTTCAACAGCCCGGAGGGCCTCGAGGTGCTCGAGTTCTGGCAGAGCCTGCTTGATGACGGCGTGTACTCGCAGGGCTTCGGTGACACGGGCGACGCGTTCGCCGAGGGGCGCACCGCGATGAAGCTCGACGGCCCCTGGGCGCTCTCGACGCTCGACAAGGTCGACGGTCTGACCTACGGCGTCGCGCAGCCGCCCGCCGGTCCCGACGGCGACTCCGGCGCGTACATGGGCGGCTTCGGGCTCGTCATCCCCGAGGGCGCCAAGAACGCGGAGGGTGCCTGGGAGTTCATGAAGTGGTGGACGACCGAGGCGGAGAACGGCGTCGCTTTCGGCGAGATCTCCGGCTGGATCCCCGCGAACATCGAGGCCGCGAACGACCCCTACTTCACCGACGACGAGCACTACGCGGCCTTCATCGAGACCATGAACTACGCCGGGGCCCGGCCGAACGTGCAGGGCTTCTCGGACGTCGAGGGCAAGGCGCTGGTGCCCGCTCTCGAGCGGTTCATGTCCGGCGAGATCTCCGCCGAGCAGGCGCTCAAGGACGCGCAGGAGCAGGGCGATCAGATCCTCGCGAAGAACCGATGACGCGACCGACCCCCGTCTCGGCCCGCGAGGCCGCCGACCTCCCCATCCAGAGAGAAGAGCACGCATGACCCGTCCCGCAGCGATCGTCTGGTCGTCCCGAGCGGATGTCGCCCAGGAGAGCCTCGACCACTTCTTCGGCGTCCCCGGCATCCAGTTCCTCGCGAACAGCCACCCGCACGACCGCGGCGACACCGCGGTGTTCAACTACTGGTGGCTGGCGCATGTCGTCGACGCCCGCATCGACGCGTGGCTGCGGACGGGGGAGGCCCGCTGGCTCGAAGCGGCCGTCGCCGCCCGCGACAACATCGTCGAACGCAACGGCGGCTCGCTGTTCAACGACTACTTCGACGACATGCTCTGGTTCGCGCTCGCACTCGAGCGGCTCCACGCCGCGACCGGCGATCAGCGTCACCTCGACGACGCCCGCGCGATCTGGGACCACGTCGTCGAGCACGGCTGGAACGAGACCCTCGGGTGGAGCCTCGCGTGGCGGAAGCAGCAGCTGGCCTACAAGAACACGCCCGCCAACGGGCCGCTCGTGATCCTCGGCGCGCGGCTGAGCGCGCTCGACGCGTCCGGTGACCACCTCGACTACGCCCATCGGGCGTTCGACTGGCTGACGGCGAACCTCGTCGGACCCGACGGGTTCGTCGAGGACGGTGTCAATCGCAACGATGACGGCGCCGTCGACACGCAGTGGCGCTTCACCTACAACCAGGGGCTCTACGCGGGAGCGGCGGTCGAGCTGTTCCGGCTGACGGGCGACCGCGCGTTCCTCGAGCGTGCCGTGCAGACGGCCGTCACCGCCGTCCGAGAGCTGAGCGACGGTTCGGTGTTCCGCGACGAGGGCGACGGCGGCGACGAGGGCCTGTTCAAGGGCGTCTACTACCGCTACCTGGGGGAGGTGCTCGCGGTCCTCGCCGATGAGCCGGGCTTCGCCGACGAGCGGGCGCTGCTCGAGGCGTTCCTGCGGGCGAGCACCGACGAGCTCTGGCGAACCGGCGTCGTCGACGGTCGGCTGCGTCCCGGCAACGACTGGTCGGAGCCGGCGGGGGAGTGGATCCCGTACTCCACCGCTGTCAGCGCGATCTTCGCGATCGAGCAGCGCGCGCGACGGGAGAGCGCCGAGTCCGCGGGTGAGACGGTGGGCGCGGGTTCCGCCGCGGCAGCCGGTACGGTCGTCGGCGCCTAGGCCGCGCCGCCTCGTTCTGCTCCGCGCACGACGGCGCCTCCTCAGCTGCGAGGTGGCGCCGTCGACGCGCCCGGCATGAGCTCGGTGGGCAGCACGACCTTGTCGACCGTGAGCGGGTGGGCGATCTGCTGCTGCAACGACGCGATGCCACGGCCGCCGAGCTCGGTCTGCGCCTGCCGGATGTGGGTGAAGCGGAACAGGCCCGTGTCGAAGAACGCGTCGGGATGGTCGAAGCAGACGACCGACACGTCGCGCGGGATGCTGAGCCCGAGCCGCGAGCAAGCCTCGCGCAGCATGAGCGCGATGTTGTACTCGGCCGCGACGTAGCCGGTGATGTCGGGATGCTCGCCGACGAACGCGATGAGCCGCTCGATGTCGTCCTCGACGGTGTCGGTGCTGCCGGGCACCGTCGACTCGAGCGTCTGCAGCTCCGCACGGTTCTCCAGGGGCAGGTGGTTCATGGCGTGGGCATGGATGTACCCGTTGCGACGGTCGTCGCTCGATGACACGTGGCTCGACGGCCCCACGAACCCGACGGTGCGGTGCCCGAGCTCGAGCAGGTGCTCGGTCGCCGCGCGTCCTCCGCCGAGGTTGTCGGAGCAGACGGCCGAGACGGGGATGCCGTCGAAGAGGCGGTCGAGGATGACGAGCGGGAACCGGCGCGCGACGAGCTCGAGGGCGGCGGGCGGGATGTACTCCGACGAGCTCGGGAGCAGCACGAGCCCCTCGACGCCGGCGTCGACGAGGGATCGGATGCACGCGTCCTCCTCGGCCAGGTCGCCGCCTGACCGTTTGAAGATGACGTGGGTGTCGGCGCCCGCCGCGGCGAGGATCCCCTCGATGATCTTGTTGCCGAACGTGTCGTCGAAGCTCGTGAGGACGCAGCCCAGCAGGCGGGTCGAGACCTCCGACCCCGCGGCCGGGACGGTCGTCGCGGTCGCGCTCGTCACCACCGTGCCGATGCGTGGACGACGCATGATCATCCCCTCGCTGCGCAGCAGCTCGAGTGCCCGCTTGACCGTGATGGCGCTCACGTCGAACTGCTTGGACAGCTCGGCCTCGGAAGGCAGGCGCTCGCCGACCGGGTAGGTGCCGTTGGTGATCGCCAGACGCAACGATTCGTACACCCGCTTGTACAGCATCCCGATCCTCCTCCGGCTGGAATTCTTATATTTAATCTACAGGGTTGGTGGTCGAAATCCGCCGGTCGTGGCGCGGCTCGCTACGACCGCAGATCCGCGGTCATCTGCACGCGCGGGCCGAGGGCATTGAGTCCCATGCGCTCCTCGGTCTCGACGAGCATGAGCTCGAACTCCGAACGCGGTTCGGTCACCGCGAAGCCGAGGCGCTCGTAGAACGGGGCGTTCCAGGGCACGTCGGCGAAGGTGCGGAGCGACATCCGGTCGTGGCCGCGGTCGCGGGCGAACGTCATCGCCGCCTCGACGAGCTTGCGGCCGTACCCTCGGCGCCCGTGCTCGGGCGACACCGACAGCTGTTCGAGGTGAGCGTGGCGGTCGACCTCGAGCACATGGACGAACCCGGCGATCACGCCGGCGCCGACATCGGCGACCAGCAGGAAGCCGGCCTCGTCGGCACGCGACGCGCCGGTCGGCGCCGGCCACCAGGTCGGCGGGTCGAGCCGATCGCGGAGCAGTGCGTCGGCGTCGTTCTCGATGTCTTCGAGAAGGCTCAGCTCGTCAGGCCTCGGCGGTCGGATGTCGATGGGCACGACCAGATCGTAGCGAGCGGCGGTCAGTCGACGATGAGCCGGTACCCCATGCCCGACTCCGTCAGCAGGTGCTCAGGATGCGCGGGATCGGCCTCGAGCTTCTTCCGCAGCTGCGAGACGTAGAGACGCAGGTACCCGGTGTCGTTGACCTGCTCGGTGCCCCACAGCTCCTTCAGCAGGTCCTGCCGGGTCACGAGCGCCCCGGGGCTCCGCGCGAGGAAGTCGAGCATCCGCCACTCGGTCGGCGTGAGGTGCACGCGCTCGCCGCCGCGCGTGACGGTCTTGGCGGCCCGGTCGATCTCGACATCGGCGAACCGCACGACGGCGACGGATGCCGCACCGCCGGCCCGCCGGGTCAGCGCGCGCAGCCTCGCGAGCAGCTCGTCGATCTGGAACGGCTTGGTGACGTAGTCGTCAGCGCCGGCGTCGAGCGCCGCCACCTTGTCGGCCGACCCGGTGCGCCCCGAGACGACGATGATCGGCACGGCGCTCCATCCCCGCACGGCCTCGATCACGGCGACGCCGTCGAGGCGCGGCATCCCCAGATCGAGGACCACGACGTCGGGGTGCTCGGCCGCGGCCGCGGCGATCGCGGCGGCCCCGTCACCCGCCGCGACGACGTCGTACCCGTGGGCCGCGAGCGTGATGCGCAGCGCCCGCACGAGCTGCGGGTCGTCGTCGGCGAGAAGGACTTTCACCCCTCGATCCTGCCCTCTGGTGCCGCCGACGATGCCAGGGGCAGTTCGATCACCATGGTGAGGCCGCCACCGGGGGTCTGCTCGGGGACGAGCTGACCCTGCATCCCCTCGGTGAAGCCCTTCGACAGCGCGAGCCCCAATCCGAGCCCGGTCGTGTTGTCGGTGTCGCCCAGCCGCTGGAAGGGCGCGAACACGTCGCCGTGGCGTTCGGCCGGGATCCCGGGTCCGTGGTCGATCACGCGGATCTGCGCCCGCTCGCCCAGTGAGCTCGTGCTGATGCGCACCGGCGTTCCGGGCGGCGAGTGGCGGTGGGCGTTGGCGAGCACGTTCACCAGCACGCGCTGCAACAGCACAGGGTCGGCCAGCACGGGCTCGATCGCCTCATCCATCGCCAGCTCGACCGCGCCGGGCCCCAGGCCGAGTTCGTCGACGGCGGCGAGCACGGCCTCGGCGGTGTCGACCGGCCGCAGGGCGACCGCGAGAGCACCCGCCTCGATGCGGCTCACGTCGAGCAGGTCGGTCACGAGCGAGGTCAGCGTGCCGAGGCTCTCGTCGGCGGTCGCGAGCAGCTCGTCGCGGTCGGCGTCGCCGAGCGCGGGTCCCGCAGCCCGCAGCCCGCCGAGCGCTGCGACGGCCGCGGCGAGAGGACGTCGCAGGTCGTGGCTCGCCGCTGAGAGGAGGGCGCTGCGCACCCGGTCGGTCTCGGCGAGCACCGACGCCGAGCTCGCCGCCCGCTGCAGGTCGGCCTGCTCGAGGGCGGCGGCGAGCTGCGCGACGACGACATCCAACAGCCGGCGTTCCGAGCCGTCGAGCTGCTCCGACTCGCTGCCGTGGAGTTCGAGCACAGCCTCGCGTCCGACGTCGACGCGCAGGTGGCGGTCGTCGCGCACGGGCTCGCCGTCGGCGGCGACGACGGTTCCGTCCGACGCGACCAGGCGGGCGCCCGACATCCCGAAGGCCTCGCGCGCCCGCGCGACGAGAGCCGGGATCGAGCCGTCGCCCCGCAGCACGCTGCCCGCGACCGCCGCGAGCAGCTCGGCCTCGGCCGCCGCCCGCCGGGCCGCGCGCGTGCCCCGGGCCGCGCGGTCGACGATGACGCTCACGAGGAGCGCGATGACGACGTACAGGATCAGCGCCCACGCGTGCAGCGGATCGGAGACCGTCACGGTGTACAGCGGCGCCACGAAGAAGAAGTCGAGCGTCACCCCCGACATCACCGCCGCGAAGACCGCCGGCCACAGGCCGCCGACGAGCGCGACCACCACCACGAGCAGCTGATACGCGAGCACATCGCTCGTGATCGACTCGGGGCTCCGCAGTGCGACGAGCAGCCAGGTGAGCAGCGGCCCGCCGGTGAGCGCCACGACGAAACCGAGGATCCGGCGCCGCACGCTGAGCGCTCCGCCGGCGACACGGGGCAGGGTGAAGCGGCCGCCGGCGGCCGCATGCGTCACGACGTGCACGTCGATATCGCCCGACTCGCGGATGACGGTGGCGCCGATGCCCGGGCCGCTGAGGGCCGCAGCGAGCCGGCCGCGACGGCTGACGCCGACGACGAGCTGCGACGCGTTGACCGACCGCGCGAACTCGACGAGGGCGGCGGGGATGTCGTCACCGACGACCTGGTGATAGCTGCCACCGAGAGACTCGACAAGGGCCCGCTGGGCGGCGAGGGCGGCGGGGTCGGCGGTGCGCAGCCCGTCCTGACCCGACACGTGGACGGCCAGGAGCTCGCCGCCGGCCGACCGGTCGACGATGCGGGCCCCGCGGCGGATCAGCGTCTCGCCCTCGGGGCCGCCGGTCAGCGCGACCACGACGCGCTCGCGCGCCTGCCAGGTGCCCCGGATGCCGTGCTCGGCCCGGTAGTCCTGCAGAGCGCTGTCGACCTCGTCGGCGAGCCACAGCAGCGCGAGCTCCCGCAGCGCCGTCAGATTGCCGAGCCGGAAGTAGTTCGACAGGGCGGCGTCGATGCGCTCGGCGGGGTAGACGAGGCCGGCGGCGAGGCGGTCGCGCAGTGACGGCGGCGCGAGGTCGACGAGCTCGATCGGGTCGGCCGAGCGCACGACGGCATCCGGCACCGTCTCGCGCTGCGCGACGCCGGTGATCTGCTCGACGACGTCGCCCAGCGACTCGATGTGCTGGACGTTGACGGTCGTGATGACGTCGATGCCGGCATCCCGGAGCTCCTCGACGTCCTGCCAGCGCTTCTCGTTGCGCGATCCGCCGACGTTGGTATGGGCGAGCTCATCGACGAGCGCGACGCGCGGGGCCCGGGCGAGCACGGCGTCGAGGTCCATCTCGTCGAGCGTGACGCCCCGGTGCTCGATGCGGCGGCGCGCAACGATCGGCAGGCCCGCGGTCATCGCGGCGGTCGCGGCGCGTCCATGGGTCTCGACGATCGCGACGACGACGTCGACCCCGGCATCCTGCAGCCGGCGGCCCTCCTCGAGCATCTCGTAGGTCTTGCCCACGCCCGGCGCCGCTCCCAGCAGCACCCGCAGCCGTCCCCGCTTCACGGCATCACCCTAGTTCTCCCCGCGCCCGGCTCGACCCGCTCCTGCGGGCCGCGATGCAAGGGATCCGGCCCGACACCCCGCCGAAGGGCGCTGTTGCCCGGCGCGCCGCCCCGCATCCCTTGCACCCGTGCCCGGGAGGAAGCTCATCGCGCGAGGCCGTCCAGCGCCGCGTTCAGCTCGACGACGTTCACCCGCGGCTCGCCGAGGAACCCGAGATCACGGACGGCCGTGTTCTCCGCGACGAGGTCGCGCACCTCGGCATCCGACAGCCCGCGCTCGGCCGCGACGCGGGCGACCTGCAGCTCGGCGTACGCCGGCGAGATGTGCGGGTCGAGGCCCGACGCCGAGGCGGTGACGGCATCCGGCGGCACGTCCGAGACGGCCACGCCCTCGCGGTCGGCGATCGCCGTGCGCCGCTCCTCGATGGCTGCGACGAGGTCGGCGTTGTTCGGGCCGAGATTCGAACCGCTCGAGGCGGCCGCGTCGTAGCCGTCGCCGGCCGCCGAGGGGCGTGACTGGAAGTACTGCGGCAGCGCTTCGCCGTCGGCATCCGTGAACGACTGGCCGATGAGCGACGAGCCGACGACCTGGCCCTCGGCGTCGCGCAGCAGCGATCCGTTCGCCTGCGCCGGCAGCGCGAGGCCGATCAGCGAGATGAGCAGGGTGTAGCCGACCCCGAGGACGAGGGTGAGGACGACCATCGCGCGGACGGCGACGGCGGAGGTGCGCAGCGAGGCGCGGGCGGTGGACATGACAGGTCTCCAGGAGGGGGCTCAGAAGCCCGGGATGAGGCTGACGACGAGGTCGATCAGCTTGATGCCGACGAACGGGGCGATGACGCCGCCGAGCCCGTACACGACGAGGTTGCGGCTGAGGATCGACGAGGCGCTGGCCGCGCGGTACTTCACGCCGCGCAGCGCCAGCGGGATGAGCACGATGATGACGATCGCGTTGAACACGATCGCGCTCGTGACGGCGGATGCCGGCGACGACAGCTGCATGATGTTGAGCGCGGCGAGCCCCGGGAAGACGCCCATGAACATCGCCGGGATGATCGCGAAGTACTTGGCGATGTCGTTCGCGAGCGAGAACGTCGTGAGGGCGCCGCGCGTGATGAGCAGCTGCTTGCCGATGCGGACGATGTCGATGAGCTTCGTCGGATCCGAGTCGAGGTCGACCATGTTGCCGGCCTCCTTCGCCGCCGACGTGCCCGTGTTCATCGCGACTCCGACATCGGCCTGCGCGAGCGCGGGCGCATCGTTCGTGCCGTCGCCGGTCATCGCGACGAGGTGACCGCCCTCCTGCTCCTTGCGGATCAGGGCGAGCTTGTCTTCGGGCGTCGCCTCGGCGAGGAAGTCGTCCACGCCCGCCTCTCTCGCGATCGCGGCGGCGGTCAGCGGGTTGTCGCCCGTGATCATGACGGTGCGGATGCCCATCGAGCGCAGCTCGTCGAAGCGCTCGCGCAGCCCGTCCTTGACGACGTCCTTCAGGTGGATGACGCCGAGCAGTGTTCCGGTGCCGGATGGGTCGAGGGTCGCGACGGCGAGCGGCGTGCCGCCGGACTGCGCGATCGCGTCGGCGTGGTGGAGCAGCTCGGCGCGGGCCTCGGGCGAGACCGGCCGCGCCGAGGCGTCGAGCCAGGCGAGCACCGACCCCGACGCGCCCTTGCGCACCTGCGTGCCGCCCGGCAGGTCGACGCCGCTCATGCGGGTCTGCGCCGTGAAGGCCACGGCCACCGCATCGCGCGGCAGCTCGGCCACCACGTGCTGCGAGGCCGCGAGCTCGACCACCGAGGTGCCCTCGGGCGTCGGGTCCGACAGCGACGAGAGGGATGCCGCGCGGGCGAGCTCGGCGCCGTCGACGCCGGTCATCGCGACGAACTCCGATGCGCGACGGTTGCCGTAGGTGATCGTGCCGGTCTTGTCGAGCAGGAGCGTCGTCACATCGCCGGCCGCCTCGACCGCGCGTCCCGACATGGCCAGGACGTTCCGCTGCACGAGGCGGTCCATCCCCGCGATGCCGATGGCAGACAGCAGAGCGCCGATCGTGGTCGGGATCAGGCAGACCAGCAGCGCGACGAGCACCGGGATGCTGACGGGTGAGGCGCTGTACGACGCGATGGGGTTCATCGCCAGCACGACCACGACGAAGACGATCGACAGGCTCGCGAGCAGGATGTTGAGGGCGATCTCGTTCGGTGTGCGCTGCCGCGCGGCGCCCTCGACGAGGGCGATCATCCGGTCGACGAAGGTCTCGCCGGGCTTCGAGGTGATCCGCACGACGATGCGGTCGGAGAGCACCCGGGTGCCGCCCGTGACGGCGCTCCGGTCGCCGCCCGACTCGCGGACGACGGGAGCCGATTCGCCGGTGATCGCCGACTCGTCGACCGTCGCGATGCCGTCGACGATGTCGCCGTCGCCGGGGATCAGTTCGCCCGCCTCGACGAGCACGACATCCCCGAGCCGCAGGTCGGCCGAGGGCACCTCCTCGGTCGCGGCGCCGCGGGCCGCGGCATCCGTCCGCTCGTCGTACGAGACGACGCGGCGCGCGGTCGTCGTCGTGCGGGTCTTGCGCAGCGCCTGCGCCTGCGCCTTGCCGCGGCCCTCGGCGACGGACTCTGCCACGTTCGCGAAGAACACGGTGAGCCAGAGCCACACCGCGATGCCCCACGTGAACCCGGCCGGGACGGTCGTGCCGCCCGAGGATTCGGGTCCGCCGAGGAACGGCTCCGCGATCGCGAGCGCCGACGTGAGGGAGGCGCCGACCCAGACGAGGAACATGACGGGGTTCCGCCACTGGGCGGCGGGGTTGAGCTTGCGCACGGCGCCGGGGAGGGCGGCGCCGACCTGCTCGAGGCTGAACGCGCTGCGGCGGCGCGGTGCCGGGCCGGCGGCCGGGTCGGCGGACGACGGGCCGGATGAGGGCCGGGTTTCGGTCAGAGGGGCAGACATCAGGAGAGTCCTTCGGCGAGGGGGCCCAGGGTGAGGACCGGGAAGTAGGTGAGCGCGGTGATGATCACGACGACGCCGGCGAGCAGGCCCGCGAACTGCGGGCGGTGTGTCGGGAGCGTGCCGGCGCTCGACGGCACCGTGTCTTGTGCGGCGAGCGATCCGGCGAGGGCGAGCACGAGCACGATCGGGATGAACCGGCCGAGCAGCATCGCGACGCCGAGCGCCGTGTTGAGCCACGGGGTGTTGGCGGTGAGGCCGGCGAAGGCCGAGCCGTTGTTGTTCGCCGCGGAGGTGAACGCGTAGAGCACTTCGCTCAGGCCGTGGACGCCCGGGTTCCAGATCGAGGTGCTCTCGACGTCGGCGCGAACGGCCGGGATCGCGAAGCTCAGCGCCGTTCCGGCGAGCACGAGCGTCGGCGTCACGAGGATGTACAGACTCGCGAGCTTGATCTCGCGGGGCCCGATCTTCTTGCCGAGGTATTCGGGCGTGCGTCCGATCAGCAGGCCGCCGACGAAGACGGCGAGGATGGCGAGCACCAGCATCCCGTACAGCCCTGAGCCGACACCGCCGGGGGCGATCTCGCCGAGCATCATGTTGAGCATCGGCATCATGCCGCCGAGCGGTGTGAAGCTGTCGTGCATCGCGTTGACCGCGCCGGTCGAGGTGAGGGTCGACGCGCCGCCGAACAGGGCCGACGCGGCGACGCCGAAACGGGTCTCCTTGCCCTCCATCGCGGCGCCGGCGAGCTGCGTCGCCGTGCCCCCGCCCGACGCCTCCGCCCACGAGCCGAGGGCGATCGAGGCGAGGAAGATCCCGCCCATGACGGCGACGATCGCATAGCCCTGGCGGTCGTCGCCGACGATGCGGCCGAAGGCGCGCGGCATCGCGAACGGGATGACCAGGAGCAGCAGGATCTCGAACAGGTTCGTCCACGGCGTCGGGTTCTCGAACGGGTGCGCGGAGTTCGCGTTGAAGAACCCGCCGCCGTTCGTGCCGAGCAGCTTGATGGCCTCCTGGCTGGCGACAGGTCCGCCCGGGATCGACTGCGCCCCGCCGGCGATCGTCTGCACGTCGGTGAAGCCGGCGAAGTTCTGGATCACGCCGCCCGCGAGCAGCACGACGGCAGCGACGATCGCCATCGGGAGGAGGATGCGGCCGAGCCCGCGCACGAGGTCGACCCAGAAGTTGCCGATCGTGCCGGAGCGGCGATACGCGAAGCCGCGGACGAGGGCGATGGCCACGGCCATGCCGACCGCGGCCGAGACGAAGTTCTGCACGGCCAGGCCCGCGAACTGCACGGTGTAGCCGAGCGTCGTGTCGGGCGAGTACGACTGCCAGTTCGTGTTGGCCACGAACGAGATGGCGGTGTTGAACGCGAGGTGCTCGCTCGGTGCGGGAAGGCCCAGGCTGAACGGCAGGATCGGCTGGAGGCGCTGCAGGCCGTAGACGATCACGACCCCTACCAGCGAGAACAGGAGCACGCCGCGGGCGTAGGCCTGCCAGGTCTGTTCGGCGCGCGGGTCGACCCCGATCAGGCGATAGACGCCCCGTTCGACGGCGAGGTCGCGCGGCGAGGTGTAGACGCGGGCGATGTAGTCGCCGACGGGTCGGTACAGCAGGACGAGGATGAGGACGAGGGTCGCGATCTGCAGCGACGTGAACCCGATCTGCGCGGCATCCACGTCAGAACCGTTCGGGCCGCGCGAGGGCGACGACGAGGTAGACGATGGCGGCGACGGCCAGCACCGCCGCGAGGAGCGAGAAGACCATCACAGCTTCTCGACCCCCCGGGCGATGAGGCCGGCGACGGCGAAGAGCGCGAGGATCGCGGCGAGATAGATGAGGTCGAGCACGAGATCCGATGCAACACCCCGCCGGATGCCGCTCCCGCGGTCCTCACGGAATCCATACGGCCTCGCGCCCGCTCCTCACGCCGCCCTCACGGTCTGCGTGGCGATACATCCGTCGGACGGCCGGTGCTGGTGTCGCCTCGCACCCTGCGCCGAGACGACACCCGCACCACCGGTCCTGCAGATGTATCGCCATGCCCCGCCTCACGGCCGGGTCAGGGGGCGGGGTCAGGGCGCGAGGGGGGAGGACTCGTCGTCGATGACCCCGATGCCGACGGCGTGGTGGCTCGGCTCCTCGTCCTTCTGCTCCCGGGCCTTGGGCTCTTCGCCCGGCTCCTTCGCGACGCTGGGCTCTTCGAGCTCCTCCGTCGAGGGGTTCTCGTCGGGGGCGTGCTGGGCGCCCTCGTCGGCGTGCTCGGCCTCGTTGTCGTGGTGTTCGGTCATGTCGTACTCCCTTCCACCCCCAGCGTGCGCCGATCCGGCCGCCGATGTCACCGGCTTGACGTAGCGACTCGCGTGGCCGAAGCGCACCGGGCGGGCCCCTCGGTAAGGTTCGCGGATGACGTCACGGACCGGCACCCGCGCGCTGAACCTGTCGTTCGCCTTCGTCGCCGCGGTGCTGTGGGCTGGAGCCCTGCTGGCAGCGATGCCCGCCGGCATCAACGACGGGCCGAGCGGCGCCTGCGCGCACGCCGTGGGCAACCGCCCGGTGTTCGACCTATCCGTGGTGCCCGAATCCGTCGCGGCCCACGGCGCCTGGCAGCTCTTCCCCCTCGGCGTCGGATGCCGCTACACGGCCCCCACCGGGGAGTCGGTGTTCGTCGGGCCGAGTTACGGGCCGTCGATCATCGCCCTCCATGCGCTCGCCGTCACCGTCATCCTGGCCGGTGTCGTCGTGAAAGACAGGTGGCGCGAGCCGCGTCGCCGCGACGACCTCCTGCGGGCGTAGGGTCGCGGGATGGACCCGGAAGCGCGGCTGCACGAGCGCAAGCGCGAGCTCACCGTGCAGCTCGACCGGCTCGATGCCGACGACGACAGCCTCCGTCACGACCGCGCCGACGCCACTGCCGACGATGAGCACGACCCCGAGGGCTCGACGCTGTCGGGGGAGTGGCAGCGCGTCGAGGCTCTGCGCCGCGCTGCACGGGCCGAGCTCGCCGAGGTCGAGGTTTCCCTCGCCCGCGTCGCCGCGGGCACCTATGGCGTGTGCGCGAGCTGCGGCCGCGACATCCCGGTCGAGCGCCTCGAGGTGCGCCCTCACGCCACGATGTGCGTCGCCTGCGCTTCGCGTTGACCGGGCGCGTAGGCGCCACCGCGTCTGCATCCCGCCAAACGTCGGAGAATCACGCGAGATTCGGGGGGATGCGGCGTCGCGGTCCGAGTTCTGCGTCGATCTCCGAAGTCCGTTCCGCAGGGGGCATTGACACCACCCACGCCGAGTCCTAACGTACAACCAAATGGTTGCACGAAACGATCCCCGACCGAGTGAGCGGAGCGAGCTGAGCGATGACGACATCGACCGCCTCTTCCACGCGCTCGCGACGGCGACGCGTCGCGACATCCTCCGCCGCACGATCGAGCACGAGCAGTCGGTGTCGGCGCTCGCTGCCGACTACGACATGTCGTTCGCCGCGGTGCAGAAGCACATCGGCGTCCTCGAGACGGCCGGCCTCATCGTCAAGCGGGCCGAGGGGCGCGAGCGCCTCGTCCGCGCCGACCCCGCCATGATCGCCCGCGCCCGGGCCCTCCTCGCCCGCTACGAAGACCTCTGGCGTGCCCGCGTCGACCGGCTCGACGCGCTGCTCGCCGAGCCCGAAGACTGACCCCGCAGACCGCAAGCCCGCACCAACCCACGAGCACCATCCGTTCGAAGGAGAATCCGATGCCCGTCACCGACATCACCACCGATGCCGAGAACCTCACGATGACGCTCGTGGCGGATGTCGCCGCGCCCGTCGACCGCCTCTGGCGCGCGTTCACGCAGCCCGCGCAGCTCGAGCGCTTCTGGGGCCCTCCCGGCTGGCCCGCGACCTTCACGCGGTTCGACTTCACGCCGGGCGGACGCGCGCAGTACGCCATGTCGAGCCCGCAGGGCGAGAAGTCGCGCGGAACCTGGGAGTTCATCGCGATCGACGAGGGCCGCAGCTTCGAGGTGCTCGACGCGTTCGCCGACGAGAACGGCGAGCCGATGGAGCAGTTCCCTGCGATGCGCATGCTGTTCTCGTTCGAGACGACCGAGACCGGCTCGCGCCTGACGAACGTCACCTACTTCACCTCGGCCGAAGGCCTCGAGCAGGTCATCGCGATGGGCGCCATCGAGGGCTCGCGCCTCGCCATGGGTCAGCTCGACGCGGTCGTCCAAGACCTCCGCGCGTACGCGCAGGGGCAGGGCACGCGCGTCGAACTGCTCGACGACACGCACGTGCGCATCACGCGGTTCATCGACGGCCCGCGCGAGCTCGTCTGGCGCGCGCACCACGAGACCGCGCTGCTGAAGAAGTGGATGCTGGGTCCCGACGGTTGGACCATGACGGTCGCCGAGCCCGCCACCGACGTGGGCGGGACGTTCCGCTACGCGTGGGAGCAGGAGGGCGCGCCCGAGACGGCGTTCGGTTTCGAGGGCGAGCTGCTGCAGCTCGACGCGCCGCGCCGCGAGGTCACGACCGAGCGGATGTCGGGAGTCGAGGGGCCCGGTACCGTCAACGACCTGCAGCTGTACGAGGAGGACGGCGCGACCCTGCTCACGCTCCTCATCGAGTATCCCGACAAGGAGACGCGCGACACGGTGCTCGCCACCGGCATGGCCGACGGCATGGAGGACTCCTACGCCCGCCTCGAGGCGGAGGTGCTGTCAAAATGATGGGGTGACCGAACCCGTGATCGCCCTGCAGAATCATCCCGGCGACGTGGAGTTCCCCGTCCGCCCGCGGCGGCGGTACACGCGGATGCTGGACGCGCGGCGCAAGGCCGACCCCACGGCCATGCGCAAGCGGGCCCTCCCCGTGACGGCGATCGCGGTGCCGATCGGCATCCTGGGCTTCGTGCTGTCGTACGTGTGGGTGGGCAGCGAGGATTTCGGCAACAACCTGTTCGGTCTCTTCCTCGGGATGTGCGCGGGCCTGCTCGTCGCCTCGATCGTCCTCGCGGTGCGCGATGCCCGCGCACCGCGCGACGCGCAGCGGCAGTACCTCGCCCTTGCGGCGCGCAGCCCGCTGACGCCGCGGCAGCAGCAGATCCTGGCGCTCGACGCCGCGAGCGACTTCGCGATGCGCGGCTGGAACTCGTCGCTCGCCTTCACGCCGACCTTCGCGGAGCTGCCGCAGGAGCTGCGCGCCAAGCACCGTGACGGGGTCGACGGATCGCCGTGGTTCGCGATGCCGCTGCCGGGCATGCAGCAGCTCCGCGCGGCTCTCGACGAGCAGTTCAAGATCGTGTCGCGCTCGGACGCCGAGCTTCTCGTCGCCGACACGCTCGCCCGCGGCGTGCTCTCGACACGGTTCGCCGAGGTCGCGCGGAGCGATGCAGCCGAGCACATGATGTCGCGCATCGCGGCCCTCACGGATCTGCCGGTCTTCGACATCCACGACCTCGCGCGTGGCGACGAGGGACGTCCGCCGCGGCTGCTGCTGGCCGCCGACATCGAGCGCGCGATCGGCGGTGTCCGATACGCCTACGTCGCCGGCTACCTGACCGCCGACGAGGCGTGGACGCTGCTCGAGCCCCTCGCGACGCGCGCGTTCACCACGTACCAGGGTCGCGACGACTATTGGCGCGAGGTCGTCATCGCGACGGCGTTCCGCACGGACTCGCTCGAGTCGGTGCAGCGCCAGCGCGAGACGCTCGCCGAGCTGCAGCGGTCGGACTGGCCCGCGGCATCCGTCGCCTGGCCGTCGGCCTGACCGGCGCCCGGCCCGCGGCCTGCCCGGACGGCCGGGGTTCAGGCCCGCCCGAGACCGTCTTCGAGGGCGACCCAGGCGAGCATCGCGCACTTGACGCGCGCCGAGAACTTCGAGACGCCCGACAGGGCCGCGGCGTCGCCGAAGGTCTCCTCGTCGAGGGGGATGCTGCCTCGCGAGCGCAGCGCCTCACGGAAGCGTTCGATGAGGGCGGCCGCGTCGGCGCGCGTCATCCCGTCACCCTCGACCTCTTCCTCGACCAGCGAGGCGAGCATCGACGCCGAGGCCTGCGAGATCGAGCATCCGGTGCCCTCCCACGAGACCTCGGTGATGCGGTCGCCGTCGACGGCGACGCGCAGCGTGATCTCGTCGCCGCAGACGGGGTTCTTCTGGTGCGAGTCGGCGTGGGCGGCGTCGCCGACGTCGTGCAGCGGGTTGCCGACCGGGTGCTTGGAGTGGTCGAGGATGAGCTCCTGGTACAGCGAGTCGAGCCCGGTCATGCGTGTGCCCCTTCGGCCTGGTCGGTGACGCCGAAGAAGCCGCGGATGCCGCGCACCGCGTCGAGGAACAGGTCGACGTCGTCCTCTGTGTTGTACAGCGCCGTCGAGGCGCGGACGGATGCCGTCATCCCGAACTGCCGGTGCAGCGGAGCTGCGCAGTGGTGTCCGACGCGCACCGCGATGCCCTGCGCGTCGAGGAACTGCCCCGCGTCGTGGGCGTGCACCCCGGCGACGTCGAACGACCACAGGCCGACGCGATCGGCTCCCGGTGCGTCGCCGAGCAGGCGGACGCCGGGGATCTCGCGGAGGCCCGTACCCATGCGCTCGGCGAGGGCGACCTCGTGCGCGTGGATGTTCGCCGGCCCGACATCCTGCAGGTAGCGGACAGCCGCGGCGAGACCGATCGCCGGTCCGACGGCCTGCGTTCCGGCCTCGAACTTCTGGGGAGCCGGCAGGTACTCGGCGTGGTCGAGCGTCACGGTCGTGATCATCGACCCGCCGGTGAGGAACGGCGGCAGCGCGTCGAGCACGTCGGCGCGGCCGTAGAGTCCGCCGATCGCGTAGGGGCCGAGCATCTTGTGGCCGCTGAAGACGGCGAGGTCGACGCCGAGCGCGGGGAGGTCGAGCGGCAGGTGCGGGGCCGACTGGCACGCGTCGAGCACGGTCGTCGCCCCGACCGCCTGCGCGAGGGCCACGATCTCGGCGACCGGGTTGACGATGCCGAGCACGTTCGAGACGTGGGTGAAGGCGACGATCCGGGTGCGTTCGCCGATGATGGATGCCGCGGCATCCAGGTCGAGCGTGCCGTCCGCACGCGCCGGGATGTGGCGGAGCACGGCGCCGGTGCGGGCGGCGAGCTCCTGCCAGGGGATGAGGTTGGCGTGGTGCTCGATCGCCGTCGTGACGATCTCGTCGCCGGGTGCCAGCGCGTACGGTGCGGATGCGGGCGCGCCGCGGCCGAGCGTGGCGTTGCCGATCGCGTAGGCGACGAGGTTGAGGCCGGCCGTCGCGCCGCTGGTCCAGACGAGCTGCTCGGGCTGGGCGCCGACGAACCGGGCCACGGCGGCACGGGCGTCCTCGAAGAGATCGGTCGCCTCTGCGGCGAGCGTGTGCGCGCCGCGGTGAACGGCGGAGTTGGCGTGCGTGAGGAAGTCGCGTTCGGCGTCGAGGACCGCGGTGGGCTTCTGGCTCGTCGCGGCGGAGTCGAGGTACACGAGCCGGTGCCCGTTGACCTGCTCCGAGAGGATCGGGAAGTCGGCGCGCAACGACACCGCGTCGAGCGGGCTGACGCGCGGCGACGCGGCGGGAACGGCGGAAGAACTCACCCCTCTAGGCTACGCCCGCCCACCGACCCGAGCTCGGGCGCGGGTGGCCGGCTGGCGGCGAGAACGTACCGCCGCCACCAGAACGCACCGTGCGGGGTACGCGCTCGCCGCGACGGTGCGCACTCGAGCCGGGGCACCGGCAGGGCCGGGGCGCCGGACGGGGAGCGCTGGCACGATGGGGGCATGAGCGACACGACTCCCGACCCGAGCGGACTGCACGACGCGGCGCGCGACCGCACCCGGCGAGACCAGCTGGCCGCGCACGCCGACGCCGCGCGCCGCCTCGTCGAGCAACGCGAGAGCGAGCTCACCGAGATGCAGCAGAAGCTGCGGGTCGAGACAGCGGACGTCCGTCGACTCGAGCGCTTCTCGCCCGCGCAGGTGTGGGGCCTCCTCCGCGGTGACATCGACGACAAGCTCGCCGTCGAACGCGCGGAGCAGCAGGCGGCCGAGCACGCCGTCGACGGCGCGACCGAGCGACTCGCGCACGCCCGGGCCGACCTCGCCCGCATCGAGGGCGAGATCGCCGCGCTGGGAGACGTGGACGCCGCCTACTCCGCTGCTCTCGGACGGCGTGAGGAAGAGCTGCGCGTGGCCGGCCGGGAGGCCGCGGCCGAGCTCACCCGACTCGACGCCGAGGCCGGCGAGCTCAGCGCCGAGTCGCATGAGATCACCGAGGCGCAGGTCGCTCTCGGCCGGGCGCAGGAGGCGCTCGCCGTCGCCCAGCGCGACCTCGATGCCGCGGGAGGCTGGTCGACCTACGACACGTTCTTCGGCGGCGGCATGATCGCCGACTGGATGAAGCACGACCGGATCGGACGCTCCGCGCGTGCTTTCGCGGCCGTCAACCGCGCCCTCGAGACGCTCGCCACCGAGCTCGCCGACATCGACGCGCCGCCGGTCGCGGGTGTGCAGATCTCGGAGTCGCTCGCCGTCTTCGACGTGCTGTTCGACAACGTGATCTCCGACTTCATGGTGCGTCAGCGCATCGCCGACGCGCAGGCCGCGGCATCCGACCTCGATCTGCGCCTGCGCGGGCTGAACGACTATCTCGCCCAGCGAGCGGATGCCGTATCCGCGCGCACCGCCGATCTCCTCTCCCGCCGCGAGCGCCTCCTCCTCGCCCCCTGACCCCCCGATCCGCCGCGCGAGGGCGTACCGCTGCCGCGAGAAGGCACCGTGAAAGGTGCGCCCTCGCCGAGAGGGCGCGCTCTCGCGCGCGCCGGGCGCCGGGCGCGGGCTCAGCGCTCGTCGGGGGACTCGGTGTGGGCCACCAGGCCGTAGGTCGCGGAGGCGCGGCCGGCGCGGTCGTCGCCGGGCATCGGGCGCGAGCGGCGGCCGTAGACGATCTCCGACGAGTCGAGCAGCCAGGGAACGAGGGTGATCTGCACGCCGTGCACCATCATGAGCTGCTGGGCGATGCGCCGGGCGCGTCGGTTATGCAGGAAGGTCTCCCACCAGTGCCCGACGATGTACTGCGGCAGGTAGACCGTGACGACGGATGAGCCGTGCTTCTCGCGGTACTTGCGGATGAAGGCGGCGAGCGGGGCCGCGTACTGACGGTAGGGCGACTCGATGATCACCAGCGGCACCGGCATCCCGTGCACTTCCCAGTCGGTCTGGATCTCTTGCGCCGATTCCTTCGACACCGCCACGTGCACGGCGATCGTCTTGTCGTGCTTGGCCGAGAGGGCGTAGTCGACGGCCTTCGCGACCGGCTTCTGCAGGCGGTTCACCAGGACGAGGGCGACGTCACCGGTCGAGCCGTAATGCACGTCGTCGTCCATCGCGATCTCGTGCTCGACGTCGCGGTAGTAGCGGCTGACGCCGACCATGAGGAACGCCAGGATCGGGATCGCGATGAACACCAGCCAGGCGCCGTGGGTGAACTTCGTCACGGTGACGATGACGAGCACCGCGACGGTGAAGGTCGCGCCGATGCCGTTGATGACCAGTCCCCGGCGGGCCTCCGCGCGGTCGGCCGACGCCGACGGATGCAGCAGCCGCAGCTCGCGCCGCCAGTGCTTGACCATGCCGACCTGGCCCAGCGAGAACGACACGAACACGCCGATGATGTACAGCTGGATGAGCGTCGTGAGGTCGGCCTGGAACACCACGAGCACGAGGATCGCGGCGAGCCCCAGGATGATCATGCCGTTGGAGAAGACGAGCCGGTCGCCGCGGGTGTTCAGCGACTTCGGTGCGTACCCGTCGCGGGCGAGCACGGCGCCCAGCAGCGGGAATCCGTTGAACGCCGTGTTCGCGGCGAGCAGCAGCACGCACGCCGTCGCCGCCTGGATGATGAAGAACGGGATCGACCCCATGCCGAAGGTGGCAGCCGCGATCTGGGCCATGAGGCTCGGCTGCGGCTGGTTGACGCAGTCGAAGCCGACGAGGGCGCAGGGGTCCTCCGCGTAGTGGACGCCGGCGATGAGGCCGAGCGCCGTCAGGCCCGAGAACAGCAGGATGGCGATCGTGCCCATCATGACGAGGGTCTTCTGCGCGTTCGCGATCTTCGGCGCGCGGAAGGCCGGCACTCCGTTCGAGACCGCCTCGACACCGGTCAGGGCCGAGCAGCCGCTCGAGAACGCCCGCAGGATCAGGAGGATGAGCGCGACCTGGCTGAGGCTCTCGGCCTCCATCGCGAACTGCGCGCTCGAGGCGACGGGGGCGTCGCCGAGCAGCGTGCGGATGAGCCCGGTCGCCACCATGACGCCGACCGAGCCGATGAAGATGTACGTCGGCACGGCGAACGCCGACGACGCCTCGCGCACGCCGCGCAGGTTGACGATGATGATGAGGACGACGAACCCGACCGCCAACTCGACTCGCCAGGGGGCGAGACCGGGCAACGCCGAGATGATGTTGTCGACACCGGATGCCACCGACACCGCGACCGTCAGGATGTAGTCGACCAGCAGCGCGGCCGCAACGACGACTCCGGCCTTCTCGCCGAGGTTCGTGCGCGCGACCTCGTAGTCGCCGCCGCCCGACGGGTATGCCTTGATGAGCTGACGGTAGCTCAGCACGACGACGATGAGCAGGGCCACGACCGCGAGCGCGACCCACGGGCTGAAGGCGAGCATCGCCGTGCCGCCGATCGCCAGGATCATCAGCAGTTCCTGGGGCGCGTAGGCGACCGACGACAGGGCGTCGGAGGCGAAGATCGGAAGCGCCCGGCGCTTCGGCAGGAGCTGGTCGTCGAGCTTCTCGGAATCGAGCGGGTCGCCGATGAGGATGCGCTTCGCGATAGGCGTGGTTTCCTCGCCCGGTTCGCGACTGTCAGTGGTCACGGCGGGCGACATTACGCCTGGCGCGGCATCCTGCGCAATCTCGCCGCGCCGAGCGTCACCAGAGCGTTGTCGAACCGCCGTTTTCTCGCCGTGCCCGCGTGCGCGGATGCAACGAATCGGTCACGGCGCGCCGGGAACGGATGCCGCGCCGCGGCGCGTCGGTGACGATCCGTTGGATCGCGGCACGGGCCCGCCCCGCGGCCGACCCGCGGCAGACTCAGCGGCCGGCGCGGAACGTGTAGGTGACGGTGACCTTGCTGCCCTCGACCGTGACGGCTGCCCCGAAGCGGCGCTGCCCGTCCTGGTAGAAGGTGTTGCGATCCGAGCCGAACACGAACGATCCGCCCTGACCGGAGTCGGGACCGAGCGCCGCGACCTCGTCGGCCGACATGTCGAGCCCGACGCCGAAGTCGTCGGTCACCGGCACGTCGATGTCCGAGTCGTAGGAGATGAACGTCGGTGCCGGGACCTCGGATCGCGGACGGTTGCTCTCGTTGAGGTAGACGTCGTAGAGCCGGAAGCCCTCCCACGCGTAGATCCGATACGCGTAGTTCTCCGCGTCGCCGTTCTGGAAGTCCTCCGTCGGCGCCGCGCCGAAGAGCTCGGTGAGCGCCGCCACGGCCGGGGCCGCGTCATCCGCCCACGCGTGCGTGAAGACCGTCGAACCGCTCGCGTCGCTGATGGTGAATCCGTCGGCGGTCACCGCGACGCCGGAGGTCGCTGCTGGGGCGCTCGGGCTCTCCGACGGCTGCGGGGTCGCCGACGGCTGCGGGATCGACTGCGTCGCCGGAGCCGTGGGCACCGGGTCGGCCGCGGGCTCCTGACGCTGGGACTGCTGCGTCAGGTAGATCGCGAACACCACGACGACTGCGACGACCAGCAGTCCGGCGATGCTGGAGAGGATGACGAGCAGACGACGATCGCCGCCGCCGCCGCCGCCGCCGTTGCTCGGCTCGGCCGGACGCGGCGCGAGGGGCTCGTCGGGCCAGCCCGCCATGACGGAGGGCGTCCCCGCCCCCTTCTCGCGCTTGGGACCGGGCTCGCGCGATGCGCGGGGCTTCTTCGCGCGGGGCTCCCGGGGCTCGCGGGGCTCCCGGGGCTCGCGGGGCTCCCGGGGTGCTTTCTCGCGCTTCGCGCGCTCGGGCTTGGCCGGCGGCTCGTAGGGCTCGAAATCGGCGAACGGGTCGTTGGGGTCGCTCATGCGAGGAACTCCTTGGCTGCCACGACGAGGTTCTCGACCCCGCGCTCGATCGTCGGGTGCATGACCGGCGCGAAGAACGGGGAGTGGTTGGTGGGGATGTCGCGCTCGACGGTGCCCGCCGCGACGGCATCCGCGAACTTCTGCGGGTCGACGCCGCCCCAGAACCAGAACACGAGCGGAACGCCGGCCTCGCGCGCGAACCACGAGACGTCCTCGCTTCCGGTGAACATGCCGGGGTCGACGACGCTGCCCTCGCCGAACGCGCGCTCGAAGGCGGCGGTCAGGCGTGCGGTCGCCGTGTGGTCGTTGATCGTGGGCGGCAGGGTGTGATCGGTCGTGATGGTCGGCTCGGTCTCGGCGCCGGATGCCGCGGCCTCGGCGCGCACGATGCGTTCGACCTTCGCCAGGACGCGCTCGCGGGCCTCGTCGTCGGGGTATCGCAGACTGAGCTCGAGCTTGGCCTCGGCGGGGATGATGTTGTTCTTCAGGCCGGCGTGGATCGAGCCGACCGTCACGACAGCTACGTCGCGGGGGTCGACCTCACGCGAGACGATCGTCTGCAGCCGCATGACGGTCGCCGCCGCCATCACGACCGGGTCGATCGTGGAATGCGGGCGCGAGCCGTGTCCGCCGCGGCCGTGCAGCACGACCGTCAGGCCGTCGGATGCCGCCATCTGCGTGCCGGGTCGCACACCGATGACACCCGCGGGGAGCGGCGTGACGTGCTGGCCCAGCACGATGTCGGGCTTCGGGAAGCGGTCGAGCACGCCGTCGGCGATCATCGCCTGCGAGCCGGCGCCGTACTCCTCGGCGGGCTGGAAGACGGCGACGACGGTTCCCGACCACTCGTCGCGCGTCCCGACGAGCTGCTCGAGGGCGCCGAGCAGTGCCGTGACGTGCATGTCATGGCCGCACGCGTGCATGACGGGCACGTCGTTGCCGGCAGGGTCGACGCCGCGCGCCGTGGAGGCGTATTCGAGGCCGGTCTGCTCGGGAACGGGCAGGCCGTCCATGTCGGCGCGGAGCCACACGACGGGACCGTCTCCGTTGCGGATCGCGGTCACGACACCGGTGCGGCCGACGCCCTCCTCGTACGGGAGACCGAGCTCGCTGAGCCGAGCCGCGATGACAGCGGCCGTCCGCGTCTCCTGGAACGACAGTTCCGGGTGCCGGTGCAGGTCGGTGTAGAGGGCGTCGAGGTCCAAGGCCATGCTTCGAGCCTACGGGAGGCCGCCTGCGCGCCGCCTAGGGGCCGTTGCAGAGCCTGGGGCGATACAGCTGTCGGATGCGCGGTGCTGGTGTCGTGTGCACGCGGCGTCCGGACCCCACCGGCCCCGCGGGTCCGACGAATGTATCGGCGCCGGCGCGGCCCCGGCGTGGGCGCGGCCCCGGCCGCCTCGGGCCCCGACTCAGGCGGGTGGGGCCGTGCTCGACCGCTCCACGAGGGCGAAGTCGAGGTCGGCCGGGGGCTCGGACGCCGCCCCGCGCAGGGCGGCGATCATCGCCGAGGCCACGCGCTCGCCCTGCCGCCCCGGGAACTGGTCGACCGTCGTGAGCCCGAAGAACCCGCCGAGGTCGTGGCCGTCGACCCCGATGACCGACACGTCCTCCGGCACGCGCAGCCCGAGCTCCCGCGCCGCGAGCATCGCGCCGATCGCCATCTCGTCCGAGGCCGCGAAGATCGCCGTCGGTCGTGCCTCTGCGTCGCGGAGCAGCCGCGTCGCAGCGTCGTGTCCGCCGGCCATCGTGAAGTCCGCGGCGGCGAAGCGATCGGCCCGCGGTGCGAGACCGGCCTCGGCCAAGGCCGCCTCGAAGCCGCGGCGACGCTGCGACGGGATGTGGAAGTCGCCCTCGAATTGCGGATGCAGACCGATATGGGCGATGTCGCGGTGCCCGAGGCCGAGCAGGTGCTCGGTCGCGGTCCGGGCCACCTCGATCTCGTCGACGGTGAGCGATCGCAGGCCGGCCAGCTGCCCGCCCATCGCGATGACCGGAAGGCCGAGGTCGCCCAGCTGCGCGATCTCGTCGTGTGCGAGCGCCATCGACACGACGATCACCCCGTCGACCCGCTGACGCCGGAGCGACGTCGCGAACACCCGGCGGCGCTCGTCGGCCTCGGCGGTGAGGGCGTACAGCGCGACGTCGTAGCCGTCGCGCTGGAGTGTCGCGGCGACGCCCGTCAGCACGCGCGAGAAGAACCAGCGGTCCAGGATCGGAACGAGCACACCGATGTTGCGCGTGCGTCCGGACGCGAGGCTCGAGGCCGCCGACGAGACGACGTAGCCGAGGTCGGATGCCGCGCGCAGCACGCGCTCGCGCGTCGCGGGCGACACCGGACCACGGCCGCTGAGGGTGCGGGAGACGGTCGCCGTCGAGACCTCGGCGCGTCGCGCGACGTCGTCGATGCCGACCATCCCCCGCTCCTCTCGTCAGCTCGCGCGGATCCAGACCGCCGCGTCGACGGGCAGCTCGGAGCCGCCTTCAGCGCGCTCAGCGAGGCCGGCGACGCTCGAGACCAGGATCTCACCGGCGGGCAGTGCGACCGCATCCGTCCCGGTGTTGGCGACGACGAGCACGTCGCCGTTGCGGAACGCCACGACGTCGTCGCCGAGCTGCAGATCGACCCACTCGAGCGATCCGGTTCCCAGGTCGTGCCGGCGGCGCGCCGCCAGGAGCTCGCGGTAGAGCGTCAGAGTCGAGGCGGGGTCGCCGTCCTGCACCGAACGAGCGAGGCCGTGCCACTCCTCGGGCTGCGGCAGCCACGAAGCGCCGGTGGGGCTGAACCCGTAGCCGGGGGCGTCGGCCTCCCACGGGATCGGGACGCGGCATCCGTCGCGGCCGTAGCGCTCGCCGTCGGTGCGGAACCAGGTCGGGTCCTGACGAGCGTCGTCGGGCAGGTGCACGACCTCGGGAAGCCCGAGCTCCTCGCCCTGATACAGGTACGCCGAGCCGGGGAGGGCCAGCATGAGCGTCGTCGCGGCGCGGGCGCGGGCGAGGCCCACGACAGGGTCCGGCTGGCCGGGGGAGTCGGGTCCGAGGCCGTGGCCCTGGGGGTTCTCGGCCGTCAGCGCCAGGCGCGAGGCGTGGCGGACGACGTCGTGGTTCGACAGCACCCAGGTGGCCGGCGCGCCGACGGCGGGGAAGGCGCGCAGCGACTCGGAGATCACCTCGGTGAGGTGGTCGGCATCCCACTCGGTCTGCAGGTACGGGAAGTTGAACGCCTGGTGCATCTCGTCCTGGCGCACCCACAGAGCGGTCTCGTCGACCGTGGGCAGCCACGCCTCGGCGCAGAGGGCCCGGTCGCCCTCGTACTCGGCGAGGATGCGGTTCCATCGGCGGTAGATGTCGTGGACGCCCTCCTGGCCCCAGTAGGGGACATCGAGGCTGTCGCCGCCCATCGATCCGGCGTCTTCGGCGGGCACGAAGTCGGGCAGACCGTCGGACTTGACCAGTCCGTGGGCCACGTCGACGCGGAAACCGTCGACCCCGCGGTCGAGCCAGAAGCGGAGGATGCGCTCGAACTCGTCGCCCACCTCGGGGTTGGACCAATCGAAGTCGGGCTGGGTCGAGTCGAAGAGGTGCAGGTACCACTGGCCCGGCGTGCCGTCGGGGTTCGTCGTGCGGGTCCAGGCGGGGCCGCCGAAGACCGATTCCCAGTTGTTGGGAGCCTCGTCGCCGTTCTCGCCCTTGCCGTCGCGGAAGATGTAGCGCGCGCGCTCGGGGCTGCCGGGTTCGGCGGCGAGGGCCTGCTGGAACCACGCGTGCTGGTCGGACGAGTGGTTGGGGACGAGGTCGACGATGACCCGGATGCCGCTGTCGTGCGCCTCCGCGAGCATGGTGTCGAAGTCGGCGAGCGTGCCGAAGAGCGGGTCGACGTCGCAGTAGTCGGAGACGTCGTACCCGGCATCCTTCTGCGGCGACCGGAAGAAGGGACTGAGCCAGACGGCGTCGACGCCGAGGTCGGCGAGGTCGCCCAGGCGCGAGGTGATGCCGGCGAGGTCGCCGATGCCGTCACCCGACGCGTCGGCGAACGAGCGGGGGTAGATCTGATAGATGACGGCGGTGCGCCACCACTCGGCGCCGGGCCGGGAGATCCCGATCGGGGCGAGGGTCGATGCCGCCGTGTCCACGGAGGAGGAGGTCATGGCGCTCACTCTAGTGCAAGCGCTTGCAGTCGTGTCGTCGCCGTCGGAGGCCTCTCGAAACAGGCCTAGGGTGGTTCGGTGACTTCCGACCCCCTCGAGCACGCCGAGTCGCTCATCGCGCTCATCCCGGACTTCCCCGAACCGGGCATCCTCTTCCGCGACATCTCGCCGCTGCTCGCCGACGCGACCGCGTTGCGCACCGTCATCGACGCGATCATCACGCCCTTCGCCCGCGAGTTCGACGTCGTCGCCGGCGTCGAGGCACGCGGATTCCTCATCGCCGGTGCGGTGGCCGCCGCGAGCGGCGTCGGCATGGTGCCGATCCGCAAGGCGGGCAAGCTGCCGCGCCCGGCGGCATCCGTCTCGTACGACCTCGAGTACGGTCAGGCGACGATCGAGATGGCGGACGACCTGCCCCGCGGCACCCGCGTGCTGCTCGTCGACGACGTGCTGGCCACGGGGGGAACCCTGCGTGCCGCCCAGCGCCTGCTCGAAGGCCTCGGCCACCGGACCGTCGGGACCGCCGTGCTGATGGAGCTCACCGAGCTCGGCGGACAGGACGTCTGCGGTCCGGTGCACACGATCTTCCGCGTCTGACCTCGCTCGCGCCCTCGCGGGCGGGGCGCCGTCAGAGCACGCCGGCCCCCAGGTTGATCGGGCTGCCCGCGATGTTGCCCACGATGCCGCGGATGATGCCGGCCCCGTCGGTGCCGCGCAGGCCCCGATACCAATTCGCGGTGACCTCCGGGTCGGCGCCGTGCGTCTCGGCCGCGCGGGCGCGGGCCCGCAGCACGAGGTCACCGGCCCGCTCGACGCGCGACGCGGCATAGCGCCGCAGCGTGTCTTCGACCGACACGGTGTCGGTCGCGACCGCGATGCCGAGGGCGAAGGCGTCCTCCAGCGCCGAGCATGCGCCCTGTCCGATGTCGGGCGTCGTGTTGTGCGCCGCGTCTCCGAGGATCGCGACGCGTCCGCGGGTCCAGGTGTCGAAGGGGTCGATGTCCCAGATCTCGACGCGGTTCAGCGAGCCCTCGCGTTCGATCGCCTCGATCAGCGCCCGCGTGCCGGGGGCCCAGTGCGCGAACGCCTCGTGCAGCTCGGCGAGGGCGTCGCCGTCCTCGCCGGAGGGGCGCGGGATGTCGAACCAGTAGTAGAAACGTCCGCCGGCGATCGGCATGACGGCCGCCCGCTTGCCCTCGGCGACGTAGGTGGTCCACTGGTCGTCGGGCCCGATGCGTCCGTCGAACGCGACGAGTCCGTTGTAGTTCGTGTACCCGGCGTACGTCCGCTCGATCGGCGGCTCGTCGGCGCCGGTGACGTAGTCGCGCGTGAACGACCGGGCGCCGTCGGCGCCGATGAGCATGTCGGCGGTATCGGTGGTGCCGTCGGCGAACGTCGCGGTGACGGTCGTGCCGTCGTCGTCGATGCCGACGAGCTGCATGCCGAGCCGGATCCGGTCGGTGCCGAACCGCTCCATCAGCAGGTTCTGCAGGTCTGCGCGTGCGACGGGGTACGCGCGCTGCCCGGTCTGCTGTTCGACCGGCGCGAGCGAGAACCGGCACAGCTCCTCGCCCGTGATGCCGTCGCGGTAGGCCATGTGGTCGAGCGCACCGCCGAGCGCCGCGACCTCCGGCCCCACTCCCAGCCAGTTGAGCACCTTCACGCCGTTCGACCAGAGCGACAGCGCCGCGCCGACCGGCCGGTTCTCGCGCATCCGGTCGTAGACGACGACGTCGTGGCCGAGCCGCTGCAGGGCGATGCCGGCGCTCGTACCGCCGACGCCGGCGCCGATCACGATGACCTTCATGCCGCCGCCACCGGCTCGTGCACGAGGTCGGAGATGATGCGCTTGTACTCGGTGAACGCCGGCGAGAGGATGTCGCGCTGCGGGGGCAGGTCGATCTCGACGATGCGACTGATGTGCCCCGGCACCCCGTGCGACGCGCCACCGGTCATCACGACGACCCGGTCGGCGAGGAAGACGGCCTCCTCGATCGAGTGGGTGATGAAGACGACGGTCGTGCGCGTCTCGAGGTGGATGCGCTTGAGCTCGGCCTGCAGGTCGGAACGCGTCAGCGCGTCGAGGGCGCCGAACGGCTCATCCATGAGCAGCACGCGGGGCTCGTTGGCCAGCACGCGTGCGATCGCGACGCGCTGCTGCATCCCGCCCGACAACTGCCCCGGGTACTTGGCCGCGAACCGGGTCAGCCCGACGGCTGCGAGGAAGCGGTCGACCAGCTCGTTCACCCGCGCACGGGGGAGGCGCCGGCGCCGGGGGCCGTACGCGATGTTCTCGCGCACGGTGAGCCACGGGAACAGCCCGTAGTCCTGGAAGACCACTCCGCGATCCGGCCCGGGACGCGTGACCGGGGCGCCGCCGACCGAGACCGAGCCGCTGCTTGCTTCCTCGAAGCCGGCGAGGATGCGCAGCACCGTGCTCTTGCCGCATCCGGAGGCCCCGACGATCGCGACGAACTCGCCCGAGGCGATGCTCAGGTCGACGCCGGCGACGGCCTGGGTGCCCGCCCATTCGGGACCGTAGCGCTTGCCCAGATCCACGATCTCGACGGAGGCCGAGGTGTCGGCGGCGAGATCCGCCGCGGGGGAGATGATGTCGGTCATCGTCGCTCCAGTCACTTGATGAGGGGTCGGCCGCGCGTCGCGAGACGGAAGACCCCGACGAGGATGCGGTCGGAGAGGAAGCCGGCGGCGCCGATCGTCACCATCCCCACGACGACCATGTCGGTGCGCACGACGTCGCGGGCGAGGATGATGGCCGACCCGAGGCCGACGTTCACCCCCACCGACTCGCCGAGCACGAGCACGACCCAGGCGATGCCGAGGCCGACCCGCAGGCCGTTCATGATCGACGGCGCCGATGCGGGGACGACCACCTGCGTCAGGATCTCGCTGCGCCGGGCGCCCAGCATCCGACCGGCTTCGACCAGCCGCTGCGGCACCTCCTTCGACCCGCTGATGGCTCCCAGCACGATCGGGAAGAACGCCGAGAGGGCGATGAGGAAGATCGTCGCCTGGTCGCCCCAGCCGATCAGCAGCCCGACCAGCGGGACCCACGCCGTCGCCGGGATGGGGCGGAAGAGGTTGATGAAGGGGTCGAAGAGGCCGTCCATCGTGTACGAGCGGCCCATGACGATCCCGAGGGGGATCGCGATGGCCGCGGCGATCGCGAAGCCGACCAGCACGCGCAGCGCCGACGTGCCGAGGTTGACCCAGAGGTCCCCCGAGAAGGCGTCGTCGTTCACGCCGCCGAACCCGTAGTCCCACAGCGACGTCACGACCTCGGCGGGCGTCGGCAGGAACGCCATCCGGATGCCGATGAGCGGGATCTCCCACTCCTGGTCGCGGCCGATCTGCCACAGGACGACGAAGAGGAACGGCACCGGCAGGCCGAGCAGGAACCGGTAGAGAGCTGCCCGCTGGTTGGGTCGGCGTGCCGGCGGGCGGCGCCGGTGCGCCGGTGCGCTCGCCGGCGCACCGGCGACGACGGCTGCGTCGTCGGTGCGCCCGGACGGGACGGTGTCGGTCATGGTGCTTCTCCCCGCGGGTCAGTCGGCGAAGCTCGTGTCGACGATCGTGTCGGCGGTCGGCGTCGAGGTGATCAGGCCGATCGAGGCCATGGCTCCGGCGAGGGCCTCGAGCTGGCCGACGTACTCGTCCGAGAGGTCCGACCGCAGCCAGAAGTTCTCGAGCGCCGAGGTGAGGACCTCCTCGTCGCCGCCGAACTCCTCGACCATGCCGGGCAGCCACTCCTCGATGTTGTCGGCCATGTAGGCCGTCGTCGCGGCGTGGGTGTCGACGACTCGCTGCACCAGCTCGGGGTTCTCCTCGATCAGCTCGCCGGTCGTGACGAGTCCGATGTTCACGCGCCCGATGGGGGTGGAGTAGGGGTCGACGACCTCGGTGCCGCCGGCGGCCTTCGCGATCGAGACGCCGATCTCGACTCCCATGAAGGCGTCGATGTCGCCGCTCGCGAAGGCCGAAGCCATCTCGGGGACGGGGATCGGGGTGAGCTCGAAGTCGTCGGGTGACATGCCGGCCTCGTCGATGAGCAGTCGCAGCGCGACCTCCTGCGCCGAGCCCTGGACGATGCCGATCTGCGAGCCCGCGAGCTCGGCGAGGGAGGTCTCGCCGTTGCCGATGAAGCCCGACCCGCCGTCGGCGGCGCTCGCGACGATGCGCAGGTCGCGGTTCTGCGAGATCGACGAGATGGTCGGGGTGACGCCGGTGATCGCGAAGTCGATGCTGCCCGAGACGAGCGCGTCGGAGAGTGCCGGGGTGGTGTCGAGCGTCACGACCTCGAACTCGACGCCGTCGACGGCGTGGTCGGCGTAGAGGAACGGCTGGTAGAAGTGCGGCTGGCCGCGCAGGGTGCCGACCTTGACGGTCTCGACGCCGTCATCGCCCGCGGCGTCGTCGCCGGCGGAGCTGCAGCCGGCGAGGACGAGGGCGGCGAGGGAGACGGCGGCCAGGAGGACGACGCGGGGTGAACGTGCGCGCATGGGGTTCCGATCGGAGGAGGACGGCGGTGCAGAGGACTGCCGTCATTCAACGGTTTCCGATCGCTCGCGAGGTGAAGGCCGTGTAACGACCTTGTTAAGCCAGCGCTTAAGGTGCGTGAGCGCGGGGTTCAGCTGCCGCGGTAGGTCGAGTACGCGAACGGGCTCAGCAGCAGCGGCACGTGCAGGTGGGGCTCGTCGCCGACGGTGAAGCTGACGGTCGCCGACGGGTAGAAGGTCGCGGTGCCGGACCGGGCGAAGTGCCCGCCCGTGTCGAACGTCAGCGCGTAGATTCCCGGCTCGAGCCGGTCGGGCCCGAGCGCGAGCCGTCCGTCGGCATCGGTCGAGCCCGTCGCGATGACGGCTCCGCGGGCGTCGGCGAGCTCGATCGCCACGTCGACAGCGGGAGTGCCGGTCGCCGCGTCCAGCACATGAGTGGTCAGGTGGGTCATGCCGGCGCCTCCGCGGTGACGGTCTGCGACAGGCGGAGCAGCGCGATCTCGGCCAGCTGGCCGAGGGCCTCGGCCGTCTCGGCGCGGTCGTCGTTGCCGAGGCGCCGCTCGAGCTCGGCGCGCATCTCGCCCGGGGTCCGGCCGGCCGCCCGGATGAGGAAGACACGGTCGAACCGCTCCTCGTAGCGCCGATTGCCCGCCGCGATCGCGGCGGCGTCGTCATCGGATGCCGACCGCATCGCGGCCTGCTCGGATCGCGACGCGTCGCCCTCGGCACCCGGCTCGTCGACGCGGGCGCCGATGCGCGGATGATGCGCGAGCGCGGCATCGAGGTCGTCCTCGTTCCAGTGCGCCGACTCGGCCCGCGCCCGGGCGCCCAGCTCCGCGACGTCGCGGTACGGCCGCCCGGCGACCAGGGTCTCGACCCAGCGGGGGATGGGGGCCCAGACGGCGACGACGCGTCGGGCATCGTCCGCGCTGAGGGCGTGGAACTCGTCGAGGTGCATGCGCGTCACGGTACTGTCACCGCGTTTCTCCTGCGTTACATATCATCGTGCCGTGGAACCGCAGCGCGCCGAGCCCGACCTTCCCGCGTCGATCGGGCGCCGCCTGCGGGCGCTGCGCACCCGGACGGGGCGCTCGCTCGCCTCGGTCGCGCAGGAGATGGGCATCTCGGCGAGCGCCCTGTCGCAGATCGAGACGGGTGCGATGCAGCCGTCGGTTCACCGGCTCGTCGAGCTCGTCGGGGTGCTGGGCGCTCCGGTGTCGGTCATCTTCGACGATCACGCCGTCGCGGTGATCCCCGATGCCGATGCCCCCGGCGAGCTGAACGAGCCCGTCCCCGGCGTCTTCGTCGCCCGCGTCGGCACCGAGACCACGGCGCACCTCGGCGGCGGCGTCACCTACCGGCGGCTGACGCCCGTGCCCATCAGTGGCGTGGAGCACTTCGAGTCGACCTACCCGCCGGGCGCGAGCTCGAGCGCCGACGGCGGCCTCCTCGTCCACGCAGGCTACGAGAGCGGGCTCGTCGTGACGGGGACGCTCACCTTCGAGTTCGCCGACGGCGAGGTCGAGCTCGGCCCGGGCGAGTCGCTCTCGTTCGCGGCATCCCGACCGCACCGCGTCGCGAACCGCACCGACAGCGTCGCGGTCGCGACGTGGCTCACGGTCGTCGGGTCGACGGGGCCGGTCGACGGCGCGACGGGGCGCTGAGACCCTGGCGCCTCGCGCGCGCCGGCGTCCGACCGAGCTCACGCGGGCCCGTGGACGATCAGCCAGGTCGCGACGGCGGTCTCGTCGCCGTCGTTGTGGATGCGGTGCGGTCGCGAGCACGGGTAGCTGATCGTGTCGCCGGGACGCAGCACGACCCGCTCATCGGTGAAATCGATCGTCAGCTCGCCCGAGAGCATGGTGCCGACCTCGTACCCGTCGTGCCGGAAGAGGTCGGTGTCGCGGTGGGCCGACGACCCGGGCGGATAGGTCGACTGGAAGTAGTCGATTCCCGGGCTCGGTCCGGGGGACAGGCGGCGGAAGGTCACTCCGTCGCCGAGCTCGACCGTCGTGGCCTGGGCGGCGCGGACCAGCGAGAATCCGTCGATCTCCGCCGCGAGCGCAGCGGCGGGGGCCTCGCCACCGCTCTCGAAGACGGCGGCGAGGGGCACGCCGAGGGCGTCGGTGATGGCGAGCAGCCGCGAGACGCTCGGCTGCAGCACGCCGCGCTCGATCTGCGACACCGCGCTGGGGCTGATGCCCAGCGCGGCGGCGACGGCACGTGCCGACATCCCTCGCTGCCGCCGAAGCTCGCGCAGCCGGACGCCCACCTCGGTCCCGGTCCCCAGCGCGAGCTCTGACATGCCGCCGAGTCTAAACGGGCTGCGGCGGCGTCCGAGCGCGACCGCTGTGAAGCTCCAACTTCACACCGTCGTTACATCAGCGAAACCCGCCGGGATCGATTAACCCATAGCTTCACTTTCCAGATCCCCTCCTGGAAGGTTCCGACGCCATGACCGCTCCTCCGAACATCCTGCCCGCCGAGACGACGGTTCCCGATCGGGGCTACGACCCCCGACTGTCGAACGAGGATCTCGCCCCGCTCCGCAAGCAGAGGTGGACCTGGTACAACATCTTCGCCTTCTGGATGTCGGACGTGCACTCGGTCGGCGGCTACGTCACGGCGGGGTCGCTCTTCGCGCTCGGCATCGCCGCATGGCAGGTGCTCGTGGCTCTCGTCGTCGGCATCGTGATCGTGCAGGTCTTCGCGAACATGGTCGCCAAGCCCAGTCAGAAGACGGGCGTGCCCTATCCCGTGGTGAACCGCGCCATCTTCGGGGTGCGCGGCGCGAACATCCCCGCGATCATCCGGGGCATCATCGCGATCGCCTGGTACGGCGTGCAGACCTTCCTGGCGGCGCAGTCGCTGAACATCATCTTCCTGAAGTTCATCCCCGGCTCCGCGGCGCTGCTCGACGTGGGCTTCCTCGGGCTCTCGGCGCTCGGGTGGATCTCCTTCTCGATCCTCTGGGTCGCCCAGGTCGCGCTGTTCTGGAACGGCATGGAGGTCATCCGCCGCTTCATCGACTGGGCCGGCCCCGCCGTCTACGTCGTGATGATCGTGCTCGCGGTGTACCTCGTGAGCCAGGCCGGCTGGGAGAACATCGACCTGAACCTCTCCGACCCGGCGGCGGCGCCGCACGACCTCTGGGGCACCCTCGGCCTCATGGCCATGGCGGTCGGCATCGTGGTGGCATACTTCGCCGGCCCGATGCTCAACTTCGGCGACTTCGCGCGGTACGGCCGTTCGTTCAGCCAGGTCAAGAAGGGCAACTTCTGGGGCCTTCCGGTGAACTTCCTGTTCTTCTCGATCCTGACCGTGCTCACCGCCGCCGCGACCGTGCCGGTGTTCGGCGAGCTGCTCCTCGACCCCATCCACACCGTCGAGGCGATCGACACCCCCTTCGCGATCCTGCTCGGCGGGCTGACCTTCGTCACCGCGACGGTCGGCATCAACATCGTCGCCAACTTCATCGCGCCCGCCTTCGACTTCTCCAACGTCGCGCCCCAGAAGATCTCGTGGCGCATGGGCGGCATGATCGCCGCGGTCGGATCGGTGTTCCTCACGCCCTGGAACTGGTACTCCGACGCCACCGCCATCCACTACTCCCTCGGCATCCTCGCGGCCCTCATCGGCCCGCTGTTCGGCCTGCTGGTCGCGGGGTACTACATCGCGGCCAAGCAGCGGATCCGCACCGATGACATGTTCACGATGAGCGAGATCGGGGCGTACTGGTACCGCAAGGGGTACAACCCGAACGCGATGAAGACGCTCCTCGTGGCCGGCATCCCGACGATCCTGCTCGCGATCCTGCCCAAGACGTTCGCCGACATGGGGCTGTTCGACGTCTCGTGGATCGGGAACTTCACCTGGTTCATCGGATGCGGCCTCGCGTTCGCCGCGTTCGTGGTGTTCGAGCGGCTCGACCCGCAGGTCCCGACGTTCGCGGGCGAGACCGAGGGCATCTCGGACGGCACCCTGCCCGAGTCCGCGCCGGAGGGCGCCGCGTGAGGATCACGCTGATCAACCCCAACACCTCCCGGGCGATGACGGACAAGATCGCCGTCGCCGCCCGGGAGGTCGCCGGGCCCGGGGTCGAGGTAGTCGCCGCGCATCCGACCGACGGCGCGGCCGCGATCGAGAGCCATCTCGACGAGATCACCGCCGCCCGCTCGGTCGTCGACATCATCGAGGCCGACCTCGCCGTCGGCGGAAGCGACGCGTACGTCATCGCGTGCTTCGGCGACCCGGGACTCGACGCCGCGCGCGAGCTCGTCGACGTTCCCGTCATCGGCATCGCCGAGGCCGCGATGCACGTCGCGACCCTGTCCGGTCGTCGGTTCGCCGTGGTCACGACGCTCGGCCGGACGCTCGGCCGGGCGCGCGATCTGCTCGCCCGCTACGGGATGACGTCGGCTTGCGCCTCGCTGGTCGCCTCCGGCATCCCGGTGCTCGATCTCGAGGACACCGGGTCGGATGCCTTCGAGCGCATCGCGGCGCTGTGCGCCGCCGAGGTGGCGGGCGGGGCCGACGTCATCGTGCTCGGCTGCGCCGGGATGGCCGATCTCTGCCACGCCCTGACGGAGCGCGTCGGCGTTCCCGTGGTCGACGGGGTCGGCGCGGCGGTCGGGCTCGCGTCGGCGATGGTGCGGATGCGGGTGGGGACGAGCAAGCGCGAGGAGTACGCCGCCCCGCCGCGTCGTCACGAGAGCGTTACATCGGGGTAACCGCCGCGGCTGCGTTAACCCATAGCTTTATATTGACATCGGGCTCTGCGCATCGCGCGCCCGCCGTCGTTCCTCGCCCCCGACCCCGCCCGGAGATCTCGTGACCGCATCGTCCCCGTCCCGCTTCGTCGTGCGCGCCGGCCGCGTCTTCGACGGCACGGCCTTCGTCCCCGCAGCCGTCGTCGTCGAGAACGGCCTCGTCGTCGCGATGCTCGACGAGGACGCCGCCGTCGCCGACGCCGCCGAGGTGCGCGTCGCCGCCGACGCTGTGCTGCTGCCCGGGCTCGTCGACTCGCACGTGCACGTCAACGAGCCCGGACGCACCGAGTGGGAGGGCTTCGGCTCGGCGACGCGGGCCGCGGCGGCGGGCGGTGTCACGACGATCGTCGACATGCCGCTGAACTCCATCCCGCCGACCACGACCGCCGGCGCACTGGAGGTCAAGCGTGCCGCCGCCGCGGCATCCGCGCACGTCGACGTCGGGTTCTGGGGCGGGGCGGTGCCCGAGAACCTGGGGGAGCTCGGCCCCCTGCACGAGGCCGGCGTCTACGGGTTCAAGTGCTTCCTCGCGCCGTCGGGCGTCGACGAGTTCGGACACCTCGACCGTGCTCAGCTGCGCCAGGCCATGGGCGAGATCGCGGCGCTCGGCTCGCGGCTCATCGTGCACGCCGAGGACCCCGAGCTGCTCGGTGCCGACGGCGCGCTCGGCCGCGGATACGACGCCTTTCTCGCGTCGCGCCCGGCGACGAGCGAGGCGTCGGCGATCGACGCCGTCATCGAGGCCGCGCGCGCGACCGGCGGCCGGGCGCACATCCTGCACCTGAGCGACGCCCGGTCACTGCCCGCCATCCGTGCGGCCCGCGCGGACGGAATCGACCTCACGGTCGAGACCTGCCCGCACTACCTCACGATCATCGCCGAGGAGATCCCCGACGGCGCGTCCGAGTTCAAGTGCTGCCCGCCCATCCGCGAGGCCTCGAACCGCGACCTCCTGTGGGAGGGCATCGTCGATGGCACGATCGACGCGATCGTCAGCGACCACTCGCCCTCGACCGTCGACCTCAAGCGCGCAGGCGACGGCGACTTCGGGCTCGCCTGGGGCGGCATCTCCGGACTGCAGGTCGGGCTGTCGGCGGTCTGGACCGAGGCGCGCGAGCGCGGCATCCCGCTCGAGACGATCCTGCCGCTGTTCACGACAGGACCCGCTGTCGTCGCGGGCCTCGCCGTCGGGCGCATCGCCGTGGGCGCGCCCGCGCACCTCGCCGTCTTCGCCCCCGACGACGTCGTCCGCGTCGACGCGCGCGAGCTGCGTCACCGCAACCCGATCTCGGCCTACGACGGCCGCGTGCTGACGGGACGGGTGCGCCGCACCTGGCTCCGAGGCGAGGTCGTGTTCGAGGCCGGCGTCGATGTTGCCGATGCCATGGATGCCGCGGGCGTTCCGGGCGGGCGGCTGCTCTCGCGCGGCGGCACTCTCGTCGCCGTCGGCGAGGACGCGTCGTGACCGGTCGCGCCCACGGCGATGCGCCGAACGACGGCGCCCCGGCCGGCGGCATGCCCGCCGATCTCGCGGCGGCGTTCGCCGACTACGAGCGCGCCATCGTCGAGAACGACCTCGCGGCGCTCGACGCCGCGTTCGCCCCCGGAGCCGGCACGATGCGGGCGGATGCCGGGGGCCTGCTCGTCGGCCACGATGCGATCAGCGCATTCCGCGGGGCGCGCGGCGGGGTCGCGGCGCGCGAGATCGAACGGATCGAGTACCGGCCGCTCGCCCCTGACGTCGCTCTGCTGATCTCGGTCTCCCGCTACGCCGCAGGTGGCACCGGCCTGCAGACCCAG
Source organism: Microbacterium sp. AISO3 (assembly GCF_002204305.1). Taxonomy (NCBI): domain Bacteria; kingdom Bacillati; phylum Actinomycetota; class Actinomycetes; order Micrococcales; family Microbacteriaceae; genus Microbacterium; species Microbacterium sp. AISO3. Next base: position 187,256 of record NZ_NHRF01000001.1, on the reverse strand, counting down.
CTCTGGCAGCGCATCGACGGTCGCTGGCTCATCACCGCCGCACACGTGACCCCGCGGCCGCAGGCGTTCGACCGGTCGATCTGGCGCACCGTGGGCGACCCGCTCTACCAGGGCGCCTGGGAAGGTCCGCTGGCCGGGCTGACCGTCGCCGTCAAAGACCTCTTCGCGATCCGCGGCTACCGCATCGGGGCGGGCAACCCGACGTTCCTCGCCTCGGCCCGCGCCGAGACGACCACGGCGCCCGCGGTCGGCGACCTGTTGCGCGGCGGAGCGTCGCTGCGCGGCATCGCGCGCACCGACGAGTTCGCCTACTCCGTCGCCGGAGACAACACCCACTACGGCACGCCGCCGAACGCCGCGCTGCCCGGAGCGCTCCCGGGCGGCTCGTCGAGCGGGCCGGCATCCGCCGTCGCGGCCGGGCATGCCGATGTCGCCCTCGCCACCGACACCGCCGGATCGGTGCGGGTACCCGCCTCGTACCAGGGGCTCTGGGGCTTGCGGACCACGCACGACCTTGTGCCCCGGCAGGGCATGCTGCCCCTCGCGCAGAGCTTCGACACCGTCGGATGGCTGACCCGCGACGGATCGACGCTCGAGCGCGTCGCCGAGTGGTGCCTCGGGTACGCCGGCTCGGAGTCGACCGAGAGCGTGCACGGCGAGCCGGACGACGAGCTGCCGACGCGCCTCCTCGTGCCCGACGAGATCCTCGCGGCCGCCGAGCCCGCCACCCGGCGCGCGTTCGCCGAGCTGCTCGACCGCGTCACGGCCACGGGAGCCGCGGTCTCGGTCGGCCGCGTGTCGATCGGCGACCTCGACGCCTACCTCGACGCGTTCCGCACCGTGCAGGGCGCGGAGGCCTGGCGCAACAACGGCGACTGGCTCGTGCAGCATCCCGGCGCGGTGGGAGCCGCCGTCGCCGACCGCTTCCGCACCGCCGCCGCCGTGACACCCGACGACGAGAAGCGGGCGCGCGCCGCCCTCGCCCCTCTCGCCGACCGCCTGCGTGCCGTCGTCGACGACGCGGTGCTGCTGCTGCCGACCGTCCCCGGAGCCGCACCTGCGCGCACCGCCGGCGGCGAGGCGCTCGACCTGCTGCGCCGTGACACACTGCGGATGACGACGCCGGCCGCCGTCGCCGGGCTCCCCGCGATCTCGGTGCCCCTGCTCACCGTGCCGTCGCCGCTGGGACCGGCGCCCGTCGGCGTCTGCCTCGTCTCGCGCGCCGGCACCGACCTCGCCCTCGTGCGGCTCGCCCGCCGCCTGTTCTCGCTCCTCGACCCCCGGATGGACACGCCATGACGAACCCGACCGTTCAGATCCCCGGACCCATCGACCCGCCCGCTCGCCTGCTCATGGGCCCCGGGCCGATCTCGGCGTACCCCAGCGTGCTCACCGCGATGTCGGCCGCGCTCGTCGGCCAGTACGACCCGTTCATGACGCGGACGATGACCGAGACGCAGGAGCTCTACCGTGCGGTCTGGAACACGCGCAACGACGCCACGATGCTCGTCGACGGCACGAGCCGCGCCGGCATCGAGGCGGCGATCGTCTCGCTCGTCCGGCCCGGCGACCGTGTGCTCGTGCCGATCTTCGGACGCTTCGGGCACCTGCTCGCCGAGATCGCGGAGCGCGCGCTCGCCGAGGTGCACACGATCGAGACCGAGTGGGGGCAGGTCTTCACGCCCGCCGCGATCGAAGAGGCCGTCGTGCGGGTCAAGCCCACGCTGCTCGCGCTCGTGCAGGGCGACACGTCGACGACCATGAACCAGCCGCTCGACGAGATCGGCGCGATCTGCGCGAAGCACGGGGTGCTGTTCTACTCCGACGCGACCGCCTCGCTCGGCGGCAACGAGTTCGACGCCGACGACTGGGGCCTGGATGCCGCCACCGCCGGGCTGCAGAAGTGCCTCGGCGGACCGAGCGGATCGGCGCCCATCACCCTCAGCGAGCGCGCCGTCGAGGTCGTGCGGTCGCGGGCGCGCATCGAAGCCGGCATCCGCGAGCCCGGCGATCCGGACGCGAGTGACTTCGTGCGGTCGAACTACTTCGACCTCGGCATGATCCTCGACTACTGGGGGCCGCGCCGTCTCAACCACCACACCGAGGCGACGTCGATGCTCTACGGGGCGCGCGAATGCGCCCGCGTGCTGCTGCTCGAGGGGCGCGACGAGGTGATCGCGCGCCACCGGCTCGCGGGCGCCGCGATGCTCGCCGGCGTGCAGGCGCTCGGCCTCACCGTCTTCGGCGACATCGCGCGCAAGATGAACAACGTCGTGGCCGTCGAGATCCCCGACGGAGTGCCCTGCGACGAGGCGCGCGCAGCGCTGCTGACCGACTTCGGCATCGAGATCGGCACGTCGTTCGGTCCGCTCCACGGACGCGTGTGGCGCATCGGGACGATGGGCTACAACGCGCGGCAGGACGCCGTGCTCACCACCCTCTCGGCGCTCGAGGCGGTGCTGCGCCGCTACGGCGCCGCCGTGCCGGTCGCCGGAGGGGTCGAGGCGGCAGCGGACGTCTACCGGGGACATTGAGCCGTGGCATCCGCTCTGCTCCCCGTATCGCCCGAACGCATCGCCGACGCGGCACGACGGGTGATGTCGCGCTGCGACGATCTCGCGCGCATCAGCGCGGCCCCCGACCGGATCGAGCGCGTCTACCTCTCGCCCGAGCACGCCCGTGTCAACCGTCTCGCCGCCGAATGGATGCGGGAGGTCGGCATGACCACGCGCCAGGATGCCGCCGGCAATCAGATCGGCCGACTCGACACCGCCGGCGACGAGCCCGCGCTCATGATCGGCTCGCATCTCGACACGGTGGCCGACGCCGGGCGCTACGACGGCATCGTGGGTGTCCTGATGGGGATCGAGGTCGTGCGGATGCTGCGCGAGCCCGCCGACGACGACGGCTCGTCGTGGCGTTCGCCCCTGCCGTTCGCCCTCGAGGTCGCCGCGTTCTGGGACGAGGAGGGCACGCGCTTCGGCAAGGCGCTGCTCGGGTCGTCGGCCGTCGGCGGTGTCTGGGACGACGGGTGGTGGGACCTCGCCGACGTCGAGGGGACGACCCTGGCCCAGGCCTTCCGGGAGTTCGGCCTCGACCCCGGGCGGGTCGGCGAGGCGGCTCGCCGGTCGGACGAGCTCGTCGGCTACCTCGAGGCGCACATCGAGCAGGGCCCGCAACTGCACCGGAGCGGCGAATCGCTCGCCGTCGTCTCGTCGATCGCCTCGGCCCGACGCTTCCTGCTGTCGGTCGAGGGCGAGGCGCGGCACGCCGGAGGCACGCCCTACGACATGCGGCGCGACGCGTTGCTGGGCGCATCCGAGGCGGCTCTCGCGGTCGAGCGGATCTGCCGGGCCGAGCATCACATCATCGGGACGGTCGGCCAGTTCGAGGCGTTCCCGGGCGGCGTGAACATCGTGCCCGGCGAGGTGCAGTTCTCCCTCGACCTGCGGGGCGAGTTCGACGGTGAGCGCGACCGCGTCTGGCAGCGGCTCGCCGCCGAGCTCGACGAGATCATGGGCCGTCGCGGACTGCGCTGGCAGCACCGCGAGATCCACAACGCCGCGGCGGTCGCCTGCGCGCCGCTGCTGCAGGACGTCGTCCGCGAGGGCATCCGCGCGGCGGCGGGCGAGGTGACCGACGAGCCGCCCGCGATCTTCAGCCGGGCGGGGCACGACGGCATGGCTCTCGGCGGTCTCACCGGCATCGGGATGCTGTTCCTGCGCAACCCCGACGGCATCAGCCACCACCCCGACGAGGACGTCTCCACCGCTGACGTCGCCCGCGGCATCCGCGCCCTCGCCGAATCCGTCCTGCACCTCGCCGCCGACCGCCGCGCCGCCGCCTGACCCGGCCGGCGACCCGCGAGATCGCCACCGCGCGGGCGCAATACCCCTGACCCGAGGGCGAAACATGGGCTCGGTAGCGTGCGGGTATGCGCCTGCTCGTGACCCACGCCCGCCTCATCACGGTGCCCGCCGGCACCGACGACCCCGGCTACATCGAGGAGGGATGGATGCTCGTCGACGACGACGGGCGCATCGCCGCCATCGGCGCCGGGGATCCGCCCGTGGGCACCACCGCCGACGAGATCCTCGACGCCGGAGGCTCGTTCGTCGCCCCCGGGTTCGTCTCGAGCCACTCGCACCTGTTCACCTCGGGTCTGCGCGGACTCGGGGTCGCCGAGACGCTCTACGGCTGGTGCGACGCGATGCTCGGGACCACCGCCCACATGACCGCCGATGACGTCTACTGGTCGACGCTCCACGGCGCCCTCGACTTCCTCTCGAACGGCGTGACCACCGCCTACAACTTCACCGACCCGCTGCAGTCCTGGGAGTCGATGGTCGACGGCAAGCGCGTGGGCGACGCCCGTATGCGCGAGCTCGAGTACCACACGCGTCAGGCCGACGCGACGCGCGACGCCGGCATCCGGTTCGTCGATTCGATCGGCATGGATGTCACCGTCGGCTCCGACGACGAGATCTTCGCCCGGTTCGCCGCGTCGGTCGCGCACACCCGCGCGATGGACCCCGATTTCGCGCTCGGCGCGTCGATCATGGGCCAGGTGCAGTGGTCGCCCCGCGCGGAGGCGGCGTGGCTCGAGGTCGAGGCGATGCGCCGCTACGGCGTCACCAATCAGGCGCACTTTCTCGAGTCGCCGGAGGCGGTCGAGCACCAGCGGTCGAAGTTCGCGCAGTATCGGGATGCCGGGGCGCTCGGTCTCGGTCTCGTCTTCGGTCACTTCATCCAGACGACGCCCGAGATCATCGACGAGGCCGTCGCGGGCGGCGCCGCGATGTCGTGGCAGCCGGCCTCGAACGGGCGGCTCGCGTCGGGGACCGCGCAGGTACCCGAGATGCTCGCGAAGGGCATGAAGGTCGGCATCGGGCTCGACGATCAGGCGTGCACGGATGTCTCGGATCCCTGGCAGAACATGCGCATGGGCATCTACCAGCAGCGGGCGCGCCTGCAGGATCCGCTCGCGATGATGCCCGAGCAGGTGCTGCGGCTGCACACCCTCGGTGCGGCTGAGATCATGGGCGTCGCCGACCGGGTCGGTTCGCTCGAGGTGGGCAAGCTGGCCGATTTCGTGGTGGTCGACCCCCGGCGTCCCGATGTGGGTCCGCTGTGGCATCCGGTGCGCAGCTACGTGCTCGCGATGAGTCCCCGCAACCTGACGCGCGTGTACGTCGGCGGCGTCCTGGTCGACGATCGCGGCACGTCGACGAACCCCCTGGCCGCCGAGGCGTCTGCGCGTCTGCACGAGAGCCTCGCCGAGGTCGCGCGTCGCCGCCCCACGCACCCTCACTGACCCTCGGCCCGCCCGTCCCTCCGGACCGCGAGACGACAGCTGCGCGTGTGTCGTCTCGCGGTTTGGTTCGGCAGACCCGTCAGGCCACCGAGGTCGTCATGCCCATGCGGGTGAGGACGAGGGTCTCGGCGATCTGCACGAGGTTGTAGAGCACGAGGGTCAGCAGCGTGATGATCGCCACCGACGCCCACAGGTCGTCGAAGCGGGCGGTCGCGGTGAACTTCACGATCATGCCGCCGATGCCCTGCCCCGTCGACAGCCACTCGGCGAGGAGGGCGCCGGTGACGGCGCCCGGCACCGAGACGCGGGCGGCGGCGAAGAGCGAGGGCAGCGCGCCCGGCACGCTGACCTTGCGCAGCTGCGCGAGGCGTCCGCCGCCGTAGACGTGCACGAGGTCGAGGCTCTCCTTCGTCGCGCGGCTCAGGCCGAACAGGATCGAGGCGAGGGCGGGGAAGAGCACGACGATCGAGCCGATGACGGCGACGGATGCCGCGGTGCCGCGGCCCGTGATCAGGATGATGACCGGCGCGATGGCCACGAGCGGCACCGAGCGCAGCAGCAGCGCGAGCGGCATGACGCCCGCCTCGATCGCCTTCGACAGCGAGAACGCCACGGCGAGCAGGAGCGCGACGAGCATGCCGACGCCGAACCCGAGGGCGGCGTCCTGCACGGTCTGGCCGATGAGCGGCCACAGGCCCATGCGGTTCTCGGCGGCGTCGTCGGCGGTGAACAAGAATTCCCACACTTCGCCGGGGCCCTTGGCGACGTAGGTCGAGATGCCCGTGAGGTTGACGACGGCCCACCACAGCGCGAGCACGATGAGCACGGTCGCGAGGGCGTTGATCAGCGAGCGGCCGACGGAGCGGCGGAGGGCGACGATCATGCGGCCGACCTCCCCGAGACCCACGGCGTGACGAGACGCGCGACGAGGCCGAGGGCCGCGTATCCGATGAGGGCGACGATCGCCGACAGCAGGAACACCGCCCAGACGCGCGGCGAGTCGAGGTCGCCCTGCAGCTTGATGAGGGTGATGCCCACGCCCCGGTCGATCGCGCCCATGTACTCGCCGAGGATGGCACCGAGGAAGGCGCTCGGCACGGCGATCTGCAGCGCGTTGAGGATGGCGGGGGTGGCGGCGATCAGGCGCACTTTGCGCAGCTGCGTCCACCGCGACCCGCCGTAGACGCGCACGACATCGAGCGCCGCCTTGTCGGCCGCCTTGAACCCGAGCAGCGCGCCGACGACCGTGGTGAAGAAGACCGCGAGCGCCGCGAGGAAGATCGCGGTCGCGCTCGGATCGCCCGCGCGCTTGGCCCCGCCCAGCACGACGATCGCGATGCCGCCGACGGCGACGACGGGTAGGCAGTAGCTGACGACGGCGATCTGGGTGACGACGACCTCGAGGCGGGGGAGGAGCAGCACCGTCGACGCGAGGAGGAGCGCGATCGCGTTGCCCCAGACGTAGCCGATCATCGCTTCGCCGATCGTGACCTGGAACACCGTCCAGTACGGCGCCAGACCGTCGCGGACGATGGTCTCGAACACGGTGAACGGCGAGGGGACGGGGGTGAAGGTCGTGCCCTCGGGCGGCGAGAACGCCGTGACCGATAGCAGCCACCACGCCGCGATCAGCACGACGGCCCCGATGACGCCTGCGAGCCAGGTCGGCATTCCGGCGCGGCGCATCACGACTCCGCGTCGGCGCGGCCGTCGCTGCCGAAGAGCAGCTCGGACGCGCGGTCGACCAGCGCGTGGAACTCGGGAGTCCGCATCATCTCGGGAGTCCGCGGGCGCGGCAGGTCGACGTCGATGATCTCGACCACGCGCCCGGGCCGCGGCGACATGACCGCGACACGGTCGGAGAGGAAGATCGCCTCGGAGATGCCGTGGGTGACGAGCAGCGTCGTCGCGGGCTTCTCGGTCCAGATGCGCAGCAGTTCGAGGTTGAGGTTCTGCCGGGTCATGTCGTCGAGCGCGCCGAACGGCTCGTCGAGCAGCAGCACCGACGGCTTGAGCGCGAGCGCGCGGGCGATCGACACGCGCTGCCGCATGCCGCCGGACAGCTGGGCGGGCTTGGACTTCTCGAAGCCGGTGAGCCCGACGAGCTTGATGAGCTCGTCGATGTAGGCCTTATCGGGCGTGCGACCCGCGATCTCGAAGGGCAGGCGGATGTTGGCCAGCACGCTGCGCCAGGGGAGCAGGGCGTGGTCCTGGAAGGCGATGCCCAGCTCGTGGTCGCGACGCAGCTCGTGGGGGGTCTTGCCGTCGACGCGGACCTCGCCCGCGGTCGGGTTCTCGAGGTCGGCGAGGATGCGCAGGATGGTGGACTTGCCGCACCCCGAGGGGCCGAGCAGGGCGAGGAACGAGCCCTTGTCGGTGTGGAGGTGGGTGTCCTGCAGGGCCGTCACGGTCCGGCCGCGGCCGGTGTGGAAGGTCTTGCTGAGGCCGTCGATCAGGATGCCGGTGCCGCGAGGGGCACCGGCATCCCGGGTGTCGTCGTGTGTCATGTGATGGAGGGAAGCGTCCGAACCTACGGAAGGTAGTCCAGCAGCTCCGGGTTCTCGTCGTAGATCTCGTCGATGATGGTGGTGTCGAACAGGTCGTCGACCGAGACCTTCCAGCCTGCGGCGGCGAGCGAGTCGACCGTCTGCTGCTTCAGGTCGTCCGAGATCGTGAAGAGGCCGTTGGCCTCGGTCTCCTCGGTCGAGATGAGCAGGTTCTGAGCGGCGATGCCGGCGGTCGTCTTCGCGGGGTCGAGGGCGCCGAACACGGCCTCGAGGCCGTCCTCCGACTCCTCCGCGGCCTGGTTGTAGTACTTCTGCACCAGGCTGACGGTGTCGTCGACGGGCTGCTGGAACACCTGGGTCCAGCCCTTGATCTCGGCGATGAGGAACTCCTTGAGGAGCTCCTTGTTCTCGGCGAGGTACTGGTCGGTGACGGTGAACGTCTCGGCCACGTAGGGCACGCCGTTCTCGGCGTACGAGAGGTTGGTGATGTCGTAGCCCGCGAGCTCGACGGTCAGCGCCTCGTTGGTGAGGTAGGCCATGAAGCCGTCGACCTGGCCGTCCATGAGCGGGGTCGGGTCGAAGTCGACGGGAACGACGGTGACCTCCCTCGGGTCGATGCCGTTGGCGTTCAGCAGGGCCGCGAACACTGAGGCGTTGGAGTCCTGGACGCCGATCGTCTTGCCGATGAGGTCCTGCGGGGTCGCGATGTTGCCGCCGTCCGCGAGCGAGAGGATCGTGAACGGATTCTTCTGGAAGGTCGCGCCGATGATCTTCAGCGGCGCATCCTCCTCGGCGACGGCGGCGCCTACCGAGGCGGCGTCCGAGAGCGCGACCTGCACGGTGCCCGACAGCAGCTTCGCCACGCCCGTGTCGGGCCCGGAGATGCCGATGACCTCGTCGAAGCCGGCCTCGTCGTAGTAGCCGTTCTCGTAGGCGTAGAACTCGCCGGCGAACTCCTCGTTCTTGATCCACGAGTACTGCACGCTGATCTCGCCGAATGACGCGGAGTCGTCGGAGCCCGATGCGCCGGGCTCGGCGGAGCTCGACGAGCAGGCCGAGAGGGCGAGGGCGGCGACGGCGGCGGTGGCCAGGGTCGCGGCGAGGCGGTGTTTCCGGATGCGCGGTGCGGGCATCGGTTCTCCTTCGGGTGTGCGGGTGCAGGAACGCAGCGCGGGTGCACGGATGCCGCTGCGGGGAGGTGCTGGCTTGAAGCTATTGCTTGAATATTTCGGTCACCGTCGCGCTCGTGTTTCGATGCTGTGACGGCTTCCGGCGCGTCGCGGCTCAGCGGGGGCCGTGCTGAGCCAGCCGCCAGATCCGGTCGCGGCTGAAGGGCTGCTCGTAGGGTCGTCGCCCGAGGGCGCGGGCGATCGCGTTGCCGATCGCGGGCGCGACGGGGTTGTAGGGCGACTCGCTCATCGACTTCGCGCCGAACGGTCCGAGCGCGTCGTCGGTCTCGGCGAAGAAGACCTCGGTGTCGGGGATGTCGGCCGACTGCGGCACGCGGTAGGTGCGGAACACCGGGTTCCTCACCCGCCCGCCGTCGTCGATCATCACCTCTTCGTACAGGGCGCTGCCGATGCCCTGCGCGACTCCGCCCTCGACCTGTCCGCGGCACTGGGCCGGGTTGAGCACGACCCCCGCGTCCGCCGACTGGACGGACTGGAGGATGCGCACCGATCCGGTCTCGGGGTCGACCGCGACGCGGACGGCGTGGACGTTGAAGGCGAGCGATCGCTGTTCGCCGAGCTCGCTGCCGTCGGCGGTGAGCCCGTGCTCGTCGCGGTGCGCCGGATCGGCGGCGGCGATCAGCTCAGCGGGGCCGACGAGCCGCACCGGGGTGCGCACCGAGCCGTCGGGCTGCAGCACCGCGTCGGCCGGGGAGGTCTCCGTGAGCGCGGCCGCGGCCTGTCGCATCCGATCGGCCAGGGTGAGGCAGGCGGCGTGCAGGGCCTTCCCGGCGACGGTGATGCCGGCCGAGGCGAACGCGCCCGTGTCGTGATGCACGGCGTCGGTGTCGGCGCTGCGCACCTCGAGGTGCTCGCTGCCCAGCACCGACGACGCGATCTGGCGGTGCACCGTGCTCGTGCCGTTGCCGAACTCGACCGTGCCGGTGCGCAGGAGGTACGAGCCGTCGGGACGCAGCGTCGCGGTCGTGTGGGCGATGTGGCCGAACGGTGCCATCGTCGCGATCATGGCCGCCGCCATGCCTTCGCCGACGAGCCAGCCGTCGGGCGCGACGACCTCGTTGCCGCGTCGCAGCGCGGCCTCGGCGAGGTCGAGGCACTGGTCGAAGCCGTAGCTGCCCCAGACGAGGTCGTGCTCGTGCGTCGCATCCGCCGGTCCGACCGCGTTGCGACGGCGCAGCTCGAACGGGTCGATGCCGAGCTGCTCGGCGAGCATGTCCATCGCCGACTCGACGCCGAGGATGACCTGGCCGAGCCCGTATCCGCGGAAGGCGCCCGAGGGGACGTTGTTCGTGTAGACGACCTCGGCGTCGAGGCGCACGGCATCGCAGCGGTACAGCGCGACCGACTCGGCGAGCGAGTGGAACATGACCCCGCGCGAATGGTTGCCGTAGGCTCCGGTGTCGCTCAGCAGATCCACCGTCATCGCGGTCAGCCGGCCGTCGGTGTCGGCGCCGAGGGTCACCGACACGCGCATCGGATGCCGCAGCGACGCGCGCTGGAACTGCTCCGTCCGCGAGAACTCGTAGGCCACCGGTCGGCCCGTGCGCAGTACCGCCAGCGCGACCAGGTCCTCGGTGAAGATCTCCTGCTTGCCCCCGAAGCCGCCGCCCACGCGCGCCGTGAACACCCGCACCCGGTCGGTGGGCAGGTCGAACAGCCGGGCGATCTCGTCGCGGGCGAGGAACGGCACCTGGGTGGAGGAGCGGATGACGAGGCGTCCCGCGTCGTCGAGCCATCCCACGGAGCCGTGCGTCTCGAGCTGCGCGTGCGAGACGCGCTGCGTCGACCAGGTGCCGCTGACGACGGCGGCGCTCGCCGCCAGAGCGGCCGCGGTGTCGCCCGTCTCGCGGTGGAGTCCCGCGATCACGTTGCGGCCGGCGTCGTCGACGCGGTCGGCGGGCGTGCGGTCGGGATGCAGCAGCGGGGCGCCGGCGCTCCGTGCCTCCTCGGGGTCGAAGACCGCCGGCAGCACCTCGTACTCCACGCGCACGAGACGCCGGGCGGCGTCGGCGGCCTCGGCGGTCTCGGCGACCACCGCGACGACCCGCTGTCCGACGTGGCGCACGACCTCGTCGAGCATGAGGGTGTCGTCGGGGTCGTCCTCGCGGTGCTCGTGCCGGCCCGTCGAATAGCGGATGCGGGGGACGTCGGCCGGGGTGAGCACCGCGACGACGCCGGGCACGGCCCGCGCCGCATCCGTGTCGATCGCGAGGATGCGGGCGTGCGCGTGCGGCGATCCGACCACGCGCAGCACGAGCGGCGGACCGGCCGGGGTGTCGGCGATGTCGAACGTGTACGGCTCACGGCCCTGCACCACGCGTCGCGCGGCCTCGGGCGACACCGAACGGCCGACTCCGCGCGGGGCCGCGGGAGCTCCCTCGGCCGAGAAGGGCACACCCGTCTCGCGCACGGGGCCGAGCACCGAGGCGCGGACGGCCTCGCGGATCGGGCGGTAGCCGGTGCACCGGCACAGGTTGCCCTTGAGTCGACGGTCGAGGTCGTCGAGGTCGTCGGCGCACAGGGTCGAAGCCGTCACGCTCAGACCCGGCGAGCAGAACCCGCATTGGAAGCCGAAATGCTCGACGAGGGCCTCCTGCACCGGATGCAGCTCGTCGCCGGGTGCGAGACCGGCCGCAGTCGTCACGCTGCGACCGTCGAGCCGCGCCGCCGGGATGAGGCAGGAATGCACCGCCTCGCCGTCGAGCAGCACCGAGCAGGCGCCGCAGTCGCCCGCGTCGCAGCCCTTCTTGACCTCGAGGCGGCCCGTCTCGCGGAGCATCGTGCGCAAGCACTGCCCGGCGCGGGGCGCGGCCTCGACCGCCACCCCGTCGACCTCGAACCTGACGGCGTCGGCGGTCATGCGGGCTCCATCCGGTCCCTCTCGCGCCGCAGGTCGGCGGCGGCTCGGCGAGCGAGCACGGAGCTGACTCCGCGGCGCCAGTCCGCGGCACCGAGCGGGTCGCTGTAATAGCCGGGTGCCGCCTCGGCGGCCGCGACCAGCGCCGCGTCGGACGGGATTCCCGAGAAGCGCAGCACGACCGGGCGCCGGACGGCGGCTGTGATCGTGAATGTGGCCGACCCGTCGTCGTCGAGGCGCCCGGTGACGACGGCTCCCGACCGGCCGAGCTCGGCGAGGGCGATCTTGTGGAGCACCGCGCGCGAGCGCAGCGTCGCGGCGGGCAGCTCGATCGCCCGCAGCAGGTCGCCCCTCGCGAGGCAGGTCGCGCCGTCGTCGACGACGAGCTCGGCCACCGGCATCCGCGTCTCCCCGCCGTCGGCGTGCCAGATCACCGCGACGCCGTCGAGCGCAGCGCACAGGCTGATCATGGCCCCCGCGGCGAAGGCGCGGCAGAGGTTGCCGCCGACCGTGGCGGTGTTCCAGATCTTGAAGCTCGCGAGCAGGGCGTTCGCCGCGGCCGGCACGAGGTCGAGCGCGGTCCAGTCGGTGCGGGGGGCCACCTCGAGGCGCCCGGCTGCGAAGGCGACGAGTCGCGCGATGGTGCACGTCGCGGCGATGCGCAGGCCGTTCTCATCGACCTCGAGCTCGGGCCAGCCCATCGTCGTGAGGTCGACGAAGCCGGTCGTCCCCGGCTGCGGCTCCGACATCAGCCAGGTGCCTCCGGCGATGAACCTCTCGCCCGGCGCGAGCACGAGATCGTCGCGTGTCCGGGCGGCGCGGAAGCCGGTGACGGTCGTGATGTCCATGGGGCTCCTCTCGGCTCGGACGTCGCATGAGTGAATCAGCCCCGCATTTCGCTCGTGTTTCACGTCGCCGCAACGAGCCGCAACGAACCGGCAACACGTGAGGCCTAACGTGCGGAGGAGTCCCGTCGCCGCCCCGAGGAGGTCCCATGCGCGAGATCCTCGCCGTCGCCCGCGATGAGCTGGCCGCGGGCCGCGCCGTCGCCGTGGCGACCGTGGTGGCCGCAGCCGGCAGTTCGCCGCGCGAGATCGGCGCCTCGATGCTGGTCGCGGCCGACGGGCGGGCGTTCGGCAACGTGTCGGGGGGATGCGTCGACGGAGCCGTCTACGAGCGGTGCGTCGAGGTGCTCGCCGGAGACGACGCGGTGGTCGACCGCTTCGGCATCGCCGATGACGACGCCGTCGCGGTCGGGCTCTCGTGCGGCGGGACGATCGAGGTGCTGGTGCGCGCGCTCGTACCCGGGTCGCCCGAGGCTGCGACGCTCGCTCTTCTCGCCGCGCGTGACCGCGACGGCGTCGCCACGGTGCTCCGGCTGCGGACGGCCGGCGATGGGATGGGGTCGGCCTCGATCATCGACGCGGGCACGGCCCCCACCCCCGCGCCCGCTGGGAGCGTCGACCTGCAGTTCGGCGCACCGCCGCGGCTCATCGTGGTGGGCGCCGTCGAGGTCGCGGTTGCCCTGGTCGCGCTCGGGACCGCAGCGGGGTTCCACGTCGTCGTCGTCGACCCGCGAGACGTCTTCGCTCGCCCCGACCGCTTCCCGGCCGCGGAGGTCGTGGTCGACCAGCCCGGTCGCTATCTCGCAGCCGCCGGCCTCGACGTGCACACCGCCGTCTGCGTGCTCACCCACGACCCGAAGTTCGACGTTCCCGCGCTCGCCGCCGCGCTCGTGTCGCCGGCCGCGTACGTCGGTGCGATGGGCAGCCGCGCGACGTGCGCGGACCGCGTCCGTCGGCTCGTCGAAGCCGGGGTACCGACAGCGCTCGTCGACCGGCTGCGTTCGCCGATCGGGCTCGACCTGGGCGGTACGAGCGCCGCCGAGGTGGCGCTGTCGATCCTGGCCGAGGTCGTGGCCGCGCGGCGCGGTGGAACGGGTGCGCCGCTGCGCGCCGGATCGGGCCCGATCCATCGAGACACGGCGTCGGAGGGATGCCGCGTCGACCACCTGGTCACGTGACGGACGACGTCGCGCCGCGTCGTACTCCCCCCGTCGGAATCGTGCTCGCCGCCGGAGCCGGCACGCGCTACGGCATGCCGAAGGCGCTGGCGGTCGCGCCCGGGGGACGCGCCTGGCTGGACGGGGTGGTGGCGGCGCTCGCTGCGGCCGGGTGCGAGCCGATCCTCGTGATGCTCGGTGCCGCGCCGGAGGCGCCTGTCCCCGCGGGGGCACGCGCGCGCGTGGTCGAGGACTGGCGCGAGGGTCTGTCGGCGACCGTGCGCGCGGCGCTCGCGGCGGCATCCGGCACCGACGCCGCCGTCGCGGTCATCGTGCCGGTCGACGTCCCCGAGCTGCCAGCCCGAGCGGTGGCCCGGCTGCTGACCGCCGCCGCCGGTGACGCTCGCGCGCGTCATCGCGCCGTCTTCGGCGGGCGTCCCGGCCATCCCGTCGTCCTCGGGCGAGCGCACTGGGACGCCGCCGCGCGCGCGGTCTCCGGCGATGAGGGGGCGGGTGCCTACCTCAGGCGCATCGGTGCTGTCGGCGTGGAGTGCTCCGACCTGTGGCACGGCCGCGACGTCGACCATCCGCCGGATGACGGACGGGCGCCCGACGGCCGGGCACCCGCCGCCTGACGCCGGGCGTCGTCAGGCGTCGGGCGTCGTCAGGCGTCGACGACGTTGACCGGCTCCTCGCCGGCGGCGAGGCGCTCGATCTGGGTCCGGACGAGCTTCGCGATGCGCGGACGCATGGCGTCGGCCGCCCCGCCCACGTGCGGCACGACGATCACCCCGGGGGCGCGCCACAGCGGGTGGTCCTCCGGCAGCGGCTCGGGGTCGACGACATCGAGCGCGGCGCGCAGACGTTCCGCCTGCAGCTCGGCCACGAGGGCGTCGGTGTCGAGCACGGTGCCGCGCCCGACGTTGACGACGAGTGCGCCGTCGGGAAGCAGCGCCAGCTCGCGGGCGCCGATGAGCCCCTTCGTCGGCTCGCCGCCGGGGAGCGTGATCATGAGGATGTCGGTGTGCGGCAGCAGCTCGTCGAGCTCGTCGATGCCGTGGACGTGGACCCCGTCCTCGTCGCGCGCGCGGGACGCGACCGGGATGATCGTGGTCTCGAAGGGGAGCAGGCGGGATGCCACGGCCTTGCCCACGCCGCCGTAGCCGAGCACCAGCACGGTGCGGTCGGCGACGCTGCGGCTGAACTGCGGGGCCCACCGCGCCGACTCCTGGTTGCGGACGTAATCCGCGAGGTCGCGCTGCGCGGCGATGGTGAGACCGACCGCGATCTCGGCGGTCGCCGTCTCGTGGACACTCGTTGCGTTCGCGAGCCTCGTGCCCTCGGGCAGGTAAGCGCCCATGCCCTCGTAGCCGATCGACTGGCTCTGGAGAAGCCCGACCTTCACGTCGCCCAGTGCACTGAGCAGTCGCTTGCCCGACATGTAGGGCGGGACCACCATGTCGAACGCACCGCGGGGCGCCGGAGAGCGGAGGTCCCAGACGACCAGTTCGACTCCGTCGGGAAGAGGGCCGATGTCGGCCGCCAGCTCATCGGTGGGAACGCTGACGATGACGGTGCCGGGGGATTCGCTCATGCCCCCAACGCTACCGACCCGGCGCTCAGACGCGGGCGAGCACCGCGGCGACGGCCGACGTGAAGAACGTGAGTCCGTCGGTGCCCGAGCGCATCGCCTCGGTGGTGTTCGGGCCGAAGCCCGGCTCGACGGCGTGCTCGGGATGCGGCATGAGTCCGACGACGTTCCCGCGCTCGTTCGTGAGGCCGGCGATGTCGTCGAGCGAGCCGTTGGGGTTCACGCCGCGGTAGCGGAAGGCGACGAGACCGTCGCCCTCGATCTGCTCGAGCGTCTCGGCCGAGCAGGTGAAGCCGCCGTCGGCGTTCTTCAGCGGGATGACGATCTCCTGGCCGGTCTCGAAGCCGCTCGTCCACGCGGTGTCGGCGTTCTCGACGACCAGGCGCTGGTCGCGGCGGATGAACTGCTGGTGGGCGTTGCGGATCAGGCCGCCGGGCAGCAGGTGCGCCTCGACGAGCATCTGGAATCCGTTGCAGATGCCGAGGATCGGCATCCCCTTGGCGGCGGCATCCTTCACCTCGGCCATGATCGGCGCGTGCGCCGCGATCGCGCCGGCGCGGAGGTAGTCGCCGTAGCTGAAGCCGCCGGGCAGGACGAGCGCGTCGACGCCGTCGAGGTCGTGCGAGCCGTGCCAGAGCGCGACGGGCTCGGCGCCGGCGAGCCGGACGGCGCGCTGCGCGTCGCGGTCGTCGAGCGAGCCCGGGAAGGTGATGACACCGATGCGCGCGGTCACTCCACGACCTCGATGTTCACGACGTCCTCGATGACCGAGTTCGAGAGGATCTCGTCGGCGATGCGGCGAGCGGTCTCGAGGGTCGCGTCGTCGGCGCGGTCGACGGTGAGCTCGAAGCGCTTGCCGATGCGGACGTCGGAGAAACCGGCGACGCCGAGGCGGGTGAGGGCCCCCGATACCGCCTTGCCCTGCGGATCCAGCAGCTCGGCCTTGGGCATGACGTCGACGACGATGGTGGGCATTGCTCGCTCCGGAGGTCGCGGGATGGGTGCGCGACCAGTCTACGGGTGGGATGCGCGCCTCGTTCGCCGCATCCGGCCGGTCTCGTGACCGGATCGTGACCATCGTCTTTGGGAGCGCTCTCTTGTGATCCTGGGAGCGCTCCCGTATGGTCATGGTCAATCGGTGAGAGCGCTCCCAAAGTCGGGTGCGAACCGCCGCGCACCAGATACCCGCAATCACGAAGGAGTGACACGTGAATTCACGCGCACTGCGGCGGATCGGCCTCGTGGCCGGCGTCGCAACCACCTCGGCCATCGTCCTCGCCGGATGTTCGGGCGGAGGTGACCAGGCCGCATCCGGTGGCGACTCCGACACCGTGACCCTCGCGACGTTCAACGACTTCGGCTACACCGACGAGCTGCTCGCGGAGTTCACCGAGGAGACCGGCATCAAGGTCGTCCACACCAAGGCGGCGACCTCGAACGACGCCCGCACCAACTTCTTCCAGAAGCTCGGCAAGACCGGCCTCGCCGACGTCGAGGGCGTCGAGGTCGACTGGTTCCCCGAGATGATGCAGTACTCCGACCTGATCGCGCCGGTTCCCGACGAGCTCGCCGGCCGCTGGCTCGACTGGAAGGAGAAGGCGGCGACCGATGCCGAGGGCAACCTCGTCGCCTACGGCACCGACGTGGGACCGCAGGCCATCTGCTACCGCGCCGACCTGTTCGAGGCCGCCGGCCTGCCCACCGACCGCGAAGAGGTCGCGAAGCTCTTCCCGACGTGGGACGCCTTCTTCCAGATCGGCAGCGACTACGTCGCCAAGACCGGCCAGCCCTTCATCGACTCGGCCAACTCCGTCCTGCAGGGGGTCGTGAACCAGCTCGAGGTCGCCTACGAGGAGCCGGACGGCACGGTCATCGCGACCGAGAACCCCGACATCCGCGAGGCCTACGACACCGTCGTCGACAAGGCGATCCCGATCTCCGCCTACCCGGGACAGTGGACCGACGACTGGTACGCCGCCATGGCGAGCGGCAAGTTCGCCGCCATGCTGTGCCCGCCGTGGATGCACGGCATCATCGAGGGCGAAGCGCCCGACATCGCCGGCTGGGACATCGCCAACGCGTTCCCCGAGGGCGGCGGCAACTGGGGCGGTTCGTACCTCGTGGTCCCCGCGAACGGCAAGAACCTCACCAACGCGCAGAAGCTCGCCGACTGGCTGACGTCGCCCGAGACGCAGATCAAGGCCTTCAACAACGCCGGCACCTTCCCGAGCCAGCCCGAGGCGCAGTCGAGCCCCGACCTGACCGGGTTCGTCAGCGAGTACTTCAACAACGCGCCCACGGGTGAGATCGGCATCGACCGCGCCAACGCGATCACCGTGACGACCTTCAAGGGTCCGAAGTACTTCCAGTTCCACGACGCCCTCGGCAACGCCATCACGCGTGTCTTCGACGGCATCGAGGACAAGGAGACCTCCTGGAAGACCTGGGTGAACGAGGTCGGAAGCTTCTGACCCGCCCCGCCGGGGCGCACCGCACCGCATCGCCGGTGCGCCCCGGCGTTCCCCGCCCACGCACCCGAAGGACGATCGTGACCACGACACAGCAGCGCCCGGCGACGCGCTCCCCCCGAACCGACGACGGCGGTCGTCCCCCGCGGGTCATCTCTTTCTCGCAGAAGCTCAGCAAGTGGGACATCCGCTTCTCGCCGTACCTCTACATCTCGCCCTTCTTCATCATGTTCGCGATCGTGGGGCTCTTCCCCATCGCGTACACCGCGGTGATCTCGTTCATGGACTGGGACCTCATCCGCGGTGAGGGCGAGTTCATCGGATTCGACCAGTACATCTGGATCCTGACGCAGCCCCACTTCTGGACGGCCCTGCGCAACACCTTCAGCATCTTCCTGCTCTCGAGCGTTCCGCAGCTCGTGCTCGCGATCTTCATCGCGGCCGTGCTCGACCGCAACATCCGCGCCAAGACCTTCTGGCGCATGGCGGTGCTCGTCCCCTACGTCGTCGCTCCCATCGCCGTCGGCCTCATCTTCAACGCGATGTTCGCCGACCAGTCGGGCTTCATCAACGGCATCCTCCAGTCGATCGGCATCGGCGCCATCCCCTGGCACGTCGAGCCGTTCTGGAGCCACATCGCCATCGCGACGATGGTGAACTACCGCTGGATGGGCTACAACACCCTCATCCTGCTCGCAGCCATGCAGGCGGTGAACCGCGACTTCTACGAGGCCGCCACCGTCGACGGCGCGGGCCCCGTGCGCCAGTTCTTCTCGATCACCCTGCCCTCGCTCAAGCCCACGCTCATCTTCGTCATCATCACCGCCACGATCGGCGGTCTGCAGATCTTCGACGAGCCGCGCGTGTTCGATCAGGCGGGCCGCGGTGGCTCGGCCCAGCAGTGGCTGACCATCACGCTCTACCTCTACGACGTCGGCTGGGGACAGTGGAACTTCGGTCGCGCCGCCGCCATGGCGTGGATCCTCTTCCTCATCATCGTGCTGATCGGCCTGGTCAACCTCGTGGTCACCCGGACCCTGGTCCGAGACGAGGGGCTGAGGCGCGAGCTCAGCAAACGGCAGCAGAAGCAGCAGGCCAAGCAGGCGCAGCGCGCGCTGAAGGAGAACCAGGCATGAGCACCATCGGCACTCCCGCCCCTCTCGCCACGGTGGAAGAAGGGATCCCGACCGCTCGCGAGCAGCGTCGCGGAGCCCGCGCCCGCCGCATCCGCGGCAGCCGGCCCGGGATCTGGACCTACGGCATCCTCGGGGCCGTCTTCCTCTCGGCGGTGTTCCCCCTGTACTGGTCCTTCGTGATCGGTTCGGGCGACTCCACCACCCTCCGCAAGCCCTTCCCGTGGATCCCCGGCGGCAACTTCATCGAGAACGCGCTGTCGGTCATCTCCAACCCGGCGGTCAACTTCTGGCCGGCGCTGTGGAACTCGATCTACAGCTCGTTCCTCATCGCCGCCGCCGTCGTGATCACCTCGACACTCGCCGGCTGGGCCTTCGCGAAGCTGCGCTTCCACGGCGGTCCGGCGCTGCTCGTCTTCGTCATCGCCACGATGGCCGTGCCGCAGCAGCTCGGCGTCGTGCCGCTCTACATCCTGTTCTCCGAGCTCGGGTGGACGGGGCAGATCGGCGCAATCATCATCCCCGCCCTCACGAGCGCCTTCGGGGTGTTCTGGATGACGCAGTACCTGCGCCAGGCGGTGCCCGACGAGCTCATCGAGGCCGCGCGCGTCGACGGCGCGTCGATGATCCGCACGTTCTGGACCGTCGGCATGACCGCGGCGCGTCCGGCCGCGGCGATGCTGTTCCTCTTCACCTTCGTCGGAGCCTGGAACAACTTCTTCTGGCCGTTCATCGTGCTCGACCGGCAGAACCCGACGCTTCCCGTGGCGCTGTCGCTGCTGCAGTCGAACTACTTCGTCGACTACTCGGTCGTGCTCGCGGGCGTCATCCTCGCCACCATCCCGCTGCTGCTGCTGTTCATCTTCGCGGGCAAGCAGCTCGTCAGTGGCATCATGGCCGGGGCGGTGAAGGGATGACCCTGAACCTCGACCGCACTCAGCAGGAGAACATGAACGCTTCGCGCAGCTTCCCGACCGGCTTCCTCTTCGGAGCAGCCACCGCGGCGTACCAGATCGAGGGCGCGGCCTTCGAAGACGGCCGTACCGCGTCGATCTGGGATGCGTTCGCCCGTGTTCCCGGTGCCGTGATCAACGCCGACAACGGCGACGTCGCGTGCGACCACTACCACCGCTACCGTGACGACGTCGCGCTCATGAAGGAGCTCGGCCTCGACACGTACCGGTTCTCGACCTCGTGGTCGCGCGTGCGTCCCGACGGCGGCCCGCTCAACCCGCAGGGCGTCGACTTCTACGAGCGGCTCGTCGACGAACTGCTCGGCGCCGGCATCATCCCGTGGCTGACGCTCTACCACTGGGATCTGCCGCAGGCCATCGAGGAGCGGGGCGGCTGGACCCTGCGCGAGACGGCCGACCGCTTCACGGAGTACGCCCTCGACATGCACGACGCCCTCGGCGACCGTGTGCACCACTGGACGACGCTCAACGAGCCGTGGTGCTCGTCGTTCCTCAGCTACACCGCGGGCATCCACGCTCCCGGACGGTTCGACATCGGCGACGGCATGCTCGCGGCGCACCACCTGCTGCTCGGCCACGGGCAGACCGTCGCCGCGCTGCGCGAGCGGGACGAGTCGCTGTCGCTCGGCATCACGCTGAACCTCACGGTCGCCGAGCCCGTCGACCCGGCCGACGCCGCCGACGTCGACGCCGCGCGACGTATCGACGGACAGTTCAACCGCTGGTTCCTCGACCCGATCTTCCGGGCCGCGTACCCGGGCGACATCGTCGCCGACATCGAGAAGGTGGATGCCGCGGCGGTCGAGCGTTGGCGGAATGCCGTGCGCCCGGGCGACGAGGCGATCATCGCGCAGCCGCTCGACGCCCTCGGAGTGAACTACTACCACGGCGAGTTCGTGGGCGGTCGTCCCGACCCCCACCCGCCGACCCCGGGCGATGCACCGACCGATCGTAAGACCGGGTCGCCCTGGCCCGCCGGTCACGACATCTACTGGCACGAGCGGGGCCTGCCGCGGACGTCGATGCACTGGGAGGTGCAGCCCGCGGGGCTGACCCAGCTGCTCGAGCGCGTGTGGACCGAGTACGCCCAGCCCGTGGGCACGATCCTCTACGTCACCGAGAACGGCGCCGCCTACGACGACGAGCTCGTCGAGGTGGAAGGCGAGAAGACGGTTCCCGACGCCGAGCGCACCGAGTTCCTCCGGGTTCATCTCGGTGCGATCCTCGATGCGCAGGAGGCCGGTGTCGATGTGCGCGGCTACTTCTACTGGTCGCTGCTCGACAACTTCGAATGGGCGTGGGGCTACGAGAAGCGCTTCGGGATCGTGCACGTGGATTACCACACTCAGGAGCGGACGCTGAAGGACAGCGCGAAGGAGTATCGTCGGGTCATCGCAGATCGTGCGATCGACGTTCCCGCCGCGGCGGACGCCGCCCGGACCGCCGTCCCGAGGTAGCCCACCTGTGATCTCCGACCAGAACCGGACGGCCGCGACCATCGAAGAGGTCGCGGCCGTCGCCGGTGTATCGCGCTCGACCGTGTCGCGCGTCGTCAACGGCTCGACCGCCGTCAGCCCGGCCGCGCTCGAGTCGGTGCGCCGTGCGATCGCCGAGCTCAACTACGTTCCCAACCGTGCGGCGCGTTCGCTCGCGAGCCGGTCGACGATGGCGATCGCCCTGGTCGTCCCAGAAGACACCAGCCGCGTGTTCGGCGATCCGTTCTTCGCGTCGGTCGTCTCGGGCATCAACTCGCGCATCAGCCGCAGCGATTACGTGCTGAACCTGATCATGGCCAGTGCCGACCCCGGCGACAAGACCGCTCAGTACGTGCGCAGCGGCGCCGTCGACGGGGCGATCATCGTGTCGCACCACACGAGCGACACGTTCATCGAGCGCATCGCAGCCGCGATCCCCGTGGTCTACGGCGGCCGTCCGGTGCGGTCGCGGGCCGGCGACTATTACATCGACGTCGACAACGTCGCCGGTGCGCGCGATGCCACGGCCTACCTCATCGGCCGCGGATGCCGGCACATCGGCGCGATCACGGGTCCGCCCTCTATGCCCGCCGGCGTCGACCGCGCCGAGGGCTACCGCGTGGCGCTCGCGGAGTCGGGACTCACTCCGGCTCCCGTCGTGCAGGGCGACTTCACGACCGAGTCCGGCGCCGTCGCCATGCGCGCCATCCTCGCGGCGGGTGAGCCGCTCGACGGCCTCTTCGTCGCCAGCGACCTCATGGCGCGCGGCGCGATGCAGGTGCTCGCGGCCGAAGGCATCCGGATCCCCGACGAGGTCGCCGTCGTGGGCTTCGACGATTCGCCCGTCGCACTGACGACCGAGCCCCAGCTGACCACGATGCGGCAGCCGTCGTTCACGCAGGGCGAGTGCATGGCCGACGTCCTGCTCGCCCGGCTCGCGGGGATGTCTCCGCCCGAGGTGACGATCCTCGACACCGAGCTCATCGTCCGCGGCTCGGCCTGACGCCTGGCCTGACGCTCAGGCCAGGGCGGCGTGGAGCGTGTTGTTCCAGGGGTCGTCGAACGCGACCGTCCGCCCGTCGTCGCGCACCGCGACGCCGTGATGACGCAGACGCTCGGTGAGGGCCCCGAGATCGTCGGATGTCGGCAGGGCGAGGTCGACGCGGCCGAGCCCGAGCGCCGGCATGCGCGGCCCCGCCCCCCGGGAGTTCCACACGTTCATCGCCATGTGGTGGTGGTAGCCGCCCGCGCTGACGAAGAGGGCCTGATCGCCGAGCGCCGCGGTCGTGTCGAACCCCAGGGCGTCGACATAGAACGCCCGTGCGGTCGCCACGTCGCCGACCGAGAGGTGCACGTGTCCGACGCGGGCGGGATCGGACGGTGTGAAGGCGGCGCTGCCCGCGCCGTCGAGCGTCGCAGGGTCGAGGTGTTCGCGCAGGAAGGCGTTGGGATCGAGGAAGAGGGTGTCCATCTCGA
Organism: Microbacterium sp. AISO3; assembly: GCF_002204305.1. NCBI lineage: Bacteria > Bacillati > Actinomycetota > Actinomycetes > Micrococcales > Microbacteriaceae > Microbacterium > Microbacterium sp. AISO3. Next base: position 164,269 of record NZ_NHRF01000001.1, on the reverse strand, counting down.
CCTGTCCGTGGGTCCACGACCAGGTGCTGCGGTCTCGGTCCCAGTAGAGCTCGATGCCGTTGCCCTCGGGGTCGGTGAAGTAGAACGCCTGGCTGACGAGGTGGTCGGCGCTGCCGCTGAAAGTCGAAGGCGCGTGACGGGCGACGCTGTAGAGCGCGGCCGCGAGGGCTGCCTGCGTCTCGAAGAGGATCGCCGTGTGGAACAGGCCCGCCGACCCTGAAGCCGCGTGGCGTAGCGAGGGCTCGTGGCGCAGGATCACGATCGGTCGACCGGAACGCCCGAGCGTGACGGTGTCGCCCTCGGCGGCAAGCACCTGCAGGGTCACGACGTCGCGGTAGTAACGCGTCATCGCGTCGAGGTCGCCGACCAGCAGGGTGACGGCGCCCATCCTGGTGGCATCCGCCAATTTCTCATTCACACACATACACAACCCCCACACCCCCCATGTCATTCCCCCCCGGGTGGCGCCGAGTGCACGGCAAAACGCCGAGTGCACGGCATCCTCGCGTGTGAAAGTCGTCCTTTCGACGGGATGCCGTGCACTCGGGCGCGCTGCGCTTACTGGGGGTCGCCGCCCAGCGGGCCTACCGCGGGGATGGGGCCGCCGTCGTCGGCGCCGGTCTTGCGCCAGCGGGCGATCGCGTTGCCCGCGTGATAGATCACGAGGGCGGCGATGGTGCCGAGGACGATCGCGCCGAACTGCAGCGAGCCGAAGTTCATCGCGAAGCCGGCGATCGCGATGACGAACGACACCGCGACGGTGTACTGGTTGACGGGGCGCGAGAAGTCGACGCGGTTGTCGACCCAGATCTTGATGCCGATGACCCCGATCAGGCCGTAGAGGGCCGTCGTGACGCCGCCGAGCACGCCCGCCGGGATGGTGTTGAACACCGCCCCGACCTTGGGCGAGAAGGCGAGGAGGATCGCGACGATGCCGGCCACCCAGTACGCGGCGGTCGAGTAGACGCGGGTCGCGGCCATGACGCCGATGTTCTCGCCGTAGGTCGTGGTGCCCGAGCCGCCGAAGCCGCCCGCGAGGGTCGTCGCGACACCGTCGGCGATGAGGGCGCGACCGGTGTGCTTGTTGATCGACGGGTCGTCGGTCATGGTCGCGACGCCGCGCACGTGGCCGACGTTCTCGGCGATCAGCACGAGCACGACCGGCAGGAACATCGGCACGATGGACCAGGCCGCGGCATCCCCGATCGCCACGAGGTGGAAGTCGGGCAGACCGAACCAGGCGGCGGCCTCGACGGCCTCGAACTCGACCTGCCCGGTGACGGCGGCCACGACGTAGCCGACGATCACGCCGAGGAAGATCGAGATGCGGCCGAGGAACCCGCGGAACAGCACGCTGAACAGGATGACGGCGCACAGGGTCACGGTGGCGATCTCGGGCTGCAGCTGGAAGTTGTTCCACGCCGCGGGGGCGAGGTTGAAGCCGATCAGCGCGACGATCGCTCCGGCGACCACGGGAGGCATGAGCTTCTCGATCCAGCCGGTGCCGAAGGCCTGCACGATGAAGCCGACCGCCGCGAGCAGGAGGCCCGCGACGACGACGCCGAGGAGCGCCTGCGTGATCTGCTCGGCGGTCTCGAGGCGGTTGCCGCCGTTGAGTGCCGTGATGGGGGCGATGAACGCGAACGACGAGCCGAGGTAGCTGGGCAGCTTGTTGCGCGTGATGAGCAGGAAGACGAGGGTGCCGAGACCCGAGAAGAGCAGGGTCGTCGAGACCGGGAAGCCGGTGATGATCGGAACGAGGAACGTCGCACCGAACATGGCGACGACGTGCTGCGCGCCGATGGCGATGGTGCCGGGCCAGTTCAGGCGCTCGCCGGGCTTGACGACGGCGCCGCGCGCGACGGTGCGGCCGTCGCCGTGGAGGGACCAGATGGGCATGGGACTCCTCGGGAAGGATGAGGGATTCGGGATGGAGCGCGAGAGCGGCCCCACCCTATCTGTGAGATCCCTGGATGCCCGGTCGGCGCTCCGCGGAGCCGCGCGACCCGCGCCGCGAAGGACGGTACCGGAGTCAGCCGGCGAGCGTCTCGAGCAGCTCGCGGTACTTCGCCGCGGTGCGCTCGACGATGTCGTCGGGGAGGGCCGGGGGAGTGCCGGTCTTGTCCCAGGCGCCCGCGAGCCAGTCGCGCACGATCTGCTTGTCGTAGCTCGCCATGCGCTCGGCGGGCGTCGTGCCGGTGCGCCAGGCCTCGGCATCCCAGTAGCGCGACGAGTCGCTCGTGAGCACCTCGTCGGCGAGGGTCAGCACCCCGTCGGCGTCGAGGCCGAACTCGAACTTCGTGTCGGCGAGGATGAGTCCCTTGCTCTCGGCGAGGGTCGCGGCACGTCGGTAGATCTCGAGCGATGCGTCGCGCAGCGCGGCCGCGGTCTCGGCACCGACGAGCTCGACGGAACGCTCGAACGAGATGTTCTCGTCGTGCTCGCCGAGGGGCGCCTTGTAGGCGGGGGTGTAGATCGGTTCGGGCAGCCGGTCGCCGTTCTGCAGGCCGGCGGGAAGCGGGATGCCGCACACCGTGCCGCTGTCTTGATACTCCGCCCAGCCGGAGCCGGTGAGGTAGCCGCGCACGACGCACTCGATCGGCTGCATGTCGAGCTCGCGCACGACCATCGCCCGGCCCGCGACCTCTGCCGGGGGCTGGAGCCCGAGGACGTGGTTGGGGATCGGGCGTCCGCCGTCGGCGCCCGCGAGCTGCGCGAACCACCACAGGCTGAGGCGCGTCAGCAGTTCGCCCTTGCCCGGGATTCCGGGTTCGAGCACCTGGTCGAACGCGCTGACGCGGTCGCTGGCGACCACCAGCATCCGGTCGGCCGGGCCGTCGGCGGGGCGATAGAGGTCGCGGACCTTGCCGGAGTAGACGTGCTTCCAGCCGGGCAGATCGAGGGCGCTCACCCGGCCATTATCCCGGAGCGCGGCGACGAGTTGAGCCGGGCGGCGAGCATCACGGCAGTCGCGGTCAATGTGCGTGCAGGACGGCCCACGCAATCAGGCTGTCGATGCGTCGGACATCGGCTCCCTTCGAAAGCTTCACCTTGATGTGTCCGGCTCGCGTCCACAACTCGATCTCGGAGTTCCAGTCGAGGGTCCCCGCGTTCTCGGATGACCACATGTTGATCGCGCTGTAGGGCAGGGAGTAGATCTCGACCTTCTTGCCTGTGATGCCCTGTGCGTCACGAACGATCAGTCTTTTCGTGGTGAAGGTCGCGGAATCACGGAACGTCTTGAATGACGCGAGGGCTTCTTCGCCTTGGGTGAGAAGGGGCAGTACGTCGGCGGGAACGGCGATCTCTTGTTGCAGCGTCCACGTGAGCATTGCGGCGGGTTCCATGAGGGCATTCTTCCGTGATAGCGAGACGAAGGTGCAGGTGGTGCGGGGGCGGACGAGTCGTCTGCCCCCGCCGTTCAGTAGCCGATGGCTGCCAGCCCGAATTCGATCTGTTCGGAGGTGAACCCTTCGAACGCGAGCTGGTCGTAGAGACCTTGGCGTGAGAACGCCATGAGGTCGAGGTAGCTCGCGGCCTTCTCAGCAGCTTCGGCGTTCCAGTCCGCGCCCGCGTTGTCGGCGCCGAACGTGGCGTCCTCGTTGGTGAACCCCTCGAACTCGAGCTGCGTGATCAACCCCGTGCGCGAAAAGCCCATGAGGGACAGGTAGCTCGCGGCTTTGTCGACCGCGTTGCGCTGCCCCAGCGAGAACACGGGCGCGGGGGCCTCAGCGACGATCGTGATCTCTGCTCCGTCGTCGGCCTTGGTGCCTTCGCTGACGTTCTGAGAGGTGACGAGCCAGTCGTCCCCGGTTCCTTCGGGGGCGACGAGGACGAAGCCATCGGCTTGCAGCGCGACCCGCGCCTCGGCCACAGTTGAACCGACGACGGTCGGCACGGTGGCGCGGTCGTCGACCGGTGCCGCCGCCGCGTCGTCGGCGGGCTCGGTCGCAGTCTGGTCGTCGATGGGCGCGGCTACGGCAGGAGCCGAGACGCGGTCCGACACGCTGTTCGCGGCGTTGCCGATGTTGGCGACGAGCGCGACGAGCACGACGATACCGGTGACGATCCAAGCGATCATCGGCTGCTTGCCTTCGCCTCGAACCGCGAGGCCTCGGGCGTCCTTGGCATTTTGCGTCAGCGTGATGATGAGGTCGACCAACGCCCAGATCCCGAGCCCGCCGAAAGTCAGGAGCTTGATGATGCCGGTTCCGATTTTTCCGAGGTAGAACCGATCAACTCCCAGGACTCCGAGGAACAGAGCGAAAAGCCAGGTCGCGATGAATGACTTGTCGCTCAGGGCGGGCTGTGCCGAGCCCGGTCCGTGCACGGTCATAGCGGATGGCGCGGCGGGGTAGCTCTCTCGGGGCGGCGACTGGGCCGATGTTGCGTGCATGTTAGGTGCCGGCGGGGCCGCGAGGGTTGCCGGTCCCGGCGGTGGTGGCGGTGGTGGCGGCGGCGTAGTGGCGCGCGAGTGCGACGTGTCTTCTGAAGTCATTTCTCCCCCGAATGTCTCTGCGCAATATGAGACGGCTCTCATATTGGCATCCGATCCCCTTTCGTCACAATGCAGCGGGCTGCAATCGGCGTCGATCGGACTAGCGCGTTGCTCGATAGGCCGCGGTCCACGCCTCACGAGCATCGTGGGGGCCCGTCCGGGAGCCCGCCGTCGCTCCCGTGAAAAAGGGCGTATAGTCCACATGGACTAATCGAGAGGGGGGTGCCATGCCGGATGCCGTCGACCGACTCACCCCGCTGGGGCTGATGCTGCTGGCGCTGCTGCACGAGGACGACATGCACGCCTACGAGATGGTCCGTCTGCTGCGCGAGCGCAAGGCCGACCGGCTCGTCGCCCTGACCCACGGCACGATCTATCACACGGTCGCTCGCCTCGAGCGGCAGGGGCTCATCGCCGAGGTCGGCACCGACCGTGACGGCAACCGTCCGGAACGGACGACCTACACGCTCACGGAGGCCGGCGCCGACATGATGATCGCGTGGGTGCGGCGCGAGCTCCCCGCCATCGACCGCCCCGACCGATTCCGCGTCGCGCTGGCCGAGTCGCACAACCTCGACCGTGGCGAAGTCGTCGCGCTTCTCAGCGAGCGGCGGGACGCCCTGGCGGCATCCCTCGGTGCGCACCGTCAGGCGCGCGATCACGCGATCGAGCGCGGCTCGTATCCCCAGTTCTGGATCGAGGTGCACCGCGAGACGGCTCTGCTGTCGGCGGATGTCGCCTGGCTCGACGAAGCGGTCGAGTACATCCGTCGTCCCGACACCGTGTGGGGGGTCACCGACCTCGCCCCGACCGACCGCTACCTGGCACAGAGAGAAGCCGCCCGCGCATGAGCGAGAGAACCAGCACCGTCCGCGCCCCCGAAGGCGCCGCACCCGCCGTCAACCCGTGGCCCGCCCTGTGGGCGATGGTCATCGGATTCTTCATGATCCTCGTCGACACGACGATCGTCTCGGTCGCGAACCCCGCGATCAAGGCCGCGCTCGACCCGTCGACCGGCAACCTCGACAACGTCGTGTGGGTCACCTCGTCGTACCTGCTCGCGTACGCCGTGCCGCTGCTGGTCACCGGCCGCCTGGGCGACCGGTTCGGACCGAAGAACATCTACCTGATCGGGCTCGCGATCTTCACGATCGCCTCGCTCGCCTGCGGGCTCTCGGGCTCGCTCGCCGTGCTCGTGATCGCGCGAGCCGTGCAGGGTCTCGGCGCCGCTCTCATGACCCCGCAGACGATGGCCGTCATCACCCGCACCTTCCCCGCCGAGCGCCGCGGCGCGGCCATGGGGCTGTGGGGTGCGACCGCCGGTGTCGCGACGCTCGTCGGACCGCTCGCGGGCGGCCTGCTCGTCGACGGCTTCGGGTGGGAGTGGATCTTCTTCGTCAACATCCCCGTCGGCGTCGTGGCGTTCGTGCTGGCGTGGCGCCTGGTGCCGCAGCTCGAGACCCACCCGCACCGCTTCGACGTCGTGGGGGTCGTGCTCAGCGCGATCGGGCTCTTCCTCATCGTCTTCGGTCTGCAGGAGGGCGAGCACTACGAGTGGGCCGCCGGCATCTGGGCGATGATCGCCGCGGGTGTCGTCGTGATGGCGGTGTTCGTCTGGACACAGGGCCGGACCAAGAGCGAGCCCCTCGTTCCGCTCGAGCTCTTCCGCGACCGCAACTTCGCGATCTCGAACCTCGCGATCGCCGCGGTGGGCTTCACGGTGACGAGCATGGCGCTGCCGATGGCGTTCTTCACGCAGCTCGCGCGGGGCCTCACGCCGACGCAGTCGGCGCTGCTGCTCGTCCCGATGGCGGTGCTGTCGGGTGCGCTCGCACCGTTGGCCGGCCGCATCCTCGACCGGGTCGACCCGCGCCTGCTGCTCGTCCCCGGCCTGACGCTGATGGTCGTGGGTCTCGTCGGCTACGCGCTGCTCATGAACACCGAGGCCCCGGTGCTGCTGCTGCTCATCCCTGCCGCGATCATCGGTGTCGCCAACGCCGGCATGTGGGGGCCGCTCGCCACGACCGCGACCCGCAACCTGCCGCCGCGTCAGGCGGGGGCCGGCTCGGGCATCTACAACACGACCCGAACGGTCGGCTCGGTGATCGGCTCGGCGGCCATCGCGGCCTACATGCAGTCGCGGCTGACGGCGAACCTGCCGGGTGCCGGGGATGCCGCGAGCGGCGACTTCGGCGGTGGCGGCGGCGCGATGCCTCCCGCGATCGCCGAGGGCTTCTCCGCCGCGATGGCGCAGGCCATGATCCTGCCGGCGATCGTCATCGGGGTCGCCGTGATCGTCGTGATCTTCCTCAAGCGCCCCGCGCACCTCGCCAAGCGCTGACCCCGTCGCGCTCCGTCGGGCCGCCCGTGCCGTGGATTCAGTCCGCGACGCGGGCGGCGATGTCGGTGCGGTGGTGCGAGCCTTCGAGGCTGATCTCCGCGAGGGCGCGGTAGGCGCGGTCGCGAGCCTCGGTGAAGTCGGCGCCGCGTGCGACGACGTTGAGCACGCGTCCACCCGTGGCGACGAGCCCGTCGACCGACTCGGCGGTCGCAGCGTGCGCGAGGTGCACGCTTTCGACGGATGCCGCGGCGTCGAGCCCCGTCAGCGCCCGGCCGGTCACCGGGTTGTCGGGGTAGCCCTCGCTCGCGAGCACGACGGTGACGGCGGCATCGTCCGAGAACGTCGGATCGGGCTCGGACTCCAGTCGCCCGCTCGCCGCGGCCATCAGCAGCTCCGAGAGCGGCGAGGTCAGCCGCGCGAGCACCACCTGCGTCTCGGGGTCGCCGAACCGCGCGTTGAACTCGATCACCTTGATGCCCGACTCGGTGAGGATGAGGCCCGCGTAGAGCAGGCCGATGAACGGTGTGCCCTCGGCGTCGAGGTGGCGGATGACGGGCTCGGCCACGTCGCGCGTGACCTCGGCGACGAATCCGGCCTCGCTGCCGAACCGCTCGGCGAGCCAGGGGAGCGGCGAGTAGGCGCCCATGCCCCCGGTGTTCGGGCCGGCGTCGCCGTCGTAGGCGCGCTTGTAGTCCTGCGCCGGGCTCAGGGCTCGGACGGTGTCGCCGTCCGAGACGAAGAAGAGCGACACCTCGGGGCCGGCGAGGAACTCCTCGATCAGCACCGGGCCGCTCGAGAGGTAGGTGTCGGCGTGGGCGAGCGCCGCCTCACGGTCGTCGGTGACGATGACGCCCTTGCCGGCGGCGAGGCCGTCGGCTTTGACCACGTGGGGAGCGCCGAGCTCGTCGAGCGCCGTCTCGACCTCGGCACGGCTCCGCGCCCGCACGGCGCGCCCGGTGGGCACGCCGGCCTCGTCCATGACGCGCTTGGCGAACGCCTTCGACCCTTCGAGCTGCGCGGCGACCTTGCCGGGGCCGAAGACGGGGATGCCGCGCTCGCGCAGCGCATCGGCGACACCGGCGATGAGCGGGGCCTCCGGCCCGACGATGACGAGATCGACGTTGGCGCTGCCGGCGAACTCCGTCACGGCGACCGGGTCGTTCTGGTCGAGGCCCGGCACGATCTCGGCATCGCGGGCGATGCCGGCGTTGCCGGGGGCCGCGAGCAGGTCGTGACCTGCGCCTTCCGCGGCGAGAGCGAGGATGATGGCGTGCTCGCGCGCGCCCGAGCCGAGGACCAGGATCTTCACCCGGCCAGCCTACCGACCGGGCTAGCGTGGAACCCATGGCCCGCAGCATCCTCACCGCCGATGGCCGCGCCGCGCTCGCCGCCGTCGCCGCCGCCGATGCGTCCGGCGAGAAGCCCGCTCGAACCGACCTGGCGACCGCCGTGCGCTACCTGTTGCAGCTGCTCGTCGAGAAGGCGCCCGGCAACTCGGTCGAGATGCGCGTGCCGCCGTTCGGTGCCGTCCAGGTCGTCGAGGGGCCGCGGCACACGCGCGGCACCCCGCCGAACGTCGTCGAGACGGATGCCGTGACCTGGATCGCCCTCGCCCTCGGCGACCTCGCCTGGGCGGATGCCGCCGCCGCGGGCCGGCTGCGCGCGTCGGGCACCCGCGCCGATCTCGGGGCGCTGCTGCCACTGAGACCCTGACACCGGCTCCGATAAGGTTAGGCAAGCCTGACCTTATCTCTGGAGTCTGCTGTGCGCTCTTCCCTTCTGTCCCGCGCGCCCCTCGGGGTGCTCGCCGCTGCGTCGATCGTCCTCGGTGTCGCGAGCCCCGCCCTCGCGATCGGCGACGCCGCGCCCGTCGAGCAGCGGACCGCCGCGACCTCGCCGCCCGTCTGCGACATCACCGACGCGACCATCACGTGGGGCTTCAAGGAGTCGTTCCGCTCGTACATCTCCGGCTCCATCGCGAAGGGTGCGTGGGAGCCGTTCGGCGGCGTGGGTTACGAGACGCCCGCGTTCACCTGGACCGGTGGCACGGGCAGCTACGACCCCGCGACCGGTACCGGCTCGATCGCCTTCCCCGGCGGCATCCGGTTCACCGGGCACGGCGGCCTGCTCGACTCGACGGTGCAGAACGTCACGCTCGAGATCGCGCCGGCGGCGGGGCGTGTTCTCGTCGACCTCGCCGGAGTCTCGATGGAGAGCGCGCTCGCCGGCGACGACACCGTCGTCACGACACCCCAGGTGCCGTTCGTGACCGTCGACCTGGCGGGTCTGGAGAACACGGTCTCGGGAGAAGTCCTCACTCTCGCCGCCGCGGATGCCGCCACCGCGATCACCGAGGAGGGGTTCGCCGCCTTCGGCAACTACGAGACCGGCACCGCCTTCGACCCCCTGTCGTTCACCGCGAGCGGTGTGTGCGCGGCTGCCACCCCGACGGCAGACCCATCGCCCGTCGTCGATGCATCACCCGCCGCGGATGCCGCGCAGGCGGGCGATGACGAGAGCGGATCGAGCGCCGCGCTCCCGGTCGCGCTCTCCGCCGCTATCGGCGGTGCGCTCGTCGCGACGATCGGCGGGTCGACCGCAGCGATCGTCGCCTCGCGCCGCAAGCAGCGGAAGGTGCGTGCCGGCGGTGGGCCCGCCGATCACGCCGACGAAGGGCCGGCCGCGTGAAGATGCGGCGACTCCTCGTCGCGGCGCTCGCCGCTGCTGCCCTGTCGCTCAGCGCCTGCGCTCCGGCTGCGACGTCTCACGGCGAGGCGGCGGGCCAGGTCGTGATCGACCGACCCCCGCTGAGCGAACTGGCGCCGGTGACCGACCCGCGCTCGCTCGAGGGCCCCTCGACCGCCGTCCTCGCCGACGCCGCGGTCGAGCCGGTCGTGACGGATCCCACCCAGAGCCTGCCCGTCACCGTGAGCTCGCACGATCTCACCGGCGACGTCGAGGTGACGGTGACGGACACCTCGCGCATCATCGCGATGGACCTCTCCGGTTCGCTGGCCGCGACCGTCTGGGGCCTGGGCCTCGGCGGCGAGCTCGTCGGCCGCGACGTCTCGACGACGTTCCCCGGCGCGGCGGACCTGCCGGTCGTCACGGGCAGCGGACACACGGTCAACGCCGAGTCGATCATCGGCCTCGCCCCCACCCTCGTCATCACCGACGGCAGCATCGGACCGGTCGACGTCGTGCAGCAACTGCGGGATGTCGGCATCACGGTGATCTTCGTCGAGCGCTCCGCCTCGTTCGACGGTGCCGCCGATCTCGCGCGGACGGTGGGCGAGGTGCTCGGCGTACCCGACGCGGGCGAGCAGCTCGCCCAGCGCATCGCGAGCGAGGTCGACCAGACGCGTGCCCAGATCGCCGCGCTTGCGCCGGCGGCCGCGGCGGACCGGCTGCGCATGGTCTTCCTCTACCTGCGCGGCACGGCGGGGGTGTACTACCTCTTCGGCTCCGAATCGGGCGCCGACCAGCTCATCGCCGCGCTCGGCGGCGTCGACGTCGCCGGCGAGCTCGGCTGGAACGGCATGCAGCCGCTCACCGACGAAGCCATGGTCGCCGCCGACCCCGACCTCATCCTCGTGATGACCGCCGGGCTCGAATCGGTCGGCGGCGTCGACGGTCTGCTCTCCGACAAGCCCGCGATCGCGCTGACCGCAGCCGGCCAGCATCGCCGCTTCGTCGACATGGCGGACGGACAGATCCTGTCGTTCGGGCCGCGCAGCGCGGGGGTGCTCGACGCGCTGGCACGCGCTGTCTACGCGCCCGATCCCGCGTCGTGAGCGGGCGTGCCGCTGGGCGCCGCGGAGTTCTCGTCGCGATCGTGAGCGCGGTGCTGCTCGTCGTGGGCGTCGTGCTCTCGGCCGGGCTCGGTCAGCTGCCGGTCGGTCCCGCCGAGGTCGTGGGCTCCGTCCTCCGCGCCCTCGGCATGCCCGGCTCGTGGGCGCCGACCGAGCCGCTCATCGAGCAGACGCTGTGGCAGATCCGTTTCCCGCGCGTCGCGATGTCGCTTCTGGTCGGTGCGCTGCTCGCGGTCGCCGGTGCCGTCATGCAGGCGATCTTCGCGAACCCGCTCGCCGAGCCGGGCGTCGTCGGCGTCTCGTCGGGCGCGGCCGTCGGCGCTGCCGCAGCGATCACGCTCGGCTTCTCGTTCCTCGGTCCGTGGTCGATCGCGGTCTGCGCCTTCGCGGGCGGTCTCGTCGCGACCTTGGTCGTGTATGCCGCTGCCCGCGCGCAGGGCCGGACCGAGTCGATCACGCTCATCCTGACGGGCATCGCCGTCAATGCGTTCGCGGGGGCCGCGCTGGCGCTCCTGATGTTCGCGGGAGACACGGCGTCGCGCGAGCAGATCGTGTTCTGGCAGCTGGGCTCGATGAACGGCTCGCGCTGGACGGAGGTCGCGGTCGTCGCCCTCGTCGGAGCGCTCGGCACCGCGGCATCCCTCGCTCTCGCGCGCCGCTACGACCTTCTGGCGCTCGGCGATCGCACCGCCGCCCACCTCGGTGTGCGCGTCGAGGCGCTGCGGGTCGGGTCGATCGTCCTCGTCGCCCTGCTGACCGGCGTCGCCGTCGCGTTCGTCGGCATCATCGCGTTCGTCGGCCTCGTCGTGCCCCACATCATCCGCATGCTGGTCGGGCCCGCGCACCGGGGGCTCATCGCCCTCTCGGCGCTCGGCGGCGGCGTCGTGCTCGTCTACGCCGATCTCCTCGCGCGGACCATCGTCGTCGCGGCAGACCTGCCGATCGGCATCCTCACGTCGCTCGTGGGCGGACCGTTCTTCTTCTGGCTCATCCGCCGCACCCGCCGCACCGCCGGGGGCTGGTCGTGACGGGCGTGGCCGTCGAGGTGCGGCACGCGAGCTTGCGGTCGGGTGAGGCGACGATCCTCGACGACGTGGCGACGGATGTCGGCTACGGCCGGCTGCTCGCTCTCGTCGGGCCCAACGGCGCCGGAAAGTCGAGCCTGCTCTCCCTGCTGACAGGCGACCGCGCGCCCACCTCGGGCGCGGTGCATCTCGACGGGCGTCCGGTGGGCGAGTGGTCGGCCCGCGAGCTGTCGCGGCGACGGTCGGTGCTGCTGCAGTCGAACCAGGTCACCTTCTCGTTCACCGCGGGCCAGGTGGTCGCGATGGGGCGCACTCCTTGGATCGGAACCGAGCGCGCCCGCCTCGACGACGCTCGTATCGCCGAAGCCGTCGAGCGAGCGGATGTCGCACACCTGCTCCATCGCGCCTACCCGTCGCTCTCGGGTGGCGAGAAGGCGCGTGTCTCGCTGGCTCGAGTACTCGCGCAGGACACCCCCGTCGTGCTGCTCGATGAGCCGACCGCAGCCCTCGACCTCCGGCACCAGGAAGAGGTCCTCCGCGTCGCGCGGCGGCTCGCGCGGGATGGGCGCGCGGTGGTCGTGGTGCTGCACGACCTGTCGCTCGCCGCGGCATACGCCGACGAGGTCGCGATGATCGACGGCGGCCGGCTCGTCGCTCGGGGGAACCCGCGCGACGTGTTGGCCGCGGACCGGGTCGAGGCCGTCTACGGCACCCCGGTCCGCGTGCTCGACGACCCCGACACCGGCCGTCCGGTCATCCTGCCGCGCCGTCACGCCGAGCGATGACTGTCAGGGACTTCACAAACTTCGATTAGGTAAGGCTAAGCTAACTATCGTCGCGTGCCCGACGCGCGAGCTTCACCTGCATCGAGATTCGGAGGGTTCCCATGCTGAGAACCAGGAGGGCGGCGCTGCAGCGTCCGCTCGCGAGCGTGCTGACCGGCGCGCTCGTCGCCATGGCCGCCGTCGTCGGCGTCGCCGCGCCGGCAACGGCCGCCGGCCCCACCCTGACGACGTCGACCACCGTCGTCGCGAACGAGAAGATCACGGTCGCCATCACCGGCACCGGCTTCGAGGTCGCTCCCCAGTACCCGGGTCAGCCGAGCCGGCACGCCTACGTCGCCCTCGTCGAGAAGGGCGACCTGACGGTCGACCAGGCGACCACGCCCAACGCCTCGCTCGACGTCTCCACCGCGGGCGAGATCACCGGAAGCCTCGAGCAGATCGCGAGCGAGCTCGATCGCACGAAGGCCTACGAGGTCATCTCGTGGCCGTCTCGTTCGTTCCCCACCGAGGCGAACCTCCTCGCCCGCGCCGACGTCTCGATCGACTGGGCCGCGCTCTTCCCGGTCGTCGCCGAGTCGACCACGACGACCCTGTCGGCCTCACCCGATGGAACGGCCGTCGAGGGCGCCGACGTCACCCTGACGGCGACGGTCTCGCCGGCGGCATCCGGGGCGGTCTCGTTCACGGCCGGCGACGCGTCGCTCGGCTCGGCGCCGGTCGACGGGGGCGTCGCGAGCATCGTCACCTCGTCGCTCGCCGTCGGCGCGCACAGCATCGCGGCCGCGTTCACCCCGGCCGACGCCACGGCCTATTCCGCCTCGACCGCACCGGCGCTGAGCTACACGGTCACCGCGAAGGCGAGCGAGCCCGAGACTCCGGCGCGGGTGCCCACGCTCACGCTCTCGAAGTCGACGGGGCTCGACCCCGCGGGCGAGGAGATCACCGTCACGGGCACGGGCTACGACCCGGCTCAGCCGATCTACCTCACGACGTGCACCGACCGCCCGCTCGCTGAGGTCGACTTCGCCTTCATCGCGGCGGGATGCACGAGAGGCGCGAAGCTCGTCACGTCGAACCCCACCACGGCGACGATGGTGAAGTTCGCGGAGGACGGTTCGTTCGAGACCACGCTGACGGTCGCGCCGAAGGGCGAGACGACGGCGGTCTACACGATCGCCGATCACACCGGCATGACCAACCGCACGCAGGACGCGAAGGCCGTGGTGTCGTTCGCGGCCACGACGCCGACCGAGCCGCTCCCCGCGCCGACGCTCACGGTCACCCCGAACACGGATGTCGACCCGAGCGGTGCCACGCTCACCGTCGAGGGACGCAACTACCGCCAGAGCGAGGTCGGCGCCGGCTTCGCGCTGCGCTTCGGCTGGGTCGCCGAGACCTGGAAGCCCTCCGAGGGCGCCGCGAACTCCGCTCGCCCCTCGGTCTCGTACGTCCGCGTCTCGGGCGAGCCGACCGGCGACGCCAACCTCCCGTGGACCGAGAACGCCGACGGCACGGTCGACTTCACGTGGACAGTCCAGGTCGATGAGAAGTCCGCGAACGAGAAGCGCCCCGGCGACGACTACCGCCTCGGTGTCTTCACCTTCGGCAACAAGGCGTCGCAGGGCCTGCAGCCCGACAACGAGCTCTTCGTGCCTGTGACGTGGGCCGCGGTCGCGCCGCAGCCCGAGCCGACGAAGAGCCCGAGGATCACGGTGACACCGAACGCCGACCTCGACCCGGCCGTGGCCAACACGCTCACGGTCTCGGGCACCGGTTTCGTCGGCGACAGCGCCGTGAACGGTGCGTACGTCGTCTTCGGCGAGAAGTCGCTCTGGGCCGGCGCCGGCCCGCTGCCCGCCGAGGGCTGGGTGCAGCTTGCCTGGGTGCGCCCGGGCTCGATCATCGGCGGCGCGTTCACCGTCGACCTGACCGTCCCCGCCGGCTCGCTCGACCCGACGAAGAGCTACCACGTCGCCACCTCCGCGGCGCACGCGCTGTCGATCACCGACCGGACGCTCGACGCCTTCGCCGACGTCACCGTCGCTCAGCCGACGGCTCCGTTCGTCGCGTTCGCAGGCTCGGCGACGGTCGCCCAGGGTGGCGTGCTCGCGTTCACCGGCGGCGGCTTCGCGCCCGGCGACGTCGTGACGGCCGTGGCGCACTCCGAGCCGGTCACCATCGGCACGGCGACGGCGGATGCCGGCGGACGCGTGTCGTTCTCGTGGGCGGTTCCCGCCGGGTTCGCGACGGGCGACCACACGCTCGAGCTCAGCGTCGGCGGCGTCGTCGCGGCATCCGCCCCCTTCCGGGTCACCCCTGCCGCTGTCGCCGCAGCCGTCGAGTCGCCGGCCGCACCGTCGTGCGTCGCCCGGTCGGTCTCGGGAGCGACGATCGAGTGGGGTGTGAAGGAGTCGTACCGCTCGTACATCACGGGCCCGATCGCCAAGGGAGAGATCTCCGGCGGCTGGGGCAGCGGTTCGGGAGCGTACAGCCCCGAGAACGACCGCGGCCGCGTCAGCTTCGGCGGCTCGGTGCACTACACCGGCCACAGCGGTCTGCTCGACATGACCCTGTCGAACCCGCGCGTGCAGATCACCGGCGCGAACACCGCTTCGCTGATCGTGAACGTGCAGTCCAAGGGGTACAACGGCTCGCCCGACGTGAACGCGAACGGCGTCGTCTTCGCGACGCTCTCGCTGCCCGCCGCCACGACGACGGCGAATCGGATCAGCTGGACGGGTGCATCGGCCACGCTGACGGCAGCGGGCGCCGAGGCCTTCGCCGGCTTCTACTCGGCCGGCGAGGCGCTCGATCCCGTGAGCATCACGTTCCCGCTCGGCGCCGAGGTGCCGTGCGACGCCTCGACCGACGCGACCCTCGCCGCGACCGGTGGACAGGCTCCCGTCGACACCCTGTGGCTGGGTGCCGGGATGCTGCTGATCGGCGCGCTCGCCGTGTCGTTCACGCGTCGTCGCCGCAGCGCGCTCTGACGACTCGCTGAGCCCTCTCGTCGCACCGCCCGGGCATTGCTCGGGCGGTGCGACAATGGAGTCATGGCTGAGGAGATCACCGAACGGGTCGAGTCGGCGCGCGTGCGTCGCGTGCCCAAGTACAGCGTGTTCCTCCTGCTCGGAGCCGCGGCGGGCATCATCGTCGCGCTGGCCCTGACGTTCGGCATCCCGGATGAGGGAGTCAGCACCAACACCGGCCTGCAGTACTCTGCGGGTCAGGTGTTCGGGTTCATCGCGCTCGGCGCCATCCCGGTCTGCATGGCGATCGCGGGCGTCATCGCCCTCGTGCTCGACCGCGCCGCACGTCGCCGCACGCGCGAGGTCCGCATCCTCCACGAGCGCGTGCGCGCCGTCGACGACGCCTGACGCGGGCCCGGTTCTCGCGGGTCAGGCGATCTCGGCGATGATCGGTGCGATCGCTGCGTCGAAGGCCACGACGTCGCTGCGCAGTCCGTCGGTGACGGCGATCGTGAGCGCGCCGATCCACCACACGCCGCGCTGACTCAGCGGCAGCACCTGCACGTTCAGCTCGAACGAGTGCGCCCGCCGCCCGATGCGGCGCTCGTGCTGCGCGAGCGCCCCGGCATACGCGCGGTAGGCGACGGCGCCGGCGCCCGACGAGCGCGAGGTGTACCGGGCGTGCACGTCACGCGCGAAAGCCACCGCTTCGGCCGCGTGCGGGCGGATCTCGCGCTCGAGCCGCTCGAACCCCTCGGTGGGCAACGCGACGAGAGTGTCGAAGCCGTCGACGAGATCGAGCGGCACGGGGGAGGGATGCGCGAGCGGCTCGACCGTCATCTCCCAGTACGCGCGCCACTGCCGTTCGAGCTCCGCCTGCGTCTCGGGGTCGCGCTCGACGAATGTCGGCTCTATCCCACGCAGGTGAGGCAGCTCGTCCGGAGTGCGGATGCCGAGCACCTGGCGCAGGTACAGCGCGACGACGACCGAGGGCGCGGCATCCTCCCGCACCACCCACTCGGGAGTCTTCGCCGCGCTCATGGCGCCAGTTTAGAGCGGGGGTGGTGGGGTGCGGCCGGTGCCGAGACGATCGCGCTCGGCACCGGCCGAGGCGTCACTCGAACTCGATCGAGGCGTGTTCGTTGTTCAGCACGATGACCGGCGTGATGGGGGAGTAGCCCGCGCCGCGGATGACGCCCGTGTCGATGCGGAGCAACGGATGCCCCGCCTGCACGCCCTCACCCTGCTGGACGAGCGCCTGGAACCCGCGGCCCTTGAGGTCGACGGTGTCGATGCCCACGTGGATCAGCAGCTCGGTGCCGTCGTCGAGGGTCATGCCCACGGCGTGACCGGTCGGGAACACCGTGGTCACGGTGCCGTCCGCGGGCGCGACGACCGTGTCTCCGTACGGGTCGATCGCGAGGCCGGGACCCATCGTCCCCTGCGAGAACATCGGGTCGGGAACCTGCGCGAGCGGCACGACCGTGCCGGCGATGGGCTGACGCAGCCGCACCACGGCGGGGGCGGTGGTCGTCACCGTGCCCGCACCCTGCGGTGCCGACGATGCCGCGGGCGGCTCGACCTCGCGGCCCGCGAGCACGTCGTCCATCGCGTCCTTCACGAACTGCACGTTGAGCCCGTAGACCACCTGCACCGACTTGGGCCCGGAGACCATGGTGCCCGCCGCGCCGGCGCGCTTGAGCGCGTCGCTGTCGACACGCGACGTGTCGGCGACCTCGAGCCGCAGGCGGGTGGCGCAGTTGTCGAGCTGAACGATGTTGTCCTTGCCGCCGAGGCCCGCGATCATCTTCTCCGCGGTGGGGCCGTAGCCCGCGTCGCGGTTGATCGCCGGGCCGATGTCGGCTGCGAGCTCGTCGTCGTCTTCACGGCCCGGCGTCTTCAGTCGGAACTTCAGGATGAGGAACCGGAACACCACGAAGTAGACCGCGAACCAGAACACGCCCATGATCGGGATCATCCAGGGGTTCTGAGCCAGCGGGTTCATCCAGCCGAGCACCAGGTCGATGAAGCCCGCCGAGAAACCGAAGCCCATGCGGGTCGGGAGCAGCGCGGCGATGAAGACCGAGATGCCCGTGAAGACGGCGTGGACGAGGTACAGCCACGGCGCGAGGAACATGAAGGTGAACTCGAGCGGTTCGGTGACGCCGACGAAGAACGAGGCGACGGCGGCCGAGAGGAGGATGCCCGACACCATCTTCTTGCGCTTGGTCTTGGCGGTGACGTACATCGCCAGGGCGGCGCCGGGCAGGCCGAACATCATGATCGGGAAGAAACCGGTCATGTACTGACCCGTCACCCCGAAGACGCCTTCGCCGTTGGAGCCGGCGAGGAAGTTGTTGAGGTCGTTGATGCCGGCGACGTCGAACCAGAAGACCGAGTTCAGAGCGTGGTGCAGCCCGAGTGGGATCAGGAGGCGGTTGAAGAAGCCGTAGAGCCCTGCGCCGACGGGGCCGAGGGTCGAGATCCACTCGCCGAAGATGACCAGGCCCGCGTAGACGATGGGCCAGACGAAGAACAGCACCGCGGCGACGACGAGCGAGATCCCGGCCGTGACGATCGCCACGGAGCGCTTGCCCGAGAAGAAGGACAGCGCGTCCGGTAGCCTGACGTCCTTGAACCGGTTGTAGGCCCAGGCGCCGATGAGGCCGCAGATGATGCCGATGAAGACGTTCTGCACCTTGCCGAAGGCGGGGTCGACCTCGGCGACATCCTCGATGCCGAGGAAGCCGGCGACGGTTGCGGGGCTCAGGAGGGTCGTGATCGTGAGCCACGACACGAGCCCGGCCAGCGCTGAGGTCCCGTCAGACTTGTTGGCCATGCCGATCGAGATGCCGATCGCGAACAGCAGGGCCATGTTGTCGATCAGTGCACCGCCTGCGGCGGCGAGGAACGTCGCGATGATGTTGGGGCCTGCGGCAGAGGCGATCCAGTAGCTGATCCCGACGAGGATGGCGGCGACGGGTAGCACGGCGACCGGCAGCATGATCGACCGGCCGAGTCGTTGGAAGAATTTCACGGGTCACTCCGATGTGCGCGGGGGAACGGGGTTCTGGCAGTATTGGTTAAGAACGTTTCCGAATTATTTCTCGGGAACTGTACTCGATCGGGGAACGTATGACTACGACGTCAGCGGAAGGCGCTGCTTCGCCGAGGGCGCGCGGCCGCCGCATCCGTCCCGAGGACGCGCGCAGCAACAACCGTCGCCTCGTCCTGCAGGCGCTCCACCGCGAGGAAGGGCTGTCGCGCGCCGACATCGCGCGTGCGACCGGACTCTCGCGCGTGACGATCTCCGATCTGGTCGGTGAGCTCGTCGACGAGCAGCTCGTCGTCGAGAGCGGCCGCGGACACCGGTCGGGGCCCGGCGCGCCCTCCCGGGCCCTCGCGCTGGCGAGGTCGTCGCGCAACGTGGTCGCCGTGTCGATCTCGAGCGGCGACACGATCGAGGGCGCCGTCGTCGACCTCGGGGGAACCGTCATCGCGCGCGAGGTCGTCGAGCGCGGCGGGTCGACCGGCGCCGAGGCGCTCGCCGTGCTCGGTGACCTCATCGACCGGCTGGTCCGCACGGCCGAGGCCCCGATCCTCGGGATCGGCGTCTCGACACCGGGCGTCGTCGACGGCGCGGGCGTCGTCCGCGAGTCGTCGCATCTGGACTGGCACGACGTCGCGCTCCGCGGCATCCTGTTCGACCGCACCGGTCTGCCGGTCTCGGTCACCAACGGGCTCAACGCCGCGGGCATGGGCGAGCTGAGCTTCGGCAAGGTCGACCACGACCTGTTACTCGTTCGGGTCGGCGCCGGCGTCGGAGCCGCCGCGATCGTGAACGGCGCGGTCGTCCACGGACGCAACTGGGCCGCGGGCGAGATCGGCCACGTCGTCGTGACGGAGGGCGAGGGGCCCGTCTGCGCGTGCGGCCGCACCGGATGCCTCGAGGCCTGGCTGTCGGTGCCGAAGCTCGAGGCTCGGCTCGCAGCGGCGCCCGACGCCGAGGCCGCTCTGCACGTTCGCCGCGAGGCGGGGCGGTGCCTCGGCATCGCGCTGTCACCGCTCGTCGCGACGCTCGGGCTGACGGATGTCGTGCTGAGCGGACCGGCCGAGCTGATCGAGGGGGCGCTCATCGACGCCGCGAGCGAAGCCATCGCAGCTCGCGTGCTGCCGATCCTCTTCGACGACCTGACCGTGCGCCTCGCCGAGACCCACGGCGACCTCCGACTGCGGGGAGCCGCAGCCCTCGTGCTGTCGGAGACCCTCGGGCTCGCCTGAGCCGAGCCCCGGCATCCGCCCTCCCGACCGAACCGAAAGAAGGAAGAGTCATGGCCGAAGTCGTCATCGTCCCCAGCGAGCAGGAGGCGGGCCGTCTCGTCGGCGACGCGATCGTCGACCTCATCCAGCGGCGCCCCGATGCCGTGCTCGGACTGGCGACCGGGTCGACCCCGCTCGCGGTCTACCGGCACCTCGCCGAGCGCGTGCGCGGCGAGAACATCGACGTGTCGCGCGTGCGCGGCTTCGCGCTCGACGAGTACGTCGGGCTGCCCGCCGGCCACCCGGAGAGCTACCGCAGCGTCATCGAGCGCGAGGTCGTCGAGCCCGTCGGGTTCGACCCGGCCCGCATCGAGGTGCCGCACGGCGACCTCGACGGAATCGAGACCGCGGGGGAGCAGTACGAGGCCGCGATCCGCGCCGCCGGTGGGGTCGACCTGCAGATCCTCGGCATCGGCCGCACCGGGCACATCGGCTTCAACGAGCCGGGCAGCTCGCTCGCCTCGCTGACGCGGGTCAAGACGCTCACGGAGGAGACGCGGGCCGACAACGCCCGCTTCTTCGACTCGCCCGACGATGTGCCGATGCACTGCATCACCCAGGGCATCGGCACCATCCTGCGCGCCCGCCACCTCGTGCTGCTGGCGTTCGGCGAAGCCAAGGCGGATGCCGTCGCCGCGGCCGTCGAGGGCCCGGTCAGCACCTCGGCGCCCGGCTCGGCCGTGCAGCTGCATCCGCATGTCACCGTCGTCGTCGACGAGGCCGCCGCAAGCGCCCTGAACCAGACGCCGTACTACCGGCACGCGTGGGCGAACAAGCCCGCCTGGCAGGGCATCTGACCCCGGTCCGTGTCGCGATGGAATCACCACCGATTCGGGCCGCCGAGACACGCCCGGCGCTCGGCCGCTCCACGGGCCGGTACTCTGGATGCCGTGGCCTCGAGTCCCACTGATCCCTATACCCAAGCCGGCGTCGACACCGCGGCGGGAGACCTCGCCGTCGAACTGATGAAGTCGGCGGTCCGGCGAACCCACGGCGACGAAGTCCTCGGGGGTGTCGGCGGCTTCGCCGGCCTCTTCGATGCGAGCGCGCTGCTCGGCTACACGAAGCCGCTGCTGGCGACCTCGACCGACGGCGTCGGCACGAAGGTCGCGATCGCGCAGGCCATCGACAAGCACGACACGATCGGGCAGGACCTGGTCGGCATGGTCGTCGACGACATCGTCGTGGTCGGCGCGAAGCCGCTCTTCATGACCGACTACATCGCGTGCGGCAAGGTCGTGCCCGAGCGCATCGCCGACATCGTCCGCGGCATCGCCGACGGCTGCTCTGCGACGGGCACCGCGCTCGTCGGCGGCGAGACGGCCGAGCACCCCGGTCTTCTGGGCGTGAACGACTACGACGTCGCGGGTGCGGCGACGGGTGTCGTGGAGTCCGAGCAGGTGCTGGGCGCCGACCGGGTACGGGACGGCGACGTCGTGCTCGCGCTCGCTTCGAGCGGCCCGCATTCCAACGGCTACTCGCTGATCCGCCACATCATCACGGGTGCGGGCATCGGCTACGGCGACCAGGCGGCGGACTTCGGCCGCACCTGGGGCGAGCAGCTGCTCGAGCCCACGCGCCTCTACACCTCGCCGCTGCTGCGCCTGATCGCCGACCTCGGCGACGGCATCCACTCCCTCAGCCACGTCACGGGCGGCGGTATCGCGGCGAACCTCGCGCGCGTCCTGCCGAAGGACACCTGGGTCGACGTCGATCGTGCGACCTGGTCGCCGTCGCCGGTCTTCCGCGTGCTCGCCGACCTCGGGGGCCTCGAGCTCGAGCGCACCGAGGGCACCTGGAACCTCGGCATCGGCTTCTTCGCCGTCGTGTCGCCGGCCGCAGCGGATGCCGCGATCGCGGCGCTTCGCGCGGACGGCATCGACACCTGGCAGGTCGGTGTCGTCTCGACGGGCCCGCGTCCCGCGGGCGACTACGAGCAGGGCGCCAAGGGCGTCGACGGCGGGGCCGTGCGCCTCGTCGGCGGGTACCGCGAAGCAGGAGTTAACTGACCCCCTATGTGCGGAATCGTCGGAATCGTCGGGCAGTCCCCGGCGAACCAGGAGATCTACGACGCCCTGCTGCTGCTGCAGCACCGCGGCCAGGACTCGACGGGCATCGCGACCGCTGAGAACAGCGGCGTCTTCCACATCTTCAAGGCCAACGGGCAGGTGCGCGAGGCGGTCCGCACGCGTGACATGCGGTCGCTGCTCGGCAACATCGGGCTCGGCCACGTCCGCTACGCCACCAAGGGCACCGCGTCGAGCGAAGAAGAGGCGCAGCCCTTCTACGTCAACGCGCCGTACGGCATCGTGCTGGTGCACAACGGCAACCTGACCAACACCCGCGAGCTGACCGACGAGCTGTTCCGCAAGGATCGCCGTCACCTCAACACCAGCTCCGACACCGAGCTTCTGGTCAACGTGCTCGCCAACGAGCTGCAGGCCACCATCTCGGGCCTCGACCTCGACCCCGACCAGGTCTTCCAGGCTGTCGAGCGCGTTCACGAGCGTGTCGAGGGCTCGTACGCCGCGATCGCCCTGATCGCCGGCCACGGCCTGCTGGCCTTCCGCGATCCGTTCGGCATCCGTCCGCTCATCCTCGGCACCCGCCGGGCCGAGAACGGCCGCGACGAGTGGACCGTGGCATCGGAGTCGCTCGTGCTCGAGAACGGCGGCTTCGAGGTCGTGCGCGACGTCGAGCCCGGCGAAGCGGTGTTCATCGACGCCGAGGGCACGCTGCACACGCGTCAGTGCGCGCAGCAGACGCAGCTCGCGCCGTGCTCGTTCGAGTACGTCTACCTCGCCCGCCCCGACTCGATCATGAACGGCATCTCGGTCTACGAGGCTCGCCTGCGCATGGGCGAGCGTCTCGCCGACACGATCGCCAAGTACACCCCTCAGGGTGCGATCGACGTCGTCATGCCGATCCCCGACTCATCGCGTCCGGCGGCGATGCAGGTCGCGCGCAAGCTCGGCATCGAGTACCGCGAGGGCTTCTACAAGAACCGCTACGTCGGCCGGACGTTCATCATGCCGGGCCAGGCCGTGCGCAAGAAGAGCGTGCGCCAGAAGCTCAACGCGATGTCGAGCGAGTTCAAGGGCAAGAACGTCCTGCTCATCGACGACTCGATCGTGCGCGGCACGACGTCGAAGGAGATCATCCAGATGGCCCGGGATGCCGGTGCCAAGAGCGTCACGTTCGCGTCGGCCGCGCCGCCGGTGCGTTACCCGCACGTGTACGGCATCAACATGCCCTCGCGTCACGAGCTCATCGCCCACGACCGGACCATCCCCGAGATCGCCGAGGAGCTCGGCTGCGACTACCTCGTCTATCAGGAGATCGACGACCTGAAAGCGGCGATCGTCGAGGGCACCGACATCGTCGACCTCGACATGAGCTGCTTCGACGGGCGCTACGTCACCGGAACGGTCAGCGAGGAGTATCTGAGCTGGGTCGAGGGCACCCAGCAGTCGTGACTTCGCTCTGGCGGGGACGCGTCCTCGCGTTCCTCGGCGTCATCCTCGTCGCCTTCTCGCTGCGTTCGGCCGTCGCGTCGCTGTCGCCGATCCTCACCGAGATCGACGCGGACCTCGGCGTGCCGTCGTGGGTGGCCGGCCTCATCGGCGCGGCGCCGCCGGTGTGCTTCGCGGTCTTCGGCGTCATCACTCCGATCCTGGAGCGACGGTTCGGGCTACAGCGCCTCGCGGTCGCCGCGATGGTCGTCGCCGGGGCCGCGCTGCTGGGTCGAGCGCTCGCGCCGGATGCCGGCATCCTGCTCATTGCCACGACCGTGCTGTTCGCCGCGATCAGCATCGGCAACGTCGTGCTGCCGCCGCTGATCAAGACGTACTTCCCCGACCGGGTCGGGACGATGACCGCGGTCTACTCGACGATGCTCGCCGTCGCGGCCTTCGTGCCGCCGCTGGTGGCGGTACCGATCGCCGACACGGCGGGTTGGCGGTTCTCCCTCGGGCTATGGTCGGTGTTCGCCGTGCTCGCGGTGATCCCCTGGCTCGTGACGCTGCGCCGGTCGCGCATCGCGGCAGCGTCGGCGGATGCCGTGATCGCCCCGACTCCGTCGCCGAACGTGCTCAGCCGGCTCGTGCGCCTGCCGATGGCGTGGGCCGTCGCGGTCACCTTCGCGGTGTCGGCATCCAGCGTCTACGCGTCTTTCGCGTGGCTGCCGATCATCCTCGTCGACCTCGCGGGCGTATCGCACGCCGCCGCGGGGTCGCTCCTCGCGCTGTTCGGTGCGATGGGGCTGCCGTGGTCGATCCTCGTGCCGCTGGTCATCACGCGGTGGCAGCGGCTCGGCCCGATCTACGCCGTCGCTGCGTCGGCCGGGCTCGTCGCCGTCGCGGGGCTGCTCATCGCGCCGGGATCAGCGGTCGTGCTGTGGGTCGTGCTGCTGGGCACGCCGCAGATGCTGTTCCCGGCTGCGCTGGTGTTCATCCAGCGCAAGACGAGGACGCACGAGGGCACTGTCGCTCTGAGCGGATTCGCGCAGAGCATCGGCTATGCCGTGGCCGCGGTGTTCCCCATCTCGTTCGCGCTCCTGCACGAAGTGACGGGCGACTGGACGGCCCCGCTCATCATGGTCGGTGTGCTGATGCTCGCTGCGATCCCCGCGGGGATCGTCGTCACGCGTCCCCACACGATCGAGGACGAGTGGGAGCAGCGCCACGGCGCATGGTGATGAGCCCGGTCAGGCCTTCTCGTCCTCGTACTCGTCAGAGTACTGGTCAGCCCACTTGTCGACGTACTGATCGTCGTCGGAATGAGCGAGCTCCTTCTCGAGCGAGGAGAAGTTGACATTGTAGGTGTCGTACTTCAGCTCACGCGCGATCTTGGTGTGCTTCGCCTTTTGACGGCCACGCCCCATGCGAGACCCCCTCATTTCTGAGTCACGGGCTGTTCAGCGGTGCCCGGAGCATTTCACGATCCGGCGCTGCGCCGGGGAAGAGTAGCATCAAGAATAACACGGGGGCCCCGAGCCATCGCCGGTGCCGCCGCTGAGACAGGGGGCGACCATGGCCGATCAGCACTCCGCAGGCGACGAGAGCCGCCTCCCGTCGACGCCCGTCATCGCGGGAGTCATCCCCGGGCAGTCGCCCCGCGTCGTCGTCGAAGCGGCCCGATACGCGTCGATGCTCGGCGTCGGGCTCATCATCGTGCACGTCGACGTCACCCGGTTCGTGACCTACGAAGACCCCGACGGCTACGTCCACACGGCTCCCATCGACCTCGGGGCGATGTCGAGCGCGGCGCAGCTCGAGCAGATCCGAGCGGCCGCGGCGGAGGCGCTCCGGTCGTCCCCCGTGGAGTGGACCGTGCATCAGCTCGTCGGAGATCCGGCGCTCGCGATCAAGCACCTCGCCGACCGGCTCGACGCCAAGCTGCTCGTGGTCGGTACGCGCCGGCGCGGCATCGGCGAGTCGATCCGCGAGTTCTTCACGGGCTCGGTGGCGGCGCGGCTGGCGCATCGGCAGCGGCGACCCATCCTCGTCGTACCGCAGGGTGAGACCGCCGCGGACGACGAAGACCTCTGGCCCGAGCCCTGAGCGGCCCGGAGCAGAGGTCATCGGTGCGGCGTGGCACCGCGCGTCGTCAGCCCCGTAGGGCCCGCAGCACCTCATCGCGGGCCCGGGTGAGTGCAGCGACGAGGTCGTCGACGGTGGAAGCCGTGACGTCGCCGTCGCGCGCGATGTGCGACCGCAGGTCGGCCTTCACGTTCGCCCGGAACTCGGCGATCGCGGCATCCGCTCGCTGCGCCTGCGCGCGGGCTTCGGCGCGCGGGTTCTCGGGTGGTGTCGGACGCGTGGCCGTCTCGTGATCGAGGTTCGCGGCCGCTGCGAGATCGGCCTGGAGGCTCTTCATCGCGGCGCGCACGCTGCCCCGGACCTCGTCGGCGATGAGGCGGATGCTGTCGGCCAGGCCGGCCTGGATGCCGTCGAGGTCATGGCGGCGGGCCGAGAGCTCGTCACGGCCGGCATCCGTGATCTCGTAGATCGTCTTGCGACCGTCGACGGTCTTGGTCACGAGTCCTTCGTCCTCGAGCTTGGCCAACCGCGGATAGATGGTGCCGGCGCTCGGCGAGTACGTGCCGCCGGTGCGCTCCGTCAGGGCCTGCATGAGGTCGTACCCATGACGCGGCGACTCGTCGAGCAGCGACAGCAGGTAGAGGCGCAGATCACCGTGGGAGAAGACGGGCGGCATCGTCAGAGCTCCTCGCGACGGTCGGCGGTGTCCTCGACTGGGGCGGCCTCGACCGGGGCGGCTTCGGGTGCTGCCTCGCCGGCGACCTCGGGAGTGCTCGTGCCGGCGACGTCGGTGGCCGCGGGGGCGGAGCGCCGCAGAACGGTCAGGTCGCCCGAGACCGAGTTGGTGCGGACATCGACGAATGATCCGCTGAGTTCACCCGTCGAGCCGGCGAAGCTCGTCAGCGGCCCGGCACCCTGACCGGATCGCACGACCCCGTCGATGAGCACGCGTCCGCTGACGCTTCGCACCTGATAGTTCGCGGGCAGGCTCTCGTCGAGGCGCACCGTCGCGTCGCCGCCCACGGTGTGGAGCGTGATCGACTGGATCGGACCGGACGAGTCGACGAGCATGGCGCCCGACACGGTGTCGATGTCGGCCGCGCGCAGGGTGCCGATCGCCGACACGTCGCCCGACACGGACTTCGCAGTGAGCGCTCCGGTCAGCTCGCGAGCCTGTACGTCGCCCGAGACGGCGTTGGCGTTCACGTCGCCCGTGATCCCGTCGATGATGATGTCGCCCGAGACGGTATTGACCCGCGCATCGGCCGTGAGACCCGACACGAGCGCGCTCGCGCTGACGACGCCGAGCGTGAGGTCGGTGCCTCGCGGGACGGCGACGCTGATCTCGGCCTTCGGCCCGGACGACCCGAAGTTGCGGAAGACCTGCGTGAAGTTGTCCCAGCGCAGCTGCGGGTGGTCGATCTCGACGACGTCGCCGGTCGCTTCGATACGGAGATCCTTGCCCGTGACGGCGTGCACCTCGATGCGGACGCCCGGTTCGTCGTGGGCGACGATGTCGATCTGACCCCCGACCATGCTCACCTTGAGCTTGCGGATGTCATCGACGTCGATCACCCGCGTCTCGTCGGGGTGGACGATCCATTTCTGCAGTGTCATGGCGCTTCCCTCTCTCAGGCGACGGTTGCCGCGAACTATTCGCGATATATCGCGTGTGCTGACGGTAACACGATATATCGCGACTCGTCCAGAGGTCCTCGGAGCAGGTCGCCGCACGGCTCCGGAAATGCAGAACGCCCCCGCCCGGAGGCGGAGGCGTTCGCGCAGCGCGGCGGTCAGACGCGCTTGTTGCCGCTGATCACTCGGAAGAGGAACGCGATGAGCGCGATCACACCGACGATCAGAGCAACCCAGAGCAGCCAGCTCAGGGCGCTGTTCAGGCCACTGACGATCGCGAGCACGATCGCAACGACGATGATGATGATGAGGAAGATGTTCATGGGGGCTCCTTGTCTGTCTCCCAATGTCCGTCCCACTGCGAGACGTTCCGACCCCGTGAAGGGCTGACCGCAACGTTAGAGAATGCCGAGCGTAAGTGCCGAGGCCTTGACGATCGATTCCCCGTGGTGGTAGCCCATCACGCGCCGACCCGACGCGCATGGTCGTGTCGGCGGCGAGGAAGGCGCCCTTTGTGTCGGGTCGCGGTCGGGCGGCGGCCGGCGGGCGGCGGGTGGGGTGGGGTTACGCCCTTGCGCGAATGCCTGTCAAGCACCTGCGAAGGCCGTCGTGGCGGTCGTAATCTCGGCCTGACGAAGAGGGGAGACCGCCATGCCACAGGGACGCGGATCGAACAGTCTCAAAGACCCCGAGCTCTACGAGGAGCTGCGCGAGGACGGCGCCTCGAAGGAGAAGGCCGCTCGCATCTCGAACGCCGCCGCCCGTGACGGCCGCAAGAAGGTCGGCAGCCGGGGCGGGCAGTCCGGCGACTACGAGGACTGGACCGTCGACGAGCTGAAGAAGCGCGCCAAGGAACTCGGCATCTCCGGGTACTCGGGCAAGAAGAAGGCGCAGATCATCTCGATGCTGCGCAACCACTGAGGTGGCCCGACTCGTCCGGGTCCGACCCGATGTGGATGCCGGCATCCGGCGCATCCGCTCGGGCAAGGGCTTCCGGTACACGGACGCCGACGGCGGCGTGGTCGGGCGGCGCGATCTCGCCCGCATCCGCACGATCGTCATCCCGCCGGCGTGGCAGGACGTCTGGATCTGCGCGGATCCCCAGGGGCACATCCAGGTCGTCGGAACCGACGATGCGGGCCGCCGACAGTACATCTACCATCCCGACTGGACGCGCAGCCGCGACAAGGGCAAGTACGCGAGGGCGCTGCAGCTCGCCGAGTCCCTGCCGCGCGCCCGGTCCCGGGCGACCGCGTCGTTGCGTCGCGCCGACCTCGACCGCGAACGCGTCCTCGCGGCGGCATTCCGGCTGCTCGACCGCTCGGCGCTGCGCATCGGGTCGCAGCGCTACCTGCTGCAGCACGGCAGCCGGGGGCTGACGACGCTCCGGCGCCGCGACGCCTCGGTGGCCGACGCCGTCGTGAGCCTGGCTTTCTCGGGCAAGAGCGGGCAGCGGCAGGCGCTCGAGATCCCCGACCCCGATCTCGCGACGGCGATCATGCTGCTCATCGAGGGGCGGCCCTCGTCGCCGTTGCTCGCGTGGCAGCGGCAGCGCCGGCGGGTGCCGCTCACCCCGAACGACGTCAACGCGTACGTCCGTGCGCTGACCGGCGGCCCGTTCACCGCGAAGGACTTCCGCACGCTCCGAGGCACCGTCGTCGCGGCGGATGCCCTCGCCCGCATCGGCATCGCCGAGACCGCCCGGGCCGTGCATCAGGCCGAGGTCGAAGCGGTGCGCGCCGCGGCGACAGCGCTGGGCAACACCCCGGCGGTCGCGCGCAGCTCGTACATCGATCCGCGCGTGTTCGAGCGTTATCGCTCGGGGATGCTGCTCGACACGACCGTCTCGCCCGAGTCCGCCATCCGTTCCCTCGTCCTCGGTTGACGCCGACGGCGCAGCGCCCGAGCACTCACCGGGCAGCCTCGGCGCGACGCCGAAACGGCCCGGGCCGCACGAGGCGACACCGGGCCGTTCGAAACGCGCGACGCGTCAGCGGCGCTGGGGCTCTCCCGAGGTCAGGAGGGCGTCGGCCTTCGAGCTGAAGAACCGGGTCGCCCACATCATGACGGCGGCGAGGAACGCGAACAGACCCAGCGACACCACGCCCCAGGCTCCGCTCTCGGTCGGGACGGCCTCGTTGATCCCCGTGCGCATGATCGGGGCGACGAAGCCGCCCAGGTTGCCGAGGGAGTTGATGAGGCCGATGCCGGCCGCGGCCGCGGCCCCCGTGAGGAACGAGGTCGGGAACGACCAGGTGATGGGGCCCGTCGAGAGGAACGCCGCGACCGCGACGGTGATCGCGATGATGCCCAGCAGGCCCTGCCCGTTGGCTCCGGCCCACGCCGACACGAGGATGGCCGAACCCGTCACGAGGAAGAACAGGGCACCCCACACGCGGCGCCGGCGCACGGTGTCGGCGTGCTTGCCGACGTAGTAGCAGGCGAACAGGCCGACGGCCCACGGGATGGCGGACACGAGGCCGACCTGCCAGCCGACCGACTCTCCGATGAGGTTCGACACCTGCTGCGGCAGGTAGAACGTCGTGCCGTAGACGGCGATCTGCAGGCAGAAGTAGATGACGGTGAAGTACCAGACCTTCCAGCTGATGAGCGCCGCGCCGATGCCGCGGGGCCCATCGGATTCCTTCACGGTGTCTTCATGCTCCATCACCGCCTTCAGCGCGGCCTTCTCGTCGTCATCGAGGAACTTCGCCTTCTGCGGCGAGTCGACGAGGAAGAACAGGGCTGCGATACCGGCGACGACCGCCATCATGCCCTCGACGAAGAACATCACCTGCCAGCCGGCCCACGGGGTGACCTGGTCGCCGATGCTGATCAGGCCGCCCGACAGCGGGGCTCCCAGCATCTGCGAGAAGGGCTGCGCGAGGTAGAACAGCGCGAACATCTGCACGCGGCGCTTGTTGGGGAACCACTGCGCGAGGAACATGATGACGCCGGGGAAGAGGCCGGCCTCCGTGACGCCCAGGAGGAAGCGCAGCACGATGAACATCGTCTCGCCGTTGACGAAGGCGAAGAGCGACGCGACGATTCCCCAGGTGACCGCGATGCGGGCGAGCCAGAAGCGCGCGCCGAACTTGTCGAGCAGCAGGTTCGAGGGGATCTCGAAGAGGGCGTAGCCGATGAAGAAGATGCCGGCACCGAGGGCATAGGCCCCGGCCGAGATGCCCCGGTCGACTTCGAGAGCGGACTCGGCGAACCCGACATTCGTGCGATCCAGGAACGCGACGAAGTACAGGATGATGAGCATCGGCATGAGCCGGTAGGTGGCCTTCTTGATGCCGCTCGCCAGGTGCGGGCTGCTCAGCAGCTCATTCGCGACCGTGACGTTGGCCCGCGTGGCGGGACCGTAGTCCGATGAGGACACAGTGACTCTCCTTCGAGTTCGTGTGGGTGTGACGGAGTGACGAGGCGGCGGTTCAGCCGCCGAGTGAGGGGATGATCAGGACGAGGCCGACGACCACGCAGATCACCCCGATGGCCAGGAACCCGAGGCGTCCGCGGGACCAGTTGCGGTTCACGGGAGCCTCAGTGCATGTAGAGGCCACCGTCGACGTTCAGGGTCTGGCCCGTCACGAATCCGGCGTCCTCGCTGATCAGGTAGGCCACCGCCGCGGCGATGTCGGTGGGAGTGCCGATGCGCGGCAGCACGCCGTCGGCGGCCATCGCCTCCTTGCGCTCCTCCGTCAGCGTCCCGCCCATGATGTCGGTGTCGATCGGGCCGGGCGAGATGACGTTCGCCGTGATGCCGAGCGGACCGAGCTCTCGCGCGACCGAGCGCATCAGGCCGATCACACCCGCCTTCGCCGCCGAGTAGGGCGTCTTCGAGAAGGTGCCGCCGCCGCGCTGCGCCGACACCGACGAGATGCCCACGAGGCGCCCCACGCCGTTCGCGACGAGCGTGCGGGCGACGCGCTGGGTGACCCAGTGCACGCCGTCGAGGTTGATCGACTCGACGCGGTGCCATTCCTCGGGGGTGACCTCGAGGTAGGGGATCGGGGACGAGACCCCGGCGAAATTCACGAGGGCGACGATCTGCGGCAGCGACGCCTCGAGCGTGTCGATCGCGGCGACGGCCTGCTGGCGGTCGGCCACGTTCGCGCCGACGCCGACGGCCCGCACACCGTGAGCCTCGGCGACCTCGGCGGCGGTGCGCTCGGCGGCCGCGGCGTCGACGTCGACGATGCCGACATGCCAGCCGCGCTCTGCCAGGTGGAAGGCGGTCGTGCGGCCGATGCCCCGGGGGCTCGCGGCGCCGGTCAGGATGACGGTGCGCTCAGCGGGGAAGACGGATGCCATGGCGTGTTCTCTCAGTCCTGTGCGGGGTGGATGGGGGCGGGGCCGAGCTCGTCGATGAGCTTCTTCATCGCGACGTACGCCTTGTTGCGGTAGGCGATGAGCTCGGGCGTGCGCTCGGCGGGGACGTCGAGGAACCCGGCGCCGGACTTCGTGCCGAGCTTCCCGGCCGAGACGAGCTGGTCGAGGATGGGCGGTGTCGCGAACCGCTCGGGGAACTCGGTCTGCAGCGACGCGTAGCAGAAGGCGTAGACGTCGAGCCCGGCCATGTCGGCGATCGCGAACGGCCCGAAGAACGGCAGCCGGAAGCCGAAGGTTGTGCGCACGATGGTGTCGATGTCCTCCGGCGTGGCGACGCCCTCCTCCACCAGCTGCGTCGCCTCGTGGAAGAGCGCGTACTGCAGGCGATTGAGCACGAACCCGGTCGCATCCTTCACCCGGGCGGTCTCCTTGCCCGTCGCGGCGACGATGGCCTCGACGACGGGGAGGACCGCCTCGTCGGTGCCGGCGTGCGGGATCAGCTCGACGCCGGGGATGAAGGGAGCGGGGTTGGAGAAGTGCACGCCGAGAAACCGGCCGGGGTTCGTCACGGCTTCGGCGAGACGGCCGATGAGGATCGTCGAGGTGTTGCTGCCGATGATCGCGTCGGGCGCGGCCGCAGCCGAGATGCGGCGGAGGGTCGCGTGCTTGATCTCGATCTTCTCGGGCACCGCCTCCTCGATGAAGGAAGCGCCGGCGACGGCATCCTCGATCGTCATCGCCGTGATGCGCTCCGCGATGACGGCGCTGGCGTCGGCGGGGAACAGGCCGTCGGCGGTGAACTGCGCGGCCTCGGCGATGAGGCGGTCGCGGTTGCCGCGGGCGACTTCGATGTCGACATCGGCGATGCGCACGTCGGCGCCGGACAGGGCGAGCGACTGCGCGATGCCGCCGCCCATGTAGCCGCTGCCCACCACCGCGTACACGGGGCGTTCGTTCTCGGTCATGACGTTCTCCTCGTCGGTGTCGGTCAGGCTCCGGCGGTCGCCGGAAGCAGGGAGGTCAGGTAGTCGCGGTTGCGGGCGCAGACGCCGAGGCTGTCGCCGCCGTACTGCTCCATGAGGAACGGGCCGCGGAATCCGAGCTCGAGCGCGCGGGCGACCATCGCCCGGTAGTTGATGAGGCCGAGCTCCATGCTCGTCGGCGTCGAGGTCTGCCAGCTGCCGTCGGCCGCCTCGTCGCGCGCGTAGTTCTTCATGTGCCAGTAGTTGGCGTAGGGGAGGGTCTTCTCGTGCATCTCGCGCCAGTCCTCGATGGGGCGGTGCAGGCGCACGAGGTTGCCGATGTCGGGGTTGAGGCCGACGTTGTCGAGCCCGATCTCCTCGATGAGGCGCACCGCGCTGTCGGCGGTGCCGAGGTAGGTGTCCTCGTACATCTCGAGCGACATCGGCAGGCCGACGGATGCCGCGTGCTCGCCGAGTTCGCGCAGGCGGCGGACCGCGAGCGCGCGGGTGTCGGCGTCATCGGGGTCGACCGGGCCCGGCGCGGTCCAGAACCACAGGGCCGCGCGCTGCGCCTCGCTGAAGGGCTGGTGGAGGCCGGTCGAGAAGACGCGCATGCCGAGCTCGGCCGCCGCGTCGATGGCGCGGTGCGCGTACGCGAGGTTCTCTTCGCCCTTGCCGGGCTGGATGACGCTCTGGCGCTGCACGTGCACCGAGACGAGCTCGATCCCGTGACTCGTCGCGACGGACTTCAGCTCGGCGCGACGGGACGCGGTCAGCTCGGACGGACGGATGTGGCTGTCCGCGATCTCGATCGCGGTGAAGCCGAGCCGCTCGACCTGCGCGAACACGTCGTCCCAGGTCTCGGCGGGTGCGTCGTGCAGACGCGTTCCGTCTGCTGCGACCGGGGCGAAGCCGTGCATGCAGACCGCGATCGGGCCGGGCGTGGGGGCGGACGGGTGCGACGGTGCATTCATGGCGACTCCATTGGCGAGCGGGTCCGGCTGAGGACTCCCGTAGATCCTATAGGAAATAGAGAACGCTGCAAGAGGGAGTTCGCGGCGGCGGGCTCAGGCCTGCTCGAGCCCGAGCGATCGCTGGCGCACCTGCTCGAGGTGATGGAGCATCGAGCGCTCGGGAGCGTCGGGGTCGCCCGTGGCGAACGCGTCGACGAGGGCCTCGTGCTCGGCGATCGCCTCGCGCACGTCGGTCACGCCGTGCCGCACCGACTGCCGCATCCGGTGCAGCTGCGCGCCGAGGGTCTCGGACATCTCGGTGAGATACCGGTTGCCGCAGTGGTCGAACACGACGCGGTGGAACGCGGCGTCCGCGACGAAGTATGCGGCGGTCAGCTCCAGGTCGGCGGCCCCGGCGTTGAGGGCCTCGATGACGCGCTTGCCGATGCCGCGGTGCTCCTCCTCCGCCGCGCGGAGCTCGTCGATCATCTCGGGCGAGGCGGGCGTCGCGAGGCGCGTGGCATGCGTCTCGAGCATGATGCGGGCGTCGAAGAGCTCGCGCAGCTGATCGAGTCCGAGGGGCGGGGCGACGCGGTAGCCGCGCAGCGCCTCGCGAGTGACGAGCCCTGTGCGCTCGAGCTGCACGAGCGCTTCGCGCACCGGGGTCTGCGACACGTCGAGCTGGCGCGCGATGGTGTCGATCGACAGGCGGCGACCCGGCACCGCCTCGCCGCTGAGAAGCAGCTGGAGGATCCGCTCGTAGACGTGATCGCGCAGGCCGCGCCGCTCGATCGTGGCATCGAGTCCCCGCAGGTTGCCGTCCCGTGATGCGGTCATCGTCCCTCTTCCGGT
Source organism: Microbacterium sp. AISO3 (assembly GCF_002204305.1). NCBI lineage: Bacteria > Bacillati > Actinomycetota > Actinomycetes > Micrococcales > Microbacteriaceae > Microbacterium > Microbacterium sp. AISO3. The sequence continues at coordinate 130,242 of NZ_NHRF01000001.1, read as the reverse complement.
TCGCACGGAGCGCACCTCACCCCGAGAGGGCGTCCACCTCATCGAGGATGTCACGAACTGCGCGCGGGTCGTGCGCGAACCGGCCGAGGAACAGGCCGTCGACGGCGTCGGAGATCGTCGACAGCAGCCCCGGCCCCGCACTGCCGCCGTAGATGATCGAGATCTCGCGATCGACGGCGCCGATCCGGGATCGCAATCCCGAGCAGATCGAGCGGATGTGATCGGATGTCGCGGGTGCCGGCGCACCGATCGCCCACAGCGGTTCGTAGGCGATGACCACCGCGCCGGTCGCGGCCGCCTCGTCGGCATCGGCGAGGGCGCTGCGCACCTGCTGCGTGCAGGTCGCGATCGCGGCGTCGAGCCCCGCCTCGTCCTCCTCGCCGACGCAGATGACCGGGACGAGGCCGTTCCGCAGCGCGGCGTGCGTCTTCGCCGACACCACGCTCTCGGTCTCGCCGAACAGGCGGCGCCGCTCGGCATGGCCGACCTCGGCGTAGCGGCATCCGAGCTCGGCCAGGACCGCGCCCGAGACCTCGCCGGTGTAGGCGCCGGTGTCGTGCACGGCGAGGTCCTGTGCCCCGACCGCGAGCCGCCCCGCGCGCTCGAGCGCGCCGGGGATCGAGGGGAACTGGGGCGCCACGAACGCCGTGACCCGGTCGCGTGCGGGGTGCTCGTCGAGGATCGCCGCCACCTCCGATACCCAGCTCAGCGTGCGGGCGTGCGAGAAGTAGGTCTTCAGGCTCGCGCCGATGATCATCGGGCGGACCTCACCCCTCTTCGTACGCGCAGATCTCGCGCACCTTCTCGGCCGAGGCGCTCGAGGTGTCGAAGGTGTAGGTGAGCCATTCCGCCGCGAGGCGCCGTGCCAGCTCGATCCCCACGACGCGCTGGCCCATGCAGAGCACCTGGGCGTCGTTCGACAGGATCGACCGCTCGACCGAGTACGAGTCGTGCGCCGTGACGGCGCGGATGCCGGTGACCTTGTTCGCCGCGATCGCGACGCCGAGCCCCGTGCCGCAGATGAGGATCGCGCGGTCGGCCTCGCCGTCGCGCACGCGCTCGGCGGCGGCCGTCGCGACCGCGGGGTAGTTGGTGTGGCTGTCGGCGTCGACGCCGACGTCGATGACCTCGGCGACCAGGGGGTTCGCCTCCAGGTCGGCCTTGATGCGTTCCTTGTACTCGTAGCCGGCGTCATCCGAGCCGACGATCAGTCGCAGTGCCATGTCAGGCGTCCTCCTTCAGGACATCGAGAACCGTGCGGGTCACCAGCGCGAACGAGACCGCGCCGGGGTCGGGGGTGCCTAGGCTGCGGTCGCCGTGCGTACGGGCACGACCGAGCCGGGCGGTGAGCTGGGCGGTCGCCTCGGCGGCGGCCTGTGCGGCGTCGGCGGCGGTGGCCCACGCGTCGAGCAGGTCATCTCCCTGGGCGAGTCGGTCGCGGAGCGTGTCGGCGAACGGCACGATCGCGTCGATCATCGTCTTGTCGCCGACCGTGGCCTTGCCGAACGACATCACGGCATCCTTCATGCGCCCGACGCCCGCGGACAGCAGGGCGGCGTCGACCGCATCGTCGTCGCCGAGGGCCGCACCGAGGTCGAGGAGCATCTCTCCCCAGATCGCACCCGACGTGCCCCCGCCCTTGTCGGCCCAGGCGTCGCCGGCGTGCTGCAGCGCCGTCCGTGCGCCCGCGCCGGCCGCGACGGCGCGCGAGGCGGCGGCCGCGGCCGCGCGACTGCCGCGCTGCATGCCGATGCCGTGGTCGCCGTCGCCCGCGATGCGGTCGATGCGCCCGAGCTCCTCGGCCTGCTCGTCGAGCATCGCGGCGACGGCGTCGAGGGCGCGGGCGGCGACGGCGGACGCGCGGCGCGACGCCTCGGATGCAGGCCCGATCGCCTCGGTCTCATCGTCGTCGTCATCGGCGGCAGCGGCCACCGCGACGCGGCCCTCGACCGAGCCGCGACGGAACGCGGGGGTGTCGCATGAGGCATGCCACAGCCGATCGAGCTCGTCGTCGAGCCAGAGGAGGGTGAGCGAGACGCCGGCCATGTCGAAGCTCGTGCAGAACTCGCCGACCTCGGGCGAGGTGACCTCGACCCCGGCTTCGGTCAGCAGGCGGTCGACCGCCGCGTACACGACGTAGAGCTCCTCGTACTTCACCGAGCCGAGACCGTTGAGGATCGGCACGACGCGACCGGTCGGGGCGGCGCCGTCCGGTCGTTCTTCGAGCAGGCGCTCGACGAGCAGCTTCGCGAGCTCGGCGGCGGTGGGGATGTCGACCTCGTCGATGCCGGGTTCGCCGTGGATGCCGAGACCGACCGCCATGCGTCCCTCGGGCACCGTGAAGAGCGGCTCGGTCGCGCCCGGAAGGGTGCAGCCGCCGAAGGCGACCCCCAGTGAGCGGGTGCGGTCGTTGGCGTGCCGGGCGAGGCGCTCGACGTCGTCGAGATCGAGGCCCTCCTCCGCGGCCGCGCCGGCGATCTTGAAGACGACGAGATCGCCCGCGATGCCCCGGCGCTTCTCGCGCTCGTGCGCGGGTGCGCTGGAGATGTCGTCGGTGACCGTCACAGTGCGGCAGTCGACCCCCGCCTCGCGAAGGCGGTCTTGGGCCTGGGTGAAGTGCAGGACGTCGCCGGCGTAGTTGCCGTAGCTGAGCAGCACGCCGCGGCCCTCATGAGCGGCCTTCGCGACCGAGCGCACCTGGTGGGCCGACGGCGACGCGAACACGTTGCCCATGACCGCGCCGTGCGCCAGGCCGGGGCCGACGAGCCCCGCGAACGCGGGGTAGTGGCCGCTGCCGCCCCCCACGACGACAGCGACCGTCGGCTCCGCGCCGCGGGTCGAACGGACGACGCCTCCCGTGACGGGGCGGACCCATCGGGCGGATGCCGCGACGAAGCCGGCGACGGAATCCTCGACGAACTCGTCGGGGTCGTTGAACAGACGCGTCATTGCGTTCTCCTCTGCGATGGGGGAGCGAACCTTTCGTCGATCCTATAGGAAATGAGTCGAGGTGTGACCCGGAGTGGCGGCATCGGTCGGCGCATGCCGGGGTCTACGGTGGCGACGTGATCGAGCGGGCGCGCATCTCGCCGCTCACGCTGGTCCTCGTCGTGATCGGCGGTGCGGCCGGAGTCGCCGTGCGCGCCGCGATCACCCTGCCGTTCACGGGATGGGCTCACCCGCTCGCGGTGCCCGCGCTCACGCTCGGCTGCAATCTGCTCGGATCGTTCCTGCTCGGCGTCGTCGTCGGGCGGTGGGCGGTGAGCCGGCCGCGGCTCCGGGCGTTCGCCGGCACCGGCGTGCTCGGCGGCTTCACGACCTACAGTGCCTTCGCCGTGCAGTCGATACAGGTCGCCACCGCCGCCCCCGTCGTCGGTCTGGCCCTCGTCGTGGTGAGCCTCGTGGGAGGACTCGTCGCCGCGGCACTCGGGCTGGCCCTCGGCACCCGTCGCGAGAGGGATGCCGCATGAACGGCGTCAGCGGCGGGATGCTCGTGGCCCTCGTCGTCGCGGGCGGTGCGGGAGCCGGCATCCGCTACGTGCTCGACGTCGTGGTCACGCGGGGGCGGCGCGACGCCTTTCCCGTCGGCATCCTGATCGTCAACGTCACCGGCTCGGGACTCCTGGGGCTGCTGACGGGACTAGGCGCGCTCGTCGCGCCCGACTGGCTGGCCGTGCTCGGGGTCGGGCTGCTCGGCGGATACACGACGTTCAGCACGGTGTCGGTCGAGACGATCCAGCTCGCGCGGCGCGGCCGGCGCGATTGGGCGATCGTGAACCTGGTCGGCACCTTCGCCGTGGCCGTCGTCGCCGCGGCGATCGGCATCGTCATCGGGGGATTGCTCCCAGGCTGAGCCCACGCTGCGTCGGCGACCGCGTGGGATACTGAAGTCGATACATCCATGTATCGACGAGCGCATCGCGCCCGCCTGCATCACACCTACAGCGCCGGTCCGGTGCGCCCGAGGAAACCTGTGTCGAAACTCGCCGTCCTGAGCCTGAAGAATCGCGCGCTCATCGCACTCATCACGATCGTCGCCGCGGTGTCCGGAGGCCTCGCGCTCACGAACCTCAAGCAGGAGCTCATCCCCTCGATCGAGCTGCCCCAGCTCTCCGTGGTCACGACCTACCCCGGCGCCTCGCCTGAAGTCGTCAACACGGATGTCTCGACCCCCATCGAGACCGCGATCCAGGGTGTTCCCGGGCTCGAATCGACGACGGCGACCAGCTCGACGAACGCCTCGATCATCCAGGCCTCGTTCACCTACGGCACCGACCTGGCGACGGCCGAGCAGAAGATCCTGCAGGCCATCAACCGGATCGACAGTCAGCTGCCCGACGGGGTCACCCCGAGCGTGCTGAGCTTCTCGCTGGATGACCTGCCCGTGATCCAGTTGGCCGTCACCGGCTACGACGACGCCGAATCGGTGCAGGCCCGGCTCGAGAGCACCGTCATCCCCGATCTCGAAGACGTCGACGGCGTCAACGCGGCCCAGGTCGTCGGCGGCCGCGTCGAGCGCATCACGATCACCCCCGACCAGGCGGCGCTCGCCGAGGCCGGCTTCACGCAGCAGGCCATCCGCGACGCCCTCGACCAGAACGGCGTGCTGTTCCCCGGCGGCGAGATCACCGAGGGCGACCAGTCGCTGACCGTGCAGACCGGCGCGAAGATCGCCTCGGTCGACGAGCTGTCGGCGCTGCCGCTCGTGCCGACGGATGCCGCGCAGCTCGCCGGCGGCACGACGACGATCGGCGATGTCGCGACCGTCGCGCAGGAGCCGTCGCCGATCACCTCGATCTCGCGCGTCGACGGCGAGCCCGCCCTCACCATCGCGGTCACGAAGCTGCCCGCCGCGAACACCGTCGACGTCTCCCGCGGCGTCCTCGACGCGCTGCCCGCGCTCGAGGACGACCTCGGCGGCGACGCGCAGTTCACCGTCGTATTCGATCAGGCGCCGTTCATCGAGCAGTCGATCGAGGCCCTCGCGCAGGAGGGCCTGCTGGGGCTCGTGTTCGCGGTGCTCGTGATCCTCGTGTTCCTGCTGTCGGTGCGCTCGACGATCGTCACCGCGATCTCGATCCCCACGAGCGTGCTCATCACCTTCGTCGGCATCCAGGCATTCGGCTACTCGCTGAACATCCTGACCCTCGGCGCCCTCACGATCGCGATCGGCCGCGTCGTCGACGACTCGATCGTCGTCATCGAGAACATCAAGCGGCACTACGTCGAGGGAGCCGACAAGCTCGCGGCCATCACCCTGGCCGTTCGCGAGGTGGCCGCCGCCATCACGGCGTCGACGATCACGACCGTCGCGGTGTTCCTGCCGATCGCCTTCGTCGGCGACCTGACCGGCGAGCTGTTCCGGCCCTTCGCGCTGACCGTCACCATCGCGATGTCGGCGTCGCTGTTCGTCTCGCTGACGATCGTGCCGGTGCTGGCGTACTGGTTCCTGCGCCCCGGCAAGCCCGTCGTCACCCCCGACGGCCGGCGCATCGACCCCGAAGACCCCGAAGCGCCGCCGTCGCGACTGCAGAAGGCGTACCTGCCGATCCTCCGCTGGACCCTGCGTCACTCGGCCGTCACCCTCGTGCTCGCGGTTCTCGTGCTCGGTGGCACGCTCGCCGCCGTGCCGCTGATGAAGACGAACTTCCTCGGCGACTCCGGTCAGAACACCTTCACGATGACGCAGACGCTCGGGCCCGCGGCATCCCTCGAAGCGGAGGATGCCGCCGCCCAGCGCGTCGAGGACGCGATCACCGGCCTCGAGGGGATCGACGCCGTGCAGGTGTCGATCGGCTCGTCCGGATCTCAGCTGCGCGACGCCTTCTCGGGTGGAGGCGGCGGAGTCACCTACTCCATCACGACCGACAGCTCGGCCGACCAGCTCGACGTCCGCGACCGCGTGCAGCGCGCCGTCGCCGACCTCGAAGGCGTCGGCGACATCCAGATCGCCGCGGGCGGCGGCGGATTCGGCTCGAGCGACATCGAGATCGACGTCACCGCGCCCGACCAGACGGCGCTGCGCGAAGCGACCGACGCGGTCGTCGCCTCGCTGCAGGATGCCGACGGCGTCAGCCAGGTCACATCGAACCTCTCGGCCTCGCTGCCGTACATCGCCGTGACCGTCGACCGCGACGCGGCGGCATCCCGTGGCCTGTCGGAGGTCGCGGTCGGCGGCATCGTCTCGGGCACGATGCAGCCGCAGTCGATCGGCACCGTCGAGATCGACGACACCTCGCTCACCGTCTACCTCGCGGCGTCGCAGGCGCCCGCGTCGATCGACGAGCTGCGTCAGCTGACGATCCCGACGGCCGGCGGTCCCATTCCGCTGCAGGACGTCGCGACCGTCGAGCAGAGCGAGGGACCGACCTCGATCACGACGCAGCGCGGTCAGCGCACCGCGACGGTCACCGTGACCCCCTCGGGCGACGATCTCAACGCGGCATCCGTCATCGTCTCGGACGCGCTCGACACCGTCGAGCTGCCGCAGGGCGCGGACGCCGAGATCGGCGGCGTGCTCACGCAGCAGCAGGACGCCTTCGGACAGCTCGGGCTCGCCGCGCTCGCCGCCATCCTCATCGTCTACATCGTGATGGTCGCGACCTTCAAGTCGCTGCGGCAGCCCCTGCTGCTCCTCATCTCGGTGCCGTTCGCGGCGACGGGGGCGATCCTGCTGCAGATCGCGACGGGCGTGCCGCTCGGCGTCGCCTCGCTCATCGGTGTGCTGATGCTCATCGGCATCGTCGTGACGAACGCGATCGTGCTGATCGACCTCGTGAACCAGTACCGCGAGAAGGGGCTGTCGGCCCACGACGCGACGATCGCGGGAGGGTCGCGGCGTCTGCGACCGATCCTCATGACCGCGCTCGCGACCATCTTCGCGCTGACGCCCATGGGCCTCGGGATCACCGGCCACGGCGGCTTCATCTCGCAGCCGCTGGCGATCGTCGTCATCGGCGGGCTCATCTCGTCGACCCTGCTGACCCTGCTCGTGCTGCCGACCCTCTACAACCTCGTCGAGGGGGCGCGCGAGCGCCGGGCGGCGCGGCGCCGGGGTGACGTCGGTGCGGGTGCTGGTTCTGTTTCGGGTGCTGGTTCTGTTTCGGGTGCCGGTTCGGCGGGGGACGGGGCGTCTGCGGCGCCGATGACCCGGCGCGAGCGGCGCCTCGCGGAGGCGGCGACGGCCGAGCCGACCCACCTCGTCGTTCCGGTCGACGGTTCGCCGGATGCGCCCACGCATCTCGTCATCCCCGTCGCGCCGGATGACCACGACCACGCCGGTGCCGGTGGTGGTGGTGCTGGTGGTGCTGGTGCTGGTGGTGCTGGTGCTGGTGGTGCTGGACGGCCGGCGGATTCCGGCGAGCCGGGTGCTGGGTCGTCCCGTCGACAGGCTCAGCGCATCCCCGGACCGTCTCGCGGACCCCGTCGCCGCCGCCTGGTCTGATCGCGGCAGGCTCCGGGCTCGCACCGGGCCGTCGGATTGCCGGCTTGCCGCGATGCAAGGGATCGCCTGCGGCGCGCCGTGGCCGGGAGCGAGCGCCGGGGTGTTGCGCCGAAACCCTTGCATCGCAGCATCCATTGCCCCGGCCCCCGACCCCGGCCCTTGCTGCCGGCCCCGACGCCGCGGCGGGCGGATTCCCAGGCGGATGCCGTATGGTGGGCGGGTCGGCTCTGGGCAGCGCGTGATCGCGACAGGTTTTGTGAGTCCATGGGGCCGATGGTGAGCGCCGATCGGCGCGCATGACCATCATGTGAATGGCCCCCGGCCGACGGATGTCCGGGTTTGCCCGCGTGCGCGCGGGCGCTGTTCTCGTGCAGAGAACCCAGAAGGACACACCCATGCCCAAGAACAAGAAGCCGGCCGGCGGCCGCGCGCAGAACTTCGAGCCCCGCTACGGCAAGAAGACCTCGTACCAGGACGCGAAGCGTCGCCCCGGCCAGTCGTCGGCCGGAACCCCCGGCAGCAAGAGCCCCGGTCACCGCGGCTACCGTGCCGAGAGCGAAGACACCGGCCGCAAGAACCGCTGGTCTTCACAGGACCGTGCGGGTCGTGACGAAGCCCGCGGCATCCGTTCGCAGGCCCGCGACGACCGCGGCGGACGTGGCGAGCGCTCCTTCCGTGACGACCGGGGCGGTCGCGATGACCGAGCGCCTCGCGAGCAGCGCGGCTACGGAAACGACCGCCGATCGGATGCCGGTGGCCGACGCCCCTACGAAGCGCAGCCTCGCGACGACCGCCGGACCTTCGGCGACGCGCGTCCCTCGTTCCGCGACGACCGTCCGCGTCGTGACTTCGGCGACCGCCCGGCCCGTTCGTTCGATGACCGTCCCCGTCGCGACTTCTCGGACCGTCCGAATCGCGATGACCGTCCGCGTCGTGACTTCGGTGACCGCCCACGCCGCGACGACCGTCCCGCGCGTTCGTTCGATGATCGCCCCCGTCGTGATTTCGGCGACCGCCCGAACCGGGATGACCGTCCGCGTCGTGACTTCGGCGACCGCCCGCGCCGCGACGACCGTCCCGCGCGTTCGTTCGACGACCGTCCGCGTCGTGACGTTGGTGACCGCCCGAACCGGGATGACCGTCCGCGTCGTGACTTCGGCGACCGTCCGCGTCGCGACGACCGACCGGCGCGTTCGTTCGACGACCGTCCGCGTCGTGACTTCTCGGACCGCCCGCGCCGCGACGACCGCCCCGCGCGTTCGTTCGACGACCGTCCCCGCCGCGACTTCGGCGACCGCCCGAACCGTTCGGACTGGAATGCCGAGACCAAGTCGAAGGCCCACCAGGACCACGTCGACACCGTCCACGAGCGCCTGCAGGCGGAGGCCGTGGATGCGGCATCCGTCGCCCAGTCGTCGTTCGCCGACCTCGGCCTCGGCGACAACATCGTCCGTCAGCTCGAGGCTCTCGGCGCAGCATCCCCGTTCCCGATCCAGGCGGCCACCATTCCGCCGATCCTCGAGGGCAAGGATGTGCTCGCCCGCGGCCGCACCGGCTCGGGCAAGACCATCGCGTTCGGCGCTCCGCTCGTCGAGTCGATCCTGCGCAGCCAGGCCGGCAAGCGCCGCGAGTTCGGGCGTTCGCCGAAGGCCCTGATCCTCGCACCGACACGCGAGCTCGCGCTGCAGATCGACCGCACCGTGCAGGCGATCGCGCGCAGCGTCGGCCTGTTCACGACGCAGATCTACGGCGGAGTGCCGCAGGCGCGTCAGGTCGGTGCGCTCAAGAAGGGCGTCGACATCATCATCGGCACCCCGGGGCGCATCGAGGACCTGCAGAACCAGGGCAAGCTCGACCTCTCCGAGGTAGCAATCGTCGTGCTCGACGAGGCTGACCACATGAGCGAGCTCGGCTTCCTCGAGCCCATGCAGCGCATCCTCCGCCTCGTGCAGGACGGCGCGCAGAAACTGCTCTTCTCCGCGACGCTCGACCGCGAGGTCGCGGCGCTGGTCGACGAGTTCCTCGTCGAGCCCGCCGTCTACGAGGTCGCGGGCGAGAGCCAGGACACCTCGACCATCGACCACCGCGTGCTCGTCCTCGACCACCGCGACAAGGCCGAGATCCTCAACTCCCTCGTCGATCGCGACGGTAAGACCCTCGTCTTCGCCCGCACCCGTGCCTACACCGAGATGCTCGCCGAGCAGTTCGAGGATGCCGGGATCGCGGCGGTCGCGCTCCACGGCGACCTCAACCAGGGCAAGCGCACGCGCAACCTGCAGCGTCTGACCGACGGCAAGGTGCGGGTGCTCGTCGCAACGGATGTCGCTGCCCGCGGCATCCACGTCGACGACATCGATCTGGTGATCCAGGCCGACGCTCCCGATGAGTACAAGACGTACCTGCACCGTGCGGGCCGCACCGGCCGTGCCGGTCGCTCGGGCGCGGTCGTCACCCTCATCACGCGTCAGCGTCGCCGCCGCATGACCGAGATGCTCGAGCGTGCCGAGATCGACGCCCCCTTCGACGATGTGCGCCCCGGCGACGACATCCTCGAGGAGGTCTCGGGCCGACAGCTCGCGAACGTCGACGCCTGACCCGACGCCCCGCCCTCGCGCGCGTGCGCGGGGGCGGGTGCGCATTAGCGACATTCTCATGAAAGCGCGACCGGGTTCCCCTGCACGGCGGATGCCGCTGGGCTGAGGAGCATGCATCGCACACGAGGACTTTCGATCGGGACCGCCTGCGCTGCCGCGGTTCTGTTGCTGTCGGGATGCACAGTCCCCGGCTCGGAGGTCGCGCCCGCTGCGACCGAGCCGGGCTCGTCGGCGGCGTCTCCCCCCTCGTCGGCCGCGCACTCGTCCCCGACGCCGACCGCGACAGCTGAGCCGCAGCGGACCGGAATACCGGCGCACTTCGCCATCCCGGAGTGCGCGGCTCAGGTCGATGATGCGATCGTCCAGGCCGCCTTCGGCGCCGACGTCGTGCTGATCGCCGACACGACGGACACGTGGAAGCCGGTCGGACCCGCGGCCCAAGACGCGCTCGCCGCGTCCGATGATGCGACGGCCTGCCTGTGGGGTGTGCCCAGATCAGGACGAGCGGTGTCGATAGCGGTCGTCAGCGCTTCGGAGGCGGCTCCCCGCCTGATCGCGGCACTCCGCGACGCGTCCGACACCTTCACGGAGGAACGCTCGGGCACCGCGACCGTCTTCACCGGCGACGCCATCGAGGCGGGTGATGTGAGCACGGCCGTGACCTACGTGTTCGACGGTGCCGCATGGATCACCGTCGGCGGCGGAGAGCTCGCGACGCCCGACACGACCCGCGACGTCGCCCTTGCGGTCCACTCCGCGCTCCCGCGCTGACGGCATCGCCGCCCTCCCGGCTTCAGAAGAGGGTGGGAACGGATGCCGTTGCAGCGGCGCGGCCGCGCGAGGTCGTGACGACCGGTCCCGGCCGGAACCGTCGGGTGCTCGGCTGCGCCTCTTCCTCTTCGAGCCCGCCGCGCAGTCGATGCCGCGCGAGCAGGGGTCGAACGCGCGCTGCGAGCATGCGCCGGTAGCCCTGAGGTGCCTGCACCGCGGCCCCGGGGTACAGGCCGCGGTACACCGGCAAGAGGTCGGGGCGTTCACGTGCGAGCCACTGCTGGAACCATGGTTTGACGCCCGGTCGCAGGTGCATCGCGCCGTAGACGACGCGGGCGGCGCCGGCATCTGCGATCCGGCTCAGGGCATCGTCGAGTACCTCGGTCGAATCGGTGAGGTGCGGCACGATCGGCATGAGGAACACCGTCACCCGGAACCCCGCGGCGCTGGCCGCTCGCACCGTGTCGAGGCGCGCGGCGAACGTCGGCGCGCCGGGTTCGAGCAGTTGGCGCAACGGCTCGTCGAGCACCGCGATCGACATCGCGAGATCGACCGGCACGGAACGCGCCGCCTCGGCCAACAGCGGCAGATCGCGTCGCAGCAGCGTGCCTTTCGTCAGCACCGAGAACGGCGTGCCGCTGTCGACGAGTGCCGTGATGATGCCCGGCATCAACCGGTAGCGGCCCTCGGCGCGCTGGTAGGGATCGGTGTTCGTGCCGAGGGCCACCTGCTCGCGTGCCCAGCTCGGCTTCGAGAGCTCCCGACGCAGCACGTCGGCGACGTTCAGCTTGACGACGATCTGCGAGTCGAAGTCGGCCCCCGCGTCCATGTCGAGGTACTCGTGCGTGCCACGGGCGAAGCAGTAGACGCAGGCATGCGTGCACCCGCGGTACGGATTGACCGTCCAGTCGAACGGCATCGCCGACGGGCCCGGAACCCGGTTGAGCGCCGAGCGTGACATGACCTCGTGGAAGGTCACTCCCGCGAACTCGGGCGTCGTCACCGAGCGCACGAGGCCATTGAGCGTTTCGAGGCCGGGCAGAGCAGCGGCATCCGCCACGCCCATCTGCTGCCTCTGCCATCGCACGAGAAGATTCGAACAGAAATTCGAAGCGATGTCAATCACGAAGGAGGCGTAACCGGCGGCCGGCGGGCTCGCAGGGCAGAATGGGGGTCGTGGCGCACCCGACCGAGCCGGAGACGCGTCGCTCGCGACGCGAGCGGTCGCCGGAGACGCGACCCCTTCCGACGCGCCGTGAGCTGCGCGAGCGCGCCGCCGGTTCCGGGTCTGCCGTGTCGCGTCCGCCGGAGGATGCCGCATCCGCGCCGGCGCGCGAGGGTGGTGGCTCGTCCGAGCCCGGCGTCCTGACGGCGTCCGTCCGTTTGCCGGCATCCGTCTATGTCCGCCGCCGCGCCGTCGCCGGCGCTGCCGCCCTCGCGCTCGTCGGGCTCGTCGTCGCGGGTGCCATCGGCACCACGTCGGCGCTGAGCGGATCGGATGCCGCTGCCGCCGACCCCGTCGCCGCGCTCCTCGGCGATACGGCGGGCAACGCGCCCATCGCGTCGAGCCTCCCCGCGCCCGCGCAGTCCGGCGACGCGGACTCCGCTGCGCAGCCGGTCGACGATGCCGCGACGGATGCCGCCGCCGCGGGCGACATCTGCTCAGCTCCGGGCTTCGCGGAGGCGCTCTCGTCCGGCTCGGACGCCGACGTCATCGCCGCGGCCGGGGGAGCCGAGCCCTTCCGCGCCGCGATCACCGCCGGGGCGGCCCCGTGCATCGACCTGCACGAGGCCGGGCGCACCTGGGTCGTGGTCAACAAGCTCAACGCGCTCGATCCGATCGACTACTGGCCCGAGCCGCAAGCGCGCGCCGAGGGCGTCGAGCGGACCAGCGGGGGGCACATGCGTGCGGACGTCGCAGTAGCCCTCTCGCAGCTCGCGGCAGCCGCGAGAGACGAGGGTGCGGGCGCGATCGGGGTCAACAGCGGGTTCCGCTCGTACGACTTCCAGGTGTCGACGTACCGCAATTACGTCGGTCAGCTCGGACAGAGCAACGCCGACCTCACCAGCGCCCGCCCCGGCCACAGCGAGCATCAGACCGGCCTCGCCGTCGATGTCGTCGCGTGCGACGGGGGATGCGGAGCCATCGAGCAGTTCGGCGGCACGGCGCAGTCCGACTGGGTGGCCGCCAACGCGCATCGCTTCGGCTTCATCATCCGTTACCCCGACGGCCGCACTGACACGACCGGCTACGAGTACGAGCCCTGGCATCTGCGCTACATCGGCCCCGAGCTGGCGGCGCTCTACGCAGACGGCGGCTACCGCACCCTCGAAGACTTCTTCGGGATGCCCCCGGCCCCGACCTACGCCGACTGACCTGCCGCGGCGCTCGCCGTGCCGTCGACTCGCCAGGTTCTGCGGATGCTGCACCCCCCGCATCCGCATTTTTCGGCGAGTCGACGGAGGAGGGAAGGGGAAGAGGAAGAGGAAGAGGGGGTCAGGCGGCCGTCCGGCGGCGGGCGAGGGTCGCGACGCCGGCGGCCCGCAGGCGGTCGCCGATCAGCATGCCGAGCCACGTGGCCACGAGGCAGCTCCCGATGCACAGGGCGATGAACCCGACGAGCACGGGCGTGGCCATGCTCCACAGGTCGAACGACTGCGCCGCGAAGACCGGGTAGGTCGCACCGATGATCGCGGCACCCGCGTAGTGCAGCCACGTGTTCCAGCGCCGGTAGAGCGTCGCGAGGAACGGCAGCTCGGGGAAGAACGACCAGTACAACATCGTCGCGACCGATCCGATCGTGAAGAACGGCGCGAGCACGAGCCCCGAGATCAGCCCCACGAGCAGCCCTGCTCCCGGGCGTTGCAGCAGCCTGAGAGCGATGACGGCGGGGAGAACCCACAGCCCGGCGATCGCCACCGTCGCGAACGGCACGGTGAGGAACAGGGTCGTCGATGCGACCCACGCAGGCGCGAGCAACGCGCTCGCCGCGACGCCGATCGCTGCGCAGGTCAGCAGGTACGCCGTCGAGACGCGTGCGGCGCGAGATCGGGCCGAGGTGCTCATGCCGTTGCCTCCGATTCCGCCGACGTCGGAGCCGCGTCGGAGGGCGCGTGCTGTTCCCTCGCCTGCGACCTCGGAGCCGGCGATCCCGCGCCCTCGCGCCAGTAGCCGACGAAACTGATCTGCTCCTTCGGGATGCCGTGGTCGGCGATGAGCATCCGTCGAGCGGTGGTCGGCAGCGACTGCTCACCGACGACGAAGGCATGGAGCGGCTGCGCAGGCACGGCGCCCGGCGCCAACGCGCTCAGCGCTGCAAGGGCGGCTGACCCCGGCTTCGCGTCGGGCGCCCGGACGAGCCACCGGACATCGACCTCCGGAGGCGCTTCGATCTCGAGCACGTCGTCGCTCGACGGGGCCTCGATGAGCGCCATCCCGGATGCCGTTCCCGGCAACGATGCGCAGATGGAGGCCACGGCCGGTGCACCCGTCTCGTCTGCGACGAGCAGCACCCGGTCGACACCTCGCTCGGGGTTGAAGCGCAGTCCCTCGTCGATGATGACGACGCTCTCTCCCGCGTGGGCCTGCGAGGCCCAGCGCGAGGCGGGGCCGGCGGTCGGTCCCGAGCCGTGCAGCACGAAGTCGACGTCGATCTCGGCGCCGCCCGACGGTCCCGACGGCCGGTACGCACGCACCGAGTAGTTGCGCATGACCGGCCGCTCGCCCTCGGGGATACGGAGGTACTTGAGGTACCCGAACAGCTTGTTGGCCTTCGCGGGGATGCGATCGAGGGCCTCATCGCCGCCGAGCGGCAGGAAGAGGCGGAACCACTGGTCGTAGCCGAGCGGCACGAACCGGTCGATGTCGCCGCGGCCGAACGTCACCCGCATCCAGTGCGGAGCGAGCCGCTCGGCGCGCAGCACCTCCAGACGCACCAGGCCGGGCGTCGTGGGCTTGACGAGATTGCGGGTCATGCGCAGCATCCTTTCCGGGCTCGCCACAACCCGTCGACTCGCCAGCAAATGCGGATGCGGGTGCCCCCGCATCCGCGATACGTGGCGACTCGATGGGGTGTGGCCGGCATCAGGGGGTCCAGGGGAAAAGGGGAATGAGGATCGCGGCCGAGGCCATCCAGAAGACCACGATGAAGACGACGTCACGCCGCCGGAACGGTACGAGGTGGCGCTCGGTGCGATCGCGGTGTGCGCCGAAGGCGCGCGAGTCCATCGCGAGTGCGACGCGTTCGGCGTGGCGGATGGCTCCTGCGAGCAGGGGGACGACGTAACCGCCCCACCGTGCGATCGCCGCGAACGGCCCCCGCCCGCCGTGGGCACCGCGCACCCGGTGCGCCTGCCTGATGAGGTCGAGCTCGTAGCCGAAGCGCGGCACGAACCGGAACGCCGCGAGCGCCGTGTAGCCGACGCGGTAGGGCACCCGCAGCTGCTGGACGGTCGCCCGCACGAGGTCCGGCCCCGTCGTGGTGAGTCCGGCGATGAACGCCAGCGCGGCGATCGCTCCGAGCCGCAACCCGGTCGCCATCCCGATCTGCAGCGCCCCGGCTTGCAGGCTCCACGCGCCGAGCTGGAGCAGCACGGGGGTGTCGGCCACCCGCGCAGCGTCGACCCACAGCGACATCCCCGCGCCCACGAGCAGGATGCCGACCGGCACGGCGACCGCGAGCAGCAGAACGGTGCGGAGCGTCCAGCGCGCGCCGAAGATCAGCACCGCGTAAGCGAGCGCGAGGATCGCGAGCGGCGTGACGAGATCGCGCGTGAAGATCAGCGCGACCATCGCGGGGACGGGCGCCGCGAGCTTGGCCAGCGGGTTGAGCCGGAACAGCAGCCGACGCGATGCCGGCGCGGCCGCGTAGGGATCGATCGCGGTGGTCGCCGTCGCGCTCATCGCCGGCCTCGCGGGTCTCGAGGGCCTCGCGGCAGATCGCGGAGACGCGCGACGCCCGCCAGCTCCGGGAACACGTCAAGTCCGTGCAGGGCGCGCCGCAGCGGCGGCATCCGAAGCGCCGCGGAACGCAGGAGCTCGTCGTCGCCGAGGATGTCTGCGGTCGGACCGTCGGCGACGATGCGGCCGTCTCCGACGACGACGCAGCGCTCGGCGTACTCGCTCACCAGCTGCATGTCGTGCGTGACGACGAGAATCGTCGTGCCATCGCGGTTGAGGTCGCGCAGCAGGTGCAGCAGCTCATCGGCGCGCGCGCGGTCCTGGCCGAACGTCGGCTCGTCGAGCGCCAGCACGGGAGCGCCGGCGATGAGCGCTGTGCCGACCGAGAGCCGACGCTTCTGACCGCCGGACAGCAGGAACGGATGCCGGCCGGCGTGCGCCTCGAGGCCGAAGCGGCGCAGCATCCGATCGACGCGCTCGCGGATCTCCTCGGCGGGCACCCGCTGGCGCCGCAGGCCGTGGGCGAGCTCGTCGAACACGGTGTGCGCGACGAACTGGTGCTCGGGGTTCTGGAAGACGAACCCGATGCGCTCCGCCACCGCGCGCGGGTCCGCCCGGCTCGGGTCGATACCGCCGACGTCGATGCGCCCGCGCGGTCCCCGGACGACGCCCGCGATCGCCTGGACGAGGCTCGTCTTCCCCGCCCCGTTCGCGCCGACGATCGCGACGAACTCGCCGGTCGCGACCTCGAGGTCCACGTCGTGCAGCACCGTCGTCCGGCCTCGACGCAGCGTCAGACCGCGCACCGAGACGGCGGGTGCGGTCGCGAGCCTCGGAGAGTCGCGCGAAACTCGGAGCGGACCGGGGGATGTCTCCGACGACGGTGCAATCGTCCGATTCTCGCGCCCGGATGCCGCGGCCTCGAGCCCCGCGCACAGCTCTTCGGGCGTCAGGGGGAGCGGGTCGAGCGGGTAGCCGGCCTCGCGGAGGTGCAGGGCCGCGAGGGTCGAGATCGGCAGCCACACGCCGATCTCGTGCAGCTCGGCCGCCCGTTCGCGTAGCACCGCGTCGATCGGGCCGTCGGCGATCGTACGGCCGCCGTGATCGAGGACGACGACGCGGTCGGTGAAGCCGATCGCCGCGTCGAGATTGTGCTCGACGAGCAGGATCGCCCGGTCGCCGGCGGCGGCGATCTCGCCCAGAGCGGCGTAGACGTCTTCGATGCCCTCGGGGTCGAGGTTCGCGGTGGGCTCGTCGAGCACGAGCAGGGGGGAGTCCATCGCCAGCGCGCACGCGATCGCAAGGCGCTGGCGTCCCCCGCCGGAGAGGCGGTCGGGGTTCTCGTGCCGCCGCTCCCAGAGACCCATCCGGCGCAGCGCCCGCTCGCTGCGATCGAGGACGTCGTCGACGGGAAGCCGCAGGTTCTCGGGGCCGAAGGCGACCTCGTCGAGCAGGGTGCCGGTGACGAGCTGCGCGTCGGGGTCCTGGAACACCATGCCGACACGGGTGCTCAGGCGCGGAATCGGGGTGGTCGCGGCATCCTCGCCCGACACGAGCACCCTGCCCTCGGTCGTCGCCGGGATCGATTGGGGGATGAGCCCGTTGAGCGTCAGCGCGACCGTCGACTTGCCCGAACCGCTGGGCCCCAGCAGCAGCACGACCTCGCCGGGAGTGACGGTGAACGACGCGCCGCGCGTCGCCACGGCATCCGATCCCTCGTAGGTCACGGCGAGATTGCGCACGGCGAGCAGCGGCGCGGATGCGGTCGCAGCGACCGGCGTCCCCGCCGTGGCGGCACCGGATGCGGCGGATGTCACGGGCGTCCTCGGATCGGATCGGTTGCGCTTAGCTTAGCCGACCCTAACTTGGGCTCGAAAGGCCGGCAGGGGCTCAGCGCCGGGCGACGCCGGCGCGGCGGAGGCCGACGCCGATCCACAGGCCGATCGCCGTCCAGACGACGGGGCCGAGCACGGCCAGGATCAGGTAGGTGACCTGAGCCCACAGCGGGAGGGCGCTGAGATGAGCGGCGAAGAACACCGCGAGGGCGACGACGACGCCGATGACGAGACCCGAGACGAAGAACCGCCAGGGCGCCCACGAGCGATAGCGGACGAGAGCGGCGACGCCCTCCTGCAGGCCGCCGAAAAGTACGGCGGTCCCCAGGAACTGGAACGTGTAGGGCGGCGCGACGGCCGACGATGCGAGCGCCGCGATCAGGTGCGTGATGAGCGCGACCCAGGGCAGCCGCAGGGTCTCCTGCGCGACGATTCCGGGCAGCACGTGGATGCCGAGGAGGAAGCCGTAGACGATCGGCAGACCCGTGATGACGGGGACGGCGAGCCATCCCTCGATGCCGCCGAGCAGACCTGTGGCGACGCCGATGGCAGCGCAGACGAGCAGAACGCGCGTCGAAAGGCGGGATGCCGGGGCCACCCGCCCAGCCTATGGGACGCGCGCAGGGCGGTTCCCTCGTGGGCCGTGAGAAATCCTCGGTCGGGGTGGCGCTTCCGTGACCTGAATGAAAGCCGAGGGTTCCTTGTGTCGGAACTGTGAGCTAGGTTGACTTCACCGCGCGCCGCCGACGCCGCGCGGACTGCTCATCCATCCCCCCACTGGAGCGCACATGGTTCGCACCACCCTGCGAACAGTCGCGGCTGTATCCCTGGCTGCACTGTTCACGAGCTCTGCCGCAACGGCATCCTTCGCTGCAACGGGAGAGGGGGTGAACATCCCGGTTCCGATCGAGAGCGAGAGCGGGCGCTACATCGTCCTGCTCGATGAGGCCCCTGTCGCGACCTACGAGGGCGGCGAGGCCGGCCTCGCGCCGACCAAGCCTGACGAGGGCGAGCGTCTCGACGCCCAGTCCCGCGCCGTGACCGACTACTCGGGCTTCCTCGAGCAGCGTCAAGAAGAGGTCGCGAGCGAAGTCGGCGCGACTCCCGACGCGACCTACCAGACCACCCTCAACGGGTTCGCGGCTCAGTTGACGGCCGACCAGGCGGGCAAGCTGGCTGCCAAGAAGGGCGTGCTCGGCGTCTTCCCCGACGAGATCCGCCACGTCGACGCCGTGCCGTCGACCGAGTTCCTCGGGCTCGAAGGCACCGGCGGTGTCTGGGAGAAGGTCGGCGGCATCGATGCGGCGGGCGAAGGCGTCGTCGTCGGCGTCGTCGACACGGGCATCGCGCCCGAGAACCCCGCGTTCGCCGGCGACGCGCTCGGCACCTCGCCGGGCGATCAGCCCTACCGCGACGGTGACGAGGTCGTGTTCACGAAGGCCGACGGCGGCGAGTTCCGCAGCACGATCGTCGATCAGGATGCCGGCACGAAGGATGCCTGGGACCCGTCGCTGCTGAACACCAAGCTCATCGCTGCGCACTACTTCGGCGACGGCGCCGCAGCCAACGGGTTCTCGTTCGCCGACGACCACCTGTCGCCGCGCGACGGCGACGGGCACGGATCGCACACGGCGAGCACCGCCGCGGGCAACAACGGCGTCGAGGCCACCGTCGAGGGAATCGACTTCGGCTCGATCTCCGGCGTCGCACCGGCTGCCAAGGTCGCGTCGTACAAGGCCTGCTACGTCGGTCCCGACCCGCTCGTGACGACCGACGACATCTGCGCCTTGAGCGACCTGCTGGCCGCGATCGACCAGGCCGTCGCCGACGGCGTCGACGTGATCAACTACTCGATCGGCGGCGGCTCGGCCACGACCGTGCTCGCGCCGGAAGACATCTCGTTCTTCAACGCGGCAGCGGCCGGTGTCTTCGTCGCGACGAGCGCCGGCAACTCCGGACCCGACCCGGTCACGGCCGACCACGCGTCGCCGTGGTACGCCACGGTCGCGGCATCCACGATTCCGACCTGGGAGGGCACCGTCCGCCTCGGCGAGGAGGGCGACACGTCCGCCGCGCAGTTCCCCGGCGCGTCGGTGTCGGTCGGATTCGGCGACACGATCTCGGGCCCGTCCGTGTTCGCCGGCGATGCCGGCCTGGCCGGCGCCACGACGCCCGAGCTCTGCCTGCTCGGCTCGCTCGACCCGGCGAAGGTCACCGGCAAGATCGTCGTCTGCGACCGCGGATCGAACGCTCGTGTCGAGAAGTCGCAGGCGGTCGAAGAGGCCGGCGGAATCGGCATGATCCTGACCAACGTCACGCCCGCCTCGCTCGACAACGACTTCCACTCGGTTCCCACCGTGCACGTCGCCGACACCGCCCGCCCGGCTGTGCTCGAGTACGTCCAGGGAGGCACCGACCGCGTCGTCACCCTGATCGGCGAGAACGTCACCGGCACCGAGACCCCGGTTCCCCAGGTGGCGGGCTTCTCGAGCCGCGGACCGATGCTCGCCGACGGCAGCGACGTCATCAAGCCCGACATCACCGCTCCTGGCGTCGCGATCCTCGCGGCCACCGAGAACGGCATCGGCGAGGACCCGACCTTCGGCATCCTCTCCGGCACCTCGATGTCGTCGCCGCACGTCGCCGGACTCGCCGCGCTCTACTTCGGCGAGCACCCGCAGGCGACGCCCGCCGAGGTGAAGTCGGCGATGATGACGACCGCCTACGACACCGTGGACGCAGCCGGCGACGCCGTCACCGACCCGTTCACGCAGGGTGCTGGTCAGACCGACCCGACGAAGTACTTCGAGCCGGGCCTGCTCTACCTGAACGGTCCGGCCGACTGGGCCGCCTACCTGCAGGGCCTGGGGCTGCGAGACTTCGGTGTCGACCCGATCGACCCGAGCGACCTCAACCTGCCCTCCATCGGCGTCGGCGCGCTCGGCGCGCCGCAGACGGTGACCCGTACGATCACGGCCACCGAGGCCGGGACGTACGAGGCGCAGGCATCCGTTCCCGGCATCGACGTGCAGGTCTCGCCGTCGTCGGTGACCCTCGGCGCCGGCGAGTCGGCCACGGTCGAGATCACGCTGTCGCGCGTCGATGCTGCGATGGGCGAGTGGGCCACCGGCTTCCTCACCTGGACGGGCGGGGCGAACGACGTGCGCTCGCCGATCGCGGTGTTCCCGGTGCCGGTCGACGCTCCCGAGTCCGTGTCGGGCGCCGGCACGACCGGCTCGGTCGACGTCACGGTCGCGCCGTCGCTGACGGGTGAGATCGACCTCGGCCTGTCGGGTCTCGTGCCGCAGGAGCTGCGCGTGAACCCGGACTTCCCCGAGGTGCCCGGCCACTCCGGTGACCAGGACTCGTTCTACGACGAGGGCGAGGCCGGCTTCAACACCTACGAGATCGTCGACGTCCCCGAGGGCACCGAGTTCGCGCGCTTCGCCGTCGAGACCGAGGCGACGGAGACGACCGACCTCGACATGACGGTGTACCGCGTGGTCAGTCCCGACGACCTGCGCTACTACGAGCAGTGGTCGTCGGCGACGGCATCGGCCAACGAGGCCGTCTCGCTCACGGCCCCCACCGCGGGCACCTACCTGGTCAAGGTCAACCGGTACTCGTTCAGCGAGCCCTTCACCTACGACCTCACCACTGCGGTCGTGGCGGCGGGAGCGACGGGCGGCGAGTTCACCGCGACCCCCGACCCGCTGCCGACGGTGCAGGGCGAGAAGGCGACCTACACCCTGTCGTGGGCGGGCCTCGAGCCCGAGACGTCGTACCTCGGCGTCGTTCGCTACGGCGACTCCTCGATCCGGACGATCGTCGAGGTCGAGTCGGGCCAGGGTGCGCCGGTCGCGGTCGTCGCTCCCGAGGTGTCGGGGTCGGCGAAGGTCGGCGGCACGCTGAAGGCGACCGCTGGCGAGTGGGACCCCGCAGAGGTCAGCGTCGCGTACCAATGGCTTCGCGGCGGCGAGCCCATCGAGGGTGCCACCTCGGCGTCGTACAAGGTGACGCGCGCCGATGTCGGCACGGCGCTGTCGGTGCGGGTCACCGCGACGGCGGAGGGCAACCCCCAGACCGGAACCGCGGTGTCGAACGAGGTATTCGTCAAATTCGCCTCGGCGACGACCGTGTCTCTCAACCGTTACGTCGGAACGGCCTCGCAGCCCTACGTCGTCTCGGTGAAGGTCACTCCGACCGGTGGCGCCCCCGCGACGGGCACCGTCGACATCTGGGTGAACTCGACCCGGTACAGCGCGGATGTCGTCGACGGCACGGCGCGGGTCGAACTGCCCCGGCAGTCGCGCGGGCTGAAGGTCGTCGTCGCCACCTACAACGGCAGCGACACGGTCGAGGGATCGCTGGGGCTCAGCGGATTCCTCGTGCTGTGGTGATGACCGGCTGACGCACTTCTGTGCGGATGCGCGGGGCGCTCGGACTTCGGTCCGGGCGCCCCGTCGTCGTGTTTCAGGCGGTGCGGGATGCAGCGAGCGCACGCCCGGCGCTGACGGCATCCCGTTCGGCGTTGGCGCGCAGCTCGGCCGCGGCTTCGGTGAAGGCGTCGAGCGCAGGGTTCACGCCGACGAGCGTGAAGGGACGGTGGACGACCGTGAGGTCGAGGCCCCACACGTCTGCGAACACGCGCCGGAGCCACCCGGTGGAGTGGTCCCAGCCCTCCTTCGGGCTGCCGGGCTCGTAGTTGCCGCCCAGCACGGTGACGAGCGTCGCCGGCTTGCCGCGCAGAGCGGTTCCCTGCGGGTCGATGCGCGGGTCGGTGTAGGCCAGGTCGAACCACGTCTTCACGTGCTGCGAGACGCCGTAGTTGTACAGCGGCACGGTGAACAGCAGGGCGTCGGCACCGATCAGCTCGTCGGCCAGCTGCTCGCGCAGGGCGATCGCGTCGCGCTGGCCATCGGTCTGCTGCTCGGCGGGCGTGAATCCGGCCGTCACGGCATCCCGCCATGCGGTCGCGGGGACCGGGTCGGCGGCGATGTCGCGGCGCATGACATCGCTCGAGGGGTGGGCGGCGAGCCATTCGGCCTCGACGAGGTCGCCCAGCTCGCGGCTGGCAGAGGTGGCGGGCAGGATGCTGGCATCCAGGCGGAAGAGGGTCATGCGCTTCTCCGATCAGAGGGGCTATGAAAAACAAAGCGACTTCGGGAACGCTAGCACACGTACGATGGAGGCATGACCGATGCCCACGACGCGCGACAGTGCGACGCCGCGGTGTCGCATGCGTTCTCGGTGCTCGGCAAGCGGTGGAACGGCATGATCGTCGACGTGCTCGGGCAGGGCGAGCTCTCGTTCGTCGGCCTGCGTCGCGCCGTCGCCGGTATCAGCGACGCGGTGCTCTCCGACCGGCTCACCGAGCTCTCGGATGTCGGACTCGTCGTCCGGCGGGTCGAGCCGGGACCGCCCGTCGCGGTCACCTACGCGCTGACCGAGGCCGGCTCGCGCCTGGTGCCGATCCTCAGCCAGCTGGGCGAATGGGCCGACGGCAACCTCACGCGGCGCTGAGCGCGTACCGGAGACAGCCCGAGAATAGAGACCGTGATCAACGGCTTGAACCTCCCGGCAACCGTCCGCGCCCGCTCGGCGGATGTCGTCATCCGTCGCGCGACGTCGGATGATCTCGATGCGATCGTGCTACTGCTGTCGGACGACCCGATCAGCGCGGGGCGTGGCGACCTTGCCCGCGACGAGGACCGCGGCGCGTACGCAGACGCGCTCGAACGGATCGTCGCGAACCCCGCCAACGAGCTGCTGGTCGCGGTCGACGAGACGGGGCAGGTCGTGGCGACCCTGCAGCTGACCCTCATCCCCGGGATGGCGCGGCGGGGGAGCACCCGTCTCCTCGTCGAGGCCGTACGCGTCGCGAGCACCGAACGCTCATCCGGCATCGGCACGGCGCTCATGCGGTGGGTGATGGATGCCGCGGCGGTCGAGCTCGGCGCCTCTCTCGTGCAGCTCACATCGGATGCCGCGCGCGTCGACGCGCACCGCTTCTACCGCAGGCTCGGGTTCGCCGACTCGCACGTCGGGTTCAAGTACGCCGTGCCCTCGGCGACGGCCAGCGCCCGATGACGGAGATTCGTCACGAGCTCTGTCTGGTGAACGGCCAACTCTGCGCGTGCGTGAAGGGGAGAGCGACCACCTGCACGGGGTCCTCGTAGAGGATCGTTCCCGGATGAGTCGTCCGGACCTCGTGCCAGGGAACGTCGTAGCGGTCGAGCAGGTCGAGGTATCCCGCCGCCAGCGCGAGAATGTCGTGCGCTTCAGTTTTGAACCACGAGCGCCCGCCGGGAGGCGCATACGGGCCATAGGCCTCAGCCGGTGCGTCGTAGAGGCTGTTGGCGCGATCGTTCGCCGCCCGCCACCAGACTTCGTCCTCGGGTTGGAGCATGCCGTCGTGCGCCAGGCCGTTCGCTAGGGCGAAGACGCCGGGGAAGCGTCCGTTCCGGTTGGGAACCGCGCTCTGGAATCGGACGAATCGCTGCACACGGCGACGATATCGGCGTTCGGGATCAGGCCTCTGCCCGCAGGGTCAGCCACACGTCGACGTCGTCCTCGCTGTCGAGGGTGAAGCCGTGCCGCTCGTACAAGCGCCGCGCGGCGCTGCCCTGCAGGACGTTCAGGCGCGTCGGTCCGTCGTGCGGCTGGGAGATCACCGACCGTAGAACGGTGCTGCCGATGCCTCGCCCCTGCACGGAGACGGGTAGGTAGAAGTGCTCGATCCAGCGGGTGGCGCCGTCTGGGCGGGTCGTGATGCAGCCGGCATCCGTTCCCTCGACGACGATGATGCGGGTCCACTCGGGTCGGAAGCCCGCGCGCATCCGCTCGCGCACGCGGTGCTCGTCGAAGCGGCCGAGGCGCTCGAGGTCGACGCGCAGCACGTCGGCGCGCAGGTCGACGAGCCACTCGATGTCGGCTCGGACCGCGGGGCGCAGAGTGACGTCCATCCCACCGAGTCTAAAGACCGGCCGGATCCGGATCACTGGGCCTCCTGCGCTGGCGTCCATGCGTAGAACGTCCCGTCGCTCTCCGCCACTGCCCACTCGCCGCAGACGGCGACACGGTCGATCGCGTAGACATCGGGAGCCGAGGCGATCTCCATGGTCGGCGCCGAGACCCGCTCGACGTCCTCGCACGCTGCAAGTCCGTCCTCGCTCGAGAACAGGAGTGACTCGGCCTCGGCCCGGGTCGACACGACCCGCGTGATCTCACGCGCGTCGGGCGGCAGCCACGCGGGTGCTTCGCCGCGCGCCTGCGCGAACTCCTGGGCCGTCGCGTAAGAGCTCTCCGCTCGACCGTAGGCGACCGAGTCGATGGCGGCGCAGCCCGACAACGTCAGCAGGATGGCTGCCATGCCGAGGGCGGCGGCGCCGGGTGGGATGTCGCGGGGGAGGCGGGGCTTCGTCATGCCATCGACGCTACGAAGACCCGCTGTCTGCGTCGTCGCTCGCGTGGATGAGCGACATCAGCCTCGCGGATGATGTCGCAGCCGTCCCCGCCGATGTCGACAGATGCCAACCGTTCAGTTGGATTCTGCTAGCGTTAGTCCAACCGAACGTTTGGAGTTTTCATGCGACCGCTTCCGCGCCCCCTTCAGGCACTCGTGACGTGGGCGGTGATCCTGCCGCTCTCACTCGGAGTATCGGCTCTCACCGCTCCGATGACCGCTGGCTGGCCCGATGTCGCGAGGACAGCTCTGGTGATCACGGTCGTCGTGCCGCTCGCCGTGTTCTGGGCAGTGCCTCTGCTCGCTCGTGCTGTGCAGCGGATGCGGGGCACGCCGGCTGCGGTCATCGCGGCGTCGTGCCCCGCCCCGGGCCTTGCCGGCAAGCCGTCGACCACGTCGGCCTGCGCGACGAATCCGGGCGAGGCCTCCGGTCGCGGCGGCGGTCATTTCCACTCGCCTTCCCAGGTGTAGAGATCGTCGGTGACGGCGTACTCGCGAAGCTGCGCGATCTTGCCGTCGCGCTCGGTTGCGATGGTCGCCCCCAGGAGCCTCCGGTCCTCACCGTTCTGGTGGTACTCGAAACGCCACTCGGCCACGAGGAGATCTCCGGCCCGGGCTTCGTTCGTGATCGTCCAGTCGAGAACGCGCGACCCCTCCTCGTTCCACTTCTCGCACCACTCCCGCACGCGCTCCCGGCCGTAGTACACAGGCCCGAAGCTCTCGGTGATCACGACATCCTCCGTGACGGTCTCGACGATCCGCTCGGTGTCGTTCGTCTTCCACGCTGCGATGTAGTCGGTGAGAGCGCTCATCGCACCATTCAACAACCGCGCTTCGCCCGGGCGCACCCGGCGCAGTTTGCGCCTATAGCGAAGGTGACTCCTCTGCGTCGGTCGGTGCCTGTTGACTGGCGGGCATGAGACGGATCCTCGTGCTGGGCGGAACCGGATGGCTGGGGCGCGAGGTTGCGCGACGGGCGCACGAGAGCGGAGCCGAGGTGGTCTGCCTGGCGCGCGGCGAGTCGGGACCGGCGCCGGATGGTGTGCGACTCGTGCGCGCCGACCGATCGCTCGCCGGGGCTTACGAGGGTCTCGGGGGTGAATGGGATGACGTTGTCGAGCTCGCCTCCGAGCCGCAGCTCGTCGAGTCCGCTCTGAAGGCGCTCGCGGCCCGAGCGGCGCACTGGACTCTCGTCTCGAGCGTGTCGGTATACGCGGACAACAGCACGCCCGGCGCCGACGAAACGGCGCAGCTGGTCGACCCACAGAACCTCGCCGAGTATCCCGACGCGAAAGTGGCCGCCGAACGGGCCTCCGCGGCAGAGCTCGGTGACCGCCTGCTCATCGCCCGACCCGGTTTGATCGCGGGTCCGGGTGATCCGAGCGACCGCCTCGGCTACTGGCCGGCGCGGCTGCACCGCGGTGGCAACGTGCTCGCTCCGACGATGAGTCAGCGATTCGTCCAGTTCATCGACGTCGAGGACCTCGCGGACTGGATCGTCAGCGCGGGCGCGGCCGGGATCGCCGGCGTCGTCAATGCCGTCGGTGAGGTTCACACCATGGAGGACTTCTTTCGTGCCGCACGGTCGGTCGCCGGGTTCGACGGCGAACTCATCACGGTTGACGACGAAGAGCTCCTCGCTCTCGACGTGCATTATTGGGCCGGCCCCCGGTCTCTCCCGTTATGGCTGCCGATCGAGGCCGCGGGCTTTGCCCAGCGAGCGGGAAGCGCCTTCGTTGCCACAGGAGGTCGGTCGCGACCGCTCGCTGACACCCTGACCCGTGTGCTCACGGACGAGATCTCGCGCGGGCTCGACCGGCCCCGGCGCTCCGGGCTGACAAGGGACGAGGAGCAGGAGGTCCTCGCCGCGGTCCGCTAGTCGCCCAGCTCCGCGGCTGCGGGACAGGGATCAGGTCCGACGGGCGATGATCAGCCCGTCCCAGCCTTTCACGCCGACGGTTTGCAGCGCCGTGGCTGTCAGATCGTCTCGTGCGGCGATGGCGTCGACGACGTCTCGCACACCGATCACGCGGGGATCGTCCGAGCCCGCGTCAGCGACGGCACCGTCGCGCACGACGTTGTCGATGATGATGACCGCGCCGGGACCCGTGAGCTCGAGAGCAGCCTGCAAGTACAGAGGGTTGCTGGGCTTATCCGCATCGATGAACACCAGGTCGAATGGTTCGGTGCCTTCACTGATGAGTCGTTCGGCGGAATCCGCGGCCGAGCCCTCGACGAGCTCGATCCGGTCGGCGAGGCCCGCTCGCTCGAAGTTCTCTCGTGCAACCTCCGCGTTGGCCGGCTCGAGCTCGAAGGTGACGACCTTCCCTTCCGGGCCGACAGCACGGGCGAACCAGATCGTCGAGTAGCCAGCGAGGGTGCCGAATTCGAGGACTCGTCGAGCGCCGGAGAGCTGGGTGATGAGCCCGAGGAGCGCGCCCTGGTTGGCGGCGACCTCGGCGTTCGGCATCGTCGTGCGTTCGCCGGACTCGCGCGCGGATGCCAGTGCGTCGTCCTCGCGGACGAGCGCGTCGGTGAAGTAATCGTCTACGGCCCGCCAGGCCGGGGCGGACGCATAGCGGTTGGCGGGCGCTGTGGAATCGACATCGGTGCTCGGCGGGTGCGTCATGCTCTTCATCCTCCCACCGAGGCTGGTCGGTCCTCGCCTCCGTCCGTCGGTCGCCCGAGGAATGAGCCCGGGCTGGAGCATCGACATCGGTAGCCTGCGACGAGAGGCGGAT
The DNA here is from genome assembly GCF_002204305.1 of Microbacterium sp. AISO3. Taxonomy (NCBI): domain Bacteria; kingdom Bacillati; phylum Actinomycetota; class Actinomycetes; order Micrococcales; family Microbacteriaceae; genus Microbacterium; species Microbacterium sp. AISO3. Next base: position 102,492 of record NZ_NHRF01000001.1, on the reverse strand, counting down.
TCGTGTCAGTGTCTCGAGGGTGAGCGGCCGGCGGGTACGGCGGCCAGTGAGGACGATCATGACGAGTGCCTGGGTAGACCGATGGGTCACGGGGTGGTGCAATTCGCGGCAGATGCAACGATGCCGCGATGGCGACAGCTGGCTCGTGGAGGTCGGGGCAGACGGCCGTTCCCAGGAACGCGTCGCGTCGACGGCGTCGCTGACAGAAATCGACCGCCTGGTCGCCGTGACGAGCGAGCCCGATGTGAGGTTGACTCTCATCGGCGAACTCGACGCGTCGATGCATGACGCTGTCGCTGTTCTCGATCCCGCGAACACGAGCGAATGCATGATGAGCGCGCGTATCCAGCCGGGCATCGTGCCGACCGAGGTCGAAATCGAGCAGGACGGGCCGGTGGCTTACGCCCGGATCCATATGGACGGCGAGCTGGCCGCTCACGGGCAGGTCGCCGTGGCTGCCAGCGACGCGGTGTTCGATCGCATCAGGACGATGTCGGCATTCCAACGCCGAGGGCTCGGGCGCCTGATCATGACCGGCCTCGCCGCCTGGGCGGCCGAGCAGCGGGCGACGACGGGAATCCTCGTGGCGAGCGCCGACGGACGCAAGCTTTACGAGAGCCTCGGATGGTCTCAGGTCGCGCCTATCGCGATGTTCCGCGGACGGGGTGATGAGCGAGGCTGACCACGCGGCTCCTTCACGACCTCTCGCTGTCGTGCAACGTTCGGCCGAGGTCCGGCCATGTACGTGGTGAGCACCGAGGAGGACTCCATGGACACATCGATTGATGACCTGTTGCGGGCAAGTGCCCCGCGCCGCGTATCAACGGACGGAATGGTCGCAGCTGAAGTAGATCGCGTCGGGATCGCAGCGCGCGTTCATGCGGCGCGCCGGCGGCGTGTCCGCCGGCTGTCGTGGGTCGCTTTGCCGGTGCTCGCCTTGCCGGGAATCGCACTCGCGTCCACAGCCGGCACCGATCCGCGAATGATTCCCGACTTCGAGATTCCCGTCTCGTACGTCACCGACACCGGTCGTGAGATCTCTTGCTCGATCGAGCTCTTCAACGGCGAACTCGACTACGTCGAAACGAACACCGAGGCCGTCGAGTACATCGCGGCTCAGAACTGGGATGGTGTCGGACAGAAGATCTACGAGAGGGCTTTGGAGCGCGAGGCCGCTGGTCTTTTCTCGCCGTGGTTCGGAGCGGCGGGCGATGTGATCTTCGCCGGGGTTGACGACTACATCCTTCCGGGCGACGGCGGGCTCGGCCGAGACACCGACTGCACGGGACAGCTGCATTGACGGGCGCATCTGAGCCCGCGCCGACGAACGACCAGCGCGTCGCCCAGCTCGTGAAGGATCACGCCGGTGCGCTCCTGGACTACTTCGTCCGGCGTGTGCCCGATCGCGAAGATGCCGCAGACCTCTTGGGAGAAACCCTCGTCGTCGTGTGGCGTAAGGCGCGGTCGGTCCCCTCCGAGGCCGTCGAAGCCCGGATGTGGATGTTCGGTATCGCTCGCCGCGTTCTTTCTCAAGGCCGGCGGTCGCATGCACGTCGGCATGCGCTCGCGAACAAGCTCGCACGACACCTCGCGGAGTTGCCCCGGACCGAGGAGCAGGATCATGCCGCCGATGTGCGCGCTGCGATCACCCAGCTCCAGGTGATCGATCAGGAGATCATCCGCCTCGTCTACTGGGATGGCTTCACGCTGGTGGAGGCCGCGCGGCACCTGGGAATGAATGCCGCCACGGTTCGCAGTCGACACGCGAGAGCGAGGTCGCTGCTGCAGACGCTCCTTCACACCGAACGCGTCTGACGGGCCACGTCGGGTCGGGGGCGTGGCTCGAACCGGGCCACGCCTCCATCAGCGGATGGGTCAGAGCCGGCGGCGGGGCGTCAGCCGCACGTGCGGGAGCGGCGGCGCGGGGATGCGCTCGTCGCCGTGGCCCGTGACGTGGCCGAATCGATCGGATGCCGCTTCCCACTCCTCGCGCGCGACCTCGATCTCGTCGTGGCTGCGGCCGACGAAGTTCCACCACATGACGATCTCGTCGCCGAAGGGCTCGCCGCCCAGGAGGAAGACCGTCGCATCCTCGTCGCCGGCGGTCAGGCGGGTGCCGCGACGACCGTCACCGAGGTAGAGCAGGGCGCCGGGTGCGACGGCACCCTGCGTCTCGGCGTCCGCGCCTGCCTCGGCCGCCTCATCCGTCCCCTCCACACGAACCGATCCGAAGACCGGCACGACGGCGTACTCCCACGCGGTCTCGAGGGGCAGGTCGACGATCGCCCCGGCGGGCAGTCGGAGCTCCGCGCCGACGATCGGCGTATGCATCGTCGCGGGCGAGACGGCGCCGGCGAGCTCACCCACGACGACGGTCGCCGTGGCCCCGCCGCCGAGGTCGAGCTCGGGCAGGTCGTCGTGACGCTCGAAGTCGGGAGCGCCGTGGCGGCGCTCCTCGGGGAGGGCCACCCACAGCTGCAGCGCGTCGAGCGGGATCGGCTCGTCGCCGACCGAGTACTCGGAGTGGGCGATGCCGGCACCGCTGGTCATGATGTTCAGCGCGCCGCGCTCGATGACGACGTCGCTGCCGAGGGTGTCGCGGTGGTGCACCTCACCGGCGAGCGGCCAGGTGACGGTCTGCAGTCCGATGTGCGGATGCGGCTCGACGCGCATGCGCGTGCGCTGCGGGCCGAACCGGTCGAGAAAGCACCAGGCGCCGACGAGCGGCAGATCGCGCTGCGGCAGGAAGCGGTGCACCGACATCGCGCGCACGCCTCCGAGCGGAACCTCGCGCGCCTCAAGCAGCGCGCGCCGGGGACCCGGCGATCCCGCCCCCGGGTCTTCGTCGACGGGCGCCGTCTCGGCGTCGAAGCGGGTCACGCCGACGGTTCCGCCGGGGCAGCGGCGTCGACGGCATCCTCGTCGCGCCACGCGATCTTCAGGCCGGGAACCTCGTTCTCACGAAGGAACTTCACGATGAACGGGCACTCGGGAACGACGGTCTCGCCACGTCGCGCGACGTCGGCGAGCGCATCGGCGGCCAGCGCCTTGCCGAGGCCGCGCCCGCCGAAGGCCTTGTCGACCTCGGTGTGATCGAACACCAGGCGTCCCTCGTCGTCGCGCCGGAAAGCGGCGAAACCGGCGGCCACGTCGCCGACGTGGAGGTCGTAGCGGTCCTGCTCGTCGTTGCGGATCACGGTGGGGGTCTCGTCGGTCATGGTGATCTCCTCTCGATCACCTCCACGGTAAGGCCGGTCGAGACCATTACGACCGAATACCGGGAATGCCTCGGAGCATCCGCCTAAGCTGGGAAAACGCAATGAAGCGCCTTCCCCCAGGAGAACCGATGCCTCGATCCTCGTCCGACATCGTCACCGATCCGAAACTGCCGCCGGTCGCCGTCTCCGACGAGCAGCACCGCGCCGCCGCGCGCTGGACGCCGTTGAAGGTCGTGATCTGGATCGCGATCGCCCTGCTCGGCGGACTCGCCTGGGTCATGCTCGCCGTCGTCCGCGGCGAGACGGTCAATGCGATCTGGTTCGTGTTCGCCGCCGTCTGCACCTACCTCATCGGGTACCGCTTCTACTCCAAGGTGATCGAGCGCTACCTGCTGCGCCCCGACGACCGGCGCGCGACCCCGGCCGAGGTCAAGCAGGACGGCAAGGACTACGTCCCCACCGACCGCCGTGTGCTCTACGGCCACCACTTCGCGGCCATCGCCGGGGCCGGTCCGCTCGTCGGCCCGGTGCTCGCGGCCCAGATGGGGTTCCTCCCCGGGACGATCTGGATCATCGTCGGCGTCGTCGTCGCGGGCGCCGTGCAGGACTACACCGTGCTCTTCTTCTCGATGCGCCGCGGTGGCCGGACGATCGGTCAGATGGCCCGGCAGGAGCTCGGGCGCATCGGCGGCACCGCCGCGATCGTGGCATCCCTGCTCATCATGCTGATCATCGTCGCGATCCTCGCGCTCGTCGTCGTGAACGCGCTCGGCGAGAGCCCGTGGGGCGTCTTCTCGGTGTCGATGACGATCCCGATCGCCCTCTTCATGGGCGTCTATCTGCGCTACCTCCGGCCCGGCAAGGTCACCGAGGTCTCGATCATCGGGTTCGTGCTGCTGATGGGCGCGATCATCGCCGGAGGCTGGGTCGCCGACACGGCCTGGGGTCAGGAGATCTTCCACCTCGACCGCACCGTCATCGCGTGGGGCATCATCATCTACGGCTTCGTCGCCGCGGTGCTGCCGGTGTGGCTGCTGCTCGCTCCCCGCGACTACCTGTCGACCTTCATGAAGATCGGCGTCATCGTCATGCTCGCCGGGGCGATCGTGCTCGTCCGACCCGAGATCTCGGTGCCCGCGGTCACGATCTTCGGCGAGAACGGACTCGGCCCGGTGTTCGCCGGCCCGCTCTTCCCGTTCCTGTTCGTCACGATCGCCTGCGGCGCGCTCTCGGGCTTCCACGCGCTCATCGCTTCGGGTACGACACCGAAGCTCGTCGAGAAGGAGCGCCAGACGCGCTTCATCGGATACGGCGGCATGCTCATGGAGTCGTTCGTCGCGATCATGGCGCTCGTTGCCGCGATCTCGATCGACCAGGGCATCTACTTCGCGATGAACGCGCCCTCGGCGGCGACCGGGGGCACCGTCGAGGGCGCGGTCGCCTTCGTCAACTCGCTCGGTCTCACCGGGGTCGAGATCACGCCCGATCTGCTGATCTCGACCGCGGCCGACGTCGGCGAGGAGTCGATCGTCTCGCGCACCGGCGGCGCGCCGACCCTCGCCCTCGGGCTCGCGCACATCATGCAGCAGGCCCTCGGCGGCCAGGCCATGATGTCGTTCTGGTACCACTTCGCGATCATGTTCGAGGCGCTGTTCATCCTCACCGCGGTGGATGCCGGAACCCGCGTCGCCCGCTTCATGCTGCAGGACTCCATCGGCGCCTGGATCCCGCGATTCCGCGACGTGTCGTGGCGTCCGGGCGTGTGGATCACGACGGCGATCATGGTCGCCGGGTGGGGCGCCATCCTGATCCTCGGCGTCACCGACCCGCTCGGCGGCATCAACACCTTCTTCCCGCTGTTCGGCATCGCCAACCAGCTGCTCGCTGCGATCGCGCTCGCCGTCGTGCTCGCGATCGTCGCGAAGCGCGGACGCTCGTACGTGAAGTGGATCTGGATCATCGCCGTACCGCTCGCCTTCACCGCGGTCGTGACGATCACCGCTTCGGCGTACAAGATCTTCTCGCCGGTGCCCGCGATCGGCTACTGGGCGAACCACTTCCGCTACCGCGACGCCCTCGCCTCGGGAGACGAGAGTCTGGGGCCGGTGGCGACGGTGGAGGCGGTCATCCGCAACACCGGTGTGCAGGGCACGCTGTCGATCATCTTCGTGGTCCTCGCGATCATCGTGATCGTCTCGGCCGTCGTCGTCGCCGTCCGGGCGATCGTGCGGGGTGGGGGAGACGAGACCGAGGACCCCGCCGTCCCGTCCCGCCGCTTCGCGCCCGCCGGCTTCATCCCCACCGGCCCCGAGCGCGAGCTCGAGAAGGAGTGGGAGCCGCTGCTCGCCGAGGAGCGGGCCGAGACCGCGCGCCGGGGGCACTGACCGATGGTGCAGAGCGCCGGTCGGGCCGTCCTCCGCGTCGCCCGCGCGGTGCACTGGTACGTCACCTCGCTCATGGGCGACAACGCCTACGCGACGTACCTGGCGCACCAGCGCCGGACGCACCCCGACACCCAACCCCTCACCGAGCGGCAGTTCTGGCGCCAGCGCATGGACGACCAGGACCGCAACCCCGGTGCGCGCTGCTGCTGACCGGGTGACCATGGAAGGGTGACCCGCACTCCCTCCTCCTCGCGCGCCACCCGTTCTGCGTTCGCCGCCGCCCTGGTCGGGGTGCTGGCGTTCGCCGCCGGCTGCGCCCCCGAGCCGGGACCGGCCGACCCGACGACGTCTGCCCCGGCCCCGACCGGTTCGGCCACCGCGACCCCGACCCCCACCACGCCGTCCGACCCCGCCGCGGCTCTCGGGCTGGAGGGCTGCGTCGGGCAGGTGCTCATGGTCGGGACGCCGGTCGACACGGTCTCGCCGGATGCCGCGGCGGCGATCCGCGACCGCGGCGTCGGCGTCGGCGGACTGTTCCTCCATGGCCGCTCGAGCTCGGGCGTCGAGGCCACGGCGGCTCTCGTCGCGCAGTTCCGCGACCTTGCGCCGGAGGGCTCGCCGAAGCTCTGGGTCGCGACCGATCAAGAGGGCGGCGAGGTGCAGGTGCTGAGCGGACCCGGATTCGACGAGATGCCCTACGCCATCCGGCAGGCCGATCTCGGCCCCGACGCGCTCCGCGCCGCGGCCACCACGTGGGGCGCTCAGCTGGCGGCAGCGGGCATCGACGTCAATCTCGCCCCCGTCGCCGACATCGTCACGAGCGCCGACACCCGATCGAACAACCCGCCCATCGGAGCGCTCGGACGGCAGTACGGCTACGACGAGCAGACCGTCGCCGCGGGCGCCGGGGCATTCGCCGACGGGATGCGCGCATCGGGCGTGCTGCCGACCTTCAAGCACTTCCCGGGGCTCGGGCGGGTGGATGCCAACACCGATTACACCGCCGAGGTTCTCGACACGGTGGTCTCGGCGGAATCGCCGGATGTCGACGTGTACCGGGCGCTCACGGCATCCGGTCCGTCGCTCGTGATGGTCGGCACCGCGCGGTACCAGAACATCGATCCCGACCACCCGGCCGCGTTCTCTTCGGCGGTGCTCGACCTGCTGCGCGATCGGGTCGGCTTCGACGGTGTCGTCATCACCGACGATCTGTCGGCCGCGGCCGCCGCGGAGATCGTCGCCCCCGGCGATCGGGCCGTCGAGGCGCTGTCGGCGGGGGTCGACATCGTGCTCGCGTCGGCCGATCCGACGGTGCTCCCCGCGATGTACGACGCGGTGCTCTCGCGGGCCGAGTCCGACGCGGCCTTCGCCGAGCGCGTCGACGAGTCGTGCGGCCGAGTGCTGGCCGCGAAGGATGCCGGCACGGCCGGCTGATGCTGCGGGTGAGGCGGTCGCCCGCCCCACCCGCCTCGGCTCAGTTCCCGGTGAGACGCGCGTGCGACCAGGTGCTCGTCGCCGAGCCGTCGGTCGCCGTCAGCTGGAACGACGCGTCGCCCAGGTCGAAGCCGAGCGTGACCGACGCGTCGGCGGCATCCCACCGCAGCTCACCGCGCGTGTCTCGCAGGTCGTGCGAGAACGTCCCGGCGAAGGCGGGGTGGGTCGCGCGCAGGCGAAGCGCGTCGAGCTGGAGTCCGACGACCGGTCGCGCGAGCGCGGCATCGATCTCGTCGGGGGTGTAGTGGTGCCGGTTGACGTCGCGGCCGACGCCGGTCGCCTTCAGCAGATCCATGTCGTTCTCGCCAGCGAGGAGCCCGACGTAATACACCTGCGGGATGCCCGGGGTCATGATCTGCAGCAGCCGCGCGAGCGCGCAGCGCCGGTCGTCGCGCCCGAGAGCATCGTAGAACGTGCAGTTGACCTGGTACAGATCCAGGTTCGATGCCGCCGCCCCGGTCGCCTGCCGACTGGTGCCGCCGCTCGCGTCGTGGATCGCCTCGACGAGGGCGTCGATCTGCTCGGGCTCGAGCAGGCCGGGTTCGCCGGGGGCGAGGTCGCTCACACCGACGTCGATGATGCCGATGCCGTCGTGGGTGTCGAGGACCGTGATCGAGTTCGCGGGACGGATCTCGAGCCAGCGCGCGAGCGGGCGCGCGTCGTGCGCGTGGAGCGCGTGCAGCACGAGGGGCGGCAGCGCGAAGTCGTAGACGTAGTCGACCGTCCGCGCGATCGCGATCTGCTGCGTGTGGTGGCCGTGGATCTCGAGCAGCACCTGGGCGCCCCGATCGTGGGCGAGCTCGAGGATGCGCTGCGTGTAGCGCTCGGTCGCCGCCGTCATGAAGCAGCTGGTGCCGGCCTCCTTGCCCGTGTAGCCGACGGCGTCGAGCCGGAGCATCGAGGTGCCGCCCGCGACGAGCGCGTCGATGACCGCCGTCAGGTACTCCCAGGCGGCGTCGGTGCGGAGATCGATGTCGATCTGCTCCGACGTGAACGTCGTCCACACCAGCCGCAAGCGGTCGCCGAGGACGATGGCGGTGAAGGGGAGCCCCGGGCGGGGGCGGTAGATGCGGGTGAGGTCGGCCTCGGTGACGCCGTCCGGGAAGACGGAGTCGAGCGTGAGGAACATCGGCGCGAACGGCGATGCGTCGCCGCGTCGGCGGACGTCGGCGAAGGCCGCCGAGTCGGCCGAGACGTGGTTGACGATGAGGTCGCTCATGACCGTGTGGGTCTCGCTCAGCGCGCGGACGTCGTCCCACGTGCCCAGACGCGGATCGATGGAGGCGTGGTCGACCGGATCGAAGCCGGCGTCCGCACCGTCGAACGGGGTGAAGTAGGGCAGCAGGTGCACGCCGCCGAAGGCGTCGGACAGCCGGGTCGCGAGCAGATCGCGGATGCCGGTGACGGTGCCGCCGAGGCGGTCGACGTAGGTGATGAGCTGGGGGGAATCGGGGTTCATGGGTTCTGGGGGTTCTTCCGAGGGGTCAGATGCGGTGGAGCAGGCGGCGCAGCCACTCTTCGCGAGCACGTCGCGCGTCGCGCGCGAGGACGGTCCACGGCGCGAGGAAGTCGAAGGCGTGCGCTCCGCCGGGCCAGACGTGCAGCTCGGCGTCGCCGCCGTCGGCCCACATCCGTCGCGCGAAGGCGACGCACTCGTCGCGGAACGTCTCTGCCGAGCCGACGTCGATGAAGGTCGGCGGCAGCCCCGCGAGCGAGTCGGCCACGGCCGGCGACGCGTACGGCGGGACGCCGCCCTCGACATCGGCCAGATAGGCGGCCCAGGCGGTCGCGTTGGCGTCGCGGTCCCACGAACCGTGGCCCGCCATCTGCCGTGCCGATTCCGAGTCGGAGCGGTGGTCGAGCATGGGGCACAGCAGCACGAGCCCCGCGATACGCGGACCGCCGTGATCGCGAGCGAACAGGGCCGTCGCCGCGGCGAGGCCGCCCCCGGCGCTGACCCCCGCGACGATGATGCGGTCGCCGTCCAGGGCGGCGGGGGCGTCTGGCCCGGCCAGCCAGCGGAGAGCGGCAGCGGCATCCTCGAGCGCTGCGGGGTACGGGTGCTCGGGGGCGAGCCGGTACTCCACCGAGAGGATCGCGCAGCCGGTGCGCTCGGCGAGCTCGGCCGTGGCCGGCATGTCCGAGTCGGCGTTCCCCGCGATCAGTCCGCCTCCGTGCAGGTGCAGGATGACGGGCACCGGACGGCGCACGACGGCGGGCGTGTAGACGACGACGCCCACCGGCGGGTCGTCCTCACGCCACCCGGGGACGAGCAGCTCGTCGCGCTCGAAGGCGCCGTGCGCGGTGAGCTCGGCGAGCGGAGCCGCGACCCCGGACGCGCGCACGCGCGGGATCTCGTCGCTGCTCATCGACACGACCACGAGGTCGTCGAACTCGGCGAGAGCGCGGGCGACGGCGTCGTCGAAGGGCGGCCGTGCGACATCCGTCATCCCTTCACCGCCCCCTGCAGCAGAGCCGCCACGAACTGACGCTGGAAGATGAGGAACACCAGGAGCGTCGGCAGCAGGATCAGGATCGACCCGGCGCACAGCAGCGGGATGTCGGTGCCCCACTGACCCTGGAACGCGCCGAGCGCGCCGGCCATCGTGCGCTTGGTCGGGTCGTCGACGAGGACGATCGCGAGCAGGAACTGGTTCCAGGTCCACAAGAACAGCAGGATCGCCAGCGATGAGATCGCCGGGCCCGACAGGGGGACGTGGATGCGCCAGAACAGCTGCCACGTCGTGGCGCCGTCGATGCGCGCCGCCTCGGTGAGCTCGTGCGGCATGTTCACGAAGTGCGCCCGCATCCACATCACGGCGAACGGCATGAACAGGCCGATCAGCGGCAGGACGATCGCCAGCTGGGTGTTGAGGAGGCCGTAGCCCTTCATCTGGTAGTAGATCGGCACGATGATGCCCTCGAAGGGCAGCGTCAGGCCGAGGACGAACAGCACGAAGATCGCACGGGCGAAGGGCACGCGCAGGTGGCCCAGGGCGAAACCGGCGAGCGTTGCGATGACGAGCGAGATCGGCACGACGCCGAGCTCGATGAGGGCGCTCGACCCGAGCATCTTGAGCATGTCGGCCGACTGGAACGCGAGCGCGAAGTTGTCCCAGTGCGGGGTCTCGGGCCACGACAGGCCCTTGGGGTAGGTGCCGGGCTCGTGGAGCGCGGTGACGAAGAGCGTGATGAACGGGATGATCGTGAACGCCATCACCACGATGAGGACGATGCGGCCCGTCCAGGCCTCGACGGCGGAGGTTCTCATGCGTCTTTCTCGCTTCCGCGCGTGATGCGGTTCAGGGGCAGGACGATCACCAGGACGAGCACCGTCAGCACGACGGCGAGGGCCGACGCCTGTCCGACCTCGCGCTGGAAGAACGCGAGGTAGTAGATCTCGAGACCGGGCACGGTGGTCGAGCCGCCGGGACCGCCCTGCGTGGAGATGTAGATGATGTCGAAGCTGCGGAGGGCGTTGATCACCGTGATGAGGATCGCGACGCCGAGCTCCTGGCGCACCGCGGGCAGCGTCACGGTGAAGAACTCGCGGATCGGGCCCGCGCCGTCGATGCGGACGGCTTCGTAGAGCGCCGGGTCGATCTTGGTCATGCCCGACAGCATGAGAAGCATGCAGAGCCCGAGCGAGACCCACGCTCCGATGACACCGACGGCGGGGAGAGCGGTGTCGAAGTCGCCGAGCCACGCGCGCGTGACGCCGCCCAGTCCCACCAGGCGCAGGGCCTGGTTGACCAGGCCGTCGGCGGCGAGCAGCCAGGTCCACATGATGCCGGCCGCGACGAGGGGGATCACCTGCGGCAGGAACAGGACGGTGCGCGAGATGCCGGCCAGACGGCTGCCCCCGAGCTTGCGGATCAGGGCGGCCGAGACGAGTCCGAGGATGACCGGCACGATCGAGAAGTACAGGATGAGCTTCAGCGCGTTGACGATCGGCACGAGCAGCGTCGAATCGGTGAAGATCCGGATGTAGTTGTCGAAGCCCGCCCACGTCGCGGTGGTGATGCCGTCCCAGTCGTAGAACGAGTACTGGACGGTCGAGCCGAGGGGGATGAGTACGAACATCGCGTAGGCGATGAGCGCGGGGGCGATCAGGGCGAGACCGATCGACCTCTCGCGCAGGCGCCGCGTGGTGACGCGGCGCCTGCGCGGCCGAGAGGCCGACGAGTCCCGGTTTGCCCGGCGATCGCCGAGCTGTCCGGTGACGGTCATCGGGACGGCCTACTCCTTCTTCTGGCTGAGGTAGTCGGACTGCACCTTGGTCAGCAGGCCGTCGGCGGTCTGCTTTCCGGCGAACAGCTCCTGGAGGTTCGGCGTCAGCGTCTTGGCGTAGATCGACCCGGTCGCGTTGGCGATGAAGTCCATCGAGCCGTTGTTCGCCGAGAGGTCGGCGCCGGCGGCGAGGGTCTCGGCGGTGACGCTGCCCTCGGCGATCTCGGGCATGAAGGCGTCGGCCGGGCCCATGGGGTGCGAACCGCCGGACTCGACGGCGATGGTGCGTGCCGTCTCGTTGGTCGCGACCCAGTCGAAGAAGAAGGCCGCGCAGTCGGGCTCGTCGGCGTAGGCCGAGACGCCGTACGTCGTCGGCGCCGACATCGCGCCGACCTGGCCGCCGGCCTCGACCGGGGGCATGAGGAAGAAGCCGACGTTGTCGGGCATCTGCGCGTCGAGGTTGCCCGACTCCCAGTCGCCGTTGAAGATGAAGACGCTCTCGCCGCCGATGAAGCGGCTCATCATCTGCGAGTAGTCCATCGAGTTGATGTCGGGAGCGAAGTAGCCGGCGTCGATCCAGCCCTTCAGGTGCTCGGCCGCCTCGAGGTTCTCGGGGGTGTCGATCGTGGCGTCGTCCTTGAGGAAGATCCAGTCGTTGATCTTGCTGGGCTCACCGTACGAGGCCATGAGCGCCTGCAGCGGGAAGGCGAGGCCGCCGGTCGCGCCGCCGTTGAACTGCGCGACGGGCGTGAGCCCGGCGTCCTTGGCCGCCTGCAGGTAGCCGTCGAGCTCGGCGAGGGTCGCGGGCGGCTCGGTCATGCCGGCCTGCGCAGCGAGGGTCTTGTTGTAGAAGACACCCGTCACCGAGTAGTTGATGCCCATGCCGTACAGCGGCCCGTCGCCGCGCTGTCCGTTCTCGTCGACGCGCAGCTGCTCGAGCTGCGAGGAGGGCCACTGGTCCCAGCCGTAGGCCTCGGCGTAGGGATCGAGGTCGTAGAGCAGGTCGCTGTCGACCAGGTCGACGATCGTGGGGAGACGCATGATGTCCGGCGGGGAGTCGACCAGCACACGGGGCGCGTTCTGGGTGATGACGGCGAACTGGTCCTCGCGCAGGTTCACCGTGACGTTCGGGAACTGCTTCTCGAACTCGGTGGCGAGGTCGCTGAAGACCGGGAAGCCCGTCTCGACGTAAGCGTCGAGGGTGACGTCCTCCGTTCCGCAGGTCGTCTGGATCGGACCGCCGGATGCCGCGCCTTCGCCGGCGGGGGCGGCGCTCGGCGGAGCACAGGCCGAAAGGGTGACCGCGACGGCGAAGCCGGTCGCCGCGGTGGTGAGAACACGTCGTCGCATTCGTGTCGACATCATCGTCTACCTTCTGTGGGTGGTGGAGGGGCAGGTGCTGCTAACACGAAATAGCACCTGGGCTAAAACGTACTAGCCAGTGGCGGTTCTTCGCAATCGCGGCATACTGAAGCTGCACCGGAGCGAGAGGGGGAGAGATGAACCGCAAGCGCGTCACGCTGGCACAGGTCGCCGCGGAGGCCGGGGTCGCGGCATCGACGGCATCCCTCGTCCTCGCCGGACGCGGCAGCGAGCTGCGCCTCTCGCAGGCGCTCCAGGAGCGGGTGCGAGAGGCCGCCGAGCGGCTGGGGTACCGTCCCAACGCCGTATCGGTCGGGCTCCGCACGGGCAGCACCCGCACCCTCGCCTTCATCTCCGACTCGGTCGCCTCGTCGCGACTGGCCGGAGAGATGATCAAGGGCGCCATCGACGCCGCCCGTGCGCGCGGTTTCCTCGTGTTCGTCGGCGAGACCGGCGGCGACGTCCAGCTCGAGCGGCAGCTGCTCAACGCCATGTTCGACCGGCAGGTCGACGGCCTGGTCCTGGCTTCGATGATCACCCACCGCCGGGCGCTGCCTCCCGAGGCGACACGCACTCCCGCCGTTCTGCTCAACCTCGAGGTCGACGGCGCCACGGATGTTCCGCGGGTGCTTCCCGACGAGTACGCCGCCGGTCGCGAGGCGGTCGGTCACCTGCTCGAGCGCGGGCTCCGCGACATCCACCTGATCGGTGCCGGGCCGACAGAAGACGACGCGCCGCCGTTCTCACTCGGCGCGCAGCAGCGACTGCACGGCATCCTCGACGCGCTGCGGGATGCCGGACTCGAGCCGGCATCCGGAAGTCCCGTCATCCAGTGGCTGCCGCCCGAGGGCTTCCGGCTGACCTCGCAGCTGCTCGACGGGGGAGTCGTGCCGCAGGCGCTGATCTGCTTCAACGACCGCCTGGCGATGGGCGCGTATCAGGCGCTCGGCGAGCGAGGCCTCGCGGTGCCCGACGACGTGTCGGTCGTCTCGTTCGACGACGTCTCGTTCGCCCAGTGGCTGCGTCCGGGGCTCACGACCTTCGCGCTGCCCCACCGTGCGATGGGCAAGCGAGCCGTCGAGCTTCTCATCGACCGGGTCGAGGCGGCGAAGGATGACACCGGTGCGGGCGACGCGGCGGTCGCGCCGTCGCTTCTGCCGATGCCGCTGCGTGTCCGGGCATCCGTGCGAGAGGTCGACGCGGCGGCCGCCGTTCCGCGGGTGTAGGGCAGACTCGAGGGATGACCTCCGCGCCGCTGCTCGACCTCATCGGCCCGGATCCCTCCGACGACGCGATCTACGACGCCTTCACCTCCTGGGCGGAGGGACGTGGGCTCACGCTCTACCCGGCACAGGACGAGGCGGTCATCGAGCTCGTCTCGGGGGCCAACGTGGTGCTGGCCACGCCCACCGGCACGGGCAAGTCGCTCGTCGCGGTGGCCGCGCACGCGGCATCCGTCTCCCGCGGCGGGCGCACGTACTACACGGCTCCGATCAAGGCGCTCGTGAGCGAGAAGTTCTTCGCCCTCGTCGAGATCTTCGGGGCCGAGCGAGTCGGCATGGTGACGGGCGACTCGTCGGTCAACCCCGAGGCGCCGATCATCTGCTGCACGGCCGAGATCCTCGCCAACCTCGCGTTGCGCGAGGGCGCCGACGCCGACGTCGACCAGGTGGTCATGGACGAGTTCCACTTCTACGGCGACCCCGATCGCGGCTGGGCGTGGCAGGTGCCGCTGCTGACCCTGCCGCGCGCGCAGTTCCTGCTCATGTCGGCCACGCTCGGCGACGTCACCGACCTCGCCGACGACCTCTCGCGTCGCACGGGCCGGCGGACGGCCCTGGTCACCGGTGTCGAGCGTCCGGTGCCGCTGCACTTCTCGTACGAGCGGCGCCCCGTGCACGACGTGCTCGAGCGGCTGCTGGAGGAGCGCGAGACCCCGGTCTACATCGTGCACTTCTCGCAGGCCGCCGCGCTCGAGCGCGCGCAGGCGCTGTCGAGCGTGAAGATCACGACGCGCGAGCAGCGGGATGCCATCGCCGAGGCGATCGGCGGATTCCGCTTCACGACCGGCTTCGGCAAGACCCTGTCGCGCCTCGTGCGGGCGGGCATCGGCGTGCACCACGCCGGGATGCTGCCGCGGTACCGGCGTCTCGTCGAGACGCTCGCCCAGCGCGGGCTGCTCAAGGTCATCTGCGGCACCGACACGCTCGGGGTGGGCATCAACGTCCCGATCCGCACCGTCGTGATCACGGCGCTGTCGAAGTACGACGGGACCCGGATGCGGCAGCTCACCGCCCGCGAGTTCCATCAGGTCGCGGGGCGTGCGGGACGCGCCGGCTTCGACCCGCACGGGAACGTCGTCGTCATGGCGCCGGAGTGGGAAATCGAGAACGCCGTCGCCCTCGCGAAGGCCGGAGACGACCCCGCCAAGCGCAAGAAGATCGTGCGCAAGAAGGCTCCGACCGGCGTCGTCAACTGGGGCGAGGGCTCGTTCGAGCGGCTCGTCGAGGCGCAGCCCGAGCCGCTCACGCCGCAGCTGCAGCTGTCGGCCGCGATGCTGCTCAACGTCATCGGTCGCGGGGGCGACGTGTTCGGCAACGTCCGCTCGCTCGTCTTCGACAACCACGAACCCCGCGCCCGGCAGTACGCCCTGGCCCGCCGGGCCCTGGCGATCTTCCGCACCCTGGTGGCCGCCGGCATCGTCGAGGTCGTGCGCCCCGCCTCTGTGGCTCTTGCCGTCGACTCGCCACAGAATGCGGATGCGAGGGGTGCGGCATCCGCGGTTTCTGGCGAGTCGACGATCAGACTCACGGTCGATCTGCAGCCCAACTTCGCGCTCAACCAGCCGCTGTCGCCGTTCGCGCTCGCGGCGATCGAGCTGCTGTCCCCGGATGACGCCGAGACCGGCACCGGCCACTATGCGCTCGATGTCGTGAGCGTGATCGAGGCGACGCTCGACGACCCGCGCGCGATCCTGTCGCAGCAGGAGTACAAGGCGCGCGGCGAGGCGGTCGGCGCGATGAAGCGCGACGGCATCGAGTACGACGAGCGGATGGCGCTGCTCGAGGAGATCACCTGGCCCAAGCCCCTCGCCGACCTCCTCGCCCAGGCGTTCGAGACCTTCGCGTCGAGCCAGCCGTGGGTGCGCGACTTCGAGCTGTCGCCGAAGTCGGTCGTGCGCGACATGTTCGAGCGGGCGATGTCGTTCGGGGAGTTCGTGTCGTTCTACCAACTGGGGCGCAGCGAGGGCCTCGTGCTGCGCTACCTCAGCGACGCGTACCGCGCGATCCGCCAGACCGTGCCGGCCGAGGCGCGGACCGACGACCTGATGGACCTCATCGAGTGGCTGGGGGAGCTCGTGCGGCAGGTCGACTCCAGCCTCGTCGACGAGTGGGAGTCGCTCGCGCACCCGACCGACGACCCCGACGCTCCCGTCGTGCCGCCCGCGCCGCCCTCGGTGCTGACGAATCGGCGCGCGTTCACGGTGCTGGTGCGCAACGAGATGTTCCGCCGGGTTCAGCTCGCCGCGCTGCAGGACGATGAAGCGCTCGAAGCCCTCGACGCCGAAGTCGACTGGCCGGAGGTGCTCGACCGGTACTACGACGACCACGACGAGATCCTCACCGGTGGTGCCGCGCGCTCGCCGTCGCTCTGCGTCATCGACGAGTCCGCGGCCCGCGACGGCATCTGGCGCGTCGAGCAGATCATCGACGACCCCGCCGGAGACCACGACTGGCGCATCCGGGCCGAGGTCGACCTCGAGCAGTCCGTCGAAGCCGGCACGGCCGTCGTGCGCGTTGCCGAGGTCATCCGCCTCTGAGCTCGGCCAGGCCGCGCCGTGACCGGATGTCGCGGGCCCTGGGCATGATGAGGGCGTGGCCACACATCTCGGGTTTCTGCGGGCGATCAACCTCGGCGCGACGCGCGTCTTCCCGAAGGACGACATCCGCCGGGTCACCGAGGCCGCCGGCTTCGAGAACGTCGTCACGCACATCAACACCGGCAACATCCGCTTCGACACGCGCATGCGATCCCGCGCGAAGCTCGAGCAGACCCTCGAGCGGGCCTACGCGGCCGATCGGGGCTTCGACGTCCCGACGATCACGTTCCGAGCCGACGAGTTCGCCGCGCTCGCCGCCGAGGCGCTCGCCGTGAGCGAGGCGAACCCGGGCCTGGCCCGCCATTACGTGTACCTGCTCAAGGACGAGCTCGACCCCGACACCGCAGCCCGGGTCGAGTCCCTCGCGACTGCCGCCGGGCGCATGCGCGTGCGCGGCCGCGCCGTCCACGCGCTGCTCGAGCCCGGATACCAGGACGGCACCGTCGATCCGCTCGGCGCGGCGAAACTCCTCGGCGTCGCGACCAATCGCAACCTCAACGTCGTCGCGACACTCGCCGAACGATGGTGCTGACGACAGACGCGACGACTCCGCGCCTGTGAACGCGCGGAGCACGATGTCGGATGCCGCGGCTATCGTGAATCGGGTGAGTCGAGAGCAGCAGTCCTGGGATGCCGATCCCTACGCCGACCTCGACTGGAACCCCGACGAGTTCGCTCCGCCCGAGGATTTCGACGCACCGCCGCCGCCCGAGTTCGACGGTTACGGCGCTGCCGTCGCCCGCGCCACCCGCGACCGCGCCGCCGCCCCGGCGTCGAGCGTCTTCGCGACCTCGGCCCGCAGCACCGTGAGCCCGGCCCGCACCGCAGCCGCGCCTCCGACGGCGGCCCCCGCCGCCGTCCTCTCCCTCGCGCGCCGCGACTTCACCGGCGCAGACCCCCGCGCCGTGCTCAAGGAGGTCTTCGGCTACGACGACTTCCGCGGCGACCAGGGCGATATCGTCTCGCACGTCATCGGCGGCGGGGATGCCGTCGTGCTCATGCCCACCGGCGGCGGCAAGTCGATCACCTACCAGGTTCCCGCGCTCGTGCGTCCCGGAACCGGACTCGTCGTCAGTCCGCTCATCGCGCTCATGCACGATCAGGTCGATGCCCTGATCGCCAACGGCGTGCGGGCGGCCTATCTGAACTCCACGCAGTCTCCGGGCGAGCGCGCGGGCGTCGAGCAGGCCTATCTCGCCGGCGAGCTCGACCTGCTCTACGTCGCCCCCGAGCGGCTGAGTGTGCCGCAGACGACGCAGCTGCTCCAGCGAGGCGCCCTGAGCGTCATCGCGATCGACGAAGCGCACTGCGTCTCGCAGTGGGGCCATGACTTCCGCCCCGACTACCTCGCCCTCGGCGACCTCGACGAGCGGTTCCCCGGGGTGCCGCGGATGGCGCTCACCGCCACCGCGACCCGCGCGACCCACCAGGAACTCACCGAGCGGCTGCGCCTGCCGCAGGCGCGTCACTTCGTCGCGAGCTTCGACCGGCCCAACATCCAGTACCGCATCGAGCCGAAGGTCGACCCGCGGCGGCAGCTCGTCACGTTCATCCGCTCGATGCCCGAGGGGTCGGCCGGCATCGTGTACGCGCTCAGCCGCAAGTCGGTCGAGCAGACCGCCGACTACCTCGCCGCGCAGGGGCTCGACGCGCTGCCGTATCACGCCGGGCTGCCGGCCGAGATGCGGGCGAAGCACCAGTCGCGGTTCCTCCGCGAAGACGGTGTCGTCATGGTCGCGACGATCGCTTTCGGGATGGGCATCGACAAGCCCGACGTGCGATTCGTCGCCCATATCGATCTGCCGAAGTCCGTCGAGGGCTACTACCAGGAGACCGGACGCGCGGGACGCGACGGCGAAGCGTCGATCGCCTGGATGGCCTACGGCCTGGGGGATGTCGTGCAGCAGCGGCGCCTCATCGATCAGAGCCCCGGCGACCGCACGTTCAAGATGCGCATGGGGCAGCACCTCGACGCGATGCTCGCCCTGTGCGAGACGGTCGCCTGCCGCCGCCAGAACCTGCTCGGCTACTTCGGCCAGGACTCCGAGCCGTGCGGCAACTGCGACACCTGCCTCACCCCGCCCGACACCTGGGACGGGCTGATCCCGGCGCAGAAACTGCTCTCGACGATCGTGCGGCTGCAGCGCGAGCGCAACCAGTCGTTCGGCGCCGGCCACCTCGTCGACATCCTGCGCGGGGCCTCCACCGAGCGCATCCGCCAGCAGCGTCATGACGAGCTGGCGACGTACGGCCTCGGGGCCGACCTGTCCGACCAGGACTGGCGCAGCGTCATCCGGCAGCTGCTCGCCCGCGGGATCCTCGTCGCCCGCGGTGAGTACGGCGTGCTCGCGGTCGGCGACGCCGGCGCGCCGGTGCTCAAGGGCGAGGTCGGCGTTCCCCTTCGGCGCGACGTGCTCGGACGGGGGCAGAACAGCGGCGGCTCTCGCGTCCGCAAGGCGGCCGCGGCCGAGCAGGTCGCCGAGGGCGACCGCGACCTCTTCGAGGCCCTGCGGGCGTGGCGGGCCGAGCAGGCTCGCGAGCAGGGCGTGCCGGCATACATCGTCTTCGGCGACGCGACGTTGCGCGCTCTCGCCGATCGCCGCCCTCGCACGTCGGCCGACCTCGAGGGCATCACCGGCATCGGGGCGAAGAAGCGCGAGGCCTACGGCGACGCGGTGCTCGCGGTCGTGGCATCGCACTGACGCACATCCCACCGACCGACCGGATGTCGCGGTCGCACAATGCGGGTCGCCGACGTACCGGAATCCCGTTGTGCTGATCGACCAACCCGCTTGGTGAGGTGTTGTGGAAGTCCTACCGTGAGTATCGACTCCGATCCTTCCGACGTCGAAAGGCACGCGATGACCGACGCCGCTGTTCGTCCCCACAAGCCCGCAACCGCCGACCGCACCCCGGCCGGGGGTGCCCCGACCGCGCCCCACACCGCGGCGGAGGCGCATGAGCCCCGCATCGACATCGACGCGGTCACCGACATGCTGCTCGGAACGTGGGCGGCGACGCGTCGCGAGGCGCGCGAGATGATCAAGGACCCGGTGTTCTGGCAGATCCCGGGCGAGCCGATGGCCGAGCACCGTGAACGCGTGCTCAAGCAGCTCCACCTGCTCGTCGAGCGCGGCGCCTCGGGCCGTGGCTACCCGAAGGAGTACGGCGGCGACGGCGACAACGGCGCGAACCTCGCCGGTTTCCAGGAGCTCGTCCTGGCCGACCCCAGCCTGCAGATCAAGTCGGGTGTCCAGTGGGGTCTCTTCGGCTCCGCCATCCACCAGCTGGGCACGAAGCCGCATCACGACGCGTGGCTGCGCGATGCGATGGAGATGCGCCTGCCGGGCGCGTTCGCGATGACCGAGACCGGGCACGGATCGGATGTCGCGGCCATCGGCACGACGGCCACGTACGACCCCGAGACCGAGGAGTTCGTGATCCACACGCCGTTCCGCGGCGCGTGGAAGGACTACCTGGGCAACGCCGCCGTCCACGGCAAGGCGGCGACCCTGTTCGCTCAGCTCATCACGGGTGGCGTGAACTACGGCGTCCATTGCTTCTTCGTGCCGCTCCGCGACGACGAGGGCAACTTCCTGCCCGGGGTCGGTGGTGAGGACGACGGCGTCAAGGGCGGGCTCAACGGCATCGACAACGGCCGGCTGCACTTCGACCACGTGCGCATCCCGCGCACGAACCTGCTCAATCGCTACGGCGACGTCGCGCCCGACGGCACCTACAGCTCCGACATCCCCAGCCCCGGCCGCCGGTTCTTCACGATGCTCGGGGCACTCGTGCAGGGTCGCGTGTCGCTCGACGGCTCCGCCACGACGGCCTCGGCACTGGCGGAGTACATCGCCGTGACGTACGCGAACCAGCGCCGGCAGTTCGACTCGGGTGCCGGCACCGAAGAGGTCACCCTGCTCGATTACGGCCGGCACCAGCGGCGCCTGCTGCCGCGGATCGCGCAGACCTACGCGCAGTACTTCTCGCACGACGAGCTGCTGCAGGCATTCGACGGCGTGTTCTCGGGCCGCACCGACACCCCGGAGGGGCGCGAGAACCTCGAGACCCTCGCCGCGGCGCTCAAGCCGCTGTCGACGTGGAACGCTCTGGACACGATCCAGGAATGCCGCGAGGCATGCGGCGGTCAAGGGTTCCTCGCCGAGAACCGCATGGTCGACCTGCACCACGACCTCGATGTCTTCGCCACCTTCGAGGGCGACAACAACGTGCTCCTCCAGCTGGTGGGCAAGCGCCTGCTCAGCGACTACGCGAAGCAGTTCAAGGGAGCCGACGCGAAGGCCCTCGCGAAGTTCGCCGCGGTCTCGACCGCCGAGCGCGTCTTCCACGGCGCCGGCCTCCGGCGGCTCGGTCAGTCGGTCGCCGACTTCGGTCAGACGGCGCGATCGGTCGAGCTCGGGCTGCGGGCCGAACAGCAGCACGAGCTGCTGACGGGCCGCGTCGAGCAGATGATCGCCGATATCGCGGCCGCCCTCCGGCCCGCGTCGAAGATGTCGCAGCAGGATGCCGCCGCCGTCTTCAACCAGCACCAGTCGGAGCTGATCGAGGCGGCTCGTGCCCACGGCGAGCTGCTGCAGTGGGAGGCCTTCGCGCAGGGTGTCGAGCGGGTCGACGACGAGGGCACGCGCCAGGTGCTCGTGTGGCTGCGCGACCTCTTCGGCCTGACCCTGATCGAGCGGCACCTCGCCTGGTACCTCATCCACGGTCGCCTCTCGACCCAGCGCGCGGCCGCCGTGACGAGCTACATCGACCGGTTGTGCGCTCGGCTCCGCCCGCACGCCCAAGACCTCGTCGACGCCTTCGGGTTCGCCCCCGAGCACGTCCGGGCGCCCATCGCATCGGGCGCCGAGGCCGAGCGGCAGCGTGAAGCGCGCGAGTACTTCGCAGAGCTCGCCGCGTCGGGCAGCGCCCCGGTCTCGGAGAAGACGCTCGCGAAGTCGGCCAAGCGAGGGTCCTGATCGGATGCCGCCCCGCCGATCGCCCGAGGGATGTCGGCGGGGCTCGCTAGCCTGACGGGATGGTGCACGACCTCATCACCGGACCCGACGGCCTCGCTCGCTGCGGCTGGGTGGGGGATGACGCCGAGTACCGGCGCTACCACGACGAGGAGTGGGGGCGCCCGCTCCACGGCGATCGCGCACTGTTCGAGAAGCTGAGCCTCGAGGGGTTCCAAGCGGGACTGAGCTGGATCACGATCCTCCGCAAACGCCCCCGTTTCCGCGAGGTGTTCGCGGGGTTCGAGCCGGCGCGGGTCGCCGCATTCGGATCGACCGAGATCGCAGCCCTGATGGCGGATGCCGGCATCATCCGCAATAGGGCGAAGATCGAGGCCACCATCTCGAACGCGAGGCTGCTGCGCGACGTCGCCGACGGCGAGTTCGACGAGCTGATGTGGTCTTTCGCGCCCGCCGTGCCGCGGCCCCGTCCGGCGACGCTCGCCGAGGTGCCGGCGGTGACGGCCGAGTCGGAGGCGATGAGCAAGGCCCTGCGCCGCCGCGGCTTCCGATTCGTCGGGCCGACGACGATGTACGCGCTCATGCAGTCGGCCGGCATGGTCGACGACCACGTCGTCGGATGCCATCGAGCTCTCGCCTCGCACGCCGTCGAGCCCCACAATGGGGAGGTCCGCACCGAGAGGATGTCCGATGGCCGCCGCATCCGCTGAGAACGCCGCCGATTCGCACGAGGTCATCCGCGTGCGCGGCGCCCGCGAGAACAACCTGGACGGCGTCGATGTCGACGTCCCGAAGCGACGCCTCACCGTCTTCACCGGGGTGAGCGGCTCGGGCAAGTCGTCGCTCGTGTTCGGCACGATCGCCGCCGAGTCCCGGCGGCTGATCAACGAGACCTATCCGACGTTCGTCCAGCAGTTCATGGCGCAGATCGCACGGCCCGAGGTCGACGCGCTCGAGAACATCAGCCCCGCGATCATCGTCGACCAGGAGCGGATGGGAGCGAACGCCCGCTCGACCGTGGGCACGGCGACCGACGTGCACGCCATGCTGCGCGTGCTGTTCAGCCGCATCGGCGAACCGTTCGTCGGCT
This sequence comes from Microbacterium sp. AISO3, assembly GCF_002204305.1. NCBI lineage: Bacteria > Bacillati > Actinomycetota > Actinomycetes > Micrococcales > Microbacteriaceae > Microbacterium > Microbacterium sp. AISO3. The sequence goes on along the minus strand of NZ_NHRF01000001.1, from coordinate 79,855 downwards.
CACCGCAGGCCTTCTCGTTCAATGTCCCGTCGGTGTCGGGGGCGGGCGAGATCACGGTCGCGGTCGGAGGCGACGCGGGCCGGGCGGAACGACGCTCCTTTCAGGTGACGGGCGGCATGTGTCCCGACTGCGAGGGCCTCGGCGAGGTCAGCGACATCGACATCGACGAACTGGTCGACCGGTCGAAGTCGCTCAACGAAGGGGCCATCCGCGTTCCCGGATACAGCGCCGACGGCTGGATGGTGCGCGGGTACAGCGAGTCGGGGCTGCTCGACCCCGACAAGCCCGTCGCCGACTACACGGATGCCGAACTCGCGGACTTCCTCTACAAAGAGCCGACCAAGATCAAGATCCAGAGCATCAACATGACCTACGAGGGGCTCGTGCCCCGCGTCACGAAGTCGATGCTGCAGAAGGATCGCGACGCGTTGCAGCCGCATGTGCGGGCCTTCGTCGAGCGCGCGGTGAAGTTCATGCCCTGTCCGGCATGCGATGGAACGAGGCTCAACGCCGGCGCGCGGTCGGCGAAGATCGCCGGGGCGAGCATCGCCGACGCCGCGGCCATGCAGATCACCGACCTCGCCGCGTGGCTCGCATCGATCGACGCGCCGGGTGTCGAGCCGCTGCTCGCGGGGTTGCGCGGCACCGTGCAGTCCTTCATCGACATCGGGCTGGGATACCTCTCGCTCGATCGGTCGTCGGGCACCCTGTCGGGCGGCGAGGCTCAACGGACGAAGATGATCCGGCATCTCGGATCGAGCCTGACCGACGTCACCTACGTCTTCGACGAGCCCACGGCAGGACTGCACCCGCACGACATCCAGCGGATGAACGACCTGCTTCGCGGCCTGCGCGACAAAGGCAACACGGTGCTCGTCGTCGAGCACAAGCCGGAGGTCATCGAGATCGCCGATCACGTCATCGACCTCGGGCCGGGCGCGGGTCGCCACGGCGGGCGGGTCCAGTTCACGGGAACGGTCGCCGAGCTGCGGGCCTCCGACACGCTGACCGGCCGGCACCTCGATCACCGGGCGCAGCTGAAGCCAGCGGTGCGCTCGGCCTCCGGCGTCCTCGAGATCCGAGGCGCGACCGCCAACAACCTCAGGTCGGTCGACGTCGACATCCCCCTCGGGGCCCTCACCGTCGTCACCGGGGTGGCCGGCTCGGGCAAGTCGTCGCTCATCCACGGCAGCCTCGCGGGGCGGGAGGGGGTCGTCGTCGTCGATCAGTCGCCCATTCGCGGCAATCGCCGCAGCAGCCCGGCGACCTACACGGGACTGCTCGATCCGATCCGCTCGGCGTTCGCGAAGGCGAACGGGGTCAAGCCGGCTCTCTTCAGCGCCAACTCGCAGGGTGCGTGCCCGGCCTGCAAGGGACTCGGCGTCATCGTGACGAAGCTCGGCATCACCGCGTCCGTCGAGACGGAGTGCGACGTCTGCCGGGGATCGGGGTTCAGCCCCGAGGTGCTTCGGTACACCCTCGACGGGCGCACCGTCGCGGACGTGCTCGCGCTGAGCGCGGCGGAGGCCGCGGAGGCGCTGCCGGCGCGCGTGGCGGGCGGCATCCTCTCGCGTCTCATCGACGTGGGCCTCGGGTACATCACGCTGGGGCAGGCGCTCAGCACGCTCTCCGGCGGCGAGCGGCAGCGGTTGAAGCTGGCCATCTCGATGGCGACGTCCGGCTCGGTCTACATCCTCGACGAGCCCACGACGGGCCTGCACCTGGCAGACGTCGACAACCTTCTCGCGCTGCTTGACCGCCTCGTCGACGCCGGGAACTCCGTCATCGTCATCGAGCACCACCAGGCGCTCATGGCGCACGCCGATCACATCATCGACATCGGTCCCGGCGCCGGGCGCGACGGCGGGCGGATCGTGTTCGAGGGGTCGCCCGCCGACCTCGTCGCCGGTGGCGACACCCTCACGGCCGAGCATCTGCGCCGGTACGTCGGGACGAGCGCGGGGTCGGACCGATGATGCACACCTTCGAGACGGTCGACATGGGGAGAACTCCCCATGTCAACCGACAAATCCCGCATCCCTCCTGACATAGGGTGGTTCCGCAGTTCAACCAGTGCGAGCCCGGACGCCGGGCCCATCACCGTCGCCCAGGGGGGAGCCGAGCCCAATGACGTCGACCTCGTGGCTGCGCGCACGCCCGCGGACGTTCCTCTCCGCCGGTATCGTCACCGTCGCGGCGCTGACGATCGGAACCCTCGCCGTCGCGTACGAGGGCGAGCCCACGACCGAGGTCGACCTCCACGACGGCGGCGTGTGGGTGACCAAGCAGTCGAGCCTGCTCGTGGGGCACTACAACAATGAGTCCCGCGTGCTCGACGGCAGCCTGCGCACGACCTCCGCCGAGTACGACGTGCTCCAGTCGGGCCCCCGAGTCGTCGTGGTCGACGCCGACGGGTCGGCGATGTCGGCCGTGGATCCCGCGAAGGTCGTGCTGTCGGGCACCGCCGAGGTGCAGCCGGGAGCGCAGATCGCCCTCGGCTCCGACACCGTCTCGGTGCTCGACGCGGCCGGAGACCTGCGCACCGTGCAGTTCGCGGGTGTGAACGGCTTCAGCTTCGAGGGCAACGAGCCGATCGCCGAGCTCGGTGAGAACGCCACGGCGACCGTCGGCACCGATGGCACGATCTACGCGGCGTCCGCGGCGGGCGCCTCGCTCTACGCGTACGCGCCGATCGGCGACGGCACTGTCGCGCAGACCGCCGAGCGGAGCCTCGAGGGCATCGCCGAGGATCACGAACTCGCGATCACGTCGCTCGGGCAGACCCCGTTCGTCCTCGACCGGGAGACGAACGTGCTCTATGGCGGCGACGGATCGCAGACCGACCTTCCCGCCGATGCGCTGCTGCAGCGTCCGTCCAACTCCGCCGAGACCCTCACCGTCAGCACGCGCAGCGCGCTGTTGCGCGTGCAGCCCGGCGGACAGACGACGACGATCGAGGCCGGCGCCGAGGGCACCCCCGCCGATCCCGTGTACGTCGGCGGCTGCGCCTACGGGGCGTGGTCGGGATCGGGAGTGTTCGTGCGCGACTGCGCGAACGACGCCGACGATGTGGTGCAGGAGATCGAGGGCATCGATCCCGCCGCGAAACTGGAGTTCCGCGTGAACCGCGATGTCGTCGTGCTCAACGACGTGTTCGGCGGCGCGGCCTGGCTGGCGAGCGAGAACATGCAGCGCGTCGACAACTGGACCGACATCACCCCGCCCGAAGGCACCGGTGACGAGGAGCAGGAGACGACCGAGGAGACGGTCGAGACCGCCCTGCCCGAGCGCACCGACGAGAACACGCCGCCGATCGCCGTCGACGACTCGTTCGGTGTGCGCCCCGGTCGCACGACCGTTCTCCCCGTCCTCTTCAACGACACCGATGCCGACGGCGACGTGCTCGTCGCCGAGGCCACGAGCGATCCCGCGTTCGGTGAGATCTCGCAGATCCAGAACGGCGGCGCCCTCCAGATCGCCGTGCCCGACGACGCCTCGGGCTCGACGTCGTTCACCTACACCGCCGACGACGGCCGCGGCGGCGAGGCATCCGCGACGGTGCGGCTCTCGGTGCGCGGTGACAACGAGAACTCCCCGCCCGTCCAGCAGCGCGTCACGCCGGTGACCGTCGAAGCCGGCGGCACCACGTCGTACAACGTCCTGAGCGAGTGGATCGACCCGGACGGCGACGACATCTTCCTGAAGTCGGTCCAGCCCGACGGCGGCGACGAGGCCGACTTCACGTCCGACGGTCAGATCACCTATCGTGCGATCGGCGCGGTGCAGGGCCGCAAGGACGTGCCCATCATCGTCTCCGACGGAACGGACGACGGCGCCGGGGTGCTCCGGATCGACGTCCGTCCTCCCGGGACGACGGTCCCCGTGACCAACGCCGACCACGTCGTGACCCGGGTCGGCCAGTCCGTCACCGTTTCGCCTCTCTCGAACGACACAAGCGCCGGCCGCGAGCCGCTGCGTCTGACGCGCGTCGACGAGGTCGAGGGTGCGACGATCCAGCCCGACTTCGCCGAGCAGACCTTCACCTTCACCTCCGACGCCGTGAACACCTACTACGTCGACTACCTCGTGTCGGCAGGCCCGAACAGCGTCCCCGGGCTCGTGCGGGTCGATGTTCTGCCGGCGGCGGACACCAATCTCCCGCCCGTCGCCGTGCGAGACGTCGCGCTGCTGCCGACCGGCGGCGACGTGCTCGTCAACGTCCTCGGCAACGACACCGACCCGGCCGGCGGCATCCTCGTCGTCCAGTCGGTGACGGCCGACCCCGACGGCGGCGTCACGGCAGCGGTGCTCGGCCACGAGACCGTCCGCATCACCGATCAGGGCTCGCTCAGCGAGCAGACCCGGGTGTCGTACACGATCTCCAACGGCGATCAGTCCGCCACGGGTGAGATCGTCGTCATCCCGATCCCCGCGCCCGACCGGCTGCGGCCACCGGTCGCGAACAACGACACGGCGGTCGTTCGTGTCGGCGACGTCGTCACGATCGACGTGCTCGCCAACGACACCCACCCCAACGGCGACACTCTGCACGTGTCTCCCGAGCTCGTGCCGCCGCTCGTCGACGAGGCCGACGGCCAGGTGTTTGTCTCGGAGGACAAGCTCCGGTTCCGCGCCGGCGACGAGCCCAAGACCGTCAACGCCACGTACGAAGCGGTCGACAGCTCGGGTCAGCGTGCCGGCGCGTACGTGACGATCCAGATCCTGCCGCGGCAGGATGACGCGAACGCCGCCCCGCGTCCCCGCGACCTCACCGCACGCACGCTCAGCGGATCGGAGGTCACGATCCCGGTGCCGCTCGACGGCATCGACGAGGACGGCGACTCGGTCGAATTGCTCGGCATCGCGAGCTCGCCCAGCAAGGGCCGCATCGTCGAGACCGGCTCCAATACGTTCGTCTACGAGGCGTTCGACACGAGCGCCGGCTCGGACTCGTTCACCTACCGAGTGCGTGACCGCCTCGGCAAGGAGGGGACCGCCCGCATCCAGGTCGGCATCGCCCCTCCCGAGACGACCAACCAGGCGCCGTACGCCGTGAAGGATGCCGTGATCATGCGGCCCGGGCGTCAGGTGGCGGTCTCGGTCCTCGAGAACGACTCCGATCCCGACGGCGACCAGTTCGGCTTCGCCGCCGACGCTCTCGAGGTGCCGGACGTCGACGGTCTCTCGGCCGAGGTGTCGGGCGAGCAGATCGTCATCACCGCGCCCGACGCGCCGATGAACACCAGCATCCAGTACACGATCGAGGACGCTCGCGGGCTGACCGCGACGGCCCCCGTGCAGATCACCGTCGACCCCGACGTGCCGCTGCAGCGCCCCATCGCCCGCGACGACCGCGTGCGCGCCGAGGACGTCGACGAGAACGGCGTGGCCGAGGTCGCGGTGCTCGACAACGACGACGACCCCGACGGCACGCGCAGCGCCTTGCGCGTGACGCTCGGCGCCGGCGGCGAGAACGCCACCGTGCGCCCGAACGGCACGGTGTCGGTGCCGCTGACCGACGAGCGCCAGCTCATCACCTACTTCATCACCGACGAGGACGAGCTCACCGCGGCCGCCTTCATCCACGTGCCCTCGCTCGCCGAGCTTCCGCCGAGCCTGATCTCGACCGAGGCGCTCGTCGTCCAGAGCGGTGAGACCGTCGACCTGCCGCTGTCGGAGTACGTGCGCGCCTCGGGCGGGCGCGACGTCGTCATCACCGAGGCCGAGAAGGTCACGGCGGCCCATTCGAACGGTGCATCCCTCGTCAAGGACGAGCGGACTCTCCAGTACACCTCCGCCGCCGACTACTTCGGTCAGGACGCCCTGACCTTCGAGGTCACCGACGGCTCGGGGCCCGACGATCCCGAGGGCCGCAAGGCGACCCTGATGATCCCCATCACCGTCACGCCTCCCGACAACCGGCCGCCGAGCATGATCGGCGCGCAGATGGAGGTCGCGCAGGGCGAGGACGCCCGGACCCTCGATCTCGCCGCGCTGGCGACCGACCCCGATCCGGGCGACGCCGAGAAGCTGCGATTCGCGGTCGTCGGCAGTGCGCCCGACGGGCTCACGGCGCGCGTCGACGGGTCCGTGCTGTCGGTCGAGGCGAGCACCGACGTCGCCAAGGGGACGTCGCTCCCCGTGCAGGTGAGCGTCACCGACGGCGAGTCCGACCCGGTGACGGCGACGATCACGGTCACTGTGACCGCCTCGACGCGCCCCCTCGCTACGGCGAACGCCGACGTCATCGAGCAGGCCGACCAGGGCGAGACCATCTCGGTTGCCGTGCTCGACAACGACGTGAACCCCTTCCCCGGCACGCCGCTGAAAGTGGTCGGCGCGTTCACCGAGACCTCGGGAGCCTCGGCGACCGTCGCCGGCGACCGCGTCGAGGTCACCAGCCGCGCCGACTTCGTGGGAACCCTCGTCGTGCGCTACCGGATTCAGGATGCGACCGGCGACCCCGACCGCGAGGTCGAGGGCCAGATCCGCATCACGGTGCAGGGTCGTCCGGATGCTCCCGGCAAGCCGACAGTGACGAGCGTCGAGAGCCGCACGGTCGTGATGTCGTGGTCGCCGCCCGTCGACAACGGCACCTCGATCACGGGCTACACCGTCCGCTCGACCGCCGGCTCGTACACCCGCGAATGCCGTTCGACGACGTGCACGCTCGACGGACTGACGAACAACGTCGAGTACAACTTCGTCGTCACCGCGACCAACCGCGTCGGCGAGTCCGACCCGTCGCTGCCGTCCGAGACCGCGCGTCCCGACCAGAGGCCCGACACCCCGAACCCGCCGAGCCTCGCCTTCGGCGATCGCAGTCTGGACGTGTCGTGGACGGTCCCTCGCACGGAGGGCTCGCCCGTCGAGAGCTACAGCCTGCAGATCTCGCCGGCACCGCCCTCCGGTGTCGCCGAGAAGACCGGCGTGACCGGAACCCGCATCACGTGGGACGGCCTCCAGAACGGTGTGCAGTACCAGGTGCGGGTCCGCGCCCACAACCGCGCGCCCGAGCCGTCGAGCTGGAGTGTCTGGTCGCAGGCGATGGTGCCCGCAGGCAAGCCGGATGCTCCCGGCGCACCGTCGACGCAGCGCCTCAACCCGGTGGGCAACCGCTCGCAGATGCAGGTGAGCTGGAACCAGCCGGCGAACAACGGCGACGCGATCGCGGGGTACCAGCTGCAAGTCCGCCGCGGCGGCGCCACCGTCGACACGATCAGCGTGCCCGCCGGCCAGACGAGCCAGGCCGTGACCGTCGACACCTCGACGACCGACTACACGTTCGTCGTCCGCGCCCAGAACAAGGCGGGCTGGGGCGAGTGGAGTGCGGCATCCGCACCTCGACGCGCCTTCACACCTCCCGGTGCCCCGACCGGAATCAGCGCGAGCGAAGGCGACAACCGCGTCACCGTGTCGTGGACGGCCGGGCCGCTCAACGGCGCGAACCCGGGTGAGGTCAGCTACCAGTACTCCGTCAACAACGGCGGCTGGCGCAACGACTGGATCGGCGGCGGCAACGGCGGATCGGGCGCGATCGGCAACGGTCAGGTCAACAACAACGGCACCTACACCGTGCGCGTTCGCGCCGTGGCCACCGCCGACGGATCGCGGTACGAGGGCGAGCCCTCGGCGGCCTCCAACCAGGTCGCACCCTACGGCCAGATCGGCAACCCGTCGGCGAACGCCAGCCGCGACGGCAACCGCGTCACGCTGTCGTGGTCGTCGCCCGCACGCAACGGACGCGACATCACGACGGAGATCAGCGTGAACGGCGGCGGCTGGCAGCGTGTCGACGCGAGCGGGTCGCGCCAGCAGGGCGACGTCGGCTACAGCAGCACGCAGACCATCCGGGTGCGCGTGAGCGCCGCCGGCAGCGAGGCACGCGAGGCCTCGGCGAGCGTGACGACACCCAACCCGCCGCCCCCGCCGCAGCCACGCGCGTCGGTCGAGAAGGGCTCACCGGTCGGCGGCTGCGTCAACGGCTGCTTCCACCTGAAGGTGAACACGCAGGACTTCCCCGCGGGCAACTACCGCATCGACTGCTACGACGGCAACCGGAAGTTCAACACCTACCCGTCGTCGTACGACGTACCGGCCGACGGCTCGATCCAGCTCGACTGCTGGATCGGCGCCGACGGCCGCGACATCTCCGCCGAGATCATCGGTTGGGGTCGAACCAGTACGACGCGCTGGTAGCGCCCGCATCCGCCCCCGGCATCCACTCATCACGAGGAACGAGAACGAACGAATGAGCATGACACCCGAGCAGGCAGCGTGGTTCCGCGACACCTTCGCGCGCCTGATCGACAACGTCGACGCCGCCCTCCTCGGCAAGCGCGAGGTCGTCGCCCTCGTGCTGTCGGCGATGATCGCCGAGGGGCACGTGCTGCTGGAGGATGCACCGGGTACGGGCAAGACGAGTCTGGCCAAGGCGATCGCGGCGAGTGTGCAGGGCACCTCGACGCGCATCCAGTTCACGCCCGACCTGCTGCCCTCCGACGTCACCGGTGTGACGATCTACGACCAGGCGAACAAGCGCTTCGAGTTCCACCGCGGACCCGTCTTCGCCTCGATCGTCCTGGCCGACGAGATCAACCGTGCCTCGCCGAAGACGCAGTCGGCGCTGCTCGAGGTGATGGAGGAGTCGCGGGTGACCGTCGACGGCGTCGCGCACGAGGTCGGGCGCCCGTTCCTCGTCATCGCGACGCAGAACCCGATCGAGCAGGCGGGTACGTACAAGCTGCCGGAGGCCCAGCTCGACCGCTTCATGATCAAGACGTCGATCGGCTACCCGACCCTGGCGGTCTCGGAGCGCATCCTCGTCGGCGCCGTCGACCGCAACCCGTCGGCCAGCCTCAAGCCTGTCATCACCACGCGCGCAGTGGGCGAGATGGCCGACCTCGCCGCGACCGTCCACATCGACCCGGTCGTCGCACGGTACGCCGCGCAGATCGTCGAGGCCACGCGCGAAGCGTCGGCGACGCGCCTCGGCGTCTCGGTGCGCGGCGCCATCGCGATGATCCGTATCGCCAAGGTGTACGCGGCCGCGCAGGGGCGCCACTACGTCGTGCCCGACGACATCAAGCTGCTCGCGCTGCCGGTGTGGGCCCACCGTCTCGTGCTCGACCCCGAGGCGGAGTTCACCGGCACGACCGCCGAGACCGTCATGAACAACGCCCTCGCCGACGTCGAGGCCCCCCTCGCGCGGGCGGACGCTTGATGGCCACACCCCCTGCCGCCTCGACCCCGACGCGCCGACCGCGCCGGGGCCGAGGCGCTGGCAGCGGTGAGAGCGCGGCCGACCTCACGTCGGGTGGCGCCGCGGACTCCCGCACCGTCGGCGACACGACCCGAGACGCCGACGCGACCCTGCGGGTGGGCACGACGACCCTGTCGGCCGACGCCGCCCCCGTCAACGCGGAGACGCCGTCGCGGCTGGTCCTCTGGCTGGAGCGTCTCGAGTCGTGGTGGGCGGTCGCGCGGCGCGGTATCCGTCTGGTCACCCGAACCGTCCGCCCGCTGGGCTGGGTGCTGCTGTTCGCGACCGTGCTGCTGTGGGTCGTCGCACTCAGCTTCGGCTGGCAGGAGATGGTCATCGCCGCCGTCATCCTCACCGCCATCGTCGTCATCAGCGTGCCGTTCCTCTTCGGCGGCACGGCGTACGACGTCGACCTCGATCTCACGCGCACCCACGTGGTCGTGGGCGAGCGCGCGATCGGTGGACTGACCCTCGTCAACGGCACGTCGCGCTCGATCCTGCCGTCGCGGGTCGTCCTGCCCGTCGGGTCGGGGCGCGGCGAGTTCGACGTGCCGCGGCTCGCGCCCCAGGCCGCCCACGAAGAGCTGTTCGCGATCCCCACCACCGCCCGCGGGGTGCTCGCGGTCGGCCCGGTCAGCGTGCTCCGCGGCGACCCGCTCGGACTCTTCGAGCGCAGCAGCGACCGCCGCCAAGCCGTCGACCTCTACGTGCACCCGCGCACCGTCCCCCTCGAGGGGCTCTCGCTCGGGCGCCTGCGCGACCTCGAAGGGCTGCCCTCGACGCAGCTGGCTCCCGACGACGTGTCGTTCCACGCCTTGCGCGAGTACCAGCCCGGTGACGACCTGCGTCACGTGCACTGGAAGTCCACCGCACGCGTCGGCAATCTGATGATGCGTCAGTACGAAGAGACGCGCCGGTCGCACTTCGTGCTGGGCCTCTCGACGTACGCGGGCGACTACGCCGACCCCGACGAGTTCGAGCTCGCGATCTCCGCGGCCGGCTCGATCGGACTGCGCGCGCTGCGCGATTCCCGCATGCTCGAGGCGCGCACGCAGCGCGGTCCGCTTCGCACGGAGGGGCCCCGTCGCCTGCTCGACAACCTGTCGGCTCTCGAGCATTCGCGTCAGCGCGACGGGGGCATCGTGGCCCTCGCCGGGACGATCGCGATGAACTCCCACGGCATCGCCATCGTCGTCCTCTTCTGCGGCTCGGGTGCCGACCCCGCCGAGCTCAAGCTCGCCTGCTCGCGACTGCCCCAGGGCGTCCGGGTTCTCGCCGTCGTCGCCGACCGCTCGGCCGACGTGCCGCTGCTGCGTCGCGTCGGCGACGCCGATGTCATCTCCATCAGCGCGCTCGACCAGCTCGCGCCCGCGATGCGGAAGGTGCTCTCGTGATGTCGCCCGTCCGCCGCCGACTCGTGCTCGACCTCGTCGCCGTCGCGCTGCTGCTGTCCGTGGCGATCGTCGGCTTCGGGCCGACGTTCGACGGGGGCGCGTACCTCGTCGCGGGATTCGGCGCGCTGGTCATCGGCGTCGGCATCGCGTGGCTGTGTGCGCGACGCCGCTGGGGCGTGCTGCCCACGGCGGGCCTGACCGTCGCGGCCTACTTCATCTTCGGCGGGGCTCTCGCGCTGCCGCACACCGCGCTGTTCGGCGTCATCCCGACCCTCGATACGTGGACGCAGCTCGCCCTCGGCTCGGTGCAGTCGTGGAAGCGCCTGCTCACGACGGTGGCTCCCGTGGCGCCGTACGACGGGCACCTGATCGTTCCGTTCCTGCTCACTCTCGTCGCGACCGTCCTCACGGCCTCTCTCGCGCTGCGCCTGCGCCAGGCGGCGTGGGCCCTGATCCCCGTGACCGCGTTCCTGGTCGCGCAGATCCTGCTCGGGATGACCGAACCCGCCGTCCCGGTCCTCCAGGGCGTCGTCTTCGCCGTGGTCGCCTCGGTGTGGCTCGCGCTGCGGCAGGCGTGGGACCCCGACAACGCCGCCGTCCGCATCGAGCCGACGGCGACCTCGGATGCCGCGACCCTCCGGCACACGCGCCTGCGTCGCCTGATCTCGGGAACCGCCGTCGTCGCCGTCGCCGTGGGTGCCGGCGTCGCGACCGCCGCCGTGGCGAGTCCGCCGTCGACGCGGTACGTGCTGCGCGACATCGTCATCCCGCCCTTCGACGTCAAGCAGTACCCGAGCCCGCTGCAGGGCTTCCGCGGTCTCGTGCGCGATGACGCGGACACGCCGCTGTTCACGGTGCAGGGTCTCCCCGACGACGGCCGTATCCGCCTGGCGACGATGGACGCTTACAACGGCATCGTCTTCAACGTCTCGGACGAGGGCGCCGGATCGTCGAGCTCGTTCACGCCGCTCCGCTCGAACATGTCGCCCGACGCCGAGGGCGTGCCCGGTCAGCTGCAGTTCGAGATCGACGAGCTGCGCGGCGTGTGGCTGCCCGACGCCGGTGCCGTGCGGTCGATCGAGTTCGAGGGCGAACGCGCCGACGAACTGCGCCGCACCGCCCACTACAACGACGCCACGGGGACGGCGGCCGTCACCGCGGGGCTCGCTCCGGGCACGACCTACACGGTCGACACGGTGTTCCCCGTGCTGCCGACGGACGAGGCGCTCGCCGACGTCGCGTTCGCGCCCGTGAAGATGCCGAAGCAGGAGGGCATCCCCGACGGGCTGTCGCAGATCGCCACGGATGCCGTCGGCGACGCGGATACGCCGATCAAGCAGGTCCGCGCGCTGACGGACTGGCTCTCGACCGACGGCTACTTCAGTCACGGGCTCGAAGACGACCCGTACTCGCCCTCCGGTCACGGCGCAGCGCGCATCACCAGCTTCTTCGGCGGCGATGAGATCATCGGCGACGACGAGCAGTACGCCGTCGCGATGGCCCTGCTGTCGGCTCAGCTGGGCATTCCGGCGCGCGTCGTCATGGGGTGGCACCCCGACGAGGGCGACACCGCCGGGGAGTTCACCGCGACCGGCGACAACGTTCACGCGTGGGTCGAGGTCGCGTTCGAGGGGTACGGGTGGATCCCCTTCGACCCGACGCCCGACGAGGACAACGAGCCGAACGAGCAGACGACGACTCCGCGGGCCAACCCCAAGCCGCAGGTGCTGCAGCCGCCGCCTCCCGCCCAGGAGCCGGCCGAGCTGCCGCCCGCGATCGCCAACGATCGTGACCAGGAGGAGGAGGACGACCCCGGCTTCGACTGGATCGGCGCGATCCTCGCCCCGGTCGGCATCGGCATCGGCGTCCTGGCGATCATCTTCGCGCCGTTCGTGATCATGGGCGCCGTCAAGACCGCCCGGCGCACGAAGCGGCGAAACGCCGACAAGCCCGCCGACCGCATCTCCGGCGGCTGGGACGAGCTGATCGACCGTGCGGTCGACCTCAATGCGCCGGTCGCCTCGGGTGCGACGCGCACCGAGAGCGCACGGGTCGTCGCCGCCACCATGGACCAGCCCGACGTGACCGCCCTCGCGACGTCGGCCGATGCGCGCGTGTTCGGACCGGGCGAGCCCTCCGCCGAAGACGTCGACGCCTTCTGGCGCGAGGTCGACGCGATCGTCGTCGGCATGAGCGGTCGCGTGTCGGTGTGGCGCCGGCTGCGCGCTCGCCTCAGCCTGCGGTCGTTGCTGCGGGGCCGGACGCGGCGCGCCCGGGGAGGCAGCGCATGAGCGCGATGATCTTCGACACCGAGCCGCTCGCGGGGGTTCCCGACATCCGGAGCGGCGCGCGTGCGCTGCTGACGTGGGATGACGGCACCCGCACCGCCGTGTACGGCCGAACGGTCTTCGGCCGCGACCCTCATCGCGGCACCGGGGCCGATGCGATCGTGCTCCGCGACGAGACGCTGACGTTGTCGCGAACCCACTTCGAACTCGTTCCCCTCGAGCCCGGCGGTCTCGCCGTCATCGATCGCGCGTCGACGAACGGGGTGGTCGTCACCCGCGGACGCGACGGCGTTCCCGTGGTGCCGGGCACGCAGACGGTGCTCCGCAGCGGTGACCGGCTCGACCTCGGTGATCGGTGGCTCGTCGTCCAGGTCGTGCGGTGACTCCCATGTCGGTACGGGTCGGACACGGTGCCGCGACGCACGCCGGGCTGCGGGGGCGCGCGAACGAGGACTCCTACCTCGCGGCAGCGCCCGTCTTCGTCGTCGCCGACGGCATGGGCGGGCACGAGGCCGGTGCGCGCGCGAGCGCGGCTGCGGTGGCCGAGTTCGAGCCTCTGGTGGGCGTCGCCGTGGTGACGAACCAGGACGTGCGGGCGGCCATCGAGCGGGCGCGGGCGAACATCGACGCCCTCGCCACCGGCCAGCGCGCGGCCGGGACGACCTTGACCGGGGTCGTGCTGACCCGTGTCGGAGACGCCGGCTACTGGCTGACGCTGAACATCGGCGACTCGCGCACGTACCGGTGGGCGCGCGGCCGCCTCGAGCAGATCAGCGTCGACCACTCCGTCGTCCAGGAACTGGTCGACTCGGGGCAGATGGACGCCGAAACCGCCGCGCGCCACGCACGGCGCAACGAGATCACCCGAGCGCTCGGGGCCGGCAGCGTCGGGCAGGCGGATTTCTGGATGCTGCCCGCGGAGAGCGGCGACCGCATCCTCGTCTGTTCGGACGGTCTGTCGACCGAGCTGGACGACGAGCGGATCGCCCGTATCCTCGACGAGGAGACGGAACCGCAGGATGCCGCGCAGCGACTGGTCCACGAAGCGTTGCTGCACGGTGGTCGCGACAACGTCACGGTCATCGTCATCGACGCGCTGGGCGACGGCGGTGACGATGTGTACGACACCGTGCCGTCCGCTCAGCCGGATGACGCAGACATAGACACCCGGCCGCGCGCAGCGGCCGCAGGGGGGAGAGCCTGATGGTCGAGGTCCGCTACGTTCCGGCGACGGGCGCGGAGCACTGGCGCGTCGCACTCGCGCCCGCGGCGGCCGTCGCCCTGCCCGCGAACGTGTCGATCCCGACGGTCGAGGCCGTGTGGCGCCGACTCGCGGAACGTGGCATCGGCGCCGTCATCGAGGCCCTCACCGGCGCGTTCGGCACCTCGCTGGCGGCTATCCCCGACTTCATCCTGGCCATCGTCGAGGGCGACGGGCTCCGCGTCGCGGTGCGCGGGCCGGTCGAGCTCGTCGTCGAGACCGAGTCCGGGCCGCTGTCCGTCTCGGGCCAGGGAGTCTCGACGTGGGTCGAACGTCACATCCCGGGTGTCCGGCGCGCGTCGGCTCTCTTCGCCGAGGCGGCCGACGAGGCCGCGTCGCTGCCCTTCGTCGAGGGCGTCGTCGCGGCAGACTCCGTCACCGTCGACCTGACGGATGCCCGGCCGGGCGTCCGCTCCGCGAGCCCCTTCGTCGCAGCGCCGACCGCGCCCCCACGTGCGCCGGCGCCGCCCGCGGCAGAGCCCCCCGCGCCCGCGTCGCCTCCGGTGTCCGCGCCGGTACCGGTCGCTGCGCCGGCATCCGCCGCCGAGCCGCAGCCCGAGCCGCCTATCGTCGCCGAGCCCGAGCCCGAGCCAGAGGCCGAGGCAGGGCCGGTGGACGATGACATCCCGTTCGACGAGTCGCCCGGGGCGCAGACGTTCGTCCCGCTCGGCGACACGGCCGCCGCCGACGAGCACGCGATGATCTGGGGAGAGACGGTGGTCCGGCCGACGCTGCCCTCCGAGCAGCCCGACGCGGCCGACGCGCCCCTTCCCGCCGACGACGCCACCGTCGTGTCCTCTCCCGCCGGCCCGGCCGGCGACCACGACGGCGAGACCGTCGCCGTCGCCGACATCCGCGGCGCGCGACGGGGCGAGCCGGCGGTCTACGAGTCGACCGAGATCGTCCCGGCTCGTCGCCTCGCGCGGGGCCGCATCCGTGTCTCGGACGGGCAGGTCGTCGAGCTCGACAACACCGTCATCGTCGGACGGCGCCCGCGGTCGTCGCGATCCACGGGCGACATGCTCCCCACGCTCGTCGCCGTCGAGAGCCCCGAGCAGGACATCTCGCGCAATCACGTGGAGATCCGGGCGGAGGGCGAGCACGTTCTCGTGGTCGACCTCGACACGACGAACGGCTCAGTGCTGCTGCGCGGCGGCAATGACCCGGTGCGGCTGCATCCGAACGAGCCGACGATGGTCGTCTCGGGTGACGTGCTCGACATCGGTGACGGCGTCACGATCGCCTTCGAGGACCTGCCGTGAGCGCGAAGCGGCCCCCGGCGCCGCCGCCCGAGCTGCCCGGGTTCACCTACCTCGAGCTGCTCGGTTCGGGCGGCTTCGCCGACGTCTACCTGTACGAGCAGCACCTGCCTCGGCGCAAGGTCGCGGTGAAGGTGCTGCTGCCGGAGCGGATGGCGGGCGGCTCGGTCGAGCAGTTCACCGCCGAGGCGAACGTCATGGCGATGCTGTCGACGCATCCCGCGATCGTGACGATCTACCAGGCCGGTCTCGCCGACGACCAGCGGCCGTATCTCGTGATGGAGAACTGCCCGCGGCCGAACCTGCAGGTGCGCTACCGCACCGCGGCGTTCTCGGTGGCCGAGGCGCTGCGCGTGGGCATCCAGGTCGCGGCGGCGGTCGAGACGGCGCACCGTGCCGGCATCCTGCATCGCGACATCAAGCCGGCCAACATCCTCGTGACGGAGTACAACCGCCCCGCGCTGACCGACTTCGGCATCGCGACGACGACCGACAGCGCCGATGAGACCGCGGGTATGTCGATCCCCTGGTCGCCGCCCGAGGCGTTCGGCGAGGGCACGGACTCGGGCGTGCGCTCGGACGTCTACGCACTCGGCGCCACGATCTACACGCTGCTGGCGGGCCGTTCGCCCTTCGAGCAGCCCGGCGGACGCAACGGCGCCGCCGATCTCATCCAGCGCATCGAGACCGCACCGCTCGAACCGCTCGACCGCGCCGACGTGCCGCCGTCGCTGCAGCAGGCGCTCGCTCGTGCGATGGCGAAGAGTCCCGCGGCGCGCTTCGACAGCGCGGTGGCGTTCGCCCGTGCGCTGCAGCGCGTTCAGATCGAGCTCGCCCATTCGGTGACGCCGATCGACATCCTCGACGATTCCCCCGACGCCGAGGAAGAAGAGGATGCCGACGGCGAGCTGACTCGCGTTCGCGGCATCGTGAGCATCGAGCCGACGACGGCGCCTCCCGCCGGGTCCACGCGACGCAAGGACGGGACGGCCGCGACGTCGCCGTTCGCCCCGGCCGCCTCGGGATCGCCCTTCGCGCCGGCGGCCCCCGACGAGACCGTGCTGCGCCCCTCTGCGCGTGCCGGGCAGGATGCCACCGTCCGCCGTCCCCGCACGGTCGAGCCGGCCGCCGATCACACGGTGCAGCGCGGGGCGACGGCGTCCGCGGCGGCCGCGAGCGTGACGAGCCCGGACGCCGTCGCCGCCGCGCCGGGGGAGGGAACCCCCGCCGGGACGGCCGAGGATGTCGCACCGGGGCGCTCGCGCTCCTGGCTGTGGATCGCCCTCGGCGGCGTCGCCGCGGCGCTGGTCGTCGCCCTCGTCGTGGTGGCGAGCATGCTCCAGCCGTCCGCCCCTGCCGAGCCGCAGGCGAGCGAGTCGCCCTCCAGCGCCCCGCAGGACCCGCTCGCCGGTTTCGTGCCGCGTGTGGGCGACCTCGCGGGTGCTGCGGCGGGTGCCGACGTCACGTTCACGTGGACCAACCCGAACCCCGCCGAGGGCGACTCGTACCTCTGGTACCCGGTCACGCTCGACGGCGCGAGCGCACCGCAGCGCGTCGAGGACGAGACCGTCACCGTGCCGGCCGACCCGTCGGGCCGGACCTGCATCGAGGTGCAGCTCGTGCGCGCGAACGGCGGAGCGGGCGATGCCGTGCGGGGATGCACGCCCTGACGCCGCGTCAGCCGCGGCCGGGCTTGTCCTGATCGCGCTTGCTCTCCCGCTCCTCGGCCTTCTTCTGCTCGTCGGCGTCCTTCTTCGCCTCCTGCTCGGCCTTCTTCGCCTCCTGCTCGGCCTTCTTCGCCGCTTCCTCGGCGGCCTTCCGGTCTGCCTCCGACCCCGGTCCTGGGCCGGTGGTGTCCTCCACCGGCGCGGCGGGCTGCTCACCGGACTGGTCCGATTGATCGGTCACGACGGTGGCGGGCTCGGTCTCGTCGGTGGGCGCCGGCTCCGGGACGGGAGACTCCTCGGTGTCGGCGGGAGTGGTCGGCGGGGTCTCGGGCGCCGCGCCCGCGAGCCCGAGGCCCGTGATCGCGGCCGCCGCGAGAGCGGCTGCGGCGAGCCCGCCGATGAGGCCGAGCCGCGCTCGCGAGGGGCGACGACGCGCTGACGGGGCCGGATCGGCTGCAGCGTCGGGAAGGATCCGCGTCGGGCTGGTCCCAGCCGTGACAGCCGTCGCCGGGACCGTAGCCGCCGCGACCGCGGCAGGGACGACGGGACGCGCCGGCGTCGCGGGTGCGCGGGCCAGATCGGATGCCGCCGCGAAGACCTCGGCCGCGCTGGGGCGGTCCTCCGGCCGCATAGCGGTCATGCGGCGCAGCAGGGCGACCCACGCGGGGTCGAGCGTGTCGGGAATCTCGGGTGCGACGGTGAGCCGTGCGAGTGCTTCGCCGAATCCCTCGGCGCGCGGAAAAGCGCGCTGGCCGGTCAGCGCTTCGAGCATGACCAGGCCGAGCGCGTAGATGTCGGCGGGCGGAGCGGGCGGAGCCCCGGTGAGCTGTTCCGGGGAGAGGTATGCGGCCGTTCCGATGACCGTTCCCGGCTGGGTGAGCCGAGCGGCATCCACGAGAACCGAGATCCCGAAGTCGGCGAGCTTCGCGCCCGATCGGCTGCCGAGGGGCGGCACCGGAGCCAAGAGGACGTTCGACGGCTTGATGTCGCGGTGCACGATGCCCGCGTCGTGCACGACGTGGAGCGCCTCGGCGAGGTCAGCCGCGAGAGCCGCCGCGTCACCGGCCGGGAGAGGCCCCTCGGCGATGCGCGCGGCGAGGGTCGGGCCCTCGACGAACTCCATGACGAGGTACTCGGCCCGGCCCGGCGCCAGCTGCGCGTCGTAGAGCGTCACGAGAGCGGGGTGGTTGAGCGAGGCGAGCACGGTCATCTCGCCGCGCGCGCGGGACGAGGTGCTCGCTCCCTCCATCTCGGGTCGCAGCAGCTTGATCGCCACGGTGCGTCCGAGGAGGACGTCCTCGGCCCGGTGGACCCGGGCCATGCCGCCGTGGCCGACGCATTCGCCCAGCAGGTATCGACCGTCGAGCATCGCCTCCGTGGGCGGAGGTTCGTTCGTGACCATGGCGTCTCCCTGCGACCGCATCCCCGGGTCGGATCGGCCACGCTCAACGGTAGAGTCCGCCCGGCCGCATGCCAGGGTCTTGACACCGGACGGCGGAGCGGGGCGGATGCCGCGTCTCAGCGCGCGAGCGTCGTGAGCGCCCGATCGATGCGGGCGACGACCGCGTCCGGTGCTGAGACGGCGGCGAGCTCGTCGCGCAACCGGCTGCCCGGGACCCACCGGATGTAGGCGTCGAACTCCGTCGCCATCTCGGGGGAGTGCTCGGCGATCGACCGGGACACCAGGGCACAGGCATCCGGGGTGTCCGCGATCGCGGCGAGGTCGGAGTCGACGCCGATCGCGGCGGGACCCCGGACACCCGCGGTCGTGTTCCAGGTGTGGATCCCGGCGCCCGCCTCGAAGGGCGCGCGGTCGCCGAGGTCGATAAGTGCCGTGACCCCGTGCGGGATGCGCGCGTGGACGCGCACCCGCTCGCGGTGGGCGGCATCCCGCGCCCACGACACCGAGGCGCGCCCCCGCGGGGTGTCGTGCGTGACGCTCGCGTGCTCCAGTGACGAGACGAACCACGGCTGGATTCGCAGCCGCCCCCAGCCGGGTTCGGCGCACGCGAGCCCCCCGATGCGTCGGTGCAGCACATCGCCGACGGATCCGAGCGCGTAGTGGTTGAGCGAGGTCATGCCGGAGGGATGCAGCGAGCCGTCGGGGCGGACGGCATCCCATCGCTCCCACACCGTCGTCGCATCCTGCGACAGCGGATAGAGCCAGGAGGGGCACATGGTCTGGAGCAGCAGCCGTTCGGCGGCCCAGGCCTGCCCCTCCGACAGCAGGGCGTCGAGGACCAGCGGCGTCCCGAGGAATCCCGTCGCCGTGCGGTAGCCGCCGGCGCGGAGAAGGAAGGCGAGACGCTCCGCCGCCGCGCGGCGCAACGCGGCCGGGAGCAGCTCGAACTCGAGCGCGAGGGCGTACGCCGTCGGGGCGTCGGAGGCGAGGCGGCCGCGCGGCGTGACATACGCCGCGACGAACGCATCGCGCACGTCGTCGGCGAGGGCGGCGTAGCGGGCAGACGTCTCCGCTTCGCCCGAGAGGGTCAATGCGTCGGCGGTCAGCCGCGCAGAACGTGCGAAGTAGGCCGTGGCGACGAGCCCGGGGTCGGTCTTCGCCTTGTCGGGGCGGGCGGAGGTGGGATCGAGCCAGTCGCCGTACTGGAACCCGCGCTCCCACAGCCGGCCGGGCCCGGCGGCATCCGCGACGGTGTCGACCCACGCCCGCATCGGACCCGTCATGCGTTCGAGCAGAGACCGGTCGCCGAACCGCTCGTGCAGCACGGTCGGGATGACAGTGACGGCGTCGCCCCAGCCGGCGGCCATCGTCTCGCCGAGCCGCCCGAGCGTCTGCGGGACGACCGTCGGCACCCGCCCGTCCCGCGCGCGCTGCTCGGCCGCGACGTCGTCGAGCCACGACGCGAAGAACGCGTCCGCGTCGAAGAGGGATGCCGCGGTCGGGGCGAACACCTGGGCGTCGCCCGTCCAGCCGAGTCGCTCGTCGCGCTGCGGGCAGTCGGTCGGCAGCGAGAGGGCGTTTCCCGCGAAGCTCCGCACGATGTTCTCGTGCAGGCGGGTGAGGCGCTCGTCGGAGCACGAGAACCATCCCGTCCGCGTCATGTCGGTGTGGAGCACGACGGCGGTGACGTCTGCCGGGTCGAGCGCGCCCGGGTAGCCGGTGACTTCGACGTAGCGGAACCCGTGGAAGGTGAAGCGCGGCTCGCAGACGGTGTCGGCGGCGCCGTCGAGGATGAACGTGTCGGTCGCCGCGGCGGCGCGGAGCGGCCGGGTGCTCAGCCGCCCGGCCTCGAGCACCTCGGCGTGCCGCAGTGTGATCCGGGTGCCGGCCGGGCCAGAGACGCGCAGCCGCACGCGTCCGACGATGTTCTGGCCGAAATCGAGCAGGATGCGATCCGCATCGGCGCTCTCGGGCATCGCGACGACGGGCAGGGAGCGGATGCGGCGCACGGGCTCGACGTCGATCACCTCGGGCTGCCGGTCGGGTTCGGACAGTGCGGGTGTCGCCCACGTGGCATCGTCGAATGCGGCGGCATCCCACTCGCGCGGATGCCGCCGCAGGTCGATCTCGTCGCCGGCGTAGATGCCGCTCGAGACGAGGTCGCCGTCGCCGGTCAGCCGCCAGCGCGCGTCGGCCCGGATCTCCTCGACCCGGCCGTCGCGGTGGCGGAGCCGCAGCAGGGGTGCGACGGCGGCCTGATCGCCGTAGAAGCGCTCCGCCGTCTCGCCGAACCCGTACGACTCGGTGTACCAGCCGCCCGCGACCTCCATCGCGAGGACGTTCGCCACGCCGGGGCGGACGAGGGAGGTGACATCGGTCAGGTGCAGGGGGAGGCGGTGCTGGTACGCCGTCCAGCCGGGGCTCAGCACGGCGTCGTCGACGTCGGCGCCGTTGAGGCGCGCGTGGTACACGCCGTGCGCCGCCACCTGGAGCTCGGCGGCGACGACCGTCTCGGCGACCGTGAACTCGCGCCGGGCGAGGAACGGCTGGGCGGCACGGCCGGGGTCGGCGAGGCGCAGGAAGGGGGCGGACCAGGCTCCGGCGGGAAACCCGGCACGGACCTCGCAGGGTTCCGACCACGGGCTCGCCGTGCCATCGGCACCGACGACGCGCGCCTCGAGGGCGTGCCTGCCACCGGCGCGGAGCGGGGCGAAGGGCCAGTCCTCGAGGATGCCGTAGGGCGACGCGACCGCGACGGCGGCGCCGTCGAGCCGGAGCTCGGCACGGGCCGCCACCCACGCGGCGGGTGCTTCGACCAGCCACGACACGGGCGGTCGCGGCGAGGCGGCGACGGAGATGTCCCGTCGCCGTCCCACGCGCAGGGCGACGACGCGCGGCTCGCGCGCGACGCTCACGACCGGGGAGCCCGGCGACGTGTCAGCAGGAGCGCGATCCCGCCCGCCCCGGCGGCCACTGCGGCGCCGAGCCACGCGAGCGGTGCCGCCCCGCCCGTGCTCGCCAGCGCGCGGGCTCCGTTGGCCCCGGCGGTGGTTGCGTTCCCGCCGGTGGCACCGGGCGCCGCCGAGCCGCCGTCGCCCGGTGCCGCTGGCTGCCCCGGTTCGACGGGCGGTTCGACCACCGGGGCCGGCGCGAGCAGCCGCACGGCGGTGAACTCGCCCGAGTCCTTCTCGCCCGCGATGCCGCCGCCCCAGGAGAGGAAGCCGGCGCGCCCGGCTCCGTCTGCCTCGTTGACGATCGCGGCGCTGCTCAGCAGGGATGTCGCCCTGTCGACGCCGCGCAGCAGACGCCACGGGATCGCGGTCTCGTACACGGTGCGCCCGGCGGCGTCATCGCGCGAGATGGCCACGGGAGCCCCCGGGACGGGGCCGGCGCCCGCGTCGACGGAGAGCCAGCGGTACAGCTGCGGGCCGGCGCTCGTGAGCGCCATGCCGAACTCGTGCCAGGTCGTCGCGGCACCCGGAGCGCCGCCGGCGACGGTGAACTGGATGGAATCGCCCTGCCAGATGTTCGCGCCCTGCGCGGGCTGGTCGTGCACGTCGTCCGTGACATCGGCCGAGAAGTACAGATACTCCTCGTCCCACGTGAGCCAGGCGACGGCGGACTGGTCGAAATCGTCGTCGGCCTCCGGGTTGGCGGTGAAGGCGATCGGCGTGACGCCGTCGAGGTCGTCGAGCGTGCCGTCGACGGTGATCGTGCGATGAGCGGCCGGCAGAGCGGATGCCGCATCGACGGGGGCGACGCGCCCCGAGGCCGTCAGCGTCACCCCGTCGACGACCGCCGTCGCCGTGAAGGCGGCGGGTCCGGCCAGCGTGTCGAGCGGGATGTCGACGACGACATCCGAGCCGGCATCGACGATCGCCGGAGCCTCCGGCTGTCCACCGGCATCGCCGAGCGTGTACGACACCGAGTCGAGGGCACGGGCGGTGGCGGACGCGTTGATGACACGGATGCGGAGCACCGAGGCGCCCTCCGCCGTGACGGCCTGCGCGGCCCGCAGCGACACGGGTTCGCTCACCGCCGCGGCGGCGCGGAGCGTGCCGGCGTAGCGGTCGCCCTCGTAGACGCGCGCGCTCGTCTCGTACGTCCCCACGGTCGCGGGAGCCGGGAACGAGACCGTCGTGCTCACGGTCGCGCCGGGGGCGGTGGTCTGCGTCGCCTCGGTCCCGTCCGGCAGCACGAGACGCCAGGACGACGCGGCATCCGCACGGCCCGCCACGGTCCACGAGCCCGTCACGGGGGCTCCGACGACACCCGCATCGAGCGTCAGGCCGGCATCGGTCTGCGCGATGGCGGTGACGTCACCGCGGACGTACAGCGGTTCGGTGCCGGTCGGTGCCAGCACCGGGGCGCCGGCGCCGCCGGTGACGGTCTCGGTGTCGCCGAACATCGTCGTCAGGTCGGCGGACCCGGCGACCTCGAGCGACACCGTCTGCGGCGCGTCGGACCACAGCACGTGCAGGGGCCCGTCGGCGGTGTCGAATCGCACGTGGCGCAGGCCCGGCAGCGGTTCGTCGCGCTCGGCGAACGTCGCCGTCGCGAGGGCGTCGGCGGCCACGGAGTAGGCGGCGAACGAGGGCTTCGGCGTGAAAGCGCCCAGAGCGTCGTCGGGGTGGTGCAGGAGCCCGAAGTTCTCTTCCGTCTCGGCGTCGTCGACACCGTCGTTGACGAGGTCGTACACGTAGTACCGGGCGGCATCATGGGCTGCCGCGATCACAGCCGACTTCGCGATGTCGGCCGCCTGCTGACGCTCGGACACGGCCCGCGCGTTGGTTCCGGTGGGCCAGCCGTGCTCGGTGATCCACAGCGGCTTCGACTCGCCGCCGTTGTAGCGGCGCACCAGGGCGTCGATGCGCGTCAGGGTCTCATCGAGGGCGTCGGCTCCGACGGGGTAGCTGTAGGGGTGCAGGACGATGCCGTCGAGGTGATCGAGCGCGCCGAGCTGGAACGTCCGCTCGAGCCAGTCGGTGTTGAGGTTGGCCACGGCGGGGCCGATGACCGGCAGATCGGGGGCCGCCGTCTTGATCGCGGGAGCCGCGGCGGAGAGCAGGGCGACGTAGTCCTCGGGTGAGACGTTGGTGTTGCCGCCGAGCCCGAGATCCCACTCGTTCCACACCTCGATGCCGGTGGACATGTCGCCGAACTCCGCGGCCATCGCCGCGGCATAGGCGGCGTAGGCGGCGACCGCGTCGGGGCTGACAGGGCCGTTTCCCGCGTCGTAGAGCGGATTTCCGTACCCGGCGAGCAGCAGCGGGCGGATCCCCTGCTCGCGGGCGGGGTCGAGGAACTCGGCGCGGGCGCGCGACCAGTCGTACACGCCCGGCTGCGTCTCGACCTCGCTCCAGTAGACCTCGTCACGCAGCTGGGCGAAGCCGCCCGCGGTCAGTGCCTGCATCGACGCCGGGTCCCAGGACTGCCCGTAATGGGTGGCGGCGCCGAACCGGCCGGTCGCCGAGGCGGCGGCATCGATGTCGGGGAGGATCGCGAACGTCGTCGCGGCGCTCGTCGTTCCGTCGCCGGCCGCGGTCACCTCGAGGCGGTACCAGCCGCGCTCGGTGACAGCGGGGGCCAGGACGCCGTCGGCGGGCTCCGTGCCGTCGTCGATGACCTCGCCCCAGCCGTCCACGACGCGCCAGGCGATCGTCGGAGCGGTCGTGTCGTATCCGAACGACACGGCGTCGCCGGCGTGGAAGAGATTGCCCCAGGCATCGGGCCGGATCGACACCGCGGGCGCGTCTGCGGAGGCCGGCGCGGCGAACGCGACGCCCGCGGTGGCGGCGAGCGCGAGCGCGGCGGTTGCGGCGACGAGCCGCGGGACGGGATGGGGGGAAGGATGCTTCGGCACGCGGTGCTCCTCATCGAGTGTTCGCGGATGGTGGACCGGTAGGAAAATCGTTTGTCCAGCGGGCAGTTTGGCCGGGAGGCATGCACTCTGTCAACACTCTGCTCGACACGAAGCCCGGTTCTTTGGGCGAGCACGCGTCGGGAGATTTTTGTTTTGACGTGTCGGGGCCAGAGGTGCTAGACATCGGAGAGCAATCGTTTTTCCTGCTTGCCACTCACACCTAGGAGTTTCAATGACGAAACGTTTCCGTTCCGTCGCGGCCGCGATCGCCATCGGCGGACTGTCCGTCGCCGCCCTCGCCGGCTGCAGCAGCGACGCGGCCGCGCCCGCCGACGGCACCGTCACGATCGAGATCGGCGACCGCCCGACCGCCGACCGGCCGGAGGACCGCGCCTACTTCGACGAACGCGTCGCCGCGTTCGAGAAGGCGAACCCCGACATCGACCTGCAGCCGGTCGAGACGGGCTACGACGCCTCGACGTTCCAGGCGCTCGCCGCCGGCGGCAGCCTGCCCGACGTCATGAGCGTGCCGCTCACCGAGCCGCAGGGGCTCATCAAGCGCAACCAGGCAGCCGACATCACCGACGCGCTCGAGAGCGAGGGGCTGCTCGACGCGTTGAACCCCACGATCCTCGCCCTGACGAAGAACAGCGACGACCGTGTCTTCGCTATCCCGACGAACGCGTACTCCTTCGGGCTCGTCTACAACCGTGATCTCTTCGCCCAGGCGGGCCTCGACCCCGAGAACCCGCCCAAGACCTGGGACGAGGTGCGCGAGGCGGCGAAGAAGATCAGCGACGCCACCGACGCCGCCGGCTTCTCCGTGCTGACGACCGCGAACACGGGCGGGTGGCAGTTCACCGGCATGACCTACTCGTTCGGGGGGACGGTCGAGAACGAGGACGGCTCGAAGGCCACCTTCGACGACGCCCCGTCGACCGACGCCCTCGAGCTGCTCCAGACGATGCGCTGGGACGACGGCACACTGCCGGAGAACACCCTCTACGACGTGCAGTCGCAGGGGCAGGACTTCGCCGCCGGCAAGATCGGCATGATCCTCGGCGCCAGCGACTCGTACTACAACGTCGTGCAGAACCTGAAGCTGCCCGCCGAGCAGTTCGGCATCGGCGGCATGCCGCAGTCCG
Source organism: Microbacterium sp. AISO3 (assembly GCF_002204305.1). Taxonomy (NCBI): domain Bacteria; kingdom Bacillati; phylum Actinomycetota; class Actinomycetes; order Micrococcales; family Microbacteriaceae; genus Microbacterium; species Microbacterium sp. AISO3. The sequence continues at coordinate 54,314 of NZ_NHRF01000001.1, read as the reverse complement.
GCGGCACGCAGGGGACGCTGAGCGGCGGCACGGTGCAGATCGTCAACCCGAACGCGAGCGACGCCGAGAAGACCGCGGCCGTGAAGTGGGTGGAGTTCTTCTACCTGCAGCGCTTCCTCGACGAGGACACGGCCGTCGAAGACGCTCGCGCGTCGAGCGAGGCCGGGTCGGTCACGGGTCTCCCGGGTCTGCCGGTCGTCAACGCCGATCAGTACTCCGAGTACTTCACCTGGATCGCCGACTACATCAACGTCCCCAGCGCGAACTTCACCCCCTACCTCGAGGCGTCGGCCGACATCCCGATCGTGCCCGAGCCCGTGAACAACGCGCAGGAGGTGTACGGCGCACTCGACACCGTCGTCCAGACGGTGCTCACCGACAAGGGCGCCGACATCCCCGCTCTTCTCTCCACCGCTCAGAGCGACGTCCAGTCCCGCCTGAGCCGCTGACCCGACGGGGCGGGCCGATGACCTCGGCCCGCCCCCGACCGGAGGACCCCCATGACCGACGTGAGACCGCGGACCCGGATGGCGACATCCGCGTCCGCATCCCCTGAGCCCGCCCCGTCGCGGCGCCGCCGGCGGTGGCGTCCCAGCCTGACGGCGCTCGCCATCGCGGCACCCGCGATCCTCGTCTTCCTGTACTTCTCGTGGGGACCGATCGTCAGCTCGCTCGCCATGAGCGTGCAGCGCGTCGTCATCGGCGGCGAGAGCAGCTTCGTCGGGTGGGAGAACTTCGCCTACGTACTGTCCGACCCCGGACTTCCGCAGGCGACCCTGAACACGATCTACTACACGGTCCTCGCCGTGCTGTTCGGCTTCCCGGTGCCGCTGGCCCTGGCGGTCTTCATCTCCGAGATGCGCTCGCGCAGCTGGTACTTCAGCGCGCTGGCGTACCTGCCGGTGATGGTGCCGCCGGTCGTCGCGATCCTGCTGTGGAAGTTCTTCTACGCCCCCGACGCCGACGGCCTCTTCAACACCGTGCTCGGGTGGGTCGGCATCGGCCCCCTTCCCTGGCTTAACTCGACGGCGACCGCGATGCCCTCGATCGTCCTCGAGACGACGTGGGCCGGCGCGGGCACGGCGATCATCATCTACATCGCGGCCCTCACGAGCATCCCCTCCGAGCTCTACGAAGCCGCCGAGCTCGACGGCGCCGGCATCTGGCGCCGCGTCTGGCACGTCACTCTGCCGCAGATGCGCGGCATCATCGCGACGATGCTGCTGCTGCAGGTCATCGGCACGATGCAGATCTTCACCGAGCCGTTCCTCTTCACCGGCGGCGGGCCGCAGGGCGCCACCAAGACGCTGCTCATGACGATCTACGACTACGCCTTCGTGCGCGTCGACTACGGCGCAGCGACCGCGCTGAGCGTGCTGCTCGCCGCATCGCTCGGCCTGCTGTCGCTCCTCTACTTCCGACTGACCCGACGCTGGAGCCGAGCATGAGCGCCCTTCTTCCCACCCGGCGGCTCGCCCGGCGTCGCGACGTCGCACCGGACCCGCTGTCGCGCACGAACATCTCCGACAGCGACCGCCGGCGACCCTCGGTGCGCGTGTGGCTCGGCATCGGGCAGGCCGTCGTGCTGGCGGGGCTGCTGATCGCCGGACTCGGCCCGCTCATCTGGCTCGCGCTCGCCGCGGTCTCGCCGACGCAGGACCTCATCCGCGGTCCGTTCTCGTTCTTCTCCAGCGGCACCGTGCAGTGGGAGAACCTCGCGATCGCGTGGGAGCGCGGCCGCATCGGCCATTACCTCACCAACACCGCGATCCTCGCGGCGGGCTCGGTCGTTGTCACGCTCGTCGTCTCGACGACGGCCGCCTTCGTCATCACCGTGCTCCGCCCGCGCTGGGGCGAGCTGCTCTCCGGAGCGATCCTCGCGACCCTGTTCATCCCCTCGATCGTCTCGCTCGTGCCGCTGTACCTCACGGTGCGCGAGCTGCCGCTGCTGGGCGTCTCGCTCATCAACACCTGGTGGGCCGTGTGGCTCCCCGCGGGAGCCGCCGCGTTCAACGTGCTCATCATCGCCCGGTTCCTCGAGGCGATCCCCGCCGACCTCTACGAGGCGGCCCGCATCGACGGCGCCGGCCCGCTCCGCATCCTGTGGAGCATCGTGCTTCCGCTGTCGCGACCGATCCTCGGGGTAGTGGGCCTCCTGACGGTCGTGGCGTCGTGGAAGGACTACCTGTGGCCCCTCCTCGTGCTGCCCGACCCCGACAAGCAGCCCGTGTCGGTGGCGCTGCCCCGCCTCGCCGACCAGACCGAGCTGAGCGTGCAGATGGCCGCCCTGTTCCTCTCGCTGATCATCCCGGTGGCGCTGTTCCTGATCTTCCAGCGGCAGTTCCTGCGCGGTGCGAGCATGGCGGGCGGGGTGAAGGGATGAGCCGCATCCTCGTCACCGGCGCCGACGGCGAGATCGGTCGCGCGGTCAGCGACCACCTCGTCGCGAGCGGCCACCAGGTCACCGCGTTGTCGCTCGCGTTCAGCGGAGACCACCCCGCCGACCGCCAAATCACCGGCGACGCGACCTCGCGGGCCGACGTCGAGGAGGCGATGCGCGACGCCGACGCGGTCGCGCACTTCGCCGCCATCCCGCATCCGAGCCTCGGCACCCCGTACGACGTCTTCCGCGTCAACACGTCGGCGACGTTCAACGTGCTCACGCGCGCCGCCGAGGCGGGTGTGCGCCGGGCGGTCATCGCCAGCAGCATCAACGCCATCGGATACCCGAACAATCCGCACGACACGTTCCCGCCGGCGTTTCCGCTGGATGCCGAGACGCCGCCCGACATCGCCGACGCCTACTCGCTGTCGAAGCTCGCCGACGAGGCCACGGCCCGGTACGCGCACCGGCGCTACGGCATCGACGTCGTCGCGCTGCGGTTCCCGCTGGTGAAGTGGCCGCACGTCCTGCACGAGGTCGCCGACGAGGTGCGGGCCGACCCCGCGCGCATGGCCCGCGAGGGCTGGGCGTACCTGACGATGTCCGACGCCGTGCGCGCGATCGAGCGGGCGCTGCGGGCTGATGTCGCGGGCGCCGTGGTCGTGCCGCTCAGCGCTCGCGACACCCTGCTCGACGTCCCGACCGCCGAGCTGCTGCGTCGTTACGTACCGGGTGCCCGGCCGCCCGCGCGCATCTCGGGTCGCGAGGCGCTCGTCGACCTGACGACGGCGCGGACGGTGCTCGGCTTCGAGCCCCGCGAGTCGATCCACGACGGCACCGCCACCCCCTACCCGGCACTCGTGAGGAGCGACCGATGACGACAGAGCCCACGACGTTCGATCAGCCCTGGATGCCGCGCGAGAACGTCCGCATCACGGATGTGCGGGCGATCGTGACGGCGCCCGAGGGCATCCCGCTGGTGGTCGTGCGCATCGACACCGACCAGGACGGACTGTGGGGATACGGCTGCGCGACCTTCACGCAGCGCTGGCAGGCCGTCGTGGCCTTCCTCGACCACCTGCGTCCCCTGCTCGTCGGGCGCTACCCCGGCGACATCGAAGACCTGCTGCGCCTGGTGCGGTTCACCGGCTACTGGCGCGAGGGGCCGGTCGGCAACAACGCGCTCTCGGGCATCGACATGGCGTTGTGGGACATCGCCGGCAAGCGCGCCGGGATGCCGGTGTACGAGCTGCTCGGCGGGCGGGTTCGCGCTGCGGCCGACACCTACCTGCACGCCGAGGGCGCCGATCTCGACGAGACCACGGCGCACGCGCGCGAGCTCATGGCCGCCGGCCAGCGCCACGTGCGCATCCAGACCGGCCAGCAGGGCGTCGGACATTACGGCGCCCCGCCCGTCGCAGGGTCCTTCGCGTGGGCGAAGAACCCCGCGGGCTGGCGGGTCGAGGACTATCTCGTCCGCACGCCGGAGCTCTTCGCCCACGTGCGCGAGGCCCTCGGCGACGGCGTCGAGCTGCTGCACGACGTCCACTCGCGGCTCACTCCCGCGACCGCGATCGCCCTCGCCCGTTCGCTCGAGCCGTACCGGCCCTTCTTCCTCGAAGACGTGCTCGCACCCGAGCACTGGCACCGCCTCGCCGAGGTGCGGGCCGCGTCACCGGTGCCGATCGCGGTCGGCGAGCTCGCGACATCCTTCACCGACGCCGCCCGTCTCATCCGCGAGCATCACGTGGACTACATCCGCAGTCACCTCTCGGATGTCGGGGGCGTCAGCGCCGCGCGCCGGCTCGCCGTCCTCGCCGACATCGAGGGGGTGAGGACGGCCTGGCACTCGCCCGGCGACGCCTCGCCGTTCGCCGTCGCCGCAGCGGTCGCACTCGACGTGACCTCGCCGGCGTTCGGCATCCAGGAGGGGCACGTCTACAACGACGAGACCCACGAGGTCTTCCCCGGCATGATCGACATCGTCGACGGCTGGCTGACGCCCAACGACGCCCCCGGCTGGGGCATCGAGATGGACGAGGCCGCCGCCGCACGGTTCCCCGCCGGCCTCTCGGGCCACGACGCGTGGGCGGCGGGCGTTCGCGCCCCCGACGGCGCCCTCATCGCGCCCTGATCGCCGCTGCTCGCACTCCCGAATCCCGAACTCCGCATTCCTCCAACCCGAAAGAGATCCATGACCACGTGGTCGATCGCGCCCTCGGGGCGCTGGCTGCTGCACCGCGGCGAACCGACGTTCCTCCTGGCCGACACCGTCTGGGCGGCCTTCGGCGGGCCCACCGAGAACGAATGGCTCGACCATCTCGAGCTCCGGCGGCGCCAGGGTTTCAACGCGCTGCTGATCAGCGTCCTGCCCATCGAGCACGACCGGTCGACGGGAACGCGTTCGCCGTACGCCCTGCGCGACGGCGCCGTCGACTTCGCGGCCGGCGATCCCGACTACTGGACTGTCGCGGAGCGCATGCTCGAGCAGGCTCGCGAGCGCGGCTTCACGCCGATGCTCGTCCTGCTGTGGAACAACTTCGTGCCGGGCACGTGGGGCTCGCGCCTCACTCCGGATCACGTCCTGAGCGCCGAGCAGACCGACACCTACGTCCGCGAGACGGTCGCGCGGTTCCGCCGCTTCGATCCGATCTGGATCGTGTCGGGCGACGACGACCTCGACGACGATGTCGCGCTGGAGCGGTACAGCTCGGTCGCGGCGCTGCTGCGCGAGGTGGCACCCGGCCAGCTCGTCACGTGGCACGACACCCCCACGGCGCGGATGCCGCAGCCGCTGGCCGACAGCGGACTGGTCGACTTCCACGCCCTGCAGTCGGGGCACAACGAGGCGTGGGAGACCCTGCCCGCCGACCTCACCCACTACTACCGGGCGCTCGACGTCGCACGACCGATCATCAACCTCGAGCCCTGCTATGAGGGACTCGGACGCTTCCGCGGCGCCGCGCGGCACTCGGCCGCCGACGTCCGTCGCGCGAGCTGGACGGGCGTCGTCTCCGGCGCGGCCGCAGGCCTCGGGTACGGCGCGCACGGCGTGTGGTCGTGGCATCGTCGCGGCGAGGGCTTCTCGGCCGAAGACGTGCACGGCGCGCCCTTCCCGTTCTCCGTCGCCGCCGCGTTCCCGGGTGCCGACGACGTCGCCTACCTCCGCCGGGTCGTCGACGCGGAACAGCTGTGGGGCCTCGACGCGGCCCCCGATCTGCTCGTCGCCGAGCCCTCCGGGGCCGTCGCCGGACGCACTCCCGACGGCACGATCGCCGTCTACGCGCCCACGCCCTTCGCGCTCACCCTCGCGCTCGACGACGCCGAGGCTGCCGGCCTCGAGGTTTCCGTCCATGATCTGGCCGCACGGCGGCCGGACGCCGCGCGGTGGACGGCGGTGGACGGCGGCATCCGGCTCGAGCAGCCCGAGTTCACCGGCGACGCACTGTTCGTGCTGCGCCCCGCTCGCAGCGGGGCCGAACGATGAGCGGCCGGATCGTGACGTTCGGCGAAGCGCTCGCCACCGCCACCGTCGACGAGGCGGGAACCCTGACGCCGGCGACCGTCGCGGGCGCAGAGCTGAACACCGCGGTCGGCCTCGCCCGTCTCGGGCACGATGTCGCGTGGGCCTCACGGCTCGGCGACGACGTCTTCGCCGGGCTCGTGCGCGAGACCCTGCGCGCCGAGGGCATCGACGATCGGTTCGTCGTGGCGGCTCCGGGGGAGCAGACGGGGCTGATCGTCAAGCAGCGTCTGAGCGACGGCGACATCCGTTCGGAGCACTATCGCGCGACGAGCGCCGCGAGCCGGCTGCGCTCGGACGATCTGCCGGTGGCTGCGCTCGACGGAGCCGACTGGCTGCACGCGACCTGCATCATCCCCGCCCTCGGCACTGGCCCGAAGGGGCTGTTCGAGAACGTCCTGCACGAGGCGTCGATGCGCGGCATCCCGATCTCGCTCGACGCCAACCATCGGCCGCAGCTGATGACGGAGGACGAGCTCCGAGCGGTCGTCGACGATTGGCTCGACGTCGTCGACACCTTCTTCTGCAACGAGGACGAGGCGCGCATCCTCACCGGGACGACGTCGACGGATGCCGCGGTCGACGCGCTCGCTCGGCGCGGTCCCCGCGTCGTCGTGGTCAAGCTCGGCGGTCGCGGTGCGATGGCCGGAGACGCCGAGGGCCGCCGCTTCACGCCCGCCTCGGCGGTCGCTGCGCCAACGCATCCCGTGGGAGCGGGCGACGCCTTCGCGGCAGCGTGGATCTCGTGCACCCTGCGGGGCTACACCGTCGACGCGGCGCTGCCGGTCGCGGCGTGGTGCGCGGCCCGGGTGGTCGCCGATCCCGGAGATCATGACGGTTTCCCGCGTCGCGCCGAGCTCGACGCGTTCGAAGCGGCGCAGCGCGAGGTGGCGGAGGCGGGACGATGACCGCGAACGTGCGCGCTGCTCTCGCCGCCGCCGCCGTCGTCGCCGTGCTGCGGGCTCCGTCGGAGGCCGAGCTGCGTCGGCAGATCGACTTCGCCGTCGAAGCGGAGCTGCCGGTGCTCGAGATCACGGCCACGACCCCGGGGTGGGACCGCGTGCTGGCGGAGATCGCCGGCGACACCGTGTTCGATCGTATCCTGCTCGGTGCGGGAACCGTCACGACGGCGGCCCAGGCCGAGGCGGCGCGGGATGCCGGAGCACGCTTCCTCGTGTCGCCCACGGTCGTCGGGGATGCCGTGCGCACGGCGGCCGGCGAGGCGGCCTTCATCGCCGGCGGATTCACCCCGACCGAGCTGCGCGCGGCAGCCGGGACGAGCGGCATGGCGAAGCTGTTCCCCGCCGCGAGCGGGGGTCTCGCGCACCTGCGCGCCGTGCGCGACGTCCTCCCCGACGTCGCCATCATGCCGACCGGCGGCATCGGCATCGACGACGCCGCCGACTGGATCGCTGCGGGCGCGATCGCCGTGGGCATCGGCGGCGGGCTCTTCCGCGAGCCGGTCGATCGCGTGCGCGGGCTGGTCGCATCGCTCCGGCGGACGCCATGACCCGCGTGCGCATGGGGTCGGACGACCTCGTCGCGGTCGTCGAGTCGGACGGGGCCCGCATCTCGTCACTGCGCCACCTGCCCACCGGCCGTGAGCTGCTGGCCTCGACGCCTTGGGCCGACGACCCCGCCGATGCCTTCGTCATGGCCGACTCCAGCGCGCAGTGGCATCGCGCCTACCGCGGCGGGTGGCACCTGCTGCTGCCGCGCGCGGGCGACAGCCCCGCCACGGCTTCTCCGCCGCAGCCGTTCCACGGCGAGGCCGCGTGGCGCACCTGGCGGCTCACGGGCAGCCGGAACGCCTGTCGTGCTTCGGTCGTCCTGCGGACCCTCCCGCTCGCGATCGACCGCTGGATGTCGGTCCGCGCGAACATGCTCGTGATCGAGACCGCGGTCCGCAACGTGGGGAGCGAGCCGGTGAACCACGGGTGGGCCGAGCACCCGGCGTTCGCGGGCGACCTGTTCGGCCCGGCCTCCACGGTGCGCACGGGTGATCGCGTCGTGCGGCTCGACCCGGCTCCCGCGGCATCCTTCGCCGACCTCGCCGCGCCCACCGGCGACGTGACGATCACCGCGCCCGAGGCCGGGGTCGAGGTCGCGCTGAGCTGGGACGCGTCGCTGCTGCCGCGGCTCTACGTCTGGCAGGAGCAGCGGGGGAGCGCCGGTTTCCCGTGGTGGGGTGCGATGGACGCGGTCGGGCTCGAGCCGGCCGCCGACCCCTACGGCACGCCTCTCGACGCGCTCGGCTCGCTGAGTCTCGCGCCCGGCGAGACCCGGGAGTCCGTCGTCTCGGTGCGCGTCGATCAATTGGGCGATGTGGCGCCGGAGGCGACGTCATAGACTCGGAGCGAGATGGCGAGAAAAGCGATTTCCCTCCGTGACGTTGCGGCTGTCGCCGGCGTCTCGGTGTCGACCGTGTCGAAGGTCCTGCGGGGCCAGGGCAAGGCGTCGGATGCCACGCGCGAGCGCATCTTCGAGGCCGCCGAGCGACTCGACTTCCAGCCCAACGCGCTGGGTCAGTTCCTCGTCCAGGGGCGCAGCGCCACCGTGGGCGTGCTCACCATGAACGCCCCGGGCGCCTTCACGATGCCCGTTCTCACCGGCGCGACGACGACCCTCGGCACGCGCGACCTGTCGGTCCTCGTGACCGACTCGCACCTCGACCGCACGGTGCTGGCGGCGACGGTCCGCAAGCTCCGCGCCCGCAGCATCGACGGGCTGCTCGTCGTCGGCGACGGATCCGGGTCGGAGATCCGCTCGGTCACCGCGGGGTTCCCGGCGCCGGTGGTCTACGTCTACGGCATCTCCGACGACGCCGCCGACGCCTCGTTCGTCCACGACGGCTACGCCGCCGGGAAGCGCGCCGGCGAGCACCTCCTGGCGTCGGGGCGCCGCCGCATCGCGCACATCACCGCGTCGGCCGACGACCACTCGGCGCGCGAGCGCGCGGACGGCCTCGCCGCCGCCCTCGCGGCCGCCGGCACCGACCTCGCACCCGAGCTCGTGCTGCGCGGCGACTGGTCGCGGGGCTGGGGTCGCGAGGCCGCCGAGCGACTGATCGCGTCGGGTGAGAGGTTCGACGCCGTCTGCTGCGGCAACGACACGATCGCCCGCGCGGTGATCGCCGCGTTGGCCGAGGCCGGTGTCCGCGTGCCGGAGGATGTCGCCATCACCGGGATGGACAACATCTCGGGCCTCACGGGCCAGGACGACGAGAGCCTGACGACGATCGACTTCCGCCTCGCCGACCTGGGCGCCCGGGCGGCCGCGCATCTGGCCGACGTCATCGACGGTCAGTCGTACGAGCCAGGCCTGCACCGGATCGCCGGCGACCTCGTCGCGGGCGAGTCGACGGCGGCGCCGAGCGTCTGACCGGCCTCAGGCCTGGCGCGAGCCGAGCACCTTCACGATGACGGAGCGGCGGCGCAGCTCGGCGATCGTCCGGGTCTCCTCGTCGGCGTCGCGGCCGAGCGCGTGCACGTCCGAGACCACGACGACGTCACCCGCCGTCAGGTGACCGAACAGTCGCGACAGGCGCTCCTGCCAGCTCTCGCCCGTCTCGGGGGCCGGATGCCGGAAGCCCTCGATGGGGACGCCGAACTGGGCGAGCGCATCGCGCTGAGCCACGATGCTCGGCATGTCGTCGCGCGAGACGACGAGGCCGACGAGGCGAGCTCCCGCGGGGCGGGCGGCCCACCACTCCGGACTCGGCTGCAGGGCCGCGAAGCTGTCGGGCAGCTCGTCGACGGGGGAATCGGGCAGCGCGATCGTACGCGTCTCGGCGTAGTCCGCCGCCGGGCGCGTGGTCCGGTCGTCGTCGGTCGGGGTGCTCACCCTCTCATTGTCGCTGACGCGAGAACGGTTTTCACCACGAGTTCGCGTCAGACGTCGTTCTGACGCATCTCGAGGCTCACCTGCTGCGCGTCGAGCCGCCGCTGCGACTCGCGCAGCACCTCGGACGAGAACGCACCCTCTCGCGACAGCTCGAGCAGTCGCGAGCGCATCGCGCCGATGAGCAGCAGCTGCAGCTCGCGGACGAGGGCACCGGCATCCTCGTCAGCGGCGTGCTCGAGTCGGCGACGCGCGATCGTCAGGGTGCGGGCATCCCATCTGCCGCCCTCCTCGACGGCGAGCGTCGGGTCGGCCAGGCGGTCGATCGCCGCCGTGCGCAGTTCGGCGTCGAGCGCTTCCTCCTCTTCGCGCAGCAGTGACGTGTCGGCGGCCGTGCTCGGGATGCGCAGCGCCCGAACCAGTGCCGGCAGCGTGAGGCCCTGGAGGAGCAGGCTGATGACGGCGACCAGGAACGCCGTGAGGATGAGCAGCTCGCGTTCCGGCGTCTCACGGGGGAGGGTCTGCGCCGCAGCGAGGGTCACGACCCCGCGCATCCCGGCCCACACGATGATCGTGCCGTGCTTCCAGCCCAGCGGCGACGCCTCGTAGTAGTCGAGGTCGTTGAACGCCCGGGTCACCCGGCTGCGCATGCTCTCCAGACGCCGGCGCGTGGCCCCGGGATTGCGGCCGCGCCCGGCGAAATCGGGCGGCAGGCTGTCGAGACGCTCCGAGATCTGCTCGAGGCGGTCGCGCTGGCGCAGGCGCGCGCGACGCCCCTGGAAGAAGATGAGCCCCGCGACGTAGACGGCGCGGATGGCGAGCAGGATCGCGAGCGAGCCGAGGGCGAGCAGGATCGCCTTTCCGGGACCGCTCTGCTGCCGGAAGTTGTCGTCGAGGATGCCGCGCAGCTCGAGCCCCATCACGAGGAACACCCCGCCCTCGAGGACGAGCTCGACCGTGCGCCAGTTGATCTCGTCCGAGACCCGCTGCTCGGCGGTGAAGCGCCGTGCGGCACCTTGACCCGTGGTGATGCCCGCCGCGACGGCGGCGACGAGCCCCGAGCCGCCGAGGTGCTCGGTCGGCAGGTACGCCACGAAGGGCACGACGAACCCGAGGGCGGTGGCGGCGACCGTGTTCATGCGCGCGCGGACTCGCAGGTTCAGTCCGCCGACGACGACCCCCACGATCACGGCGGCCACGATGCCCCAGACGAAGGTCCCGACCGTGTCGGCGAAGGCGAACCCGCCCGCGACCGCCGCGATCGCGCTGCGCAGCAGAACGAGGGCGGTGGCGTCGTTGATGAGGCTCTCGCCCTCGAGGATCGTCACGACCCGCGGCGATATGCCGAGCCTCTTGACGATCGAGGTCGCGACGGCGTCGCTCGGGCTCAGCACCGCTCCGAGCGCCACGGCCAGCGGAAACCCGAGCTGGGGCAGGACGAGGGTGAGGAAGCCGCCGATCGCGAGCGCGCTGATGACGACCAGCGCGACGGCGAGGCCCGAGATCGACGGCAGGTCGCGCCGGAACTCGACGGCGGGCAGGCGCACCGCCGCCGCATAGAGGAGGGGAGGCAGCACGCCGACCAGGATCAGCTCGGGGTCGACCTCGAAGTCGTCGAGGATCGGCAGCCACGACGCGGCGAGGCCGACCGCGACGAGGATGAGCGGACCCGCGACCCCGAGGCGCTTCGACAGGGATGTCGAGAGCGCGATCGCGACGACACCGAGGATGAGTCCGGGCAGCAGTTCCACGCGTCCGGGTGCCCGTCAGAGGATGCCGAGAGCCCGGACGGCGTCACGCTCGTCGATGAGTTCGGCGACCGAGGCGTCGAGCCGCGTACGGCCGCGTTCGTCGAGCTCGAGCCCGGTGACCACGCGATAACCCGAGCCGTCGCTCGTGACGGGGAAGGAGCACACCAGGCCCTCGGGCACGCCGTACTCGCCGCGCGAGACGACGGCGGCCGAGGTGCGCCGGCCGTCCGTGCCGAGCACGTCGTCGCGGACGTGGCGCAGCGCTGCGTTGGCGGCCGATGCGGCCGAAGACGCCCCGCGCACCGAGATGATCTCGGCGCCGCGCTTCGCGACGCGGGGCACGAACTCGTCGTCGAGCCAGGCCCGTGCGGCATCCGTTCCGCCCAGCCGGTCGGCGAGCGCGTCGATCGCGGGGCGCCCGGCGACGGTCGCGGAGGCGATGTCGGGGAACTGCGTGGCGGAGTGGTTGCCCCAGATGACGACGCCCTCGATGTCGGTGACCCCGACCTCGAGCCGCGCGGCGAGCTGAGCGACGGCGCGTTCGTGATCGAGCCGGGTCATGGCGCTGAAGCGCTCGGCCGGAACGCCCTCGGCAGCCGATGCCGCGATCAGCGCGTTCGTGTTGGCGGGATTGCCCACCACCAGCACGCGGACGTCGGATGCCGCGGATGCGGCGATGGCCGCGCCCTGCGGGCCGAAGATGCCCGCGTTGGCGGCGAGCAGGTCGCCGCGCTCCATGCCGGCCGTCCGGGGACGGGCGCCCACGAGCATCGCGATGTTGGCGCCCGCGAATCCGGTGCGCGCGTCATCCGTGACCTCGACCGAGCGCAGCAGCGGGAAGGTGCAGTCCTGCAGCTCGAGCGCCGTCCCTTCCGCGGCTCGGACGCCGTCGGGGATCTCGAGCAGGCGGAGGTTCACGGGCCGGTCGGGGCCGAGCATCTCGCCGGCGGCGATGCGGAACAGCAGGGCGTAGCCGATCTGACCGGCCGCGCCGGTGACGGTGACGGTGGTGGCGTCCATGTGCCGAGCCTATTCCTGCCGTCGCGGGGTGCGCGTGGTGGAGCGCGCGGTCGCCGATGCAAGGGATTCGGGCCGACACCCCGTGATGGATGCCGCAGGGCCGGGGTGTCGGGTCCGATCCCTTGCATCGCGGCGTGCCGGGCGGCGTGCCGGTCGGGGTGGTGACCCGGGCGGGCGTCCGGCCCTGGTCAGGCCTTCCGCTTCGCCTGGTGCCGCGCCACGCGGTTGCGGTTGCCGCACCCGGCGGCGGTGCACCAGATGCGATTGCGTCGCGGCGAGCGGTCGAGGTAGACCCACCCGCAGGCGTCGTCGGCACACTGCCGCGCGGTGGTGAGATCGGATGTCAGCAGGTCGTGGGCGCTCATGGCGATCGCCGCACGCGGTCCGGAGAGATCTGCGGGCGGCACCCACACCCACGCCGAGGCGGTCTCGTCGAAGCCCAGCGACGAGCGGGCGAGGGCGTCGACGTGCTCGCGGGCGATGAGATCGGCTGCTGCGGAGGATTGCTGGAACACCGCCTCGTAGACCGCCTCGCGCAGTGCGACGACGGCGCGGTGCTCCCGAGCTGCGGTGACCGCATCCGCGGCAGAGAGCGCAGCCCTCGTCGACGGGGGTGTGGCGCCGACATCCATCTGGTGGCACCACGACACGACGTCGTCGAAGTCGCGGAGGGTGTCGATCGCGCGTTGCGGGTCGAGCCGCCAGTGCACCGTGTCGACCAGATCGAGAGCGGGGTGCCCCGCGACCCGGGGGAACGCCACTGCGTCGGACTGCGCCACGAATGGATGCTAACGCTCGTCGTCCGCTTGTGCCATTAGTTCGGGGCTGACAGGGTGTAACGCATGAAAGCGCGTGCACCCATTAGGCGCTCCTCGAGTGGACTCGGCGCGGACTTCCGTCGTCTCTGGGTCGCGCAGGGGGCCTCATCCGTCGGGGCGCAGGTCGGCGACCTCGCTCTCCCGCTGCTCGCCGTCGTGGTGCTCGGGGCGAGCGCCGGCGAGGTGGGGCTGCTGGGCGCGGCGAAATGGGTGCCGTTCCTGCTCCTCGCGCTGCCGCTCGGCGTGCTCGTCGATCGGTCCCGTCGCCGCCGCATCCTGATCGTCGCGGACCTCGCCCGAGCTCTCCTGACGGTCGTGATCGTCGGCCTCGCCGTCGCCGGGGCGCTGACGTTGCCCGCCCTCGTCGGGCTGGTCCTGCTCTTGGGCGCTTTCACCGTGGCGTTCGACGTGAGCTACCAGTCCTATCTGCCCACCGTCGCGGGCCGGTCTCACCTCGAGCGGGCGAACGGCCGCCTGCAGGCGACGGCCGCCGTAGCTCAGATCGGCGGGCCCGGGATGGCGGGGCTGCTCGTCCAGACGCTGACCGCCGCCTGGGCCCTCATCGCTCCCGCGGCCACGTACCTCGTCTCGGCACTCGCCCTGACGAGCATCTCCACCCGGGAACAGCGCCCCGTCCCCAGCGGCCGCGGTGCACTGCCGGAGCTGCGCGAGGGCTTGCGTTTCGTGCGGCGAGATCGCTTCCTGGTCGCCCTCGTCGGGTTCGCCGCCATCTACAACCTGTTCGCCCAGGCGATCACGGTGCTGTTCACGGTGCACGCCGTCCGCGAGCTCGGGCTGGATGCGGGGCAGCTCGGGTTGATCTTCGGGCTCGGTGCCGTCGGTGCCGTGGCCGCCGCGGCGAGTGCCCCGGTGGCGGTGCGCCGCTTCGGTGCGGGGGCGGTCTTGATCGCGTGCGCAGTCGCGGAGAGCATCGCGCTGTCGATGCTGCCGCTCGTGCCCGCATCGTGGTCCTCCGCGGTGCTGGTGGCGGTGCTGGCGGCGGCGTTCGCGCTGAACGGAGCCGGCACGTCGCTGTCGAGCGTCGTCGCCGTGACGTTGCGTCAGCTGCGGACGCCGGACGAGGTCCTCGGGCGCGTGAACGCGACGATGCGCTGGGTCTCGTACGGGGTGGTCGCGATCGGCGCGGCGCTCGGCGGCGGGCTCGGCGAGCTGGTGGGCACCCGCGCCGGGATGGCCATCGCGGGTGCGGGCGTCATGCTCACGGTCGTCTGGGTCGTGCTGTCGCCGCTGCGGTCGATCCGCGATCCCCGCGAGCTGGTCGACGCGAGCGGCGTCTCGGGCGGAGGGCCTGAGGCGGCGCATCCCGGCTCGTCTCCGTGCGGCGACGCGGTGGGCGACGCGCCGCAGGTACGGTAAAGCGCATGAACGAACGCGACCGCGGAGCCGCACGGTGAGCGTGTCGGCCGCCCTGGCCGGCATCCTGTATCCCGAGATCGAGCCCTACGAGACGGGCTTCCTGCTCGCCGGCGACGGCCAGCGCGTCTATTGGGAGCAGTCGGGCAATCCCGAGGGCAAGCCGGTCGTGTTCCTGCACGGCGGCCCCGGCGGCGGAACCTCGCCGTGGCACCGCCGCTTCTTCGACCCCGAGGCCTACCGCATCATCCTGTTCGACCAGCGCGGCTGCGGGAAGTCGACGCCGCACGCGAGCGACCCGGCCGCCGACCTGCGTTACAACACCACGTGGCACCTCGTCGCCGACATCGAGCTGCTGCGGCGCAACCTCGGCATCGATCGGTGGCAGGTCTTCGGCGGCTCGTGGGGCTCGACGCTCGCGCTCGCCTACGCGCAGTCGCACCCGGATGCCGTCTCCGAGCTGGTGCTGCGCGGGATCTTCACGCTGCGGCGCCACGAGCTCGAGTGGTTCTACGAGGGCGGGGCGGCGGCGCTGTTCCCCGACCTGTGGGAGGACTACCTCGCCCCGGTGCCCGTCATCGAGCGGAGCCGACTGATCGAGGCGTACCACCGGCTGCTGACCGACCCCGATCCGGCGGTGCACGTTCCCGCCGCCCAGGCCTGGACGCGCTGGGAGGCCTCGACCGTGACCCTTCGTCCCGACCCGGAGCTGGTGGCCGGGATGACCGAGGCGGAGTCGGCGACCGCGTTCGCGCGGATCGAGAACCACTACTTCCTCCACGGCGGATGGCTGCGCGAGGGGCAGTTGATCGAGGATGCCGCGTCGGGCCGCCTCCGCGGCATCCCGGGCGTCATCGTGCAGGGTCGCTACGACGCGTGCACGCCCCCGATGACCGCATGGGACCTGCACCGGGCCTGGCCCGAGGCCGAGTTCGTCATGGTCGACGACGCGGGCCACTCGGCGGGCGAGCCCGGCATCGCCGCGGCCCTCGTCGCCGCGACCGACCGCTTCGCCCGCTGACGCGCCGCCCGCCGGCGGCGCCGGCGCCGAGAACGCACCGCCGCCGCGAGAACGCACCGAGAAGGGTGCGTTATCGCGACGAGAGTGCGTTCTCGGCGGGGTGGGCCGGGGGCCAGTGCACCGACACGCCGAGGCGTCGGCGGGTGGGGGCGGCCGGTGGCGCGGCGAGCATCGGGATGAGCGCGGCCATCGCCTCGCGGCCCAGCTCGTCACCGTCGACGTCGATCGCGGGCACGTCGTCGGCCCCGATCGCCTCGGCCACCAGGCGTTCCGCGCTGACGACGATCTCGCCGGGCGAGGCGACGCCGCGGGCGCGAAGCGCGAAGACGAGACCGAGGCCGATGGATGTCGCATAGGGCACCACAGCGGTCGCGCCCGAGTCGATGACCGCGTCGGCGGTCGCGACACCCGCCGCGAACGTCGCCGGGAAGGGGCCGAGCGCAGTCAGCTCGACGCGCTCGCCGACCGCCGCCTCGATCGCGGCCGAGCGCTGCCGGTCCTGCCACGAGCCGTCCGGACCGCCGAGGTACACGATCCCGCGGTGACCGGCGCCGGCCAGGCGCGTCGCGAGCTCGGCGAAGGCGCTCGCGGTGTCGGCCACGATCGAGGTCATGCCCTCGATCTCGCGGTCGACGAGGACCGTCGGTCCGAAGGCGCCGGCGGCGCGGACGATGTCGTCGGGACCGCGCGGGGCGACGAGGATGCAGCCGTCGACCTGCCGGGCGAGGCGTTCGAATCCGTCGAGCCCGTCGACGTCGTCGAGCCGGTGCACCGCGACCGTGAGCTGCAGGTCCGACTCGCGGGCGCGCTCCTGGGCCCCGGCGATGATCGGCGTGAAGAAGGCGTTGTCGAGGGTCGGGACGACGAGCGCGACGATGCCGCTGCGTCCTCGGGCGAGGTGGCTCGCCGCTCGATTGGGGATGAAGCCGAGCGTCTGGGCCGCGGCGCGCACCCGCGCGACCGTCTCGGGCGCGACGAGGTCGGGGCGACTGAGCGCCCGGGATGCCGTCGACTTCGACACACCCGCATGCGCGGCGACATCGGCGAGTGTCGTCACCGCGCCCCCTTCGTCCCGCCGCCGCAGGGAGCGACGGTCCGCTCATCCTACTGAGCGGAAGCAACCGGTTGCGTCGCCGCCGAACCGCGGTTTTACACGGTGTTAACACGAATGGTCGCGACGCGCCCCGCTCGGGCTCTACGGTAGGAGCAACCGGTTGCGCAACCGGTTGCGCCCGCACCCTTCGCACGAACGGAGTTCGCTCGTGGTTTCACGCCGCACCGGACTGCTGGCCCTCCCCGGGCTGGCGCTCCTGCTGGCGGGGTTCCTCATCCCGTCGATCGCGATGCTGTTCGCCCCGCCCGGCGTCAGCCCCGTCGACATCCTCGAGCGTCTCGGCAGGATGCTGACCGACCCGTTCGATCTCGCGATCATCGGGCGCACCGTCGGGCTCGGCCTCATCGTCACGGTGATCTGCATCGTGCTGGGGTTCCCGATCGCCTATCTGCTCGCCCGCTCGACCTCGCGCTGGTCGGGTGTGCTGCTCGCCCTCGCGATCTTCCCGCTGCTGCTGAGCAACGTCGTCCGCACCTTCGGCTGGCTCGTGCTACTGGGCTCCAACGGGGCGATCGGGCAGCTCCTCACCGGACTCGGGCTCGTCGACCGGGCGCCGCAGCTGCTCTACACCGAGCTCGCGATCGTACTGGGCCTCACCCAGCTCTTCCTGCCGCTCGCCATCATCTCCTGCTACTCCGCCGTCGCGCAGGTCGATCCCGGACTCGACGACGCAGCGCGCGGTCTCGGCGCGAGCCGCACCCGCACCTTCTGGGGCATCGTCGTGCCGCTCTCGGCGCCGGGCATGGTCGTCGCGTCGACCCTCGTCTTCGCGGGCAGCGTCACCGCCTACACGACCCCCTACCTGCTCGGCGGATCGAGCCAGCGGATGCTGTCGACCCAGCTCTACTCGTACTCGAGCGTGACGATCGACTGGGCGGCGGCCAGCGCGACGGCCATCATCATGACGGTCCTCGTCTTCGCCGTGTCGGGCTTGTCGGCCGTCGCCGGACGACGGGGGGCCACCGCGTGAAGACGAGTCGTCCCGTCGCGGCATCCCTCGCCGTCGCCGGCTACATCATCATGATCGTGCCGATCCTGTTCGTGGTCGCCACGGCGTTCACGGGCGGACGCACCCTGCGCTTCCCGCCCGAGGGCTTCTCGCTGCAGTGGTTCGAGGCGGCGCTGAACTACGACCCGTTCATCAGCGCGCTGCTGTCGAGCCTCCAGCTCGCCCTCATCGCGACCGTGCTCGCGCTGCTCATCGGCGTTCCGGTGACGCTGGCGATCCACCGCGGCCGGCTGCCCGGCAAGGGACTCGTCGAGGGCCTGTTCCTCTCGCCGCTCATCGTCCCCGAGCTCGTCGTCGGACTCGCCCTCTACCAGCAGCTGATGATCGGCCTGCGGCTCGACAACTTCCCGGTGCTGCTCATCGGCCACACCGTGCTGATGCTGCCCTATGCGGTGCGCGTCACCGGGGCGTCGCTCGCGCTCGCCGACCCGGGCATCGAGGAGGCTGCCCGCGGCCTCGGCGCCTCGCCGCTGCGCGCGTTCTTCTCCGTGACCCTGCCGCTGCTGCGACCCGGCATCTTCTCGGCGGGGCTGCTGAGCTTCGTCACCTCGTTCAACAACGTGCCGCTGTCGCTGCTGCTGCAGAGCCGTGACTTCCGCACGCTCCCCGTCACCATGCTCGACTACGTCCAGCAGAGCTACGACCCGATGGTCGCGGCCACGAGCACCATCATCCTCGCGGGCACCGTCGTCATCGCCGTCATCGCCGAGCGCACTGTCGGCTTCGCCCGCATCTTCGGAGGGATCAACCGATGACCACCGCAGCAGAGTTCGTCGGGGTGACCCAGCGCTTCGGCGACTTCACCGCCGTCGACGACATCGACCTCGCCATCCCCTCGGGGCAGCTCACGACGCTGCTCGGGCCGAGCGGATGCGGCAAGACCACCTCGTTGCGGATGCTCGCGGGCTACACGCAGCCCACCTCGGGCCGCATCATGATCGCGGGCGCCGATGCGACCCGCACCCCGCCCGAGCGGCGCGGGCTCGGCATGGTGTTCCAGTCGTACGCCCTGTTCCCGCACATGAGCGTGGCCGAGAACGTCGGATACGGTCTGAAGCTGCGCAAGGTCCCGGCAGCGGAGCGCCGTCGCCGGGTCGAGGAGTCGCTCGACCTCGTCGGCCTCGGCCACCTCGCGGCCAGCCGGCCCAAGAAGCTCTCGGGCGGGCAGCAGCAGCGCGTGGCTCTCGCCCGCGCCATCGCCATCCGCCCGACCCTGCTGCTGCTCGACGAGCCGCTGTCGAACCTCGACGCGCGCCTGCGCGTGCAGATGCGCGCCGAGATCCGCCGCATCCAGTCCGAGACCAGCCTGACCGTCGTGCTCGTCACGCACGACCAGGACGAGGCTCTGGAGATGTCGGACCGCATGGTCCTCATGCGCGACGGCCGCATCATGCAGGAGGGCGCACCGTCGGAGGTGTTCACCGCCCCCGCGAACCGTTTCGTCGCGGAGTTCCTCGGCTACGAGAACTTCCTCGCCGCGGCGGACGGGACGCTCACGACCGTGCGCCCCGAGCATCTCGCTCTCGGACTCCCCGCCGACGGCACCGGGCTCGCGCTCGACGGAGTCGTGCTCGACGTCGCCTACCGCGGGGTCGACCGTCTCGTCACGGTCGAGACCGCCGACGCCACCGGCGCGGCCGTGCGTCTCATCGCCGACGTTCGCGACGAGGCCGTTGCCGCCCGCCCGGGCGACCGGGTCACCGTCACCGCTCCCACCGCCCGTCTCATCCGTCTCGCGGCCTGACCTCCGCAGACAGCCCGCTCCACACGTTCCACCCGCACCAGCACCCGCACCCGCACCAGAACCCGCGCCCCTGCGGCCCGCCCGCAGAGCTCCGAGAGGAACCCGCATGATCCGCACCCGCACCAGCCGCGTCCTCGCGGCATCCGCCGCCGTCGCCGCCACGGCCCTCGTCGTCACCGGCTGCTCCGGCGGCTCGGGAGACTCCGCTGACGACGCCTCGAGCGACTCGATCGTCGTCAGCGCGTTCCCGTTCGGGGTCGAGCAGTTCCAGGAGGCGATCGTCGACCCCTTCACGGAGAAGACGGGCATCACGGTCGAGATCGAGACCGGCTCGAACGCCGACCGCCTGTCGCAGCTGCAGCTCGCCGGTGGTGACGCCGGCATCGACGTCATGCTGATCTCCGACACGTTCGCGGCATCCGGTCAGGAGCAGGACCTGTTCCAGGACTTCGACGAATCCGACGTCCCCAACCTCGCGAAGATCGCCGACTTCGCCGTCGAGGAGGGCTACGACGGGCCGGCCTACAGCTACCAGCTCAACGGCACGCTCTACAACACCGATGAACTGGATGCCGCGCAGGCGGCGGACTGGTCGCTCTACGCCGACTCCGCCTACAGCGGCCGCCTCGCCTTCCCCGACATCGCGGTGACGGCCGGACAGCTCGCGGTCTCGGGCGTCGCCTCGACCTTCGGTGACGGCCCCTACGACATCGACACCGCCTACACGACGATCGGCGGGTGGGCTCCGAACATCCTGCAGTTCTACTCGTCGTCGACCGAGGTCACCAACCTCCTCACGCAGGGCGAGATCGTCGCGGCCGACGCCCTCAGCGGCTTCGCCACGACGCTCATCGCATCCGGCGAGCCCGTCGCGTGGACCGCGCCCGCCGAGGGCCGTTACATGGCGACCAACCGCGCCATGATCCCCAGCGGCGCGAAGAACCTCGAGGGCGCGTACGCCTTCATCGACTACCTGCTCTCGGTCGAGGCGCAGACGGCATCGGCCGAGATCGTCGGCGACCTGCCCGTCGCCCTCGACGCGACGATCCCCGCCGAGATCACCGCCGTCGTCGGCGACATCGCCGCCGACCCGATCGCGGCGGGCTACGCCACGCTCGACCCGGCCGAGATCGTCCCGAACCGTGCGCAGTGGGTCGAGCGGTTCGCGCGCGAGGTCGCCTCGCGCTGATCCAGACCGCCCGGCCGTCGAGCACCCCCCATCCTCGGCGGCCGGGCTTCTTCCCGCGGTTCTCCGACCGCATCGCTTCACGACGCACGAACGGCACCATGACCTCCGCAGCATCCCTCCCCGCCGAGTACCTTCAGCGCCTGCCGAAGGCCGACCTGCACTGCCACCTCATCGGCACCGTGCGCGCGTCGACGTTCGCGGAGCTCGCCCGCCGGGAGTCGCTCGAGCTGCCCGCCGATCCCGAGCGCATCTTCGCCGACATCAACTCGCTGCCGCCCGACCCGGCGCTGTACCGCGACACGCGCATCCCGGTTCCGCAGCAGCGCGCCGCCGACGAGCCCGAGGTGTCGTACTCGCTTTTCCAGGTGTCGAACTGGGTGGTCGAGGTGCTTCGGGATGCCGGCGACCTGACCCGCATCGTGTACGAGGCCTTCGAGGACGCCCACCGTCGCAGCGGCACCCGTCACCTCGAGCTCTTCTTCGACGCGCTGCCGCCGCACCTCGAGTCTCTCGGCTATCTCGGCGCGGTCGAGGCTTACGCCGAGGGCATCCGGATGGCCGAGCGCGACTTCGGCATGACCGGGCTGATGATCCAGGGCATCGACCGCAGCCGCAGCGGCGAGGAGGCGCTCGCGGTAGTCCGGCGCGTCGTCGACAACCCGCATCCGTACGTCGCGGGCATCGGCCTCGACAACCTCGAGACCGCCGGTCCGCCCGAGCGTTTCGTCGACGCCTATCGCCTCGCCGGCGAGGCCGGGCTCGGCCGTACCGCGCACTCGTCGGAGCACGCCCCGACCGCCGTCAACACGATCACGTGCCTCGACCTGCTCGGCTGCGACCGTATCGACCACGGCTACTACGTGCTCGAAGACGACGCCGTCGTCGAGCGGATGCGCGAGGACCAGGTCGCGTTCACCGTGGCCTCGACCACGTCGCGTCGCTCGTGGCGGCCCTGGCGTCGCGCGTCGATCGCCGCGATGCTGGAGGCCGGACTCAACGTCATCCCGTGCTCCGACGACCCGGGCATGTTCCCCACGACTCTCGCCGCCGAGTACGGGATCGTCGCGGACCAGATCGGCGCCACCCACGAGCAGGTCCGCCGCATGGCGATCTCGTCGTTCGAGGCATCCTGGCTCCCCGCCGAGCAGCGCGCCCGTCGCGTCGCCGAGATCACCCGCGAGATCGACGCCCTCGACGCCGAGTTCGCGCTCTCGGTCTGAGCCGCCGCGCCGCGCCGCGCCCGCCGCGCCCGCCGAGAACGCACCGTCGCCGCGAGAACGCATGGTCAAGGGTGCATTCTCGCGGCGAGCGTGCGCTCTCGGCGGGGTGGCTTACGCCGGGCGGTGTGCACCGTCGCGTCGC
Organism: Microbacterium sp. AISO3; assembly: GCF_002204305.1. Lineage (NCBI taxonomy): Bacteria > Bacillati > Actinomycetota > Actinomycetes > Micrococcales > Microbacteriaceae > Microbacterium > Microbacterium sp. AISO3. The sequence goes on along the minus strand of NZ_NHRF01000001.1, from coordinate 32,166 downwards.
CGAGGTCACCGCCGAGATCGATGCGCACGACGCTGAGTTCGGGCTCGGCGGCCGGACCGGGCCGGGTCAGCGCCGGATGCCGGGGTGAGCCGGATGCTGCGGGTCAGCGACCGCCGCGGCGGCCGGCGCTGTTCTGGCGCACGACCGAGCCGACCATGAGCTTGCCGCCCGCGGCGCCGCCGTTCGACGAGGCGCGACGGCCGGTGCGGCGCGGGTTGCCCGCGGGAGCGGCATCGCGCGTCTCGCGGGGTGCGCGGTCGGCGGTCTGGCCGCCGCGCGCGGACTGCTGTCCACCGCGGCTCTGCTGCGCGTCGCGCTGACCGCCCGAGCGTGCGCCCTGGCCGTCGCGACCACCGGCAGCGCCCTGACCAGCGCCCTGACCCTGCCCGCGTCCGCCGCGACCGCGGCCACCGCCGGAGCGACCACCGCCGTTCGACGAACCGCCCTCGCGAGCATCGCGTGCGGCGCGCTTGCGCTGAGCGTTGGCGCCCTGGCTCGTGCCGCGGGGTGCGACCTCGACGGGGGCCGGAGCCACGTACGGCGCGACCTTTCCGACGAGGGCGACGACCTCGGGCGACTCGGCCGTGACCGTGACCGGGGTGACGGCGATGGCGGCCTTGCGGAGCAGATCCTTGACGTCGCGCTCCTGGCCCGGCATCACGAGGGTGACGACGGCGCCCTCGGCGCCCGCGCGGGCGGTGCGACCCGAGCGGTGCAGGTACGCCTTGTGCTCCATGGGCGGGTCGACGTGGACGACCAGCTCGACGTCGTCGACGTGCACACCGCGCGCGGCGACATCCGTCGCGACGAGCACCTTCGCGGTGCCCGACGAGAACGCCGCGAGGTTGCGGTCGCGTTGCGGTTGCGAGAGGTTGCCGTGCAGGTCGACCGAGGGGATTCCCTGCGAGGTCAGCTGCTTGGCGAGCTTCTTCGCCGCGTGCTTGGTGCGGGTGAAGAGGATTCGGCGGCCCATGCCCGAGGCGAGCGCCTTGACGACATCCTTCTTCTCCTCGGCCCCGGCGAGGTGGAACACGTGGTGGGTCATCGCCGCGACGGGCGAGTGCGCCTCGTCGACGGAGTGCAGCACCTCGTTCTGCAGGAAGCGCTTGACGAGTTTGTCCACGCCGTTGTCGAGGGTCGCGCTGAACAGCATCCGCTGCCCGTCGCGCGGCGTCTTGTCGAGGATGCGGGTGACGGCGGGGAGGAAGCCGAGGTCGGCCATGTGGTCGGCCTCGTCGATGACCGTGATCTCGACCGAGTCGAGGGTCAGGTGGCGCTGCTGCAGCAGGTCTTCGAGGCGGCCCGGGCAGGCCACGACGATGTCGACGCCGGCGTTGAGCGCCTGCACCTGACGGTTCTGGTTGACGCCGCCGAAGATGGTGGTCGTCTTCATGCCGTAGGCCGCCGCGAGCGGCTCGAGGGTCGCGTTGATCTGCGTCGCGAGCTCGCGGGTGGGGGCGAGGACGAGGCCCAGGATGCGGGTCGCCCGGCGGCTGCCGCCGGCCAGCTCGCCGCCGAGGCGCGCGGCCATCGGGATCGAGAAGGCGAGCGTCTTGCCCGAGCCGGTCTTGCCGCGACCGAGCACGTCGCGTCCGGCGAGCGTGTCGGGCAGGGTGTCGACCTGGATCGGGAAGGCGGTGGTCTTGCCGTCCTTCGCGAGGGCTTCGACGAGGGGAGCGGGCACGCCGAGCGTGCGGAAAGTGGTGTCAGTCATGAGGGAGCGTTTCTCCGGGCGCACGTCGGCGCCCTGATCGGTGGCCCGGATGCGGGTGCGCATGCGGGGTCGCCGTACGAAAGAGTCCGCGGGATGCCGGTCGTGACCCGGTGGGGCGGAAGGCGTTCTACGACGCGTGCGGCGCGAGCGCGCCGCAAGAACCCTCAGCCTATCAGTGCTCGCCTGTCCGTCGGCCCGGCCCGGCCCCGGCCCCGGGCTGAGGCCCGCGTGCCGCGATGCAAGGGATTCGGCCCGACACCCCGGCCGAACGGCATCCGCCGCGGGGTGTCGGCCCGGATGTCTTGCATCCGCGCCCGGCGCAGAGAGCGCAGAGCGCGCGGGTCAGATGAGCGAGAGCTCGCGCAGCTTGGCTGCGACGTCGTCGTTGCTCGGCTCGACGTGGTGCGTCGCGTCGGGGTAGACCACCACGGGGATCTGCGTGCGGCCCGAGATCTCACGCGCGACATCGGCTGCGGCGGGCTCCGCCTCGAGGTCGATGTAGGTGTAGTCGACACCGAGCTCGTCGAGCTGAGCCTTCGTGCGGCGGCAGTCGCGGCACCAGTCGGCGCCGAACATCGTGATCGTGTCGGTGGAAGCGGTCATGCCTCCAGGGTACGTCCGCTCAGTACTCGGCGGCGCGGGCGCGCTCGGGGGCGGCCTCGAGCACTGCCGGCACCCGCTGGCTCTTGGGCGCGTAGACGACGAGCGCATGGAACACGAAGCGCACGACGAACGCCGCGATCAGGGTCAGTCCGGCGGCGATGACGCTCGGGATGTGCGCGTTCTCGACGAGCACCCACAGCACCGGGATCCGGATGATCGCCTCGGCGTTGTTGAACGCGAACGATTTCACGAACCGCTGCGTCATACTGCCCGATTCCGAGCGCATGTCGGAGAAGACGAGGTATTCCAGCAGCAGGAAGTTGCCGATGATCGTGATCTCACTGGCGATGATGGATGCCGGCAGATAGTCCATCCCCAGTCGGATGAGACCCCACATGATCACGAGGTTCGCGATCGCGCCGACACCGCCGACGAGGGCGAACGCCGACATCCGTCCGAAGCGGAGCATGAGCAGCTGCGTGAGGAACCGGATGCCCTGCGTGAAGGTCGCCTTGGACGAGCCGGCGTATCGCGGCGCGAACGCGAACGGCACCTCGGCGACGCGCATGTGGCGGCGCGCGAGGATCTCGAGCAGGATCTTGAAGCCTCGCGGACGCAGCGCGTCGATGTCGATCGTGTCGCGGTCGACGAGGAAGAACCCGGTCATCGGGTCGCTGCACTCACCGAGCTTCCGCGGGAACATCGCCTTGGTCAGCAGCGTCGACGCGCGCGAGACGGTCGTTCGCGTGGCGTCGGCGAGCCCCTTGGAGTCACCGCCGGCGATGTAGCGCGAGGCCACGACGATGTCCACGTCGCCGCGGTCGGCTCGTGCGAGCAGCCGCGGGATGTCCTCGGGCGGATGCTGCAGGTCGCCGTCCATCACGAGACACCAGGACGAGTTCGCGGTGCGGATGCCTTCGACCACGGCCCCGCCGAGTCCCGCGACCGGCTCGTCGCGGTGGACCAGGCGCACCGGGAAGTCGGCGGTCTTCGCCGCCCGCTCGATGATCGCGGGGGTGTCGTCGGTCGAGTCGTCGACGAAGACGACCTCGATCATCCGGTTATCGACCGCGTCACCGATCCGTCGCAGCAGCTCCACGACGTTCGGACCCTCGTTGAAGGTCGGGACGACGATCGTCAGATCCATGGAGCGCTCGCAAGTCGAAACGGACGGGGGAATTCACACAGTACTGAGGATTCATATGCGTACAAGCGGTTGACTCTTTGGATATCGCCTGAGATTCACCCGATGGCCTTCTCGATGTCATCCACGGTCATCCCGTAGTTGACCCGCACCACCGGCAGGGCCAGCTTGTCGGTTCCGATCGAGACGTAGCCGGGCTCGATGGTGCGAGCCATCTCGAAGCCCGCGTCGGCGACCGCTTGCTTGGCGGCGTCGTTGTAGTGGCCGAACGGGTAGGCGACGACTTCCTTCGTTCCGCCCAGCACGCTCGCCGAGGTGTCGAGGTCGGCGACGATCTCGTCATGCGTCCAGGTGACGATGCGGCCCTTGCCGTCGGCGCCTGCGGCGTGCATGTCGTGGGTGTGCGAGCGCTTGAGCACGTACGGCGTGAGCTCGGGGCCGGACCCGTTGACGGTGATCACGAAGGATGTCGTCATCACGCGGTACTTCTCCACCAGCGGCACGGCGAGCTCGAGCCACGACGGATCGGCGTCGTCGTCGGTGACGATCACCGAGTGGTCGGGCAGGAAGAGCCTGCCGTCGATGAAAGCGCTCAGCTCCGGCCACGTCGGCAGGTAGAACTGCTGCTCGGAGATGTAGCGCAGGTGGGCTTCCCAGTCGCCGACGTAGGCGTAGTTGCCCCGCAGCCAGCCGGATTCGCCCTCGGGCTTGGTGGTGAACTGGTGGTACATCAGGATCGGGATGCGCGTCTTCGCGGCGGTGTTGTCGGCGGCGCTCATCCACGCGGCGTGCACGGTCCGCTGCTGCGCGTCGCAGGCGACGGCATCCGCGCCGTTGAGCCGGCCGGGGATGGACAGCGCAGCGGCATCCTCGGCGGTGTCGTACCAGCCGGCGAACACCATGCCCTCGCGCGAGGGGATCGGAAGCGAGGCGTACGGCTTTCCCTGCGTCTCGAGCACCGGGGCGATGTCGATGGCGTCGCCGGAGAACGACACGGCGCACGCGTTCGGGTCGTTCGCGTCGGCGACGAGCTGTTCCGCCGGCGACAGCGGTTCGGGCGTCGGGGTCTCGGCGTCGGGAGTAGGGCTGCCCGCGGATGCCGCCGGGTCGGGCGTCGTGCTCGCGCGCTGCATCGCATCGACGGCGAACCACCCGCCGACCGCAGCGGCGAGAAGGACTCCGGCGACCGCAGCGCCGATCCCGATCGCCCGGCGCTTGCGGCGTCCCCGCGCGTTCGAGCGTCGCGTTGCGGCCATCGTTACTCCCCCTGTGGTGCCCGGTGCGTCCGTCGAATCCTAGGGCGCGCGGCTATGCGGGTACGCGCCGGTGTTCTGGGATGCGGCGGCGAGGGCAACCCCCTTTTCATGCGTCGGTTCGCGGGCGGAGACTGCGGAATCATGAACGCGCGACCTGCAGGAGCCGACGCCGGCCGGGTGCGCGTCGGCATCTCCGGGTGGCGGTACGCCGGGTGGCGCGGTGATTTCTACCCCACGGGCCTCGCTCAGCGGCGCGAGCTCGAATACGTGGGCGAGCGGATGTCGACGGCCGAGCTGAACGGGTCGTTCTATTCGCTGCAGCGCCCGTCGAGCTATCAACGGTGGCGGAGCGAGGTGCCCGAGTCGTTCGTCTTCGCCGTCAAGGGCTCGCGCTACGTCACGCACATGCTGCGCCTGCGCGCAGTCGAGACGGCGCTGGCGAACTTCTTCGCCTCGGGAGTGCTCGCGCTCGGGCGGCAGCTCGGCCCCGTGCTCTGGCAGCTGCCCGAACGCGAGGAGTTCGACGCCGACGTGCTTGCAGAGTTCTTGGCGCTTCTACCGCGGACGACCGGCGAGGCGCTTGCGCTCGCCGAGCGGCACGACGAGCGCCTCGACGGGCGGGCGTGGCTCGAGATCGAGGACGACCGTCCGATCCGACACGCTCTCGAGCCTCGGTCGGCCGGGTTCGGGTCGGATGCCGCGCTCGCGCTGCTGCGTTCGCACGACACCGCTCTGGTGGTGGCCGACACCGCCGGACGCTTTCCGCGGTTCGAGGAGGTCACGACAGCGGGGCACGTGTACGTCCGGCTGCACGGCGCGACCGATTTGTACGCCAGCGGGTACACCGATGCCGAGCTCGACGAGTGGGCGGACCGCATCCGAGGATGGGCCGACGGGTCGGCGGCATCCGACGGTCGGCCGCGCGACGTGTGGGTGTATTTCGACAACGACGCGCGGGGGAGGGCGCCGCACGATGCCGTCGCGCTCGCCCGGCGGTGCGATGCGGCGTTTAGGCTCGGCGGGTGACCGATCGGGATGGCGCGTGAGCGCGCAGCCGGCACCGTGGGTCTGCCCGACCTGCGGCGATCCGCTGCGCTTCGAGATCCTCGACGACGAGGCGTTCCTCGTGGCGTGGTCGTGCCTGAACTGCGGACTCGTCCGGATTACCGAGCCGGCGTGAGCCCGGGGTGCCTCCGTACCTCGGCCAAGGTGCAGAGGTATCCGCTCGACGCCGTCCGCCCCGGGTCGTAGGGTCGCTGACATGTGCGGGCGATTCGCGAACGACGCCAAGACGGACGAGCTGATCCGGGAGTACGTCGCCGAGGGCGGCGACCCCGAGGACTGGGTGAAGTCGTGGGCTGGCGCTTACTCGATCGCGCCGACCGAGGATGCCCCGATCGTCCGCGACCGGGGCGAAGGGCGGGTGCTGGAGCTCGTCCGCTGGGACTGGCAGAAGCCGGCGAATCGCCCGCGGGGCGGTCCGATCATCAACGCGCGGATGGAGAAGCTCGGCCAGGGATTCTGGGCGCCGGCGTTCAGCGCGGCTCGGTGCATCGTTCCGATGCGGGGCTACTTCGAGTGGACCGGCGACAAGACCCCGAAGACCCCGCACTTCCTCCACGGCGACGGCTTGCTCTCGGCTGCCGGGCTCACCTGGTCGATGGAACTCCCGACCGGCGAGAAGACGCGCTGCTTCGTCGTCATCACCCGCGAGGCGCGCGATGCGAGCGGACAGGTGCACGACCGGATGCCGGCCTTCCTGACGCCGGACACGTGGGATGCCTGGTTGACGCCCGAGAAGCTCACCGGCGACCGCAAGGCGGAGACCCTCGCGATGCTCGAGCACACGTCCGGTCAGGTCGCCTCGACTATCCGTGAGCACGTCGTCGACCGCAAGGTCAGCAACTCCCGCACGGTCGATCCCGCAGACCCGACGCTGCTTGACCCGGTGGCCTAGTGAAGGGCGCCCGGCTCTTCACCGTGGGTACCTTGCCTCGCAGCTTTGCGGCGCTCGCCGTCGTTGTCGGCGGGCTGTCGGCGGTCTTCAGTTCTGGTGCGACGCTCCCTCTGTTTCGCGACACCCTCCACTACAACTGCTCGTGGGGCGCCGGCGGAGCATGGGCAGACAGCGGCGAATGGGTCTGCGGCGACGGCCTCGGGTACTTCGGTGTCGCGGTGGGGCTCGGCGGCATGTCGGCATTGCTGCTGCTCGTCGGCCTCGTCGTCGCGGCAGGAGGGCCGTCGCGACGTCGCGCGGTCACGCTCATCGTGTTCGCGTCGGGGTCGGTCGCCTGGATCAGCTGGTGCGGGTTTCATGCCGCCACGGTCTACACCGGGGCTCGCCCTGCCGGCGAGACGGGACTCGGATCATGGGCCGAGGTGCTGGTCCCGGGCCTGAGTCTCTGTGCCATCGGTTTGGTGGTCGGCGCTGCGGGGGTTGCCGTCGGGCGGCGATGGTCGCTCGTAGCGGTCACGGTCGGAGCCTGTCTCATGATCCTCGGCACCACGTTGCGGTTCGGGATCGGAGTCTCGACGCTCGCGGCCGCCGGATTGCTCCTCGCCGCAGGCATCCAGCGGTTCGCATCAGTGTCGGCGGAGCAGTCGTCGTCACTCGAAGCCGTGGTGGCCGCGCCGCCGTTGCGCCGGCGACCGCGCGCCGGTCCGCCTCAGTCGTGTCTTCGCGGGTGTGACTGATCACCGTCTCCCGCTGACTCCTGCCGGTAGTCGTACGCCGGGTCTGACCGCTGCCACAGGAGATAACCGGTAAGCCCCGTCGCGAGGCCGACGAAGTGCAACGCCGGGTAGATCAGTGCCGGCGCAGCCGGAAGTGCGCCCGCGAACACGATCGACAGGATGAACGCTGCGGCACTGAGAGCCGCTGATGCCACGGCCCAGCGGCGAAGGCGCTTCGTCCGTGGGCTCCGCGGCGACTGCGACGCACTCATGCCTCGACGATAGGTCCTCGCCCGGGCGGCCGGCGCGACGCGCGGCGGCACCAGGGCAAAGCAAAACCCCCGCCATGTAGAAGCTAGGCGAGGGTTTCTGGGGCCGTTGTAATGACGGTCCGTGTGGCTCCGACGGGCGTCGATCCCGTGACCTCACGATTTTCAGTCGTGCGCTCTACCAACTGAGCTACAGAGCCGCATGGCGTCAGAGGATGCCATGTCCTAGACGAAAGGCCCTCTGGAAACCAAAGGGCCCGTCGCTTTAGAGCGACCCTGACGGGACTTGAACCCGCGACCTCCGCCGTGACAGGGCGGCACGCTAACCAACTGCGCTACAGGGCCATGCTTATTAAGTTGTGGGAGTGACCCCAACGGGATTCGAACCCGTGCTACCGCCGTGAAAGGGCGGCGTCCTAGGCCGCTAAACGATGGGGCCGAGCGAACCCAGACTCGGGAGTCAAACGTTCACGCTTACCGAGGGACAAGCATATGCGATCCGGCGCCGATGTGCGAATCGGGGGCGTGGCGTCCGCCGCCCGGGCGTGTCTGCGGGGCACAATGGCCCGGTTCGCGCGCGCCGGACGCAGCCCCCGACGCTTTCGGCGATGTGACGTGTGTTGCTACTGTGAACGAAGTTGCCCACGCGATATGGAGGATCACCCGCGTGCGATACGAGAGCCTCGACTCCCCGGAAGACTGCGGCTGCGCCCCGACGCCCGCAGAGAGCAAGAAGCTCTCGCAGCTGATCTCGCGCCGCGGCGCCCTCGGCCTCGGCGCCGTCGGCTTCGTCGCAGCGACGGCGTTCCTCGCCCCCGGCATCCCGTCCGCCTTCGGTATCGAGGGCTACCCGTCGTGGGATGACGTGCAGCGCGCGAAGGGCAACGAGTCCGCGAAGGCTGCCGAGATCGCGCGCATCGAGAAGCTGATCGCCGACCTCACCGCCGACGTCGCCTACAAGCAGGCCGAGGCCGAACGGCTGGGGGCCGAATACGCCAAGGCGCAGGCCGACTTCGAGGATGCCGCGTACCGCGCGACCTCGCTTCAGGAGCAGGCCGACGCCCAGTCGGCAGCCGCCCTCGAGGCGGCCCGCCGAGCCGGAAAGCTCGCGGCGCAGCTCTACCGCAACGGCGGCGACGACACGAGCCTCAAGCTCTTCTTCTCCGACTCCGCTGCGAGCGCCGATGACCTGCTCGCCCGACTCGGCACGATGGACAAGCTGCTGCAGGCGAACCGCGGCATCTACACGGATGCCGTCGCCGCCCGCGAGACCGCGCAGAGCCTGAGCGACCAGGCCGGCGTGGCCCGCGACGAGCGCGACCGCCTGCAGAAGGAGGCCGAGCAGAAGCTCGCCGCCGCTCAGGAAGCAGCAGCGGTCGCCCAGGCCGCCCTCGAAGAGCAGACCGCCAACATGGCGACCCTCCAGGCTCAGCTCGCGGCGCTCAAGGACGAGACGGCGGCCACGGTCGCCGGCTACCAGGCGGGCGTCGAGGAGGAGCGTCGCCGCGAAGAGGCCCGCAAGCAGCGCGAGCGCGAAGAAGCAGCCCGCCGTGCCGCGGAGGAAGAGCGTCGTCGTCAGGAAGCTGCAGCGGCGGCCGCTGCGGCAGGCAACAGCGGTGGTGGTGGCGGCGGCGGAGGCGGCGGTAACAGTGGTGGTGGCGGCGGCGGTGGTGCCGGTCAGGTCCAGCCCTCCGGATGGGTGCGCCCCGGCCCCGGTTACATCAGCTCGTGGTTCGGCAACCGCGGCACGATCTGCTCGAACGGGTACTGCACCACGGGTCACCGCGGCATCGACTTCGCCGGCGGTTGCGGCGCGCCGATCTACGCCGCCGCATCCGGGACGGTCGTCCACGCCTCCTACACCGGCGACTGGGGCAACTACATCAAGATCGACCACGGCGGCGGCATCATCTCGGGGTACGCGCACATCCAGAACGGCGGCTACAACGTCGGATACGGACAGCGCGTCTCGGCCGGACAGGTCATCGCCTACGCCGGCAACACCGGCATCTCACAGGGCTGCCACCTGCACTTCGAGATCTACCAGGGCGGCGTCCGCATCGACCCGGCGCCGTTCCTGCGCAACCGCGGCATCTCGGTCTGAGCCTCAACGCTCACGAGCCCGGAACGACGAAGGAGGGGCGGATGCCGCAGCATCCGCCCCTCCTCGCGTCCGGGTGAGACTCAGAGCGAGTTGGGCGCTTCGCCCTCACCCTGCGTCTTGGTCTGGCCCTCGTGCTCCTCGAAGCGCTCGAACGCCTCGGCGACGAGACGCTCGGCCTCGGCGGCGTTGGCCCACTCGTCGACCTTGACCCACTTGTTGGGCTCGAGGTCCTTGTAGTGCTCGAAGAAGTGGCCGATCTCGTTCTTGGTCCAGTCGTCGATGTCGTCGACATCCTGGATGTGGGCCCAGCGCGGGTCCTTCGCCAGCACGGCCACGACCTTGTCGTCGCCGCCGGCCTCGTCGCTCATCTTCAGCACGGCGACGGGGCGGACCTTCGCCAGCACGCCGGGGTAGATGTCGCGGTCGAGCAGCACGAGAACGTCGAGCGGGTCGCCGTCTTCACCGAGGGTGTTCTCGAAGAAGCCGTAGTTGCTGGGGTATCCCATCGGCGTGAACAGCACGCGGTCGAGGAAGACCCGGCCGGTGCCGTGGTCGACTTCGTACTTCACGCGGCTGCCGCGGGGGATCTCGATGACGGCGTCGTACGCGCCCATACGTGTGCTCCTTCGATAAGACGGTGGGATGCCGCCGTCCAGCCTACTTCGCGCCGCTCGCCGTGCCGCATACAGGCTCAGCCCGAGTTTCCCGCCCGAGGCTGCGCCTGCCGAGGCTCTCAGCCCGCCGACGGCACGGGCCCGGTTACCGTAGGGGCGTGCCGTCGCTGAACCCCGCCCTCGCCGAGGTCCGTCGCGCCGTGCGCGCGTCGCTGTCGGCACTGCCCGCGGGCAGCACCGTGATCGTCGCGCTCTCGGGCGGCCCCGACTCGCTGGCCCTCGCCGCCGCGACCGCCTTCGAGGCCCCGAAGCTCGGCCTGCGCGCGGCGTCGGTGACGGTCGACCACGGATTGCAGCCGGGCTCCGACGAGGCCGCGCTCGCCGCCGCCCGCGCCGCCGCGGAGCTCGGTCTCGACCCGCTGGTCGTGAGCGTCGAGGTCGGCACCGCGGGCGGGCCCGAGGCCGCGGCCCGTGAGGCGCGCTACGGCGTGCTGAGGGATGCCGCGCGCGACGCGAACGCCGCCGCCGTGCTGCTGGGCCACACGCTCGACGACCAGGCCGAGACGGTGCTGCTCGGGCTCGCTCGGGGGGCCGGCGCGACGAGCCTCGCGGGCATGGCCCCCGACCGCACCGATGACGATTCGGGCGTGCGCTGGCTTCGCCCGCTGCTCGCGGTCCGCCGAGAGACCACGGTCGCGGCGTGCGCGGCGGCCGGACTCGACCCCTGGCTCGACCCGCACAACCGCGACGACCGCTTCCGGCGGGTGCGGGTCCGCGAGCGTGTGCTGCCCCTCCTCGAGTCCGAGCTCGGTCCGGGCGTGGCCGAGGCGCTGGCCCGCACCGCCGAGCAGCTGCGCGAGGATGCGCAGGCCTTCGACGACATGATCGCCGAGACGATCGAAGACATCGTCGAGCCGGCCGAGGCGGGCATCGCGATCTCTGTCGCGGCGCTCGCGGCGAACCCGCCGGCGCTGCGCCACCGCATCATCCGTCACGTCGTGCAGAGCGAGTTCCACGAGAGCCTGTCGCGCAGCCAGACCCTCGAGGTCGCCCGGCTCGTGACCGACTACTCCGGCCAGGGACCGATCGACCTTCCCGGATGCCGCGCCCGCCGCGTCGGCCGACTCGTCGAGTTCTCGGCGGGCGGGAGCGGCGCCTAAACTCGTCGCATGCGTGCCGCCGAGATCGCCGACCAGCTCACCGACGTCCTCGTCACGGAGGAGGAGATCCAGGCCAAGCTGGCCGAGCTCGCCGCCCGGGTCGAGGCCGACTACGAGGGCAAGGAGCTCATCCTCGTCGGCGTCCTCAAGGGCGCGGTGATGGTCATGGCCGACTTCGCCCGCGCGCTCAAGCGCGACATCACGATGGACTGGATGGCGGTGTCGTCCTACGGCGCGAGCACGAAGTCGAGCGGTGTCGTCCAGATCCGCAAGGACCTCGACGCCGACCTGCACGGCAAGCACGTCCTGATCGTCGAGGACATCATCGACTCGGGCCTCACCCTCAGCTGGCTGCTCGAGAACTTCCAGTCGCGCGGTGCCGAGTCGCTCGAAGTTCTCGCGCTCCTGCGCAAGCCCGAGGCGGCGAAGGTCGAGATCGACTGCCGGTACGTCGGCTTCGACATCCCGAACGACTTCGTCGTGGGCTACGGCCTTGACTACGCGGAGAAGTACCGCAACCTGCGGGATGTCGCCATCCTCGCGCCCCACGTCTACAGCTGAGCGGGCGTCGATCCCTCGTCGGGCGAGCCGGCTCCCGGTACGCCCAAAACGAACGCACAGAGCCCGCATAGTCGTCGCGGGGTAGCCTGATCGCACCATGGACGTCAAGAAAGTCACGCGCAACCCGCTGATGTACGTGTTGCTCATCGGCGCGCTGCTGCTGATCGGCTTCATGCTGATCTCCAGCCTCACCGGTGCGAAGCAGATCACGACCCAGCAGGGCTTCGAGCTGCTCAAGGGCGACACCGTCACGAAGGTGCAGACCACGGACGGCGATCAGCGCGTGGATCTGACGCTCTCGGAGGATTTCGAGGGCTCGAAGCAGGTGCAGTTCTACTACACCTCCGCGCGTGCCGACGAGGTCGTCGCGGCCGTCGACGCGGCGAACCCCGCCGACGGGTACAACGACGTCGTGCCGCGGGCCACGTGGTTCGACGGCTTCCTCTCGCTCATGCTGCCGCTCGTGCTGCTGGGCCTGCTCTTCTGGTTCCTGATGTCGAGCGCGCAGGGCGGCGGCAGCCGCGTCATGCAGTTCGGCAAGTCGAAGGCCAAGCTCGTCACGAAGGAGACCCCGACGGTCACCTTCGGCGACGTGGCCGGCTCCGACGAGGCCATCGAGGAGATGCAGGAGATCAAGGACTTCCTGAAGGACCCGACCAAGTTCCAGGCCGTCGGCGCTCGCATCCCGAAGGGCGTGCTGCTGTACGGCCCTCCCGGAACCGGTAAGACGCTCCTCGCACGCGCTGTCGCGGGCGAGGCCGGCGTCCCGTTCTACTCGATCTCGGGCTCGGACTTCGTCGAGATGTTCGTCGGCGTCGGCGCGAGCCGCGTTCGCGACCTCTTCAAGGAAGCGAAGGAGAACTCGCCCGCCATCATCTTCATCGACGAGATCGACGCCGTCGGCCGCCACCGCGGCGCCGGCATGGGCGGCGGTCACGACGAGCGCGAGCAGACGCTCAACCAGATGCTGGTGGAGATGGACGGCTTCGATCCGAAGGTCTCGGTGCTCGTCATCGCGGCGACGAACCGTCCCGACATCCTCGACCCGGCGCTGCTGCGTCCGGGCCGCTTCGACCGGCAGATCGGCGTCGACGCCCCCGATCTGAAGGGCCGTCAGAAGATCCTCGAGGTGCACGGACGCGGCAAGCCGCTCTCGCCCTCGGTCGACCTCGCCGTCATCGCTCGCAAGACCCCGGGCTTCACCGGTGCCGACCTGGCGAACGTGCTGAACGAGGCCGCGCTGCTGACCGCGCGCTCCAACGCGCAGCTGATCGACATGCGCGCGCTCGACGAGGCGATCGACCGCGTGATCGCCGGTCCGCAGCGCCGCACCCGCGTCATGAAGGACAAGGAGAAGCTCATCACGGCGTACCACGAGGGCGGCCACGCCCTCGCCGCTGCGGCGATGAACCACTCCGACCCGGTCACGAAGGTCACGATCCTTCCGCGCGGCAAGGCGCTCGGGTACACGATGGTGCTGCCGCTCGAAGACAAGTACTCCGTCACGCGCAACGAGCTCCAGGACCAGCTCACCTACGCGATGGGCGGACGCGTCGCCGAGGAGGTCGTGTTCCACGACCCGACGACCGGTGCCTCCAACGACATCGAGAAGGCGACGGGCATCGCCCGCAAGATGGTCACCGAGTACGGGATGACGACCGAGGTTGGCCCCGTGAAGCTCGGGTCGTCGTCGGGCGAGGTGTTCATGGGCCGCGACATGGGTCACGGCCGCGATTTCTCCGAGCGCATCGCCGAGCGCGTCGACGCCGAGGTCCGGCTGCTGATCGAGCAGGCCCACAACGAGGCGTACGAGGTCATCAACGCCAACCGCGACATCCTCGACAAGCTCGCGCTCGCGCTGCTCGAAGAGGAGACCCTCGACCACCTGCAGCTCGCCGAGATCTTCAAGGACATCAAGAAGCTCCCGCCGCGCCCGCAGTGGCTCTCGAGCCAGGACCGCCCGGTGTCGTCCCTGCCCCCGATCGACGTCCCCAAGCGTCGCGAGGAGGCCGGGCTGGCGGCATCCACCGTCGCCGAGACCGAAGCCGAGACCGCCGCCGAGCGGGCTCCGCACCGTCGCCCCTCGGGGCAGGCGCGACCCGCGACCGCGTAGGCTCGGGGCGTGGCCGTCGATCGCGAACGCGTCGCCGCCCTCGTGCGCGACCTGCTCGAGGCGATCGGGGAGGACCCCGACCGTCCCGGGCTGAAGCAGACCCCGCAGCGGGTCGCCGACGCGTACGCCGAGTTCTTCTCGGGAGTCGGTGCCGACGCCGCCGAACCGCTCGCGCACACGATCTCGGTGGCGCGGGGTCCGGCGCCCGACACGCTGCCGTCGGGCGCGGTCATGGTGCGCGGCATCCGGTTCCGTTCGTTCTGCGAGCACCATCTGCTGCCGTTCGCGGGGCACGCCCACATCGCGTACCTGCCGGGCGAGCAGGTCGTCGGGCTCGGCGCGCTGCCGCGCGTGGTCGACACCCTCGCGGCGCGGCCGCAGGTGCAGGAGCGTCTGGGCGAGCAGATCGCCGACACGATCGCGGGTGCGCTCGACGCGCGCGGCGTGCTGGTCGTGCTGGATGCCGCCCACGAGTGCGTCACGATGCGCGGCGGACGTCAGGCGGATGCCTCGACAGTGACCGTCGCCGCCCGCGGCGTCTACACCGAGCCGGCCGAGCGGGCCGAGCTGATCGCCCTGATCTCGGGCGGCGCGGCATGACGACGATCATGGGCATCCTCAACATCACGCCCGACTCGTTCAGCGACGGCGGGCGGTACCTCGATCTCGACGCCGCGATCGGCCACGCTGAGACGCTGCGCCGAGCCGGCGCGCACATCGTCGACGTCGGTGGCGAGTCGACCCGCCCGGGTGCCGAGCGCGTCGACCCCGACCTCGAGCGCGGTCGTGTCGTCCCGGTGATCGAGGCCCTCGCGGCGCGGGGGATCGTCGCGAGCGTCGACACCATGAACGCCGGCACCGCTGCAGCCGCCGTCTCCGCCGGAGCCCGGATCGTCAACGACGTCTCGGGAGGCCTGGCCGATCCCGACATGTTCGCCGCGGTCGCGGCATCCGACGCGGACGTCGTCATCGGACACTGGCGCGGACACTCGACCGATATGTACGCCACCGCCCGCTACGACGACGTCGTCGCGGAAGTGGTCGCCGAGCTCCAGGAGCGCGTGAGCGCGGCAGCCGCGGCCGGTATCGCCCCCTCGCGCATCATCCTCGACCCGGGCATCGGCTTCGGTAAACGCGGCGAACAGAACTGGGCGGTGCTGCACCGCCTCGACCGCATCGTCGGACTCGGCAAGCGTGTGCTCGTCGGCACGAGCCGCAAGGGCTTCCTGCGCGAGGCGATCGGAGACGCCGCCGGCGCGGACACCCCCGGCCCGGACGGCACCGACATCGGCCGTCGCGACCTCGCGACCGCCGTGACGAGCGTGCTGGCCGCCGACGCGGGAGCGTGGGGCGTGCGGGTGCACGACGTCGCGACGACCCGAGACGCGCTGGCGGTGCGCTCGCGGTGGCGGGAGGGCTCATGAGCGATCGGATCACGCTGCGCGGCATCCGGGCCGTCGGGTATCACGGCGTCTACGAGCACGAACGACGCGAGGGTCAGGAGTTCATCGCCGACGTCGAGCTCGACCTGTCGCTGGCCGATGCCGCCGCGAGCGACGACGTCGCCGACACCGTCCACTACGGGGAGCTGGCCGAACAGGTCGCCGCGATCCTGTCGGGAGAGCCGGCGAACCTCGTCGAGACGGTCGCCGACCGCATCGCCCGTGCGGCTCTCGCCTTCGACCGTGTGGATGCCGTCGCCGTGACCGTGCACAAGCCGCAGGCGCCCATCGCGGTGCCGTTCGGCGATGTCAGCGTGACCCTCAGCCGACGACGGGAGAACCGATGAGCCGCCGCCTCGCCCAGGAATCGCCCGAGCCCCGTGCGGCCGAGAACCCCGCCGCGCGCCGAGCCGTCATCGCGATCGGTGCGAACCTCGGCGACCGGGCCGAGACCGTCGCACGCGCGATCGCGGACCTCGACCGGCTGCCGCTGACGCAGGTGGTGCGCGCCGCCGAGCCGATCGAGACGGTCGCGCTGACCCTCGACGGCCCGGATGCCGCGGCCCCCGCCTATCTCAACTCCGTGGCCCTCGTCGAGACCAGGCTCGCCCCCAGCGTGCTGCTCGGCTACCTGCACGCGATCGAGGAGCGTCACGGCCGGGCCCCGCGCTCGGCCGATCAGGCCCGGTGGCAGGATCGCACGCTCGATCTCGACCTCATCGCGCACGGCGACGTCGTGTGCGAGACCCCGACGCTCGTCCTGCCGCATCCGCGTGCGCACGAGCGCGATTTCGTGCTCCGGCCGTGGCTCGCGGTCGACCCCGACGCCGTGCTCCCCGGACGCGGGCGCGTCGACGCGCTGCTGGCGGCTCTGCCCGGGAGCACGCCGTGAGACGCACGTCTCCCGCGACCCTCATCGTGTCGGCGGTGCTCGGCATCGCCGCGGGGTTCGTCATCGACCAGGTGCTCACGGGCGCGGGCCGCGCGACCTTCACCCCGTCGGTCATGCTCCCCGTCCTGTTCGTGCTGCTGGGAGTCTCGGTCATCGCCCTCGCGCTGCCGATCCGCCGGGCGACCCGGGGCCAGGCTCCGCGGGTCGACCCGTTCCGGGCGGTGCGCGTGGCGATGCTCGCGAAGGCGTCGAGCATCGTCGGGGCGCTCGTCGGCGGTGTCGGCGTCGGCCTCCTGCTCTTCCTTCTCACACGGCCGGTGCCGCCGTCAGTAGGCTCGACGGGAGCGGTCGTCGCCGCGATCGTCGGAGCCGTCGTGCTCGTGGCGGCCGGTGTGATCGCAGAACAGCTCTGCACCATTCGGAAGGACGACGATGACGACCAGCCCGGACCACCCGAGCCCGACGCCACTCCCTCCCACCACTGACGCTGCGGAGCCGGGTGCGATCGACGCCACCCTCGACGCCGGCACCTACGACGGCATCCGCGAGCCGCGTGGTGCCGGGAGGCTCGCCCTCGAGCACGGCGTCTGGCACCAGATCTCGCGCAAGTACCTCGCCGTCCAGCTCATCAGCAACGGGTTCATCCTGGCGATCATCGTCGCCGTGATGCTCGTGCTGCTCCTGGTGGCCGATCAGTCGTGGGCGCTCATCCCGGGCGTCATCCTCATCGTGCTCACCGTCGCAGGCATGGCCATCCTGCCGCGCCAGGTGCGCTCGATCGGCTACCAGCTCCGCGAGGACGACCTCGTCTTCCGTCGCGGCATCCTGTGGCAGCGCATGGTGGCCGTGCCGTACGGGCGGATGCAGCTCGTCGACATCACGCACGGGCCCCTCGACCGCGGATTCGGCATCGCGCAGCTGAAGTTCGTCACCGCCGCTGCAGCGACGGGCGTCGTGATCCCGGGCCTCACGCAGCAGGCCGCCGAGGCGCTGCGCGACCACCTCATGTCGGTGGCGGAATCGCGGCGGACCGGGCTGTGAGCGACTCCGTTCCGAGCCCGCCCCCGGCCGACGCGACCGTCTCCGCGCCGCCGTCCGAGCTCGTCCGCTCGCCGCTGAGCGACGGCGAGTGGCATCGGCTGCATCCGCTGACGCCGCTGCTGCGCGGCGGCCTGGCGCTGCTCGTGGTGCTCGGCATCGTCGTCGCGAACATGCGCGACCGGCTCATCAGCATCTTCGTGCCGGCGCTCGCGCCCGATGCGCCCATCGACGAGTGGGAGGAGTACGAGGCCGCCGGCGACCCCATCGGGTGGGTGCTGGCGAACAACCTCCTGCTGATCGCCCTGCTCGTCACCGTCGGCGTGCTCGCGCTCATCATCGGGGCGTTCTATCTGTCGTGGCGCTTCCACACGTTCCGCATCACCGACGACGACGTCGAGGTGCGCAGCGGCATCCTCTCGCGCACGCAGCGCCGCGCACCGCTCGACCGGGTGCAGGGCGTCAACCTCACCCGCCCCGCGGTCGCGCGGCTTCTGGGGGCGGCGAAGCTCGAGATCGTGGGTGCGGGCGCCGACGCGAACGTCAAGCTCGAGTACCTCTCGACCGGTAATGCCGAGACGATCCGCGCCGACATCCTGCGGCTGGCCTCGGGGCAGCGCCTCGCCGAGCAGCGCGCGGCCGCGGCGGCCGCCGGGGGAGGACGCGTCGCCGTCGCCGACACCGTCGCACGCGGCATCACCGGTCTCATCGAAGGCGACGATGCGGATGCCGCCGAGCCCGAGTCCGTCGTGCGCATCCCGCCCGGGCGACTCATCGGGTCGCAGCTCGCCAGCTGGGGCACCGTTGTGATCCTCGCGGGCGCCACCGCGCTCGCGATCGCCCTGTCGCAGGGCGTGTTCTGGGTGCTCTTCGCCTACTTCCCGGCACTGCTCGGTTTCGGGGCGTACTGGGTGCGGACGATCGTGAAGTCGTTGCGCTACTCCATCGCGCCGACGCGTGACGGCGTACGCGTGACGTTCGGCCTGCTCACGACCGTGTCGGAGATCCTGCCTCCCGGACGCATCCACGCCGTGGAGATCACGCAGTCCATCCTCTGGCGCGGGTTCGGGTGGTGGACGGTTCGGATCAACCGCATGACCGGCCGAAGCGCCTCCGACACGACGACCGACCAGTTCACCACGGTCCTTCCCGTCGGCACGCTCGCCGACGTCGAGCGGGTGCTCGGCCTCATCCTGCCGTCGGCCAGCGAGGAGGAGCGCGCGGCGATCATCCGCGACGGTGTGCTCGGCGGCTCGTCCGCCGGGGGATACGTCACGACGCCGCGGCGCGCACGCATCGTGCGTCTGCTGTCGTGGCGCCGGAACGGTCTTGCGATCAACGGCGACCTGCTGATGCTGCGGCGCGGGCTGATCTGGCGCATGCTCGCGGTGCTGCCGCTCGCGCGGCTGCAGTCGGTCGCGCTGCACCAGGGGCCGGTCTCACGCGCGCTGCGGGTCGCGACGCTGCGCGCTCACACGGTCTCGGGGCCGGTGCTCACCGCGGTCGCGGGCATCGATCGCGACGACGCGATCGCGGCGTTCGAGCGCGTCGCCCGGGTGGCCGTCGCCGCGGCGGCATCCGACCGCTCGCACCGCTGGGCGGAGACGACGGATGCCGACGGACCGACGGATGCCGACGCGCTGTCGGATGCCGTCGCGCTGATGGATGCCGTCGAGCCGGTGCCGCCCGTTCCGGCGCAGAGCCCGAGTGCCGGCCCGAGCCCCGTGCCGCCCCCGCCGAGCGCGACGGAGCTTCCGCCGGGCGCTGTGCCGCCCCCGCCCTATGCGCCTCCGTTCGTGCCTCCCGTGGAGCAGACGCCTCCCGCGGAGCAGACGCCGCCGGCGGGGCAGACGCCGCCGGCGGGGCAGACGCCTCCGGAGGGTGGGCGATGACCGCGAACTCGCGCCTGGGGGTCGGCATTATCGGCGCCGGCCGGGTGGGGCCCGTGATCGGCGCGGCGCTCGCGGGTGCCGGTCATGCGCTGACCGGCGTCACCGCGGGTTCCGATCGGGAACGCGTCGACGCGGTCATCCCGGGGGTGCCGGTGCTCGACGCCGACGAGGTCGTGCGCCGCAGCGAGCTCGTCGTCATCGCGGTGCCGCACGACGAGCTCGGCCCGCTGGTCAGCGGCCTCGCCGAGCTCGGTGCCTGGCAGGTCGGGCAGCTCGTGCTGCACACCGATCCCGGGCACGGGCTCGACGTGCTGGCGCCCGCGGCCGCGCGAGGCGCCATCCCGCTCGCGGTGCACCCGGCGATCGCGTTCACCGGGTCGACCCTCGACCTCCGCCAGCTCACGGGCGCCTACGCCGCGGTGACCGCGCCGGCAGCCGTCCTGCCGATCGGGCAGGCGCTCGCCGTCGAGCTGGGCTGCGAGCCCGTCGTCGTCGCCGACGCCGACCGCCCGGCCTACGGCGAGGCGATCGCGACCGCGACGCAGTTCGCCGCCTCGATCGTCCAGCA
This sequence comes from Microbacterium sp. AISO3, assembly GCF_002204305.1. Taxonomy (NCBI): domain Bacteria; kingdom Bacillati; phylum Actinomycetota; class Actinomycetes; order Micrococcales; family Microbacteriaceae; genus Microbacterium; species Microbacterium sp. AISO3. The sequence continues at coordinate 12,123 of NZ_NHRF01000001.1, read as the reverse complement.
GTCGGCCGCGTTGCTCGAGGACGCCGGAGTCGACGCCCCGGGGCGCTTCCTCTCGACGCTCGTGCACTCGACGGTCGACCGTGCGCTCACCGCCGCGGGCCGGGGCGCGGACCCCGACGACGAACTGCTGTGAGCGACGTCGAGCTCGCCCGCATCCCGGCCGGAGAGCTGCCCGTCGCCGGCGCAGGGCGGGGGCCGCGGGTCGCCTCCTTCGAGATCGGCGTCTATCCCGTGACCGAAGAGCAGCTCGGGGAGGTGCTCGGGATCACCGCCGCGCATCCCCGTCGCCCGGCCGTCGCGGTGTCGTGGCTTCGGGCCGTGCGCTTCTGCAACGCGCTGTCGGAGTGGGAGGGGCTCGATTCCGCCTACGCCGTCGACGGCGACGAGGTGCACTGGTACGACGACGCCGACGGGTACCGGCTGCCGACGGAGCGCGAGTGGGAGTACGCCTGCCGCGCGGGTTCGGCGGCGGCGCACTACGGCCCGCTCGCCGAGATCGCCTGGACCGCGGCCGACAACCTCTCGTCGCCGCAGAACGTGGGCGGGCGGCATCCGAACCTCTTCGGCCTGTTCGACATGCTCGGAAACGTCTCGGAGTGGTGCTGGGACCTCTTCGCCCCCGACACTGGGTCGCGCGACCGGGTGTTCCGGGGCGGTGGGTTCGCCGACGCCGCGACATCCGTGCGGGCGGGCACGCGCCGCGGGGCCCGCCCCGACAGCGCGCACGACGACATCGGCCTGCGCGTCGCCCGCGGTCCCGTCGCGTAGCCGGCCGGCTCGGCGCTGCCGGCGGCGTGCTGGGTGCACATTCGTCGGACCGGCGGTGCTGGAGTCGTGCCGCGGCGCCGCCGAGGCGACACCAGCACCAGTGGTCCGACGGCTGTATCGCCGAGCACCGGTGTATCGCCGAGCAGCCGTGGCGCGCTCGGTAGACTGGCACGTCGAATCCCGAGGAGTTTTTCTGCCATGAGCGACGCGCCCGTGCCCCCCGTCGACGACGCCGACGACGTCATCGAGCAGAAGGCCGTGCGCCTCGCCAAGCGCGAGCGGCTGCTGAGCGAACGAGCGGATGCCGCGGGCGGCGCCTATCCCGTCGCCGTGGCCGTCACCGACACCATCCCGGCGCTGCGCGAGCGCTTCGCCGACCTCGAGGCGGGCGCCGAGACCGGCGTGACCGCGTCGGTCGCGGGACGCGTCGTGTTCAGCCGCAACACCGGCAAGCTCTGCTTCGCGTCGCTGCAGTCGGGCGACGGCAGCCGCATCCAGGCCATGGTCTCGCTCGCCGAGGTCGGCGACGAGTCGCTGCAGGCGTGGAAGGAGCTCGTCGACCTGGGCGACCACGTCTCGGTCACGGGCCAGGTCATCTCCAGCCGCCGCGGCGAGCTGTCGATCATGGTGTCCGCGTGGCAGATCGCGTCGAAGGCGCTGCTGCCGCTGCCGAACCTGCACTCCGAGCTGAGCGAGGAGAGCCGCGTGCGCTCGCGCTTCCTCGACCTCATCGTGCGCGACACCGCGCGCGAGACGGTCGTGGCCCGAGCGAAGGTCAACGCTTCGCTGCGTCGCACGTTCGACGAGCACGGCTTCCTCGAGGTCGAGACCCCGATGCTGCAGGTGCAGCACGGTGGTGCCGCCGCGCGCCCGTTCATCACGCACTCGAACGCCTTCGACACGGAGCTGTACCTGCGCATCGCGCCCGAGCTGTTCCTCAAGCGCGCCGTCGTGGGCGGGATCGACCGCGTGTTCGAGATCAACCGGAACTTCCGCAACGAGGGCGCCGACTCGACCCACAGCCCCGAGTTCGCGATGCTCGAGGCCTACCAGGCGTACAGCGACTACAACGGCATCGCCGATCTGACGCAGGAGCTCATCCAGAACGCGGCGATCGCCGTCGCGGGATCGACGACCGTCACGTGGGCCGACGGCACCGAGTTCGATCTCGGCGGCGAATGGGACCGCATCTCGATGTACGACTCGCTCTCGGCCGCCGCGGGGCGCGAGATCACGCCCGCCACCTCGCTCGAGGAGCTTCAGACGCTCGCCGCCGAGGTGGGCGTCGTCGTGCCCGAGAAGGTCGCGACGCACGGCAAGCTCGTCGAAGAGCTCTGGGAGCACTTCGTCAAGGGCGGGCTCGAGCGCCCGACCTTCGTGATGGACTTCCCTGTCGACACGTCGCCGCTCGTCCGCGAGCACCGCACGATCGCGGGCGTCGTGGAGAAGTGGGACCTCTACGTCCGCGGCTTCGAGCTGGCGACCGGCTACTCCGAGCTCGTCGACCCGGTCATCCAGCGCGAGCGTTTCGTCGAGCAGGCCAAGCTCGCCGCTCGCGGCGACGACGAGGCGATGCGCGTCGACGAGGAGTTCTTGCGGGCGCTCGAGCACGGGATGCCGCCCACCGGCGGCATGGGCATGGGCATCGACCGCCTGCTCATGGCGATCACGGGCCTCGGCATCCGCGAGACGATCCTCTTCCCGCTGGTCAAGTAACCGCCGATTCCTGCGAGGCCGCGAGGTCCGTCCGGGTTTCCACATCCCGTCCCGCTCGCGCTCTGCACCGCCTCGCCCGGCGCCAGCCTGGTCTGCATGACCACGACTGTTGGCGCCGCGGATGCCGCGCACTTCCTCTCCCTCGTTCCTCATCTGCTCGGCTTCGTCCCGAGCCGAAGCCTCATCGTGGTGCCTTTCGCGGGGTCGCGGAGCCTCGGCGCGATGCGCGTCGACCTGCCGACCGGCGCGCTCGGCGACCTCGACAGTGCCGCTGCGACGATCGTCGGGATGGTGTGCCGCATTCCGGACGCCGATGCCCTGACAGCGATCGCGTACGTCCCGGAGTCGGCGGCTGACGGGCTGCCAGGGGTGCCCGTCCTGGCGGCGGTCAGCCGGGCGGCCGACGTCTGCGGTGTGCGGGTCGTCGACCTGCTGACCGTCGCGACCGACGGCTGGGGGTCGCACCTCGATTCGTCGTGCCCGACGGGCGGCCGGTCTCTCGACGAGATCGAGCGGGCCGCTGCGCGGCACCCCGGTCCGGGCCCCGATCCCGCGATCGACAGCGATCACGCATCGGGCGCCGTTCTGCCGCGTCGCAGCGCCGCAGAACGGCGCGCGGTGGGCGGCGCGCTCCGCTCGCTCGAGACGGCGCTCGCGGTGGTGTGCGGCATCCCGCGGGTGGGCGGTGGCCGCCGGCATACGCGCGAGTCGGGGGCGGAGGGCGGCGGTGTCGACCCCGCCGCACTCGAGGCGGCGTGCGAGCTCGACGCCCCGCCGCGACTGTTCGAGCGGGTGCTCGGGGGCGATCCCGCCGAGCTCGACCCTCTCGTCGTGGCGCTGCTGGTCTGGTGCCTGTCACGACCGTCGCTGCGCGATGTCGCCCTCGTGCAGTGGGCGACGGATGCCGACCGCGGCGAGGACGCCCTCGAAGCCCAGCGACGGTGGGAGCGAGGTGAGGAGTATCCGGAACGGCTCGGGCGCATCATGTGGGGCGACGGCGACAGACCCGACCCCGACCGCCTGCTCGCCGCGCTCGCGGTGGTGCGAGAGGTCGCCGCACTGGCCCCGCGTCGATTGCGGCCGGGACCGCTCGCGCTGTGCGCATGGCTCGCCTGGGCGCTGGGGCGATCCACGCACGCCGCGTCGTACGCCGAGCGGGCGCTCGAGATCGACCCCGATCACGGGCTCGCCGAGATCCTGATGTCGTTCGCGCAGATCGGCCACCTGCCCGACTGGGCCTTTCATCAGCGGGGACACGTACGATAGGGGGCATGGACGAATACGTGAGCGCGGTCATCTGGTCGCTGCTGCCGACCCTCGTGGTCTCGGTGCTCTTCGTCTTCGTCCTCCGCGGCATCTTGCGCATGGATCGCACCGAGCGCCGGGCGTACGCGAAGATCGAGGCCGAGGAGCGTGCGGCCCGTGGGCTCGCCGCTCCCGCGCCCGACAGCTCCGCCCCCTGAACCCGTGGGATGAGCGGTCGCGCCCGATACGCTGATTCCGAGGAGATCGGAGGGGCGGCGTGACGATCGAGTTCACCGCGTTCGAGTTCCCCGGTTGGTGGCTCGTCCTGGTCTTCATCGCCGACCTCGTCATCCGCATCACGGCGATCATCGTCGTGCCCCGCAACCGGCGCCCCACGGCCGCGATGGCGTGGCTGCTCGCGATCTACTTCATCCCGTTCGTCGGCGTGCTGCTGTTCCTTCTGATCGGCAATCCCCGTCTGCCGCGAAAGCGGCGCCGGATGCAGCGCGAGATCAACCAGTACATCCGCGAGACCAGTGAGGGGCTCGACTTCGGCACTCTGCGTCCCGACGCCCCCGCGTGGTTCACCTCGGTCGTCACGCTCAACCGCAACCTCGGCGCGATGCCGCTCGCGGGCGACAACGGCGCCGAGATCATCTCCGACTACGAGGAGAGCATCCGCCGCATGGCGGAGGAGGTCCGCAAAGCCGAGCGGTACGTGCACGTGGAGTTCTACATCCTCCAGTCCGACGAGACGACCGACGTCTTCTTCGCCGCGCTCGAAGAGGTCGCCGCGCGCGGTGTGACCGTGCGCGTGCTCCTGGACTACTGGGCCAACCGCGGCAAGCCGAACTATCGCGCCACGGTGAAGCGCCTCACGGCGATGGGCGCGGACTGGCACCACATGCTCCCGGTGCAGCCGCTTCGCGGCAAATACCAGCGGCCCGACCTGCGCAACCACCGCAAGCTCATCGTCGTGGACGGGCGGGTGGCGTTCACCGGGTCGCAGAACATGACCGACTCGACCTACAACCTGAAGAAGAACATCAAGCGCGGCCTGCACTGGGTCGACCTGATGGTGCGGGTGCAGGGCCCCGTGGTGGCGAGCATCGACGCGGTGTTCCTCTCGGACTGGTACAGCGAGACCGGCTCGGCGCCCTCCGAAGACGTGGGTCTGTTCGAGCTCGAGAGCGGGCCGGGCGACCTGGACTGCCAGATCGTCCCGTCCGGGCCCGGATTCGAGTTCCAGAACAACCTCAAGCTGTTCACCGCCCTGCTGTTCGCGGCGCAGAAGCGCGTCATCATCGTGAGCCCGTACTTCGTGCCCGACGAGGGGCTGCTGCTGGCGGTGCAGACGGCCTGCCAGCGCGGCCTGCAGGTCGAGCTGTTCGTCTCGGAAGAGGGCGACCAGGCGATGGTCTACCACGCCCAGCGCAGCTACTACGAAGCGCTGCTGCGGGCGGGCGTGAAGATCTGGATGTATCGCAAGCCCTACATCCTGCATACGAAGAGCCTGACGATCGACGACGATGTGGCCATCATCGGCTCGAGCAACATGGACATGCGGTCGTTCGGTCTGAACCTCGAGATCTCCATGCTCGTGCGCGGCGAGGAGTTCATCGCCCAGCTGCGTCAGGTTGAAGACCAGTACCGGTCGCTCTCGCGTGAGCTCACCCTCGAGGAGTGGATGAAGCAGCCGCTCCGGTCGACGGTGCTCGACAACCTCGCGCGCTTGACCTCCGCGCTGCAGTGATCGGGTTCTGAGACGATGCGCGGCGACGCGACACTTTCGGGATGACGGAAGGATGAGACCATGACGACGACACGCACGACCGCGGCATCCGCTCTGCTGCTCCTCTCGGCGCTCGCGCTCGCAGGCTGCGCCACGACCCCCGGCGGGGCCGCGCCCGGCGACACGGGTGCCAGCGGGTCGGATACCGGCTCGGCGGCGCCGTCGCAGGACGCCGATGTCGAGGCGGCGTGGCTCGACAGCGGCCGTGCTGTCGGCCTCGTGACGTACGGCAGCTCCTCGTGTCAGCCCGTCGTCGGCGAGGTGACGGCGTCGGGACAGACGGTCACCGTCGAGCTCACCGACCCCGAGGGCACGGCCTGCACGCGCGACTACGTTCCGCGCGCGTCGTACGTCGGGCTGCCGGCGGGCGTCGACCCCACCCAGGACGTCGACATCGTCGTGACCGGCGGATACACCGGCGACGCCGATCTGGACGGGGTCGCCGGGCTCGAGGGGCCGACGGGCGAGGTGACCGGTGACATGGTGCCGAGCGCCGGCTGGTTCGATGACGCGGGCCTCGTGCTGCTCACCTGGGGTTCGTCGAGCTGCCCGCCCGTGTTCGAGACCGTGGCGCTCGACGGTGACGCGGTGCGCGCCACCGAGGCCGCCGGAGCGGCCGATCAGGTCTGCACGATGGACTACGCGCCCCGGCTGAGCGTGCTCGGGGTCGACGGCGTCTCGGACGACGCTCGTCCGGGCGAGATCGTGCTGGTGTCGCCCGCGGGCGACGAGCAGCGCATCGCCGTCATCGGCTGACGCTGAGTTCGGGGCGCGGGTCTCAGTAGTCGGCGAACCCGGCTACTGAGGGATGCCGAGGATGAATCCCGGTGTACTGGTCTCGGCGCGGAAGCCTCTCGGACCTGCACATTCCGCGGCTACAGTCCTCAGGATCTGAACCGTCCGCGTCGCGCCCGAGGAGCCCCGCCCATGACATCCGCACCCGCATCAGCAGAACCATCCCGGGCGGATGCGTCCCCCGACCCGCAGCGCCGCCGGCGGATGGCGCTGGCGCTCGCCGCGGGCGGCCTGGTCCTCGGGGTCGGTGCGATCGTCACGCTCGCTGTCTGGAACGACTCGGAGTTCGCCACGGGAACGTTCGGCGCTGGGTCGTTCGACCTCGAGGGCAGCACCGACGGGACGACGTTCACGAGCGATGCCGCCGCACCGGGTAAGACCCTCACCTTCACGCTCGACGCCGACGCCCTCGCCCCCGATGACGTGGCCTACGCGCCGTTCGCCGTGCAGCTGTCGGGCACCTCGACGAACGAGGCCGCCGTCTCTGTCGAGAACGTCATCGGCGGAGCCATCGGCGACGACCTCACGTACTCGCTTTTCGTCGAGGACGACTTCGGCGTGACGTGTTCGGCAGCCACCCCGCCCACGGGCACGGAGGTCGTCGCAGACCGTGCCGCCGACGCGACCGGAACCGTCGACGTCTTCGACCTCACCGCCGCCGGGACCCCGGTGAACCTCTGCTTCGTGGTCACTGCCGGTGCGATCGAGCAGGGCGAAGCCGGGACGATCACGTGGGAGTTCGCGGGTACCTCGGGCGACACGCTGCCCTGATTCCGCGGATGCAGACGAGAGGGGATGCGCGACGCCGGTGGCGGCGCCGACGCGTCCTGGCGGTCCTCGCGGCGGGAAGCGTGCTCGGGGTGGGCACGGCATCGACGATCGCCGCCTGGACCGACAGTGAGGTGGCCACCGGGTCGTTCGTCGCGAGCGTCTTCGACACGCAGTCGCAGACGGCTGGCTCTCCGACCTATGCGAGTCACGCGACGGCACCGAACGCGGCGACCCTGACCTTCTCGGGTGGTGCGCTCTCACCGGGTGCCCTCGCTCAGGCCTGGATCAACGTGCGCACGTCGCCCGCCTCGACCGTCGGGGGCACGATCTCGCTGACATCCGCGACCGCGACCGGCGGGCTGACGCCGGCACTCGAGTACCGCGCAGTCCGGCTGAGTGCCGCAGTCCCCACCGCGACCTGCAATGCCGCCGCGTTCACGTCGGGCACCCCCGTCTTCGTCGCGGGCAGCGCCTCGACCTACATTCCGGTGACCACGGTTCCCGGCACCATCGTCGCGAACCCGATCGACGCCGCGGGGGCGCAGCTCGGTTTCTGCGTCGAAGTCCGCATCCAGCCCGGTGCGGCCAACTCCTTCCAGGGAACCTCCGGAACGGTGACGTGGACGTTCACGGGAACATCGGCGAGCTGAGATCCGTATGACATCGCCGACCACGGTGACGAAGCTGACGAAGCCGACGAAGCCGGCGACCCGCGCCGAAGCCCGGACGGCGCGGGTCGTGACCCCACGACGGCGGCCCCTCTCGCGCGTCGGTGACGCGATGCTCGTGCTCGCTGCGGCAACAGGAGCGCTCTGCATCGCGCTGACGATCGCGGCGGCCGTGTTCGACATCCGGGTGACGCTGTTCAGCACCGGCTCGATGTCGCCGACGATCCCCGCCGGTGCGGCGGCCGTCGCTCGCGGCATCCCGGCGTCCGAGGTCCGCGTGGGTGACGTCGTGACCGTCGAGCGCGCGGGCAAGCTGCCGATCACGCACCGGGTGACAAGTGTCGTCGCGGTTCCGGACGGTGACCCCGAGGCGCGTCGGATCACGATGCGCGGCGACGCGAATGTCGTCGAGGATCCGTTCCCCTACGACGTGGAGTGCGTTCGGATCGTGATGTTCTCGGTTCCGGGCATCGCGCCGCTCATCGCCGGCGTGGGGACGCCGCCCGTCATGGCCGGGGTGACCGGGGCTGCGACGGTGCTCGTCGTGGCGATCTTCTGGCCGCGGCGAGACCGGGGAGACCGGTCGCGGCGGCGTAGGCCGAGGGGGCGCGCGTGAGCTCCCCGCGGCCTCGGAGCCGTGCCTGGTTCGTCGCCGCGGGGCTCGCGCTCGCCGGGTGCGTCGCCGTCGGGCTGATCGCACCGGTGGAGACGGATGCGGCCTGGGTCGACGCCGAGGTCGCCGCCTCGACGAGCCTCTCGGCCGTGACCGTGACATCGCCCGGTGCGGTGCGGTGCGTGCAATCCGGGCTGCTCGTTCCCGCGGTCGTCGGGTGGAACACGGCACCGGTGGGCGGCAATATCACCGGGTACCGGTGGACGCTCGTGGGCTCTTCCAACCGCTCCGGCACGCTTCCGGCCACGGCCACGTCGGTATCGCTCGCGCCGAGCCTCGTCGAGCTCGGCTCGTCGGTCTTCACCCTGTACGCCGTTGGCCCCGGCGGGTGGGAGCGTGCCGCCACCAACACCGCGCAGATCGGCTTCCTCTCCGTCGCGCTCGGCCTCACGTCGTCCTGCGCGACGTGATGAGGCCCCATCGCGTCGATCAGGCCATCGTGTCGAGGATGCCGGTCAGGTCGTCGTACGTCGTGCGGGGGTTGAGGATCGCGAACCGGGCGTTCGTCCGTCCCGTGTGACTGCTCGGGGTGACGAACGCGTGCTGACGCTCCAGCAGATCCGACGACCAGCGCGCATAGTCGGACCGCTCCCACCCGACCCGCTCGAAGACGACGACACCGAGCTGAGGTCGGCGCACCAGTGTGAGCTCCGGGCGGCGTTCGATCTCGGCGGCGATGCGCTCGGCGAGCTCGATCGACCGCGTGATCGCGTCGCGGTACACGTCGGTGCCATAGGTTGCGAGCGAGAACCACAGCGGAAGGCCGCGCGGCCGGCGCGTGAGGTGCACGGCGTAGTCGGACGGGCTCCAGTCGGAGGTCTCGGTCAGCGTGTCGAGGTACTCGGCGTGCTGCGTGTGCGCCCGTCGCCCGAGCTCGGGGTCGCGGTAGATCAGCGCGCACGCGTCGAACGGCGCGAACAGCCACTTGTGGGGGTCGACGATGACCGAGTCGGCGTTCTCCACACCGGCGAAGCGGTGGCGCGCGATCGGGGAGAGCATCGCCGCGAGGCCGTAAGCGCCGTCGACGTGCAGCCACACGCCGTGCTCGCGCGTGACAGCCGATACGAAGGCGATGTCGTCGACGATGCCGAAGTTCGTCGACCCGGCGGTCGCGACGACGGCGAAGACGCTCTCGCCGTGCTCCGCGAGTGCGGCGCGCACCGCCTCGCCCCGCAGCACGCCGTCATCGGCCACGGGTACCGCGACGACGTCGACGTCCATGACGCGGGCCGCCGACGCGATCGAGGAATGCGCCTCGGCGCCGCAGACCACGCGCCAGCGGTCGGGACGGATGCCGCGCCCGCGGGCGGTCTCGCGTGCGGCGACGAGCGCCGAGAGGTTGCCGAGCGTGCCGCCCTGCACGAAGACACCACCGGCGCTCGCGGGCAGCCCGAACTCGTCGGCGAGCCAGCGCAGCACCTCGTTCTCGGCGTGCACCGCTCCGGCGCCCTCGAGCCACGACCCGCCGTAGAGCGCGCTCGCCGAGACGACGAGATCGAACGCCGCGGCGGCCTTCGACGGGGCGCTCGGGATGAAGGAAAGGTAGCGGGGGTCGTCGGTCGAGATGCACGACGGCGCGAGGATGTGCTCGAAGACGCCGATGGCCTTGCGTGCGCCGATACCGCCCGCGTCGATCGTCCGCCCGGCCAGGCGCCGCAGTTCGGAGGGTGGCAGGGGCTTGTCGAGCGGGGTGTCCTCGGCGAGGAGCCGGCCGCGCGAATACTCCAGCACGAGATCGACGATCGCGCGCGTCTCATCGGTGACGTCGTGCATGCGGGCGGGGAAGCGCTCGGTCATGGGTCCTCCTTGCGTCGAGGGTAGTTCCGTCGGGGCGGTGCGGGACAGGTCGGTGCCCGGCGGATGGATCAGGTCAGCGGCGGAGTCCGCGGCGGTGCGACCCGCCGCGGAGCGATCGCCTCGACGGCCGTCCCGAGCCGCAGCAGCGCGCTGTCGTCGTACGCGCGCCCGGCGATCGTCAGGCCGACCGGCATCCCGATGTCGGGGAGGAGTCCCATCGGAACCGTCACCGTCGGGATGCCCAGGTGGCGGATGGCGAGATTGCCGTTGGCGATCCACGTGCCGTTGCGCCAGCCGAGATCGGCCGACGCGGAGTTGACGTCCATGTCGGCGGGTGCGACATCGGCGACGGCGGGGAAGGCGACGGCGTCGAGGCCCGCGACATCCATCCACTCCTCGAAGTCGACCGCCCGGGTCTCTTCGAGCCCGCGGAGCCCGGCCTCGAGATGCGGGATGTCGGTGAGCGCGGCGCGCGGGTGCGCGCGGACCCAGTCGGGATACCCGGCGATGTCGTCGTCGAATCCGTCGTAGCGGTCGGGCAGGGCGCCGTCGGGATGCGGGAAGATCCGTGCTCCGTCGACGCGCGCGAGGCCGGGGAAGGCGGGGTCGCCGTTGGCCCGGAGGAAGTCGTCCCAGGCCCAGGCCGACAGATCGACGATCTCGCGGCGCAGGTACTCGGGGCTCACGCGACCGTTCGTCGCGATGGACCCCGCGCCGGGCCGGTCGTTCTCGTAGCGCGACACGACGGGGAAGTCGGTCTCGACGACCTCGGCTCCGGCTGCCTCGAGCTCAGCGCGAAGCGACCGCCACAGCGCGATCACGCTTGGCCGCGTCTCGATGCGTCGCCCGGTCGGCCCGCCGATGCCGGGGGAGTCGGCGGTGCCGGCATCCGGATCGGCGCCGATGTACATGCGCGGAATGCCGATGCGTCGGCCGGCCAGCACCGCGCGGGCGTCGGCGGGGCCCGTGACCGCGAGGTCGCGGTAGGTCTGCGGGCGGACGGCCGAGGCGGCCGGGATCTCGACCCAGGGCTGCACCCGCCAGAAGTCGCCGTGAGGGTCGGGATCGTCGGCGACGACGACATCGAGCACGGCGAGCAGATCGGCCATCGTCCGGGTGTGGGGGACGACGACATCCATCGTCGGGACGAGCGGCCAGTTGCCGCGCACCGAGATCACGCCGCGCGACGGGGTGTAGGCGCAGAGGGCGTTGTGCGAGGCCGGTCCGCGCCCACTCGACCACGTCTCCTCGCCGAGCCCGAACGCGGCGAAGCTCGCTGCGGTGGCCGTCCCCGAGCCGTTCGACGATCCCGACGCGAACGGGGCGGTCAGATAGTCGGCGTTGTACGGGCTCTCGGCCCGCCCGTAGAGACCGCGCTGCATGCCGCCGTTGGCCATCGGGGGCATGTTGGTCAGCCCGAGGCAGATGGCGCCGGCATCCCGCAGCCGCTCGATCGTGAAGGCGTCGCGCTGGGCGACGAGGTCGGCGAACGCGGGGCTTCCGGCGGCCGCGGTCAGGCCGCGCACGAGGTAGCTGTCCTTCGCGGTGTAGGGGATGCCGTCGAGCGGGCCGCGGCTCTCGCCGCGCGCGCGACGCTCATCGGATGCGCGGGCTTCGGCGAGGGCATCGGGGTTTCGGACCACGATCGCGTTGAGCGCGGTGGCGGTATCCGGGCCGTCGTAAGCGTCGATGCGCGCGAGGTACGCCTCGACGAGCCCGACCGCGGTGGTCTCACCGCGCGCGAGCGCCGCGTCCAGCTCGCTGATGGAGGCCTCCCAGACCTCGATCACCGGTCTGTCCCCGTCGCGCCCACCGTCGAGTCGCCAGGAAGTGCGGATGCGGCGGGGGCGGCATCCGCAGAGTGTGGCGAGTCGACGGGGGGCGCGACGGGGACAGAC